>NZ_LUUG01000001.1 GCF_001644035.1 Methylomonas methanica
TGCTTCTATTATCGAGTAATAACCGGTTTTGATTCAAAAAATATTTTCTGAATAGGTCAGTAGTTCAATTGGTAGAGCAGCGGTCTCCAAAACCGCAAGTTGGGGGTTCGAGTCCCTCCTGGCCTGCCATTCAGGAAATCTTCATAATTTAATTCAAGTTGACTAAATGAACGCACACGCAGAAGAAGTCTCCTCAGTGGTGGACATCGTAAAGTTGGCTTTATCTCTGGTTTTGGTTGTTGCCGGCATTTCAGCGTTCTATTACTTCTCTGATTTCCAGCTTCTTTACCGCGTTTTGGTTTTGGTGGTTGTTTTGGCTGCGGCGGTAGCTGTTGCCTTTGCTACTGCTAAAGGTCGTGGTTTATGGGGTTTTATGTTGGAGTCCAAGCAGGAATTCAAGAGGATCGTATGGCCCACTAAAGACGAGGCGGTTCGTACTACGCTGATGGTTTTTTTAATGGTGTTCATAGTCGGCTTAATACTGTGGTTGCTAGATATGTTTTTGTTTTGGGGTGTTCAGCTTTTGATGAGCCAGGGGATTAAATAATGACACTTCGCTGGTATGTCGTTCATGCGTATTCCAACTTTGAAAACAAAGTTAAGCAAGCGCTGGAAGAGCGTATAAAACGGGAAGGGCTGGAAGAGTTTTTTGGGAAAATTCTAGTTCCTACTGAAGAAGTTGTTGAGATGCGCATGGGGCAGCAGCGTAAAAGTGAAAGAAAATTCTTTCCGGGTTACGTGCTTGTACAGATGGAATTGAATGACGAAACGTGGCATTTGGTTAGAAATGTCCCTAGAGTCTTGGGCTTTATTGGTGGGGCCTCAGACAGGCCGTCACCAATCTCAGAAAAAGAAGCGATGGCAATATTGAATCGCGTTGAAGAGGGTGTAAATAAACCAAGACCAAAGGTGTTGTTCGAGGTTGGGGAAGTTGTTCGGATTACCGATGGCCCATTTAAAGACTTTAATGGCAATATTGAAGAAGTTAATTACGAGAAAAGCCGGTTGCGGGTGTCCGTGCTTATTTTCGGTCGATCTACACCAGTCGAATTAGAATTTGGACAGGTTGAAAAAGTCTAATCTACAGTTTGAGATTTTTACGAATCCCTGTCATTTATATGGCCGGGATTTTTGTTTGTTGGGGAGCTGAAAAGCGTTTGCACCCGTTAGGAGCATAAAATGGCAAAAAAAATTGATTCATACATCAAGCTGCAAGTAAAAGCAGGTGAGGCAAATCCTAGTCCACCAATCGGTCCTGCACTAGGTCAGCGTGGTGTCAATATTATGGAGTTCTGCAAGGCGTTTAATGCGAGAACTCAAGAAGTTGAGAAAGGCCTGCCTTTGCCTGTTGTTATCACCGTTTATAGCGATAAAAGCTTTACTTTTATTACTAAAACGCCACCAGCTTCTGTTTTGTTGAAAAAAGCAGTTGGTATTAAAAGCGGCAGTAGCAAACCGAATTCTAATAAAGTTGGCACGGTCTCACGTGCGCAATTGGAAGAAATCGCGAAAACCAAAATGGAAGATTTGAATGCAGCTAATTTGGAAGCGGCGATAAGAATTATTGCGGGAAGCGCTCGCAGCATGGGCTTGAACGTGGAGGGCGTGTAATGGCAAAAGTAACTAAAAAAGCAAAGGCTATCAAAGAAAAGGTAGTCAGAAGCAAACAATATTCGGTTGCCGAAGCAGTGGCTCTGCTAAAAGAGTTTGCAAATAGCAAGTTTGATGAGTCGGTTGATGTCAGTGTTAACTTAGGTGTTGATCCACGTAAATCTGATCAAAATGTTCGTGGTGCCTCTGTGCTGCCTAACGGGACAGGCAAAACTGTAAGAGTTGCTGTGTTTACTCAAGGCCCAAATGCTGATGCCGCGCGAGAAGCGGGCGCGGACATCGTCGGTATGGACGATTTGGCCGAGCAAGTTAAACGCGGCGAAATGAACTTCGATGTAGTTATTGCTTCACCTGATGCAATGCGCGTGGTTGGTCAATTGGGTCAAATTTTAGGTCCAAGAGGCCTGATGCCAAACCCGAAAGTAGGTACCGTAACGCCTGACGTCGTTACAGCAGTCAAAAACGCCAAATCAGGGCAGGTCAGATACCGCACCGATAAATCAGGCATCATTCATTGCTCTATAGGTAAAGTCTCTTTCGATGAAACCTCGCTTAAACAAAATTTGGAATTTTTAATTTCAGATTTGAAAAAAGCTAAGCCCACAGCAGCGAAAGGCGTGTATCTGAAAAAGATTGCATTGTCTTCGACTATGGGTCCGGGTTTGTGGATCGATCAAAGCAGTATCGATATTTAAAATAACAAGTTTTAAGGCTTTGGGTTGCCGAGTTGTCGGCAACCGTCAAAGACCGTAGGTGCGAAAGCTTAATTTTCCTACGCAGACGGGAGCTGGAGCCGCAAAGTTGGTGAAAGGGACCGTGAAAGGGGCATCGCAAGATGCGTTTCATAGATCCGATGCATAATCGGAAAGTACCGGAGGTAGATGTGGCACTCAATTTAGATAGCAAAAAAGTTGTCGTAGAGGAAGTTGCTGAATTCGCCGCTAAAGCCCATTCCGCAATTGCTGCGGAATATCGGGGTTTGACAGTTACTGAATTAACGGAACTGCGTAAAACCGCGAGAGAAACGGGCGTTTATTTGCGCGTAGTCAAAAATACACTGGCTAAACGTGCTGTCGCTGGGACTGAGTTTGAATGTATGCAGGAAGGACTGGTTGGTCCTTTAATTCTGGCATTTTCCATGGAAGATCCAGGCTGCGCTGCACGACTCATCAGCGAATTCTCCAAAGGCCATAACAAACTGATCGCGAAAGTAGTTGCGATCGGCGGACAGGCTTTTGATGGATCGGAGCTGGATAGATTGGCAAGATTGCCAACCCGTGATCAAGGTATCAGCATGCTGATGTCTGTCATGAAAGCACCGGTCGAGAAACTCGCGCGTACTCTGGCTGCAATCAGAGACGAGAAAGAAGCGGCATAATCTCGCGTTAACCAGTTAAAACTCATTAATTTTAGAGGAATACACAATGGCAATTTCACAACAAGACATCTTGGAAGCAGTCTCTAACATGACTGTGATGGAAATCGTTGATCTGATTTCAGCGATGGAAGAAAAGTTTGGCGTTTCTGCTGCTGCGGCAGTGGCGGTTGCAGCTCCTGTAGCGGCGGCTGTTGTTGAAGAGCAAACCGAGTTCGATGTTATCTTGACCGGTTTCGGCGAAAACAAAGTAGCGGTTATTAAAGCAGTTCGCGGCTTGACAGGCTTGGGCTTGAAAGAAGCTAAAGACGCTGTTGAAGGCGCACCAACTACCGTTAAAGAAGGTGTCAACAAAGCCGAAGCTGAAGCGGCGAAAAAAGAGCTTGAAGAAGCTGGCGCAACTGCCGAAATCAAATAAGTATCTTGACTGCATACCAGGCATAAGCCTACCAAACCGGGCTGACGGCATTTTGCCGTCGGCCTTTTACTGTTTCTAAAACAGTAGTAAATAATCTCTGACGACGAAGGTATAGAAGCAATATGGCCTATTCTTTTACCGAAAAAAAGCGTATCCGTAATAATTTTGGGAAGGGTTCCGAAGTATTGGAAGTCCCATATCTTTTGGCAACACAAATTGATTCGTATGCAAACTTCTTGCAGTCTGGCATAGAGCCGGATAAACGACGCAATCAAGGACTGCATGCCGCATTCTCCAGCGTGTTTCCGGTGGTGAGCCATTCCGGTTATGCCGTATTGGAGTATGTTAAATATCGCTTGGGGGAACCCGCATTCGATGTAAGAGAATGTCAACAGCGCGGCGCCACATTTTCGGCTCCGTTGCGCGTATTAGTGCGTCTAGTTATCTATGACAAAGATGCGCCAGCCAACACTAAAGTCGTCAAAGATATTAGAGAGCAAGAAGTTTACATGGGTGAACTGCCTCTAATGACCGACAACGGCACTTTTGTGATTAACGGTACCGAGCGGGTCATTGTGTCGCAGTTGCACAGATCTCCCGGTGTATTCTACGATCACGACAAGGGTAAAACCCATTCTTCCGGTAAATTGCTGTTCAACGCACGGGTGATACCGTATCGCGGCTCATGGTTGGATTTCGAATTCGATCATAAAGACGCCGTTTACGTGCGTATAGACAGACGCAGAAAAATTCCGGCCACTATTTTGTTACGGGCTTTGGGATATGAAAACGAGGAAATGATCAACATTTTCTTCGAAACCAACAAGTTCTCCTTGAGCGCTGAAAAATTGATGTTCCACGTCATCCCGGATAGGCTGCGTGGTGAAATGGCTGTCTTTGATATCAAGCATGACGGTAACGTCGTCATCGAAGAAGGTCGCAGAATTACCGCCAAACATGTTCGCCAACTGGAAAAGTCCGGTGTCACTGAAATCGAAGTGCCTAGAGACTATTTGTACGGAAAAATTCTTGGTCACAATGTTGTCGATACATCCACCGGCGAGTTGTTAGCCAGCGTTAATGACGAAATCACCGATAATTTATTGCAGAAGTTGATCGATGCGGGCGTACGCGAGATTAATACTTTGTATGTCAACGATTTGGATAGAGGTCCTTACATCTCCAATTCGATGCGCCTGGATACCACCACAAATCGCTTAGAAGCGCTGGTGGAAATCTACCGAATGATGCGTCCTGGCGAGCCGCCTACCGTCGAGTCTGCGGAAAACTTATTCGAAAACCTGTTTTTTACCGACGAACGTTACGACCTGTCCGCCGTTGGCCGGATGAAATTCAACCGTCGTTTGGGTCGTGAAGAAACCGAAGGTTTGGGCACGCTCAGTAAAGAAGACATCATTGATGTACTGAAAGAGCTGATCAAGATTAGAAACGGTAACGGTACCGTAGACGATATCGACCATTTGGGTAACAGACGCGTACGTTCTGTTGGCGAAATGATCGAGAACCAGTTCCGTATCGGCTTGGTGCGAGTCGAACGGGCTGTCAGAGAGCGTTTGACCTTGGCTGATTCCGAAGGCTATATGCCGCAGGAAATCATCAATGCGAAGCCTGTTTCCGCAGCGGTCAAAGAGTTTTTTGGCTCCAGCCAGTTGTCGCAGTTTATGGACCAAAACAATCCGCTGTCGCAAGTCACCCATAAACGCCGGGTTTCGGCATTGGGCCCAGGCGGTTTGGCCAGAGAGCGTGCTGGATTCGAGGTTCGCGACGTTCATACCACTCACTATGGTCGAGTTTGTCCTATCGAAACGCCAGAGGGACCGAACATCGGTTTGATTAACTCTCTGTCGGTGTACGCTAGAACCAACGAATATGGCTTCCTGGAAACGCCTTATCGGAAAGTAGTTGACGGTAGAGTAACCGATCAGGTCGATTACATCTCAGCGATCGAAGAAGGCGAGTACGTTATTGCGCAATCTAGCGTTGCGGTTGACGAAAGCGGCAAATTGGTTGAAGGCTTAGTATCTTGCCGTTACAAAGACGAATTCACTTTGGCCTCCTCCGAAACTGTGCAGTATATGGACGTATCGTCCAAACAGATCGTTTCCGTGGCCGCCTCGATCATTCCGTTCCTTGAGCACGATGACGCGAACCGGGCTTTGATGGGTTCCAACATGCAACGCCAAGCAGTTCCCACGCTACGCGCTGAGAAGCCGTTGGTTGGTACCGGTATGGAGCGCGTTGTAGCCAAAGACTCCGGTGTAACCGTCGTGGCAACGCGCGGCGGTCGTATCGAAGCGGTCGATGCTGCGCGCATCGTGGTGCGCGCGAATGATAATGAAACCGTAGCAGGCGTACCAGGTGTCGATATTTATAACTTGATTAAATATACGCGTTCCAACCAAAACACCTGTATTAACCAAAAACCACTGGTTAAACTCGGTGACATCGTTAGAGCCGGCGATATTTTGGCAGACGGTCCATCGACCGACATCGGCGAATTGGCCTTGGGTCAAAACATGCTGATCGCCTTCATGCCTTGGAACGGCTATAACTTCGAAGACTCGATTCTGGTATCCGAGCGAGTGGTAAAGGAAGATCGTTTTACAACGATTCACATCGAAGAAAAAACCTGCGTAGCCCGCGAAACCAAGCACAGCCCGGAAGAGATTACCGCGGATATTCCAAACGTTAGCGAAGAAGCCTTATCCAAATTGGACGAATCGGGCATCGTGTATGTTGGTGCGGAAGTCAAGGGCGGCGATATTCTGGTGGGTAAAGTAACGCCAAAAGGCGAAACGCAATTAACGCCGGAAGAAAAACTGCTGAGAGCCATTTTCGGCGAAAAAGCGGCCGATGTTAAGGACACCTCTCTGCGGGTGCCCGGCAACGTTCGCGGTACGGTCATCGATGTTCAGGTTTTCACCCGTGACGGTGTTAAGAAGGACAAACGGGCGCTGGAAATCGAAGATGCGGAAATCAAGCGTTATCGGAAAGACTTGGACGATCAATTGAAAATCGTCGAGCACGATATTTTTGCCCGGGTAAAAACCTTGTTGACTGGCAAAAAGGCTGAAAAAGGTCCGAACGGTCTGAAAAAAGGTGAAGAGATTACCGCCGATTACCTGGATGGGCTGGTACCTTCTGAACTATTGAAAATCCGCACTCAGGACGAAGACGTTAACGTGCAATTGGAGACTGTTGCCGAGCATGTAGAGCAGCAACGCAAAGAGTTCGACGAACGTTTCGAGCAGAAAAAGAAAAAAATCACGATGGGCGATGATTTGGCGCCAGGTGTGTTGAAAATGGTCAAAGTGTATTTGGCCGTAAAAAAACGCATTCAGCCGGGCGATAAAATGGCCGGACGCCATGGTAATAAAGGTGTTATTTCGCAAATCGTGCCGATTGAAGATATGCCCTATACCGCTGACGGCAATCCTGTCGACATTTTGTTAAATCCTCTCGGTGTACCGTCGCGGATGAACGTCGGGCAGGTACTGGAAACGCATTTGGGTTGGGCTTCCAAAGGTTTGGGTATCAAAATCGGTAAGATGCTGGAAGCTCAGGCAAAAGTCGTGGAAATTCGTGGTTTCTTGGAAAGAATTTACAATTGCAGCGGCAGAAAAGAAGATCTGAATTCGTTTACCGATAAAGAAATTCTGGAGATGGCGGTCAATCTGGTTGCCGGTGTGCCGATGGCGACGCCAGTTTTCGATGGTGCTTCGGAAGAAGATATCCGCACCATGCTACGTTTGGCTGATTTGCCGGAACATGGTCAAACTGTACTTTACGACGGCTTGACCGGCGAACCGTTCGAGCGGGAAGTTACCGTGGGTTACATGTATATGCTGAAGTTGAACCACTTGGTGGACGACAAAATGCACGCGCGTTCGACAGGGCCATACAGTCTTGTCACGCAACAGCCGTTGGGTGGTAAGGCGCAATTCGGTGGTCAGCGTTTCGGTGAGATGGAGGTTTGGGCGCTCGAGGCCTATGGCGCCGCTTATACATTGCAAGAAATGTTGACGGTCAAATCCGACGACGTCACAGGCAGAACCAGAATGTATAAAAACATTGTCGATGGCAACCATTCAATGGAAGCCGGCATGCCGGAATCATTCAATGTCTTGGTGAAAGAAATACGTTCGCTGGCAGTGAATATCGAAATGGAACAAGATTAATTCCGTTCTTTGCGATCAAGATTCTGGACAATATCGGATAACATTTAAAGAGGATAAGCTCTTGAAAGATTTAATGAATTTCTTAAAACGTCAAGGTCGGACAGATGATTTTGACAATATCCGCATTGGATTGGCTTCTCCTGACATGATTCGTTCATGGTCGTATGGTGAAGTAAAAAAGCCTGAGACAATCAACTACCGTACCTTCAAGCCGGAACGTGACGGCCTGTTTTGCGCCAAGATTTTTGGACCGATCAGCGATTACGAGTGCTTGTGCGGTAAATACAAGCGTCTGAAGCATCGCGGTGTCATCTGCGAAAAATGCGGAGTAGAGGTTACTCTCTCGAAAGTGCGTCGGGAAAGAATGGGCCATATCGACTTGGCCAGTCCGGTAGCGCATA
The DNA here is from genome assembly GCF_001644035.1 of Methylomonas methanica. GTDB lineage: Bacteria > Pseudomonadota > Gammaproteobacteria > Methylococcales > Methylomonadaceae > Methylomonas > Methylomonas methanica_A. Next base: position 8,005 of record NZ_LUUG01000001.1, read on the forward strand.
TTTGGTTTTTAAAATCACTGCCATCACGGATTGCTTTGTTGTTGGATATGACGCTGCGTTCGATCGAACGCGTGTTGTATTTCGAAACATTCGTGGTGATCGATCCCGGCATGTCGCCGCTGGAAAAAGGCCAGTTGCTAACCGACGAAGAATATTTGAACGCGGTTGAAGAGCATGGCGATGATTTCGTCGCAAAAATGGGCGCAGAAGCGATCTATGATTTGCTCAAATCAATTGATTTGAAAGAAGAGATCAACACGCTACGGGAAGAGATCAACGCGACCAATTCCGATACCAAAATCAAAAAATATTCGAAGCGTCTGAAAGTCATCGACTCCTTACTGGCATCCAATAATCGCCCGGAGTGGATGATTATGACAGTGCTGCCGGTACTGCCGCCCGAGTTGCGGCCTTTGGTGCCGTTGGATGGTGGGCGTTTTGCGACTTCCGATTTGAATGATTTGTATCGCCGGGTGATCAACCGAAACAATCGTCTGACGCGTTTGTTGGATCTGAACGCGCCTGACATTATCGTCCGCAATGAAAAACGTATGCTGCAAGAGGCGGTTGACGCCTTGCTTGATAACGGTCGTCGTGGCCGCGCGATTACCGGTAGCAACAGACGTCCGTTGAAATCTTTGGCGGATATGATCAAAGGTAAGCAAGGTCGTTTCCGTCAAAATTTATTAGGCAAGCGCGTCGATTACTCCGGTCGTTCGGTTATCGTAGTCGGTCCGACATTAAGACTGCACCAGTGCGGCTTGCCGAAAAAAATGGCATTGGAACTGTTCAAGCCGTTCATATTTAGCAAATTGCAGCTGCGCGGTTTGGCGACAACGATCAAAGCTGCTAAGAAAATGGTAGAGCGCGAAGGCGCCGAAGTATGGGATATTCTCGAAGAAGTTATTCGCGAACACCCAGTATTGCTGAATCGTGCCCCAACTTTACATAGATTGGGTATTCAAGCATTTGAGCCGATTTTGATCGAAGGTAAAGCCATTCAACTGCATCCTTTGGTATGTAGTGCGTTTAATGCCGACTTCGACGGCGACCAAATGGCTGTGCATATTCCGTTGTCTATAGAAGCGCAGCTCGAAGCGCGGACCTTGATGATGGCGACTAACAATATTTTGTCACCCGCCAACGGTGAGCCGGTAATCAACCCGTCTCAAGACGTGGTATTGGGTTTGTATTACATCACTCGTGAAAAAATCAATGCGGTAGGTGAGGGTAGTGTCTTCGGTGACTTGTCCGAGGTGATGCTGGCTCTCGACGCTAAAGCCGTTGAATTACAGAGCAAAATTGAAGTACGCGTCACCGAGAAACTGAAAACACCGGAAGGCGATTTTGAAACCATCGTGAGTAGAAAGAAAACTACGGTGGGACGCGCGATTGTTTGGGGCATTGTGCCTGACGGTATGCCCTACGAGTTGGTCAACGTAGACATGACCAAGAAGAACATTTCCCGGTTGATCAACTATAGCTACCGCTATCTCGGGATCAAAGAAACCGTGATGTTGGCGGATAAGATCATGTACCTGGGATTTAAATACGCTACGCGTTCCGGGGTGTCTTTCGGTATTGAAGACATGGAGATTCCTGTCAAGAAAGCCGACATCATCCGCGCTGCCGATGCCGAAGTTAACGAAATCCAGAACCAGTACGCGTCCGGCTTGGTTACGGACGGCGAACGCTATAACAAGGTTGTCGACATCTGGTCACGAGCCAATGATCAAGTCGCGAAAGTGATGATGGAAGGCTTGGGTGAAGACGAAGTCGTAAACTCAAAAGGTGAGAAAGTAAAACAAAAGTCTTTCAACTCCATCTTTATGATGGCTGAGTCCGGTGCGCGGGGTTCTGCGGCGCAGATTCGCCAGTTGGCAGGTATGCGTGGTTTGATGGCTAAGCCTGATGGCTCCATCATTGAGACACCGATTACCGCTAACTTTCGCGAAGGTTTGGACGTATTACAGTACTTCATTTCAACCCACGGTGCTCGCAAAGGCTTGGCCGATACCGCACTGAAAACCGCTAACTCAGGTTACTTGACTCGCCGGTTGGTTGACGTCGCGCAGGATTTGGTAATTGCCGAATCCGATTGCGGTACTCAAAACGGCCTGACCATGATGCCGATTATCGAAGGCGGCGACGTAGTTGAGCCATTGGTAGATCGCGTGCTGGGACGGGTTGCGGCTATGGACGTAACTGATCCAGCCGGTAACAACGTTCTGATTCCAGCCGGCACGATGATTGATGAAAATCTGGTCACGGTTCTGGAAGATAACGGCGTCGATAAAATGTTGGTACGCTCAGTGATCACATGCGAGTCTCGTCAAGGCGTTTGTGCTAAATGTTACGGCCGTGATTTAGGCCGCGGTCATTTGGTTAACATAGGCGAAGCTGTCGGCGTTGTAGCGGCTCAGTCGATTGGTGAACCAGGTACCCAGTTAACGATGCGGACTTTCCACATCGGTGGTGCTGCCTCTCGATCTGCTGCGGTTAGCAACGTGCAAGTTAAATCGAGCGGTACTGCGAAGCTCAATAACTTGAAAACTGTGAAGAACAGAGAAAACAATCTTGTAGCCGTGTCGCGGTCGGGCGAGGTTGGGGTGATGGACGATTACGGTCGTGAGCGCGAACGTTACAAAATACCTTACGGTGCTGTATTGTCGGTTGGTGACGGTAGTCCGGTCAGTGCCGGCGATATCATTGTTAATTGGGATCCGCACACCCACCCAGTTATCACCGAGGTAGACGGTTTTATCCAGCTGATCGATTTTATGGACGGTATTACTGTTCAAGAACAATCGGATGACGTAACCGGCTTAACCTCGCGAGTGGTTACCGATCCAAAGCAAAGAAGCTCGGCTGGTAAAGAATTGCGGCCTATGGTTCGTCTTCTTGATGAGCAAGGCGGACAAATCAATTTGCCGGGAACGGATATTCCCGCCCAATACTTCTTGCCAGCAGGCGCTATCGTCGGTGTCAAAGACGGTGGGGAAGTAAAGGTTGGTGACGTTTTGGCGAGAATTCCGCAAGAGTCCAGTAAAACAAGGGATATTACCGGTGGTTTGCCACGGGTCGCTGACTTGTTTGAAGCGCGTAAAACCAAAGATCCTGCGATTTTGGCCGAGGCAACCGGTATGGTCTCCTTTGGTAAAGAAACTAAGGGCAAACAGCGCGTCATCATCACTGATTCGGAAGGTGAGCAATACGAAACACTTATTCCAAAGTGGCGCCATATCACTGTGTTCGAGGGTGAGTTTGTCGATAAAGGCGAAACCATTGCTGAAGGTGAATTGACCCCGCATGACATTTTAAGATTACGTGGTATCGAAGAGTTGGCTGACTACTTGGTAAAAGAAATCCAGGATGTCTATCGTTTGCAAGGTGTGAAAATCAATGACAAGCACATTGAGGCAATCATCCGTCAAATGCTCAGAAAAGTTGAGATTACCGCGTCTGGTGATACCGATTTTGTCAAGGGAGAGCAGGTCGAGCGCACTATGATTAACGCGGTTAACGACCAAGTTGAAAGAGAAGGGAAGATTCCGGCTAGCTACGATTCTTTGCTGTTGGGCATCACGAAAGCGTCGTTGGCCACCGAGTCATTTATCTCGGCGGCTTCGTTCCAGGAGACAACTCGCGTATTGACCGATGCTGCGGTAAGAGGCATCAGCGATAGCTTGAATGGTTTGAAAGAGAACGTAATTGTTGGGCGTCTCATCCCGGCAGGTACTGGTTTGGCTTACCATGAACAACGGCGTAAGAGAAGAGCTGCGGACTCTGGTTCCGGCTCAGAAATGGCTACCCAGGCCATTGAAGCGGTTGACGTTGAAGAAGCTTTGAAACAAGCATTGAATGTAGAGTAGAGATTCTCAAAAATGCTTGACCTGGTTCTATTGTAAAGGTATTATGCTCTGCTCACATCAGCCAATAGGTTTGGGCGGAGCTATATTGATCTGTGGTTGCACAGATTTCTTTATTGCTTATTAAACATTGCATATTCGGAGTAGTTAAGAATGGCCACGATCAATCAATTGGTCCGTAAGCCTCGTGCTAAAAAAATAGAGAAGACTAACGTTCCGGCGTTGGAAGCTTGTCCGCAAAGACGCGGCGTTTGTACCAGGGTTTATACCACAACCCCTAAAAAGCCAAACTCGGCATTGCGTAAGGTTGCAAGGGTAAGGTTGACCAATGGTGCCGAGGTAAGTAGTTACATTGGAGGCGAGGGTCATAATCTTCAGGAGCATTCCGTGGTGTTGATTCGGGGTGGGCGTGTAAAAGATTTGCCAGGTGTTCGCTATCACGTGGTTCGGGGAAGTCTCGATACTTCTGGTGTTAAGGATAGAAAATGTGGTCGCTCCAAATATGGCGCGAAAAGACCTAAGAAATAAAGGTTGATAACAGATGTCAAGAAGAAGAGTTGCTGCAAAAAGAGTCATTAATCCGGATCCGCGTTTTGGTAGTGATATGCTGTCAAAATTCATGAATATGATCATGGAAGATGGTAAGAAGTCTGTCGCTGAGAAAATTGTTTACGGTGCTTTGGATGTCATTGAAGGTAAAGGCCATAAAGAGTCTTTAGATTTGGTCGCAAAAGCATTGGAAAATGTCCAGCCGCGGGTTGAGGTTAAGTCTCGTCGGGTTGGTGGTGCGACTTATCAGGTGCCTGTAGAGGTGCGTCCTGCTAGAAGGTTGGCGTTGTCGATGCGGTGGCTGATTGATGCTGCGCGCAAGCGTAACGAAAGAACTATGGCTGCTAAGTTGGCTGGTGAGTTGTTGGATGCGTCGGAAGGTCGTGGGGCGGCAGCAAAGAAACGCGAAGATACGCATAGAATGGCGGAAGCAAATAAAGCGTTTGCTCATTATCGCTGGTAATAAAGTTATATTGGATTGTTGTTGTGGCTCGTAAGACGCCTATAGAGCGTTACCGTAATATAGGCATCATGGCTCATATCGATGCTGGAAAAACAACAACCACCGAGAGAATTCTGTTTTATACGGGTGTTTCTCACAAGATGGGCGAGGTTCATGATGGCGCCGCTACTATGGACTGGATGGAGCAGGAACAGGAAAGAGGAATAACAATCACCTCTGCGGCGACAACGTGCTTCTGGTTGGGCATGGAAAAGCAATATTCGGAGCACCGGATCAACATAATTGATACGCCTGGGCATGTTGATTTCACGATAGAAGTGGAGCGGTCGTTGCGTGTGTTGGACGGTGCGTGCGCCGTGTTTTGTGCTGTAGGTGGGGTGGAGCCTCAGTCGGAAACGGTTTGGCGTCAGGCAAACAAGTACCATGTGCCTAGGTTGGCTTTTGTGAACAAAATGGATCGTTCCGGGGCTAATTTTTTGCGCGTCGTTGAGCAGATTAAGGCGCGACTAGGTAGTGTTGTAGTTCCGATGCAGCTGCCGATTGGGGCAGAAGAAAGTTTCAAAGGTGTAGTAGATTTGCTGAAAATGAAGGCTATCTACTGGGAAGATGCTAACATGGGTGTGGGCTTTACGGAAACGGAAATTCCGGCAGAAATGCAAGAAGTCGCTACAGAATGGCGTGAGCGTATGATTGAAGCCGCCGCTGATGCGTCTGAAGAATTAATGGATAAATACCTTGAAAAAGGTGTTTTGACAAACGAAGAAGTAAAGCGGGGTATAAGAGCGCAGGTTCTGCAGAATAAGTTGGTCCCGGCATATTGTGGGTCAGCGTTTAAGAACAAAGGTGTGCAGTGTGTTCTCGATGGCGTGATAGATTTTCTGCCGTCCCCTCTCGATATAAAGCCGGTAGAAGGTCTATCGGATGCGGAAAACAGCGTGGTTCGCAGCGCCTCTGATGATGAGCCTTTCTCGGCCTTGGCTTTTAAAATTGCCACAGACCCATTTGTTGGAACACTGACTTTTTTTAGGGTTTATTCCGGGTTGGTCAAATCTGGAGATGTGGTTTTAAATGTTGGGAAGGGTAAAAAAGAAAGGATTGGACGCATTGTGCAGATGCATGCCAACAGTCGCGTCGAAATCAGTGAAGTAAGAGCGGGTGAAATAGCGGCGTTTATTGGGCTGAAAGACGTAACAACCGGCGATACTCTTTGTGAAATTGAAAAGCCAATTTTGCTCGAGAAAATGGAATTCCCCGAGCCGGTTATTGCTGTGGCTGTAGAGCCAAGAACAAAGGCAGATCAAGATAAAATGGGGGCTGCGCTAGCCAAGCTGGCCCAAGAAGATCCTTCCTTTAGAGTCGGTAGTGACCCGGAATCGGGTCAAACAATAATTTCGGGCATGGGTGAATTGCATCTTGAAATTATCGTTGACCGAATGAAAAGAGAGTTTAACGTCGCGGCAAATGTCGGGGCGCCGCAAGTTGCTTACAGGGAAACGATTAAGAGCGTCGTAGAGTGTGAAGGGAAATTTATAAGGCAGTCTGGTGGCAAGGGTCAATATGGACATGTATGGCTCAGGTTAGAACCAAAGGAACCCGGTTCGGGCTACGAATTTGTGAATGAAGTGGTTGGCGGTGCTATTCCGAAGGAATATATTCCAGCTATAGATAAAGGTGTGCAAGAGCAAATAGAGAACGGCGTTTTAGCTGGTTTTCCGGTTGTTGATGTAAAGGTTAGTTTATTCGATGGTTCATATCATGATGTCGATTCGAATGAAATGGCTTTCAAGATAGCAGGATCTATGTGCTTCAGGGATGGGGCTAAGACTGCAAATCCTGCGTTGCTGGAGCCCATTATGAAAGTCGAGGTAGTAACCCCCGAGGATTATATGGGAGAGGTAGTGGGTGACATTAATCGACGGAGAGGTGTTATTCATGGAATGGAAGATGTTCCGGCCGGAAAAGTAATAGAGTGCGAAGTGCCTCTTGCTGAAATGTTCGGTTATGCCACGGATCTTAGGTCGGCGACTCAGGGCAGAGCAACGTACAGTATGCAGTTTGAAAGATATAACGAAGCACCTGCAAATATTGCGGAAGCGATTATTAGAAAAGTATCTTAAATTTTTTACATATCAGGTATTGAATCATGGCTAAAGAAAAATTTGA
>NZ_LUUG01000002.1 GCF_001644035.1 Methylomonas methanica
ACTTGGATAACAGTATCTACATTTTGAATGACAGCTCGTTGGTCTTTTACTGTCACCGCAAATTAAATCTTATCTGGCGCCTATGGGTCGGCTGGCGACCGTGAGATAAACCGCCATTCAGCTCAGACTTGAAACTAAAATCTGCTTCGAAATAACGTAATGTTTAGCGCAGTTCGCTGGAGCGTTGAGTTAGGCGACTACTCAAAACCAATGGAGTCTGACCCCCATTGGTTTCTGCACACCGATTATTTTCCCTTTTGTACCTCGGCAGGCGTCTTGTTCTCCGCGGGCACTACCGCCTCAGTCGGTATTTGTGCCTCAGCTGCCTTTTTTGCCTCTCTCTCCGCAGCCTTTTTTGCCAGCGCGGCCTTCTGATCAGCAGCCTGTCTCGCAGCTACCGACCCGGTTTCTGCCGCAGCCAATAACATTACTGTGTCTGCCTGGGTTGGCACTGGCGTTAACAGTACTGATAGCGTGCAAAGACATACCGCCAAGCTAATTTCTTTTGATTTAATACTCAACATAAGCACCTCGCTGTAATAGTTATTTTAAATTAGTGCAACTCGGTAAGCTCCGAGGGTCGATAGGGTAACACTTGGGTGATCTACCTACTTTTACCCCATCCTTACTGCAATTTACCAAATTTTTGTGAATTTGATTTGATCATCTTACACGACATTGGATAACGCCCATCCGTTATCAGGCACTGATTAGCCCGATCATTCATTTACCGCGAATGGCTGTTCTAGTTCGATCTCGCTCCTCCCCGCCATTACCTAACTCCCAATACAACGAGTAGATCGTAACTAGAAAAAAAGGGTTTGCCGAGACTTAACCCGACAAACCCTTAAATTCAAACCGAACAACCACGGAATCCTTTCCGCCGAATCCTCCGCTATTCCACCGTGACCGACTTGGCTAAATTGCGCGGTTGGTCGACGTCGGTGCCTTTGAGTACGGCGACGTGGTAGGACAGCAGTTGCAGGGGTATCGTGTAGACGATAGGCGAGATGATGTTGGCGACGCAGGGCATTTTGACGATTTGCACGTTTTCGTCGCTGCTTTCCGCCAACTCTTCATCCATGAACACGATCAATTGGCCGCCACGGGCGCTGACTTCCTGGATATTGGATTTCAGTTTTTCCAGCAGGTTGTTGTTGGGCGCCACGGTCACGACCGGCATTTCAGCGTCGATCAAAGCCAGTGGGCCGTGTTTCAACTCGCCGGCAGGGTAGGCTTCGGCGTGGATGTAGGAAATCTCCTTCAGCTTCAATGCGCCTTCCATCGCGATCGGGTAATGGGTACCGCGACCGAGGAAGAGGGCGTTGTGTTTGTCGGCAAAGCGCTGCGACAGCAGTTCGATGGCGTTATCCAGTTTCAGCACTTTTTCGATGTTGCCGGGCAGGCTGAACAACTCGGAGACGATTGTCTCTTCCGTTTCCTTGGTCAACGCAAAACGGCGACCAACGGCGATGATCAACATCAGCAAGGCTACCAACTGAGTGGTGAAGGCCTTGGTCGAGGCCACACCGATTTCCGGGCCGGCGCGGGTCATCATGACTAGATCGGATTCGCGCACTAGCGAACTTTCAGGGGCGTTGCATATCACCAGCGAGTGTTTGACGCCCAGGCGTTTCGCTTCCAATAGCGCAGCCAATGTGTCGGCTGTTTCACCGGATTGGGAAATGGTCACCACCAGCGTGTCCGGGGAAATGACCGGATTGCGGTATCTGAATTCGCTGGCCACTTCGATAGAGCAGGGTACGCGCGCCAGCTTCTCGAACCAGTAGCGTGCCACCAGGCCGGAATGGTAACTGGTGCCGCAGGCCAGAATTTGCACCGATTTGATTTGATCGAAGACTTCGGCGGCATTGTGACCGAAGGCATTGTCCTGCAAGCGGTTGTCGATGAAACGGCCTTCCAGGGTTTCGGACACCGCCCAGGCTTGCTCGTAAATTTCCTTGAGCATGTAGTGACGGTATTTACCTTTATCGACCGAATCGGCTTTTAGTTGGCTTTCGACGATAGGGCGCTCGACGCGGTGATCGTTCTCGTCGTAAATCACCAGGCTGTCGATTTTCAATTCGGCAATATCGCCGTCTTCCAGGAAAATGAAGCGCTGGGTAACCGGTAAGAGGGCGGCGATGTCGGAGGCAATAAAATATTCGCCGATGCCGACGCCAATGACCAAGGGGCTGCCTTTGCGGCAGGCGATCAAGGTATGGGGGCAGTCGATGTAAACTACACCCAGCGCGTAAGCACCTTGCAGGGTCGCGACGGTGGCTTTCACTGCACTTAGCAGGCTGTCGGCGCTTTGCAGATCTTCGGCAATTTTGTGCACGATGACTTCGGTATCGGTTTCGGAGGTAAATTCGAAACCGTTCTGTTGCAAGGCAGTACGCAGATGGTCGTGGTTTTCGATAATACCGTTATGCACCACCGCCACTTTGTCGCGGCTGACATGAGGGTGGGCATTGCGGGTGCTGGGTTTGCCGTGGGTGGCCCAGCGGGTATGAGCGATGCCGATATGGCCTTCGATAGGATCGGCGGCGATCAAGGCTTCCAGGCCTTTGACTTTGCCTAGCTCACGTTTACGGAAAATTTCGCCCTGACTGACCACGGCCAAACCGGCCGAATCGTAGCCGCGATATTCCAGGCGCTTCAGGCCTTCCAGCAAAATCGGCACAACATTACGCTGCGCAACTCCCGCGACTATCCCACACATATTATTTCTCCTGTGACTCACTTGGACGTGAGGAATGCGGAAGATTGTCTGGAACAATCTCCGCTTTAACCGGACGCTGCCAGGTCGGCACGCTAAGCTGTTTAGTCCGGCTAAGGGTTAACTGATTTTCCGGCGTATCGCGAGTAATGGTCGAACCGGCGCCAATCGTAGCATTTTTACCGACAGTCACCGGCGCCACCAATTGCGTATCGGAGCCGATGAAGGCACCATCGCCGATAATGGTTTTGAATTTATTCACGCCATCGTAATTGCAGGTGATGGTGCCGGCGCCGATATTAACTTTGCTACCCACTTCGCTATCGCCAATATAGCTTAAATGGTTAATTTTGCTGCCGGTGGCAACGGTGGATTTCTTGATCTCCACAAAATTTCCAATATGTACATGATCGGCCAGTTCAGTTTGCGGACGCAGACGAGCGAAGGGGCCAATACGGCTGCCGGCGCCGACTGAGGCATCCTCGATCACGCTGTTGGCGAATATCTCGACATCATTGGCGATGCTGGCGTTTTTAATCAGGCAGTTAGGACCGATTTTGACGTTGGAGCCAATGCGGTTTGTGCCTTCGAAGATCACGTTAATGTCCACATCGATATCCTGGCCCAGTTCGGCAAAACTGCCCCGCACATCTACCCGCGCCGGGTCGCGTAGCGTGATGCCTTTTTCCATTAACGCTTGCGCTTGTTCCCATTGATACACGCGCTCCAGGTGCGCCAATTGGCTGCGATTATTCACTCCAAGCACTTCATCCTGGCTGCCGGCTTGAGTGGTTTCGACGCTAAGGCCATCTTCTACGGCCATTTCGATAATATCAGTCAAATAGTATTCGTTTTGGGCGTTGTTATTGCTCAATCTGGACAACCATTGCTTTAACTGGCTACCTTTGCAAGCCAGGATGCCAGTGTTGCCCTCGCTGATTTGCAATTCCACTTCGTTGGCGTCTTTTTGTTCGACTATTTTGACGACAGCGTGATCTTTGTCGCGGACGATACGGCCGTAACCGGTTGGATCGTCCAGATCCACGGTCAGCAAGGCCAAAGACGTCAAGCTGACCTTGTGTAATAAGGTTTGGATGGTTTTGGCTTTTAATAAAGGTACATCGCCATACAGAATCAAAACAGTATCCGGGTCGTCCACATGGTGGATCGCTTGCTGTACCGCATGCCCCGTGCCTAGCTGCTGTTTCTGCTCGATCCAGGTGGCATTCAAACTGCTTAAAGTTTGTTTGACCGTTTCGCCGCCGTGGCCGTAAATGATGAAAATCTGGTTGTTTTCCAGCGCCAGACTGGTTTCGTAGACATGCTGCAATAGCGCTTTATTGGCGATTTCGTGCAGTACTTTGGGCCGCGACGAACGCATTCTGGTGCCTTGGCCGGCTGCCAAGATGATGGTTTTAATCGACATTGCTATTCCTTAAAACAAAAAAAGCCCGATAACGAAACGTCATCGGGCTTATATTTTTACGCAATAAATGGTTTACGCACCACGTTTTCTTAATCTTTCCAAAGTTCTCAACTGGTTTACAGCTTGCGCCAATTCGGCTTGTGCAATCGCGTAATCGTATTTACCCGATTTATCGCTCAGCATTTCTTCCGCTCTGGATTTAGCTTGCAAGGCTGCGGCTTCGTCGATATCTTTTGCTCTGATCGCGGTATCCGCCAATACGGTCACCAGGTGCGGCTGAACTTCCAGAAAACCACCCGAGACATAAAACGCCTGCGATTCCTTGTCACTCAGCTTAACCCTTACTTCGCCGGGTTTAAGCTTGGTGATCAACGGCGCGTGACGCGGTGCGATACCAACATCGCCCATTTCCGCCGGTGCGAAGACCATTTCAGCCAAGCCGGAAAAGATTTCCTGCTCCGCACTGACGATGTCCACATGAATTGTCATTGCCATGTCAAAACTCTCCTATGAGGTGGTTTACATGCCTTTGGCTTTTTCAATGGCTTCGTCGATTGTGCCGACCATGTAGAAAGCTTGCTCGGGAAGACTGTCGTATTCACCGCTAATAATGCCTTTGAAGCCGGCAATAGTATCTTTCAAGGATACGTATTTACCTGGCGAACCGGTAAAGACTTCGGCAACGAAGAACGGTTGCGACAAGAAACGTTGAATTTTCCGCGCTCTTGATACGGTCAGTTTGTCGTCTTCAGACAACTCGTCCATACCCAAGATGGCGATAATATCGCGCAGTTCTTTATAGCGTTGCAAAATACCTTGTACTGAACGAGCTACGTCATAATGCTCTTGACCGATAACCAATGGATCTAGCTGACGGCTGCTAGAATCCAGCGGATCGATAGCCGGATAAATACCCAGCTCGGCGATCTGCCGTGACAATACCACGGTCGCGTCCAAGTGAGCGAAGGTAGTAGCAGGCGACGGGTCGGTCAAGTCGTCCGCAGGTACGTATACCGCTTGGATAGAAGTGATAGAACCGGTTTTGGTCGAGGTAATCCGTTCCTGCAATACACCCATCTCTTCAGCCAGTGTAGGCTGATAACCCACCGCGGAAGGCATACGGCCCAGCAGCGCCGATACTTCAGTACCCGCCAGGGTATAACGGTAAATGTTGTCAACGAAGAACAGTACGTCGCGGCCTTCGTCACGGAAAAACTCCGCCATGGTCAAACCGGTCAGCGCAACTCGCAAACGGTTGCCTGGTGGCTCGTTCATCTGACCGTAAACCAGCGATACTTTGTCGATAACGTTGGAATCGGTCATCTCGTGATAGAAGTCGTTACCTTCACGAGTCCGCTCACCTACGCCGGCAAATACCGAGAAACCGCTGTGCTCGATCGCGATGTTACGGATCAGCTCCATCATGTTAACGGTCTTGCCTACGCCGGCACCACCGAACAGACCGACCTTACCGCCTTTCGCGAACGGGCAGACCAAGTCGATAACTTTGATACCGGTTTCCAACAATTCGTTGGCTGGCGCTTGTTCGTCGTAAGAAGGCGCGTCGCGGTGGATAGTCCATTTCTCTTTCTCACCGATAGGCCCTTTTTCGTCAATAGCTTCGCCGAGGACATTCATGATGCGTCCCAGTGTCGCCTGACCGACCGGTACCTTGATCGCTTCGCCGGTGTTGCTGACTTCAACGCCTCGGCTCAAGCCATCGGTGGAACCCATCGCAATGGTCCGGACTACGCCGTCGCCCAATTGCTGCTGAACTTCCAAAACCAGACCGCCCTTAACATTCAACGCATCATATACTCTCGGCAGGTTATCGCGTGGAAACTCCACGTCTACGACCGCACCGATGATCTGAACGATTTTACCCAAACTCATTATGTCGTCCTCTTTTAAAATCTATCTAAACTTGTCTTGATGCTCTAAACAGCAGCAGCGCCGGCCACGATCTCGGAAATCTCTTGCGTAATTGCCGCCTGTCTGGCTTTGTTGTAAACCAACTGCAATTCTTTAATGATATTACCGGCGTTATCGGATGCGCTTTTCATCGCCACCATTCTGGCAGCCTGCTCGCAGGCGTTGTTTTCCACCAAACCTTGGAAAACCGCGGATTCCACGTATCGGATCAATAAGCTGTCCAATACTTCTTTAGCATCAGGTTCGTATAAGTAATCCCAGCGACCTTTGGACTCTTCGCCTAAATCGCCCACAGAAACCGGCAACAACTTTTGCACAACCGGTTTTTGCGTCATGGTGTTTACGAAGTCGTTACTGATCAGAAACAATTCATCAATCTCGCCGGCAGTAAACGCATCCAACATGACCTTGATCGTGCCGATGATGTCGTTCTGATGCGGTGTGTCGCCCAATTTGGAGACTTGTCCGATCAAATTGGCCCTGATCATGCTGAAAAAACCCGCCGCTTTGCTACCGATGGTACAGACGTCTACCGCGATCTGCCGGCTTTGCCATTGTTGCATTTCGCCCAATACTTTTCGGAACAAGTTGGCATTCAGACCACCGCACAAGCCTCTATCGGAGCTCACTACGATGATGCCGATGCGCTTGACTTCGCGTTCGATCAAAAAAGGATGCTTGTATTCGGGATTGGCATAAGCCAGATGTTTGATGATCTGGCCTATCTTCTTCGCGTAAGGCCGGGTGGCCTGCATTCTGTCTTTGGTTTTACGCATCTTGCTCGCGGCCACCATTTCCATGGCCCGAGTAATCTTCTGAGTATTTTTAATACTCGCGATCTTGGTACGTATCTCTTTGCCAACAGCCATGTGCGGACCCTTTACCAGCTACCGGTCTTGACGAAACGCTCAATAGCACTGTGAATGCCTTTTTGAATTTCGTCGTTATAGTCGCCTTTCTCGTTGATTTTAGCCATCAAAGCCGATTCGTCTGCATGCATGAAGTCCAGCAAGGCCGCTTCGAAATCGCGTACTTTTTTAACTTCCAGGCTATCCAGGAAACCAGCGTTAGCCGCATACAAAGAAACACTCATGTCCGCAACCGACATCGGCGCGTACTGATTTTGTTTCATCAGCTCGGTAACGCGTTGTCCGCGTTCGATTTGCTTCCGTGTGCTTTCGTCCAAATCGGACGCAAACTGAGCGAAGGCCGCCAACTCACGGAACTGCGCCAAATCCAGACGAATACCACCGCCCAGCTTTTTGATGATCTTGGTTTGAGCCGCACCACCAACCCGCGACACAGACAGACCCGCGTTGACCGCTGGACGAATGCCGGAGTTGAACAAACCGGTTTCCAGGAAGATCTGGCCGTCGGTGATGGAGATCACGTTGGTCGGAACGAACGCAGATACGTCACCGCCTTGCGTTTCGATGATCGGCAACGCGGTCAATGAACCGGTTTTGCCTTTCACTTTACCGTTGGTCAATTTTTCTACTTCAACCGCGTTGATGCGAGCCGCACGTTCCAGCAAGCGCGAGTGAATGTAGAACACGTCACCAGGATACGCTTCACGACCTGGCGGACGACGCAACAGCAAGGAAATTTGGCGATACGCCCAAGCCTGTTTGGTCAAATCGTCATAAATGATCAGTGCATCTTCGCCGATGTCGCGGAAATATTCGCCCATTGAGCAACCGGTGTAGGGCGCAATAAATTGCAGCGCTGCCGATTCAGAAGCCGAAGCCACCACGATGATGGTATGTTCCATCGCGCCGTGTTCTTCCAGTTTGCGAACCACGTTGGCGATAGACGAACGTTTTTGGCCGATAGCCACATAGATACATTTGATGCCGGTGCCCTTTTGATTGATGATCGCATCAATCGCAATGGCTGTTTTACCGGTTTGTCTGTCACCGATGATCAACTCACGTTGGCCGCGGCCAACTGGAATCATCGAGTCAATCGCTTTCAAACCGATTTGCACCGGTTGATCGACCGATTGTCTGGCAATAACGCCGGGAGCAATTTTTTCGATAGGGGAACTTAATTTGGTTTCGATAGCGCCTTTGCCGTCGATGGGGTTACCCAATGCATCGACCACGCGGCCCAGCAATGCTTCACCTACCGGCACTTCCAGGATTCTACCGGTACATTTAACGGTATCGCCTTCGGTAATATGTTGGTAAGCACCGAGCATTACCACACCGACCGAGTCTCTTTCCAGGTTCAAAGCCATGCCGTAAGAGCCGCCAGGGAATTCCAGCATTTCGCCTTGCATTGCTTCCGACAGACCGTGAACCCGAACAATACCGTCGGTGACACTGACTACAGTGCCTTCGGTATGTGCCTCAATATGGGCGTCGAAGTTCTCGATCTTCTTTTTGATCAGATCACTTATTTCTGATGGATTTAATTGCATTTTATTTTCCCGCTCTAACTCTTAAAGTCTTTTAGCTAATTGATGAAGCTGGCCTTTGATAGAACCGTCGATGACTTTATCGCCCGCTTTAGCGAGGATGCCCCCAATTAACGATTTATCGACAGAAACGGATGCATTGACCTTTTTATGCAAAAGCTTTTCCAGCATGGCGACATATTTGCCTTGCTCGGCTTTCGTCAGCGAGTACGCACTGTATAAATCAACATTGACGTAGCCTTCATCATCCGCCTTGTACTGCTCGAACATCACCGAAATTTGCGGGAGTAAGGGCAGCTTGTCATTTTCTATCAACACTTTCAGAAGATTCTTGGCTTCGTCAGGTATCTGATCTTGGCAAATATCCAGAATCAATTGTGCTGTATGCTGTTTGCCAACCCGAGGATTTTTGACAATGGCAGCCAAAGCCTCATCCTGGATGACCAAAGACAAAAACGTCAACGAATCGGACCATTGCTTAGACGACCCCGTTTCCTTGGCACGCTTGAAAGCCGCTTCCGCGTAAGGTCTTGCTAATGTCGATAATTCAGCCATTGCTTAACCCAATTGATCCGCTGCTTTGCTGAGAATGTCTTGATGCTTGGCTTTGTCGATTTCTTCTTTCAAAATCTGTTCAGCGGCACGCAAAGCCAGTGAGGATACTTCTTTACGCAAGCTCTCTTTGGCTTGCAGCATTTCCTGCTCTATCTGGGCTTTTGCGGCTTCAAGCAAACGCTCGCCTTCTTTTTTGGCTTGATCTTTCGATTCTTCAACCAGCTGATTGGCGCGTTTTTGCGCTGCGCTGACGATTTCCGCCGATTGTTCTTTTGCTTCCTTCAGCAGGCCTTTGGCTTTTTTCTCGGCCAATTTAATTTCTTCCTGGCCTTTCTCGGCCGCGGCCAAACCTTCGGAAATTTTGGTTTTGCGCTCTTCCAGAGCGGCAATGATCGGTGGCCAGACATACTTCATGGTAAACCAAACCAGAAGTGTGAAAGTTATCATCTGCCCGATCAGAGTAGCATTGATGCTCATTGATGCTTTCCTCGTAATGCCGTTGTCATTCTATCGGTATGCGAACAGGGCTTGGCCTATTCATCTCAATCCGATAATTGCTAATTAACCTGCGACAGATTGAACGGCTGAAAGGAATGGGTTTGCGAAGGTCAACATCAGCGCCAGACCAACACCGATCATGGTTACCGCGTCAAGCAAACCGGCGATGATGAACATTTTGACCTGCAACATAGGAACCAACTCAGGTTGACGAGCAGCGCCTTCCAGGAATTTACCGCCCAGCAGACCGAAGCCGATAGCAGTACCGATTGCGCCCAAGCCCAAAATGATGCCAACAGCGATAACGGTGAAGCCTTGTACGTTGGCAATTAATGATGCGAGTTCCATAGTGTCTCCTAAATATTGATGTGAAAGTTGAAAATAAAACTATTAATGATCTTCGTGGGCCAAGCTCAAATACACGATGGTTAACACCATAAATATAAAGGCTTGCAGAGTAATAACCAGAATATGAAATACAGCCCATGGAAAGCCCAGCAATGGCTGAACGATAGGCGGTAACAACGCGATCAGGATAAATACCAGCTCACCGGCATACAAGTTACCGAATAACCGCAGACCCAGCGAGATGGGTTTCGCCAATTCTTCAACTGTTTTAAGCAGCAGATTAAAAGGCATCATTTTCGGACCGAAAGGCGTGCAAGTCATTTCCTTGGCAAACCCCATCAATCCTTTAACCTTGATGCTGTAAAAGAAGATCAGGAAAAATACGCTGATCGACAAGGCAAAGGTACCATTCAAATCGGTACTAGGCACCACGCGCATATATTCCATGCCCATCAAGCTACCTATCATCGGCAATAAATCCACCGGCAACATGTCCATGGCGTTCCACATGAACACCCAGCAGAAAATCGTCAACGACAGCGGCGCAATCAAAGGACTGCGGCCGTGGAAACTATCCTTGACTTGCGTATCGACGAACTCCACCAAGGTTTCCGCAATATTTTGCGCTAACCCCGGCACGCCGGATGTCGCTCTTTCCGCCACGGTTTTGAAGAACAAGATAAACAATCCGCCCAACAGCGCGGAGAAAAACAAGGTATCCAGATGCAATGTCCAAAATCCCTCACCCACCGATAACGGTGTCAAGTGATGGACTATATAACCGGTTGCGCCACCTTCAGTACTCATTTGTCCTCGCAAAAAAACTAATCACGCCACAAAAACAGCGCAAACCAAAAAACCGACAACACTGCGATGTAACCCACCATCAGCGTAAAGAAATCAACAGAGGGAATCTGTAAAACGATAGAAAACAGGGCTACCGTCAAAATTAACTTAACTGTTTCGCCTGCATAAAATGCATTAACGATACCCTGCGCGCCCAAATCCTTGGCAAGATAGATTTTGTAGGCAAAATACAGATTGGGCAGTAAAGCCACGCATCCTCCGAGTAACGGAGACACTGCACTTTTCCAACCGCCTATCAATAAAAATCCCGACGCCACCAATGCAGCCATCAGGACTTGTCCAAAAACTACTTTTCTGACAGTAGAAAAATCATTTCTAGCTGTCATTTACTTCCCCTTTCGTCTTGAGCTGGGCGATTATATCCAGCCAGCACACCTAAAGCAAGGTAAGCACGTCCGGCAGGAGCCAATTGGCATCGCCACCTTGTTGATTTGGCAAGACTATCCCAACACAACACTCGATCAACAGCAAGCACGGAGGTTTTACTTCGAGCTTTCAATCCCAACGCTTAGAGCAATACACATGCCATTTCGTAACTCACTGATTTTCTGAAATATTGCCCAAATCGACAATGTAGCAAGTCCGACAAAGCTTAGCGTCATGGCCGAAATACGACATTCGCCGGTACCGAAGCACTCAATTGATTTTTTTTATGATGCCTTCCAACTCTTCCAAACTGGTGTAACTAAAAATCAATTTGCCCTTACCGCTACTCTGATGATTGATCTCCACCTTGGCACCTGTTCTTTCGCTCAGGTCTCGTTGCAAACGCAGCGTATCCGGGTCAATTTTTTTCACCGCCACCGGCTTATCTTCGTGCTGTTCGCGCACCAGCTTTTCCACCGCCCTGACGGTCAGTCCCTGTTTGACGGCCTTATTGGCAATTTCGATTTGTTTGGCTTCGTCCAGCCCCAGCAATGCCCGAGCATGTCCCATTTCCAGTAAACCCTTGCCCAACATGCCTTTCACTTCGCCGGCAAGCTCCAGCAGGCGCAATAAATTAGTGATTGTAGTACGCGACTTGCCTACCGCCGTGGCGATCTGCTGATGAGTGAGCTCGAATTCGTCCTGTAAACGGTGCAAGGCCTCAGCTTCTTCCAGCGCATTCAAATCCTCGCGCTGAATGTTTTCGATCAAGGCGATAGCCATCACCGAGCGATCATCCAGATCCTTAACCAACACCGGCACGTCTTGCAACTCGGCCAATTGCGCAGCCCGCCAGCGGCGTTCTCCGGCGATGATTTCGTATTTCTCGCCATCCAGTTTACGGACGATTATCGGCTGAATTATACCTTGCGCGGCAATCGAGTCGGACAACTCCTTCAGCTTCTCCGGATCCATGTCCTTGCGCGGCTGAAACTTCCCCCGCTGTAAAAACTCGATCGGCAAGCTTTGCGAGTCCTTCGGCTTTTCCTGTACCGGCTGACTTACGTCGCCCAGCAACTCACTTAAACCCCGCCCTAAACCGCGTTTTTTTTGCATCATTTTTTCGCCGCTTTCTCTTTTCTGATCATTTCGCCGGCTAGGGCGATGTAGGCTATCGCGCCGCGCGAGGCTTTGTCGTAAGCCAGCACCGGCACACCGTGACTGGGCGCCTCTGCCAGACGGATGTTTCTGGGAATGGTGGTTCTGAAGACTTTATCGCCGAAATATTCGATCAGCTGATCCGAGACATCCTTGCCCAACCGGCTGCGGCTATCGACCATGGTTCGCAATATGCCTTCCAGATATAAGCCAGGATTGACGCTGTCGCGAATGCTGCGCAAGGTGGACATCAACGAGGACAGGCCTTCCAGCGAATAATATTCGCACTGCATTGGTATCAACACGCTGTTGGCAGCCACCATCGCATTCAAGGTCAGCATATTCAGAGACGGCGGACAATCGATCAAGATGTAATCGTACTGATCTTTTATCGTCAGTAAAGCATCGGCCAGGCGCCGTTCGCGATGCTGCGCGCTCATCAATTGCACTTCAGCGGCGGTTAAATCGGCGTTACCGGGAATCAAATCAAAACCCAGCTGCTTGTTTTTAACGACGATCTCGGAAACCGGCACTTCTTCAAGTAACAATTCGCAACTGGAATACTGAATCTCGTCTTTGTTCACCCCGCAGCCCATCGCCGCATTACCTTGTGGGTCCAGGTCTATCAATAATACCTTGCGCTTGGTGGCCGCCAACGCAGCCGCCAGATTGACGCTGGTCGTGGTCTTGCCGACGCCACCTTTCTGGTTGGTAATCGCGATAATCTTAGCCATGCTTGGGTTTCTCCAGTCGAATCAGGCAGCGTTCGGCGTCTATGCCGGGCACCGTCAGCGGAATCACGCTGTATGTTTCGGCCAAGTCTATCAGCTCTTGCTCGGGCTGCTGGCCTTTCATCGCCAGCAGCACCCCATCCTCGGCCAGCAAATGACCGGTCAATTGCAGTATGTCCGGCATGCTGGCGAAGGCCCGGCAGATTACCGTGGAAAAGAGCATCTCCGGCTGCAAGAGCTCGACGCGACTATGCACCACGTCGACATTTTTTAGTTTTAATTCCAGCACGGCCTGCTGTACGAAGCGGGTTTTCTTGGAGTTGGAATCGACCAGGGTGAACTGACAATCGGGAAGACAAATCGCCAATGGAATGCCCGGCAAGCCGGCGCCGGTACCAATGTCGGCAACGCGCAGACCATGTAGATACGGCAGAATCGCCAAGCTATCCAGGATGTGCATACTCACCATTTCCAGGGGATCGCGCACCGCGGTCAGATTGTAGGCGTTGTTCCATTTGGCTATCAGCTTGATAAAGCGCAAGAAAGCATCGTTACCGTGCTCACCGACATCCAGCCCGAGCGCTTTTAAACCGAGCTCAAGCTTATCGCGACAGGCATCCATCAAGCGCTTTTCTTTTTCAGATGCACCAACAACAAGGAGATCGCTGCAGGCGTAATGCCAGGAATCCGCGAGGCTTGGCCCAAGGTTTCCGGCCGCTGCTTTTTCAGTTTCTCGCTGACTTCGTTGGACAGACCCGACACCAAGCTGTAATCCACATTGTCCGGCAATTTCAAGTGCTCGTAACGCAGCGTGCGGTTGATCTCGGTTTGTTGGCGATCGATGTAGCCGGCGTATTTGGCTTGAATAGCGACTTGCTCGGCAACTTGTTCGTCCACCTCGACTTCATCACTGAAACGCAGCAGATTCTCGACATCCACTTCCGGGCGACGCAGCATTTCCATCAGGCTGGCTTCTTTCAACAACTTCTTGCCCCATAATTCCTCGGCCAACGCGGCTTCGTCGGATTCTGTGCGTATCCATTTTTTGGCCAGCTTGCCTTGCAGATTGGCAATGGCTTCGCGCTTTTCTTCAAAACGTTGCCAACGCGCATCGTCAACCAGACCCAACTCCCGGCCTTGTTCGGTCAAACGCAAATCGGCATTGTCCTCGCGCAATTGCAAACGGTATTCGGCGCGACTGGTAAACATTCGGTACGGCTCGGCAGTGCCGCGCGTGATTAGATCGTCGATCATCACCCCAATGTAGGCTTCGTCGCGACCGGGACACCAGCTTTCCAAGCCTTTGGCTAGACGTGCGGCATTCAAGCCGGCGATCAAGCCTTGCGCCGCAGCTTCTTCGTAACCGGTGGTGCCGTTGATTTGACCAGCAAAGAACAAGGCATTCATATGCTTGGTTTCCAACGACGTTTTCAAATCGCGCGGATCGAAGAAATCGTATTCGATGGCATATCCTGGACGAACGATTTCCGCATTTTCAAAGCCCAGCATCGTCCGAATAAAGCGATATTGAATATCAAACGGCAAACTGGTGGAAATGCCGTTCGGATAAACTTCGTTGGTGGTCAAACCTTCCGGTTCCACAAAAATTTGATGAGAATCGCGGTCGGCGAAGCGCACCACTTTATCTTCGATGGACGGACAGTAACGCGGACCGACGCCCTCGATAATCCCGGAGTACATCGGCGAACGGTCCAGGCCGGAGCGAATGATGTCATGGGTTTCTTGATTGGTACGGGTGATATGGCAGCAGATTTGCCGCGGATGCTGTTCGCGGTTGCCCATGAACGAAAATACCGGCAGCGGCGTGTCGCCGTGCTGTTCCTGCAATTTGCTGTAATCGATGGTTCTGCCGTCAATCCGGGCTGGCGTGCCGGTTTTCAAACGACCGATGCGGAACGGTAGTTCGCGCAAGCGTTCGGCCAAGGCAATTGAGGCGGCGTCACCGGCTCGGCCGCCGCTGTAATTTTCCAGGCCGATATGAATCCGCCCGGCCAGAAAGGTGCCGGCCGTCAGCACCACCGCCTTAGCGTTGAATTCCAAACCCATCTGGGTTTTGACGCCGGTGACCCGATCGCCTTCCACCAACAGATCGGAGACGGTTTGCTGGAATAAGGCCAGATTGGGTTGGTTTTCCAATGCGGTACGCACCGCTTGCTTGTAAAGCATCCGATCCGCTTGTGCGCGAGTCGCCCGCACCGCCGGGCCTTTGCTGGCATTCAGAATCCGAAACTGTATCCCGCCTTTATCGATGGCTTGAGCCATGATGCCGCCCAGCGCATCCACTTCCTTGACCAGATGGCCTTTGCCGATCCCGCCTATCGCCGGGTTGCAGCTCATCTGCCCCAGGGTTTCGATGTTTTGCGATAATAACAGGGTTTGCGCGCCCGAGCGTGCGGCAGCCAGCGCCGCCTCGGTACCGGCATGGCCGCCGCCCACTACGATCACATCAAAGTCTTTCTGGAATTTCACAGGCAATCTATGTTCAAATAAAACGTTATTTTAATAGCTTACGGAGAAAAAAGCATGAGAAAACAAAACCCAAGCAAGGGTTTGGACGACAAACCCATTAAAAATCCGGTGGCAAAATTCGCCCATCAATTCAACAAAGCGCAAACCTACGCCGACAAAACTAAATACCGCCGCAAGGCCAAGCATCATGGCCTGGAGCCTTTCTCAATCGTTGTGAAACCAGCGATTCAGAAAGGCTCTCGGCAACCGCTCCCGGCGTTGCCCTACCTCCTGCATCCATGCAGTCGTCGGCTTTTACCCATATAAGCTGCGCATTAAGGATTTCAACATCAGTGAAAGCAAGCATAGAAGATAAGGTTCAAACCCGGATTCCCACCAAACACGGCGAATTCATTCTGCACTACTACAGCAACAGCCTCGATAAAAAAGAACATGTCGCCTTCGTAAAAGGCGAGGTAGCCGGCAAGGAAGGTGTGCCGGTCCGCATCCATTCCGAGTGCTTTACCGGCGACGTGCTGGGTTCGCGGCGTTGCGATTGCGGCGAACAGCTGGATATGGCTCTGGATTTGATTAACACCGCCGGTTGCGGCGTACTGATTTATTTGCGGCAGGAAGGCCGAGGCATCGGCTTGCTGAAAAAGCTACAGGCTTACAATCTGCAAGACCAGGGCCTGGATACCGTCGATGCCAACATCAAACTCGGTCACCTGGCCGACGAACGTCAATACGACATTGCCGCGCTGATTTTAAACAACTTGCAAGTGCGCTCCATCGAGTTAATCACCAATAATCCTTTGAAAATCGACGAACTGACCAAGCTGGGGATTAAGGTTAACAACCGTATCGCCATCGAAACCCGCATTCATCAAGACAATCTTGAATATCTGAAAACCAAGGCCGAACGCATGAGTCACATGCTGTCGATGCCTAACAGCAAATAACCCGCATCATGCTTGAACAATTGAAATTGCCGGTATCGGCCCTGAAGCTGGCTATCGATCTGCCCAGCGCCGCGCCAAGCGGGCAGCCTAACGCCATCCTCGGCCAAAGCCGCGCCCAATCGGCTTTGGCCTTCGGCATCGCCATGAAAGCGCCGGGCTACAACATCTTCGTGATGGGCGATCCCGGTACCGGCCGCCTGTCCATGGTCAGCCATTATTTGAATACCTATGCCGAGCAGCAGGAATCGCCGCTGTCTTATGCCTACGTGGACAATTTCGAGAATCAGCGCGAGCCGGTGGCTATCGAATTGCCGTCCGGGGAAGGCCATAGCTTTGCCAAAGACATCGAAAAGCTGATCGACGATGTGCTCGCTACCTTTCCAGCCGCCTTCGAAAGCCCTAGTTATCAACAAAAGAAAACCGCGATCGAGCGGCGCTTCAATCAACGCTACAACAGTGCTATCGATCTGGTTGATGCCAAAGCCCGCGAGATGAGTGTAGCGCTGTATCGTGACAGCGACACCATCACTTTTCTACCGATCCGCAACGACAAAGCGCTGGACGAAGACCAATTCACCTTGCTGCCGCAAGCGGAGCGCGATGCTTTTCATCAACACACCGAGGAACTGGAAGAATATCTCGGCGACGTATTGCTGGAACTGCCGCAGTGGCGGCGCACGCTGGTCGAAGAAACCCGTCAGCTGGACAACGATACCATCAAGCAGGCGCTGGAGCCTCTACTGGCCGAGTTGAACCACAAATACCAAAACGTCGATGACGTCATTACCTATCTCGCGGAAATCGAAAAGAGTTTGAGCAATACCATCGGCGAGTTGCTGATGCCCACTCGCAGCCAGGATAGCCGGGAGATCATTGCCAAACGCTTGGCGCTAATCGAGCAATATCTGCCCAACATTCTGGTGGATTGCAAACACGACGGCAACGGCGCACCGGTGATCTACGAGCCGCATCCGATCTATCAAAACCTGTTCGGCCGCATCGAATATGTCAGCGACCAAGGCACGCTGGTCACCAGTTACCGGCGCATTTGCCCCGGCTCGCTGCACCGCGCCAACGGCGGTTACCTGATCCTGGACGCTGAAAAAGTGCTGACTTATCCCTTCGTTTGGGAAGGCCTGAAGCGGGCCCTGCAAGCCGGCCGTGTCGAAATCGAGTCCCCTTACTCCGAACTGGGCATTAATACCATCACGCTAAAACCCGGCGTGATTCCGCTTAACGTCAAAGTAATCCTGGTCGGCTCTCGCGATATTTATTATTTGTTGGAAGAGCTGGATAGCGAATTCAACGAGATGTTCCGGGTGCTTGCAGACTTTGATGATCACATCAAACGCAGTCCGGACAATGTCGGCCAATTCGTGCAATTGCTGAAACGCCACGCCGCCGATTCCGGCGCCAAGCCCCTGACCGACGGTGCATTGCTGCGGCTAATCGAGCATAGTTGCCGGCTGGCGGAAAATCAGCAGCGTCTGTCCGCCCATGTCAACAGCTGCCTGGAAATCATCGCCGAAGCCAATTTATTGGCCAGCCAAACCTTTGCCGTCAATATCGATAAAACCGAAATCGAACTAGCGCTATCAGCCCGCGAACAACGCAACGGCCGCATAGCCGAAGCCATCCTGGAAGAAATGCTGGAAGGTACGATTTTGATCGATACCGACGGCGAAGCCATCGGCAAGGTCAACGGCCTGACGGTGATGGACATCGGCGGCAGCAGCTTCGGCGCGCCGGCGCGGATCACCGCCACCGTACATCCCGGCTCCAGAGGCATTGTCGATATCGAGCGCGAAGTGGAGCTGGGGCAACCCATCCATTCCAAGGGCGTGATGATTTTGAGCGGCTATCTCGGCCACTGTTACGCCCAACAATTTCCGCTGGCCATTTCCGCCAGCATCGCCATGGAACAATCCTACGGCCACATCGACGGCGACAGCGCTTCCTTGGCCGAACTGTGCTGTTTGATCTCCGCACTGACCCGCACCCCGATTCAGCAAGGCTTTGCCATGACCGGCTCGATCAATCAATACGGCGAAGTGCAAGCCATCGGCGGGGTCAACGAAAAGATTGAAGGCTTTTTTGAGCTATGCGCGGCGCGCGGATTGACCGGCAGGCAGGCCGTGATTATCCCGGCATCGAACAAACGCAATCTGATGCTGAAACAACAAGTAGTAGATGCCGTGGAGCAAGGCCTGTTTGCGATTTACACGGTATCGAATGTGGACGAAGCCCTAAGTCTGTTAACCGGACAAGAAGCCGGTACCATCAATGCGGAAGGCCAGTATCCGGAAGGCAGCGTCAACTTCAAGGCCGTGGCGCGCTTGAAGGAAATTTCCGATATGTCCGCCGACGAAGATAAGGAAACCGAGACAGGCTAAACCAGCCACGGCAGTTGGTCGGTGCAATGGCCCGATTGACAGGTAAAATCACGCGATAGCGCTTCCATGTAGGGAGCATAAAAACGCAACTGATTTGCAAGCGGCTTCAGTCGAATGCCGCGCGACCAAATAATTGCAAAGCAATTATTCATTGCTAAGCCCCGCCAAACCAATCATTCAACGATAGTCCGCAAAATCGATACAGTTGTTTATTTGCCCAAACGCGGATAGCATCATTTAAGCCACTAGGTTAATTTTCTCGTCAACTTACTTTAACCGCTGCCTTTAGGAGAATTGGCGTTGAAACTTTCTGACCATGACTTTAAAGCTAAGGTATTGATCGTCGATGACATGAAACTTATGCGGGAAATACTCCGCAAATTCTTGGAGTCAGACGGTTACCTGGTTCAATCCGCCAGCAACGGTTTAGAGGCCTGGCAATTACTTAACGGCAGCGAACAACCCTTCGATATCGTCGTGACTGATCGGGATATGCCGCAGATGGATGGCATGGAATTGTTGGCCAAAATCAAAGGCGATCCGCGGTTCGCCGAGCTGCCAGTGATTTTTCAGACCGGAATTTCGTCACGGGACGCCATTGTGGAAGGCATCAATGCCGGGGTTTATCATTATCTGACCAAACCGTACGACGAAAAAGTTCTACTCGCTTTTGTGGCGTCAGCTATCGATGACAGCCGTCGCCACAAAGCGCTGAAAACCCGGATTACCAATAAACGAGTAGCGCTGAGTTTGCTGCGCAAAGCGGAGTTTGGTTTCCGGACCTTAAGTGAAATCAAAGGTTTGACTACGCTGCTTGCCGACTTGTCATGCAACCCGGAAAAAGTCGCCACCGGACTTTCCGAGTTGCTGCTAAATTCTGTCGAACACGGTAATCTCGGCATCAGTTATCAAGAAAAAACCGAATTGGTTAGCCAGGGCCGTTGGCGTGAAGAAATCGAACGCCGGCTCAATCAGCCTGAATATCAAGATAAATTCGTGGTGGTTAAAATTGTCAGAGAACCAACCCGCACCACGTTTACGATTAAAGACCAGGGCAAGGGCTTCGATCCATCGACTTTCCTGACCTTCTCGCCGGAGCGCGCAACCGACCTGCATGGCCGGGGCATTGCTTTATCCCGGATGTTGAGTTTCGACTCGCTTGATTACCTTGGAAACGGCAATCAAGTCGTTGCCACGGTGAACAGCGCAAGTAATTGATCGCGCTAAATTTACCATCAAAGGCATCAAGCCGGGCGCAACCGCTTAGAGATGCTTCTCCAATAATTCCAAAGACAAACCGGCCACTTTGGGTTGCCACAATGCCGGATTTACCGGAAACGCCTTAATTGTCCCGGTGCGCTGGTAGCCGCGCCGTTCGTAAAACGCCATTAGCTCGGTCCGACAAGGGATCACCGCCATCACGAAGTGTTTAACCAACCAGGCTTGCTTGGCCTCCGCTTCGGCCGCCGCCAACAAACGCTTACCTATCCCCAGGCCTTGCATAGCCGGCACGACCGCCAACATGCCAATTTGCACCTGCTGATCTAACTTTTGTAAATGCACCGAGCCCAGCAAATCGTTCTGCCGCCGACACTGCAAAATCATCGACTCTGTGCCGGCGATTAAATCCAGAATATCCGCTGCTTCGGTGCGCCGGCCGTCGAGCAAATCGGCTTCGGTGGTCCAACCCTGCCGGCTGGATTCGCCGCGATATGCCGAATTGATCAGCGCCGCCAGTTGCTCCGCATCTACCGGCTCTGCTCTGGAAAATGTCAGTTCCAACATGATTAACCTCAAAATCTCGCTTGTCCGGTAATCCGCTTATCACACAAATAAAATGTTGCCGGAATGAAAAAATCCCGGCCTTGCTGCTAAGGTTTATTTGCAAAACATCTCACTATCAAGTCCGGAGCCCCGCCATGAAGCCATGCCCCAAGTGTAATCGGGATGTGCCGCCCACCGAAGATAGCTGCCCGCACTGCGGCATCGTTTTTGCCAAATATTACAAATACCACGGCAGCTCAAGCTCGCAGGGCACGGATAGGCCGCAAGTCGTGATTCACATCGAGCCGCCGGCGGACACCATATTCGGCAACGACATTTATGCAGACAACGATGCCATTTTTGTCGGCCGCTGCGTATTATTACCAGGATTTTTAATCTGGAGCTGGTTGCTGATTACGCCGGGCTTGGCCAGCAATGCGGTCGGCGAATCGTTTCTGCATTTAATCAATCTGCCGTTTCACGAAGCCGGCCATGTGATTTTCCGGCCCTTCGGCCAATTTATCACCTCGCTGGGCGGCACCTTGGGCCAGATTCTGATGCCGACGATTTGCATGTTGACCTTGCTGCTAAAAACCCGCGACCCATTCGGCGCCGGCTTGTGTTTATGGTGGGTGGGCGAGAACTTCCTGGATATTGCCCCGTATATCAACGACGCCCGCGCCGGCCAATTACCCTTGCTGGGCGGCAATTTCGGCCATTCCGCACCATACGGTTTTCACGATTGGGAATATTTACTAACCGAATCCGGCCTGTTGGCGCAAGACCATACTTTAGCTAAACTCGCGCAGCTGCTGGGTGCGATGTTGATGATAATTTCGCTGATCGGCTGTGGCTACGTGTTGATCAAACAGCGGCAAAAGCTGACTGGCTCGAAAGCCGATTAACAGCAAAGAATTAGCCCAACCACGCTTTAACTTTCGCCTTCACCTGCGCTTTTACCTGCCGCGACCACCGGTAAATCTCGGTATCGACGATCTTCGCATGCGCCCAGTGCAGCCAGCCCATCACGGTGTGATAAACAAAAGCGATAATACCGAAGGTCAGCAACTGCGGCTTGGTCAATTTAAACACCCGCGCCACCAGCAAAGTGCCCAGCAACTTGGCAAACACTTCCAGCAAAATGCCCTGCAACAGCAGGCCGTGCAACAGCAAGGACAAGGCCGCCAGATTGATAGGCGTGACGATTAACACAGGAATAGTAAACGCCAGCAAAGCCATGGAAGGCGAGGTTTGTGCCAACCAGCGCTCGATACCTTCCAGCCTGAGCAGCAAAGCCAGGTAATGACCACAGGCAGACAGAAAATCCCATAACCATTCTTCGATGATCAGCAGGATGGCGAGCAGGGTAAGCAGGAGTTTATTCATGGTGATCTACCGAAAGTTAAACGCAAGACACGCCAGCCTAGCCGGACCCGTCGGCCAGATTTAGGCGGCATGGCCCGGCCGCATCACGCACCGCTAATCGCTACTGGAATTTGCCGACGATGTAACCGACAGCTGGCCTATCATCTCGTCAAACCGGCGTAAGGTTTCGTTCTGTCCTTCCAACATCCGCAAATGGCCCAGAATATCGCGCGCTTCCGGCCAGCGCTGCTCCGCCACAGTATCATAAAGCATCCGATATAGGCGCTGAACCAAAAAACCTCTAAGCAGCTTGGCGGCGGGGATTTGCTTGAAACTCAAGGAGCGCAATACGGCCGGCACGGCCACATCCATCCGGCCGGCCCCCGTGCTTTGTAAGGACACGCTCAGCCATTGTTCGGCTACTCGTTCGCTACGGACGATTTGCTTCAGATCGGCGCCGCAGCGCGGGCAGAGCGTGGCCGCGCCGAGCCGGGCGTTGCAGGCCGGGCAACGCTGCATTACGACTCCAGGTAGTAGATGATGTCGTTCAAGCGCTCGACCGGCTCGCGCAGCCCGGCTTCGTCACTGTTTTCCAAACAATTTGAAATGGTTTCGATTAAATCGACCATGTCTTCCTTGTCTTCGGCGGAGACGGTTTCGAACAGCGCTTCGGCTTTCTTGATCGCGTTGCGCGCGGCGGCGGCGGCCGGACTTTCCGGTCCTGAACCCCCCTCGCCACCGGCAGTTTCGCCGAACAAGCCGTCGATACGCTGTTTGGCGCTATTCAGTTCGCCGCTATCGAAGCGGGAAATGGCGTTGTTGATGGTGATGGCTTTTTCCTTGCCGGACGCTTTTTCCCGCGCGGAGACGTGCAAGATGCCGTTCAAATCCAGATCCAGCGTCAAGGTGATGATATTGCCGGCCGGCACGTCCAATAAACCCTCGACCAAAAACTCGCCAATTTCGACGTTGTTCAATGCGTCGGGGTCCTCGCCTTGAAAAATGCGCACGTTCACTTCGCGTTGATTGTCGTGAAAGGTCTCGAAAGCTTCGGTCTTGCGCACCGGCAATACGCTGTTTTTATGAACGATGGGCACGTACTGATACGGATAGGGCAGGCCATCCAGATAGCCGACCGCGCAGGTGCCGAAGGTATACGGTGTGACGTCGACCAACACCGTGCCGATGTCTTCGCCGTTGATCATGGCCGCCTGCATCGCCGCGCCCATCGCCACGCACAGGTCGGGATCGACTTCGCCGTGCGGTTCGAAACCGAATTCCTCGAACAGACGCTCGCGGATGCATGGCGTACGCGTCGAGCCGCCGACCAGAATGATTTCGTCGATGTCGGACGCGGTCAGCTTGGCGCCCTTCAGCGCAATGTGGGTGGCGTCCATCGTGGCATTGATATGGTCGGCGATCAGGTCTTCGTAGTCCGAACGCGCCAATTCCATCTTCAAATGCAGCGGCGTGCCCTGATGCTCCAGCAAATATTCTTCCTCGATGGTCGCGTAGGGCTCGTCGGACAAGCATAGTTTCGCCTGCTCTGCCGCCCGTGTGATGCGCGCCATCGCCTTGCCGTGCGGCTCGACTTCGATCCCGAATTGCTCGCGAATATGCGCCAGAATGCGATCGACGATCAACTGATCGAAATCGTCGCCGCCCAGATGATTGTCGCCATGGCTGGCCAGTACTTCGACGACGCCGCTTTGCACGTTGACCACCGACACGTCGAAGGTACCGCCGCCCAAGTCGTAGACCAGCATGCGTTTGGCATCGAGCCGGCCCGCGCCGTAAACCAAGGCAGCAGCGGTCGGCTCGTTGATCATCCTTACCACCTCCAGCCCGGCGATTTCGCCGGCCTCGCGGGTGGCCTGACGCTGGGAGTCGGAAAAATAGGCCGGCACGGTAATTACCGCCTTGACGATAGGCTGGCCGACGTAGGCTTCGGCAATTGCCTTCAAGCGTTTCAGGATGATCGCGGACACCTCCTGCGGCGTGTACGCTTGGCCGGCAATCGTCACCTGCGTGTCCTGCCCCATCAAGCGCTTGATCGACTTGACGGTGCGCTCCGGATAAATCAGGTATTGATTGCGCGCGGTTTCGCCGACCAGAATGCTGCCGTTATCGTCGAGTCCGACAAACGACGGCAAAATCTTCTTGCCGGCGTCGGCGATCACGGTGACTTTGCCGTTTTCGACGATGGCCACTTCCGAATTGGTGGTCCCCAGATCGATGCCGATGATGATGTCGTTCATAGTTGTTCCCTCAATACCTAAAGTTTATTGACCTTGACTTCCGCCAAGCGCAGTACCTGATCGTCGATTAAAAAGCCCTTGCGCAGCTCTTCGAGCACGACGGCGTTTTCCAGCGAAGGATCGTTGCCGATGGCGATGGTCGTCATCGTCCGGGCATCGAAGGGCTGGCCGATACAATCGATGGCAAATACCCGCCGGCGTTGCAGCATGTGTTCCAGGCGCTTCAAGGTGATTTCCTGACCTTCGCCAACGCTGGCGATGAAGCGCACGTCCTGTGGTTTGGAATACCGGAATAGGCCATCGACCGGCCGATAGTTTTGCAAGGCCCGATAGCCTGCGCTGAGCCGGTCGTAAATGTCGATCCATTCCAGCAGCATCGTCCGTTCGACCTCACGGCGTTGCTGTTGCAGGCGTTCGCCGGCTTTCGCCAGTTCCTCCGCCAGAGCTTGATTGTCCGCTTTCAAGGTTTCGACGGCGTCGCTCAAGCTATCCAGCGTGGCCTTGAATTGCCGCGACTCGGCCTTGACTTCGGTTTTCAGACCGGCTAAATCGCTGAATAAGGCGGTCAAATCCGGTTGGTCAAACGCGGTCAAATGAGCAAAATCGGTTTCCTGTAGATAGTGCTGCAAGGCTGCCAGCAATTCGTCTTGCGGGGTTTCTGTGTTCATGTTGGTTTAGTGAATTTAGCGAGCGATTTTTCGATGGCAACCGTACTCAACAGTTTTAAGAAGTCGTCCGCGGCCATCGGGCCGCCGGCGCCTTGTTGATTAAAAGCTTGCGCCAGCAACGCGTCGAATTCGACACGCGGCACACGAAACAAAGCGTGGCGCAGGCGGCAGTCTTCGTCCTTGATTGCATCATAGGCATCTTGAATTTGCCGAAAGCGCACGGAATCGCGGTCGGGCGGATTGTCCTTGACCCCTTGCAAATAGGCTTGTTTGATGTCGGCGTCGGCGGCCTGTTCGGACACACCCAGAATACGGTACGGTGAAATCATCGGTACTCAATTAAAAGGCAGTGAATATTGTGGAGAGTTATGCTCGAAACGCGCGAGGATGTCGTCGAAACCGACGCCGATCTCGATCTTAAGTTCCTCCGCGCCGGCTAGTATAGCTGCCGACCAGAGGAAATCCTGGTTCATAAACAAGATCGCCAGACGTTGCTGGCCAAGCTGCTCGCCGTATTGACGCATAATTTGGGCGGCGAAATAATCGGGACCCCGCTTGCGCATGATCTCCTCAATTTTCTTTTCAATGCGCTTGAACACAGCATCCGGAATGGGGCCGAACAAGTCTTCTATCGGATCGTCGCTAATGGGTGACTGCTCGAATTCATCCGTTTCATCCTCAATCGGCAAATGCTCGGGAGCGCCGCTGGCCCGCTCGAGCAGGCGCGCGATCAGCCCGACGGCCTTATGATCGTTTTGCGCCCGCGCCTCTTCCAAGGCAAGTTGCAAACCGAATAACAGCATGAAATCCAAACGACTGGCATCGCCTTGGCATTCTGCGACCCGCTGATAATAAAGCCAAGCGGGTTTTCGCCATCGGGCATTTGCCATTTTGGCGCAGTGCTTCAATAACTCGTAATGACCGATGGCTTCCAAAGTTTGGCACCAGGCGAGCAGCAGCGTTTCATGCTCCAGCAACCATTCCACCGACTTTTTCAGCGGCGCTTTGACTTTATCCAAGGCTTTGAACAATAAGCTTCTATCGTCCAATTGCTCGTCGTAATAATCGAGCGACGCGATCAGCCGCTGCAATTGCGGGGCCGACAGCAGAAAGTCCTTAAACGCCGGCAGCGCGCGGCTAATCCCTTGTGTCGGCAGTTCCAACAAACCGGCTTCGATCTGCGCCTGAAAATGCATATTGACCGGATCGTCATGCAGCGTGGCCAGGGTATCGACAATACGTTGCAAGCCCTGGGCTTTGTCTTCGGCCTGCCACAGATAAAAACCGCGCAACAGGTCGGCCTGACGGCGCAGACTTTTATCGATGGTCAATTGTTCGGCCGCTTGAATTTCCTTTTCCACCAAATGAAACTTTTCGGCTTTTACCAAGCGGCGGGCATGCGCCATGTGATTGGCGAACAACAAGTGTTTGGCCAAGGTATTGACCGGATCGATCTGCAACAAGGCTTTGGCGTAAGCTGCGGCTTTTTTAAAGGCTTTTCTGTCGGCGGCAGATTTGGCAGCGCGCACCAGCAAATCGGTATCGTCGGGGAAACGTTGCAGGCCGCGTTCCAACCAGTGTGCATACTGAACGGAGTCCGGCCGCTGTTCCTGATAAATCGTTAATAGCTTCAGATAGCTTTGCAGATCACTCGGATCGTATTCCAGGCTGTCGGCCAGCAACGCCGCAACTTCGGCGGAATGGGCCTTGTCGGCCATATGTCTGAGTATCAACGCGATTTTTCGGTCGTTCGCCGGCCGGTCTTTTTTCAGAATATCGATGCAGCGTTCCCAGAAAAATCCGGCGTCGTAGCCGTTTTCCGCTTGCTCGTGCAACAAGGCTTGCAAGCGGTTTTCCTCGAACGGGTCCTTGCTGGCGAAGTGTTTGAAGTAGTCTTTTTCGCCGCCCGGATACTCGGCCAACGCGCCCAGACAATAGGCTCGCGCGGCATCGCTGCCGAGCACATCGCGATATTGCAAAACCAGATTAAAGCGAGTCTTGGCGTCCGACTCGCCGCTCTGTTTTAACAGCATTTCCAGCAATTGGCCTTGGCGGGCGGTAAGTCCTTTAGCTTGAGCCACGATGCGGCGTTGATTATGTTCCAGGCCAGACAAGCCGGCGACGAAGTCCGCGCCGGATTGCCGGTAAGCCAAACAGGCCTTAGCCAGCGGTTGATAAGGCGATTCGTCGGGGATTTTGGCTAAAAGGGCCAAGGCTTGCTCGCTGTCCGCGCCAGCCAACAATTGCGCTTTCAGCAAGGTGCGCAAATCGCGAAACGCCGACCGGAACGGCAGTTGTTTCAGAGCCTGCTCGCAGCCCTCGCGCTCGCCGTTACGATACGCCGCCAGCGCTGCTCCGACCCATTCCCAATGTTTGAGCAGTGCGGAATCCTGGGGTAAATGCGGCAACAGGTCGGAGGCCCCGGATACCAACAGCGCCCCCAGATAAGCCGCCAGCGCCGGAAACTCTTCGTCCAGCTGCCGCGCATTGAATCCATACAGCACCGCATAGGCTTTGCGCTCGTTTTTGCCGGCCAGCAGCCACAGCACGTAAACGTCTTGCGCTTGCAACGGCGGTTGCGCGTTAGCTGCGTAATTTTCCCAAAGTACGCAGGCTTCCTTCAGCATGCCCTTGCCGGCCATCGCCCAGGCTCTTTGCAGATAGCAATCGGCCAAGCACCGTTTGGTTTCGGCGTCGGCCGATTGTTTTAACAACTCCTTGAATAAATCGCTCGCCTCCTTATAGCGCCCGGCGGCATAGTGTGCCCGCGCCTTTTCCGGCAACGCCGATTCTGATAGCCCTGCTGAAATTTTCTGGATGAATTTTTTCATGGCTGTGTAGGCAATAGCCCATGCTTCAAAAAGCCATTATAAAACAGTACCAGCATATGCGGCCTGTTATGCTCTCGCAAGCAGACTTCGATCCGAGTTCTCTTGATCGGCTACTCATGAAGCACGGATGTTTACGGCTTTTTGAGTGTTACTGCTCATAAAGAAAGTATTGTCACTCGCCCGCATATTGACATTCTGGATGCCTGAAGATGAAAGGCTTTACCCTGATGAGAAGTTTGATGATACTGACGTTGCCAAACGGTGGTATCAATCAATGATTCTTACACCAGCGGGGCAAGCCACAAGGTTTGTCCCGTTTTTACATGTTAGCCTCCCGGTTTTTTCGACGCCTTATTTTCTAAAAATTTATGAGTCCTTTGCCAAAGAAATAAAAATCTAACAAGCAAATAACACACCATTTATAACCAATAACCTTGCTTTTTGCTACAGCACTATTTCTTCGTAAGGCTCCGTTCCGCCCACCTGTAACACCCCAGTTACTTGCGGCATCCTGTGATTTTTTTATCAGGGGTGGCTATGGCCGTTACAACAAAATGGCGTCAGCATATTGAAAATTGGCAAAGTAGCGGTTTGTCGCAGGCGGAGTATTGCCTGCAGCAACGCATCAATGTCCGGACATTTGCTGCCAGGCTGTGCGACTATCGCAAACGGCCTTCGACAGAGTCGGTCGCGTTAGTGCCGGTGCAGATAGTGGCGGCGGCACCTGCGACAGCAGCTATTGTCTTTACTCATGTCCACGGTCATCGGTTGGAACTTTCGCCTTCGGTGCCGGCGGGTTGGGTGGCTGAGTTGTTACGATGTCTGGCTTGATCGATTATCCCGCGCAGATCTGGTTGGCGGTGGCGCCGGTTGACATGCGTCGTGGTCTGGATGGTTTGTCGGCCATCGTGCAGCAGAGTCTGAGGCAATCGCCTTGCGCCGGCTCGGCCTTTATCTTTCGGAATCGAGCGGGTAATCGATTACGCCTGTTACTGTGGGATGGAAATGGGGCATGGTTATGTCAGCGCCGATTGCATCAAGGCAGTTTTGTCTGGCCCAAGACCAATGATGCGGTGTTTGCGCTCAGTCAGGCGCAATGGCAATGGTTAGTCGCCGGTGTTGACTGGCAGCGCTTATCCGCTCAACCCTCGGCGGAATGGCAGGTATGATACGAGGGCTTAAAGCCAATAAAGTCCAGTAAAATCAAGGTATTCATCGGGTTATTCGGTATAATATTGCCCATGAATCCCTTGGCCCAACTCGATCAATTAGACCTGGAACCCGCCGCTAAAAACCAAGTTGCGGCGATGCTTCAGGCGCTGGTCGATCAAGCCGCGCAGGATGCTCAAACCATTGCAAATCAACAGGCGATCCTGCAAACGAAGGATGCCAGTATTCAAGCCAAAGACCTCAAAATCGCCGCGCTGACCCATGAGCTGGCGTATTACAAACGCATCCGTTTCGCTACCCGGAGCGAAATCCTGGCCCCGCTGCAACGGGATGTGTTCGAGGAAACCTGGAATACCGACCTCTCGGCGATTGATGAGGAAATCGAACAACTACGCGATGAGCAACCCTGCGACACTGTGGCTCGCCCCAAACGCCCACGCGCCGGTCGTCAACCGTTACCCGAGCATCTGCCGCGCATTGAACATCGCCACGAACCGGAGTCTTGCGCTTGCGGAACATGCGGCAAAGCGTTAGTCAAAATCGGCGAAGACGTGACTGAGCAATTGGACGTCGAACCCGCCAAGTTTTTCGTCCATAGACACATTCGCCCTCAGTATGCCTGCCGCGCTTGCGAAACGATGACGGCTGCACCGATTCCAGCGGCGGTGATCGACGGCGGCATGGCTGCCGTCGGATTGCTAACGTGGGTAATGATCGGTAAATACCTCGATCATCTGCCGCTGTACCGGCTGGAACAAATCGCTGCTCGCGATGGCGTGATCTTGTCCCGTTCCACACTAGCTGATTGGGTTGGACGCATCGGCGTGGCCTTACAGCCGCTGGCTGACCGCTTGGCCTGGCATTTATTGCAAAGGGATAGCTTACATGCTGACGAGACGCCCGTGCCGCAACTCGATCCCGGCAGTGGTAAAACCAAGAAAGCCTATCTGTGGGCCTATCGCAGTAACGATCTGCAACCGGGGCCCAAGCTCATCGTCTTCGATTATCAAGCTGGCCGCGGTGCCCGCTATGTGCAGCAGTTTCTGGGGGATTGGCGCGGCCACTTATTGGTTGATGACTACGGCGGCTATAAAGCCCTGTTTGCCGCTACCCGTTCACATCCCGCATCACAACGCCCACTTGAGCCATGTATCGAACTGGCCTGCCTGGCACATGCTCGGCGCAAATTCTTCGACCTGTTCCAAGCCAGTCAGAGCCCCGTGGCGCAAGAAGCACTGAATCGCATCGCCAAACTGTATGCGGTCGAAGCCGAAGCGCGTGACGTCAGCACTGATGCGCGCAAACAGCTGCGCGCCGAAAAAAGCCTACCCACGCTGGCCGCCTTGCACGACTGGTTGCAACAAACCCGCTTGTGCACGGCACCCAATACCGCCACGAGCAAAGCCATCGATTACAGTTTGAAACGCTGGACCGCGCTTACTCGTTACGCCGAAACCGGCGATTTACCCATTGATAACAACCCCGCGGAAAACTGCATCCGCCCCATCGCGCTAGGCAAAAAGAACTGGCTGTTCGCCGGCTCGGAACGCGCCGGACAACGGGCAGCGGTGATTCAAACCTTACTTGGCACCGCTAAACTCAACGGTCTCGATCCCTCGGCCTGGCTAAAAGACACCTTGGAAAAACTCCCCTCTTGGCCTAACCGGCGCATCGACGAGCTACTACCGTTCAGTAACATGGATTAAATCATAGTGGCAACTGGCTGACGATGTGGTCGGGCTACTTGCTTACATTTCTTCGGTTTTTCGTATAATTTGAGCGAAGTGAGTCCAATGCTGCGCTTGAACTTTGTGGACAGGGAATTTGCGGAATTGCGACAACACCTAGTACTTATTTATGACGGCTAAGTCCCTTAGCCTCTATCCACGTCTAAACTTCGAAGATTAACCCCGTTGCCTTTCGAGTGGACTCATGAAGGAAAAAATACAAAGTTTGATTGGTTTTCCCATCGACGAGAAATCTTATAAGGTCGACCTGGAATTACAGGATCGATACACCGCTTATTCTTCGGAAATACTGCGGCTCGCACTATTAGGGATAGCCGGATACGGCTTTTTGCTGAAAGACATCGTCTTGACCAACCAGACTACATTGGGGCCGCGTATTCATACTATCTGGCCCTTGTTGATCATTGGTGCCATCAGTTTGGGGTTATCGGCCATTTTGGCACTGCAACATCGGGTCTGCGCAACTGATTGCGTATCCAGCATAGCGGCATTCATCCGCAAAAGCGCCAGTGGCCGGGAGTCTGACGCCGAAATAGATCGTGACACGTTGCGGACCACGCTAAAAAGGGCGGCATTTTTACTCAGGACCAGCGCGATATTACTCGCGATTGGTGCCAGCAGCATCGTAATCACTTTTTGTTATGTGCTTTGGTCTATATAGACCCGAAATTAATCAGGCCCTTAAATTCTGTTCTTCCTACGCCTATCAAGGATCAGTTTTACCTCGGGCTTCATTGGGCTTAGCCCGAACGGAACACCCACCGTCATTTTGGCGGTAATCTCCTTCGACCTTTTGCTAATCTAAACCCTTCCGGTACGGGTTTAAATTTATCGCCTTCTTGCGGCCAGCGTTTTGCCCGGCTCTGGAAAGCCCGTAAGTCATCAACGTGCAAGGTAGCAGCAATGACAAAATCATTGTCACCACCGCGAACCCTTGCAAGATCACGCTCATAGGATTCCTTGGCGGGAGATCTGACACGACTATCACCGTATTTACGATTATTCACCAAAATGGTGTAGGCGTGAATATCCAATGCTGCCGATTCGACAAGGGAGGCGAAGGTTTCCAAATCCTGATTCCAGCTCAGCACCATCAAGGCATCGAGCTCGCCCTGAAAATTCACTCTTGCCTTACTGTTTTGCAGTTCGGAACAAACCATCACCCCAAAATAAACATCGTTATGAATGTATACAGGTTTAGGGTTATCAATTTCCAAAGACTTAGGCTTGTGAGTGTACACAGGAATCCCTTTGCTATTTTCCTTTACCTCAATCGCCCATTTCTTGCCAAACTTGGCGGTAAGCTCTTTGTCTTCGCCAACTGCTGGTTCAAGCTTCGGCTGCCAAATTCGGACGGCAGAGGGAAAGCCGAGTCTGTTGTCAGTCAACACAAGACAGGCCTCACTCAAAAGTTCGTCATTTTCGTAATGTCGGTATTCCGTTCCAGCAATTAGGCTAATACCAGATTGAGCAAGGTAGTTGGCAACAGTATCGATCCAAGGCAAAGGAATGGATAACTCAGGAAAAAGCACATAATCAGGCTTAGGCTTTAAATTAATAACCTGTTCTACCAACTCGGCTATTCGGCTATATCGAGCAGCTGAAAGGTTCGACTTATTACAAGCCATAGCGGCCCAATCACTGTCCTCGGTTTTTAGGTTCGTCAAAGCGACTACTGCGTATTCTGATTAATT
>NZ_LUUG01000003.1 GCF_001644035.1 Methylomonas methanica
GATGGGCAGAAATAGCCAATCTCCTTTGGCATTGGTTCTGGTTCTGGTTTTGCCTCTACAGTGCCTGTCACCTGGTTTACCGCCACAGTAACTACTACGCCTTTTATGATATCCTTTGCAAGTGAAGCCAACCACGCAGCTGCTTTGGCTTTTGCTTGTGCGTGGGAGTTTGGAATGCAAACAAAGAGTGCTAACCTTCCAGCGTCGTTAAGATACTGCGTATTATTCGGTTGCAATTGCGCGGCTTTGCTGAAATAACCCTCTGCGGTGGCATAATCGATGCGGTTTTCGGCTAACTCACCGAGTTGATAAGCGGCTTGCGCGGCATTTTCCGTACCGCTGGCCAATACTTGCTTAAACAGGACTTCGGCATTGGCAGTTTTACCCTGGGTGAGTTCTTGCCTCGCTTGCTTGATTTGTTCCGGTAGCACTTCGCCCTTTAACTCGTCGAAGGCCTGATAAGCCTGGGTAAGTTTGGTCTTGTTTTCCTCTAACGCGCTTTCAGGACTGTTCAATTTGGCCTGAATGTCGGCCAGCTGCTTTTCAAGGAGGGCGATTTTGTCTTTGTCCGCCGCTACGGCTTGATTTAATTCGGTCCTGACTTCATGTTCCCGTCGCTTGAGCCTGGTTTCGAATTGTTCCAGTGTGATGCCGATATTGATCGTCCCGGATCCCGTTTGCACAACGGCATGCTCTCCTATCAAGACATTCCCTCTCGAGACAATGCCGCCGTTTGACGCTGAAATACTGGTGATCAAAGGCTTATCGTCTTTAGGCTTATCGGAAAAATACACATAGGCTTGCCAGAAACCGCTAACGGCGATGAACAACCCGCCACCAAGCCAAGCGATGGTTTTCTGATTTTTAGATTGTGATAACCATCGCCAGAAATTTGGGAGATTCATTGATTGAAACAATTAGTTAGTAATTTGGTTGAGCTCAATATGTATTTTTTGGTTCCAATATAAATTACTCTGTAACTTCTGACAAAGCGACGATGTTTTGACCTAAATCAATCCTTCAGTGGCGCAGAGACAGTTTACGAAAGCATAAAAAGCAGCCATTTATCAAGGGCCGTTTTCAATCCAACTAGATGACCGGAAAGGGTAGGTTTGACTCAGTGACGAACGGCTGTTTTCAGTTATCGGAATGTGTTGTGATTTTGGCGTGCAAAAAGAAAAACAGCAAATGTGTAATTCCTATGGTTTCAGGTGTGCAAGTGGCATGCAATTGCGCATCTGGTGGTCGCTTTTTTCAGCTATGTGCACACTACCCCAAACAACAACGGCGCGAACGCCTGCCTAATAACTGCGATGGTGGGTTACCTCAACAACCATACCGCCCAACTTATAAATCAGCCAGTCGTACAAAAACATCGTAAAAAATGCGCCGAGAGTCAACAGACCAAAGCCCCAGGTGAGGCGCGTATCTGCCGGATGCGTGAACAGACAGACAGCGAACGCAATCATCAATGCCGTTGTTAATGGCGTGATCACAAAAAACACCAACGGCCGCACAAACATTAGCATCATGAGCAACAGCGTCCGCACGGTTGACCAGGCGAACATCACGGTATTGATCAATGCCCTACCCAGCCATGGAAACATCCTATAGCGCACGGTTTCGACGGCATCGCTACGCATTGCCCGCATGGTAGCCGGTTTAGCGGGCGGTCTCTTGGCCTTCGGAAACTTTACTACAGTCATATAACCCCCTTCTCATGGTCACCATGAAAGGCCTGATACGTTACGTTATGAATCGTTGGCTTTTGCTGTTTTATTCGCAGCCGCCCAAATCCGTTTGACCTGGCTTACGCTACACGGCGCAAGTCGAGCGGTTTCCTTGATTGTGTGTCCTGCTCTACGGAACGCCACAACTCGCTCATTAACGGCTGAGTTTTCGGCGCGGCCTGTGTACTTACCTGCTTGTTTCGCTAGTTCAACGCCCTGCCGTTGCCGTTCGCGGCGAGTTTCATAATCATCGCGGGCCATCTGCAATGCCAGTTTTAACAATAATTCCTGCACCGATTCCAATACTATCCTAGATACCCCGTCCGCCCGCTCCGCGAGTTCGGATAGATCGACGATCCCCGGCACAACCAGCTTCGCGCCTTTGGCACGGATCGACGCGACCAGTTTTTCGGCTTCGGCGAGCGGTAGCCTGCTTATCCTATCGATCCGTTCGGCTATCACGACATCCCCCGGCTGTAATTCCCTAATCATGCGTAGCAGCTCCGGTCGATCCGCGCGAGCGCCAGACGCCTTTTCCTCATAGCGACCAGCGATATAGTAGCCCTGCGCGATGGCCTGGCTAATGATGTCCTCTTGCCGTGTCAAATCCTGTTTGTCAGTGCTAACGCGCAAATAAATTCGAGCAACTTTCATAATGAATGGTTAGTCCTAATTAGAAAGGACAAAAAGGGTATAGGTAAAAAGGCCACTATAACCCAGATAGCCAATAACTGAAAAACGCGACCCAAAATAGCCATGTTGCCGACGCCAACCCTATTTAGCCATCAAGCCGTTTCGCGCCCGCGAAACACAACTGCGTTAAGCCTGAGGCGGTTGGCGGTCAAATCGCCAGATTTGCCCAAGGCCGGCGAAGTCACATAACAGTGCCCAAACGGCATACGGTATTTCCACTTCGTTGCCGATCCATTTCCGTACAGTCCGCGCCCCGGATTTTTGTTTCAACCCTAGGGCTTTTGCTGCGGTCGAGCCGGTGAAACCGGCAAGACGCATAGCCGCGGCCACTTCGGCCCCGGTTGGTGTCGGCCAGTCTTCGCTAAATGGCATCAGACATTCAGGCCGTATTGATAAATTATATGGTTCCACCATATCTCCCCCTAAATTGGTCGTGCAATTACAAATAGCAAGTTAAAAACCCCTGCCACTTAATTATTAGAATGCCGTTTTGCGTGCGCATAGAAAATCGTTAAACCCCACGCAATAACAGCAAGAAACCAAAAACCACTACTTCCAAACTCAATCACGGGTACTGACATTAAGGCGGCGATACATTCGCCGCATGATTGCCTAATTTGATCGGCTTCGTTAATAAAGTAACCAGACGACACGGCAACAATAGTCATAAAAACTGACACGAGCGTTAAAGCTCCGCCGCGACCAAACCACGCCATTAACCGGTTCCCAATAATCGCGGGCGAAATAATCAACGCAGCTAAACCAGTAGCTAACAAGAACGTTGTTAAGCTATTTCCATTTTTATTCATCGTTAATTACCCCATATAAAACGGATAGCACCGGTAAACGTTAAATGCGTGACCGGAGGATTTCGAGGTTCACCGGGGAATTTGGCACGGATTGGCAACCACATTTGCCGAAACATCAATCGGCTAATCAACATCAGGACAACCGGATGCAATACCAAGCTGTAAATCAATACCAGACCCAACCCCATTAAGCCTTCTTCAAACAATCCGATGCCGCAAAGTGAAGCCAGCGTCACCGTTAAACAGACTCGGTAAGAATTTCCTCGCTCGCCGAAAGTACCCACAATGCCGGTCGCATATGCGGTCAGGATAAAAGTTATTTTTAGAATATCGTCAATATTCATTACTTACCTCCAATTCGATTAGTATTTTATTTTGAACAACCTTAATAAGAATGTTCCGCCGTCAATTAGGCCAAGACCTATACAGATAGCTGAAACTCCACCAATAT
Organism: Methylomonas methanica; assembly: GCF_001644035.1. GTDB lineage: Bacteria > Pseudomonadota > Gammaproteobacteria > Methylococcales > Methylomonadaceae > Methylomonas > Methylomonas methanica_A. Next base: position 3,684 of record NZ_LUUG01000003.1, read on the forward strand.
ACATGCCAAGGAGAGCACCAGAGCTAAACTCATACCTGAATCCGTGACT
>NZ_LUUG01000004.1 GCF_001644035.1 Methylomonas methanica
TTTTTCAACACAATCGGCCAAAAGCCGACGCAGAACACTCAATTAACCACTGACAGAAACTCCCCTGATTTCTGCCAATGAGCTGGTTAGCTTCAGAATCCAGGTGTAGGTGTACGCGCTGCGTATCTTGTAGGGTATTCCAATTGACAAGTCATTAATTGGTACGTAATTTCAAGCCTGTTTGGCTACTGCTCTCTTGACGACAGGAGCTCTTCCACTTGGCCGAGAAATTTAGCCAGCTCACCCCACTTACCAACACCTCCCGAACACCATTCGTCCATATGCCTGACCATCGCTACCTCTTGCGCATCACGCGACAACCGCTCTAATTCGTTGTCATTCATGCCGCGCTGGTGCAGGTAGTATTCGGCCCACTTGCTAAAAGCTAATATCCAAAGTGAGACAGTTAGAGCCGTGTCCCAACGTGCCCAGTTAGAAGTGCTAGCGAGGGGCTGTTGCACAATCTGGCGCTGCTTCTTCAAAATCGCCTGCATCAAATTTAAGGTGACCTTCTGCCGCTCGTCGCTGCTGTACGCAAAGAGGAAGGCAGTAATGTTGGTCGTTTGGCCCTCTCGCTCACGGTTAAACAAAAGTGTTGGATCATTCTGTTGCGGTTCCAGCATACCACTCAGTTCTTGAGCCCAGATTTCACAGACATCGTCGGTGTTGGCGAGATCCTTCTGTAACAAGGGGAATATCACATCCTGAAACAGCCAAGGCTCTGCCCAGGACAATTGTTGCATGTGCCCGCGCAAGGAGTCGATCAACCGTTTTAGTTCGTCTACTAGGACTTTCTCCGGCAGAGTCGCGTGCAGCGCGTCGACTAAACCTTTGTAGATATCAGCTTTCTTGTCATTCTTTGCCGCATGGTTAATCATCCAGCCTAGCGTTCTTACCCGCTCCGGATAGGTAAAGCCAGCGACCAAACCCAACACGTTAGCGAGCCCTCCCGGCTTTTCCAGCTCAATTTCAATCGCATTCAGCCCTATCCATTGTAGTAATCCATTGCTGCTGCGAACGAGAAGGCTCCGTTGTACTTCGCTCATTTCAAACTGCGCTGATAGAGAAATTTCGCTGACGATCTGGCTCAATAGTGACAATCGCATCGCGTCCGAACCCTGCGGCTCCTCCGGTACGACGGCCATTTGGACTTCGGCAATTGCCAGCAGAGCGTCTGGGGCGTACCACCACAGAAACTTAATAGCGAAGAACTCCGGCCAAGTTAAGGCTGTGTATTTTGTTGGGTGGGATAAATGATGTAAGTGATAGGGACCATGTAACAGAGCCGTTAGTGATTTTCGAAAGAATTTTGCATCAATCACGGCTAATTCCCCACCCAGCTCGTCAAGCGCACTGTCAAACGATACCTGAAGGAACTGTGATAGCAATTCCATAAATTTACGTTCGGATTCGAGTTCAGGAAAGCGATAGTCCCCAAAGCGTGAATGAGCAAGCATATCGCCGAGTACATCCCAAGTTATCGTGAAGTTCGCTATGTCATCTGCCTGCTGGTCTAGGCAATTTTTCAGCCCTGCGGTTTCGGGCAGTGCGAGCGAATTATCTGTGAGCAACCCCAACAACGCCATCCTCTCCTTCAAAAAATCGCCACTCAATCCTTGTAGCGACAACTCGCCAGTCCATGCGCTTAATACGTTACCTGCTTGGGTCTTCTCGAGGAAACGAAGTGGTTCGTAGCGTGGCCGAGCAGTAGATGATACTGCTGAATCGAAGAGAAGTTGCATGGTGGGATTCGTGATCTTGCCGGCGAGTTGCACAGCCTGCGCTGCTTCCTCCAACAATTCGGACTTGTATTGCTCGACTTTCAGCAGGACATCGGAAGGAATCGGAGTGACCAACAGAGGGTAGTTTTCTGCGGCATACTGAAACGAGTTGGAGAGATGGAAACCTGCGACTGGAAGACTGTCCTGTCCCATAATCAAGATGTAGCGATCATGCAGCCGACCTTCCTTTAGCCCGTAAATGCGCAATTTAACCCATTTCATTCGTTGGCAGTTTTGCTCACAATTTGCCAATAAATTGTTGATTCCATCCCGTACGGTATTGTCTGATTTCCTACGCATGAGTTTCTCTTCCCTGGTTGACTTAGGCAAGGATCTGAAGACGATATAATCAGCCTTCTCTGCCGCACAGATAAACAACAGGCCCAAGCCGACATCCTCGAAATAGGGATCGAAAATGACCATTTGACACTGCTGATATTTGGCCAGCAGAGCCTTGAACCACTCTACGAATTGCAGCCGTCCCTCGCCATCACTTTGGCCCCAGCGAAGAAAAAACCGACACTCCGATTTCGGCGGATGGAGTCGCGCAAAAAGGGATGCGAGATCGCGGTTGGCTGGAGCCCAAGGATCGTTACGCCTGCCGATAAGGTTGCTATATCCGAGATTACCGTGATTGATCGTTAAAGCCGCCTTTACCCGTGCAGGATCGCGCGACTGCGTGGTTTTTTCCAGCCAGTCAAACTTAACCGGACTAGCCCCATGGCCTACCACATGCCCCTGAGAGTGGATTTCTCGAAAATAATATACGCGCCACCTGCAACATAGGGTGCCTGTACGGGAATTATCACCACGGAAACCGAATATCTCTAACTCGGTGCTGTCGGCGATCGCCTGCAGTGATTCGTCCAGCTCGAATTTGCAGTCAAACATGTTTTCCGCATCAGGTTCCGCTTTAGCGATGCTTGAGTAGACGACTTGGCTATCGTTTGTGATGCACAGGCGGAACTGGAAACTGCTGAAATAAGGCAACTGCATCGGATTAAATCGAACAATTAGGGCGAACGAGTCATCGGCCCAGTTCACGTTCAATAAGGGCCGTTCCAGGTCGTCCAGCGCAGGAAAGACCAGCAGCTCGATGTCGCCAAATCGGGCAGCATCGACACCACCGAACTCCAAACCTGTATCCTCATTGAGGTGCTTGACCACCAACTCAGTTAAGTCCACGTCGTAGTCTTGGCCTAGGCGGAAAAGAGTCCCCTTATTGGCCTGGGTGATTGAAGCGCTAAAAGCCCCAGCTCCGCAATGCGGACTGGACGGTGCTTGCCGGTCATGTGCGTCGCGGTTAAAAAGATAGGCAACGGGCCGGTAAACTAGGTCATCGGTAGAAAGTGCAGTGTTTCCGAACAACTTTTTTAACTTGCTTGAGAGTCTGAGCGTCAGTTTTTCGCTGATTTCCGATATGGTCTGTCCGGCGCTCAATTGCCTTAGAAGTTCCTCGCAGTAGACACTTTTGATATAAAGATTAAGGCGGGTAATCTTAGCTTTGGCTTGCGCCAAGGGATGAAATTTATCGTTGTCACTGAAGGACCATTCTTCATTAGAATAGCTGTAAGGAAGTAGGCGACCGTAGAAGATACGATTTTCAAGCGACTGTTTGGATTTGATTTGCAAAACCCACAGTTGTAGTGCGCAGTTGTGATCATCCTTAGAAAACAACCGCGTTAGCCGGCCATCGTTGAGCAGGTCATCTAGAACAGGAATTATCGGTTTCTTGTCAGTAATTTTTCGCATTCTATTGTTGCTACCTATTCAGGGATGACCAACTTTTTTGAAGATATGCCAACGTCAGGTCCGGTTGACAATTCAGACATTCTCAATAAAAACTTACCGGCAGCTCAGGGTCGTTCACGGACAACTCGGATCCCAAACCAGACGACCAATGTTGGTCAAATCAACGTTCTTATTCACTGGACAGTCCGGGCAATACTGGCGATTGGGGCGATTTTGACAATTTCCGCATTGGCGGATCAGCATATCCGCCCGCTCCAAGTCTCGATCCAGTTCTTCCAAATCCTCCAGCAATCCTCGAATTCTTGTTCGCAAATCTTGCAGGAGTGGCTGCATCGCGGCTGATGCTTCTTTGCCGGAAGCACATTGCTGCCGGGTTTGAGCGAGCTTTTGCACCGATTCCAGTTCGATGCCGACACGGCCAAGCTGCAAGGCGATAGCCATGCGTTTCATATCTTTCCGGGCATAAAGACGTGTACCGCCTTCGGTGCGGTCGGGGGCGATGAGTCCTAGTTCCTCGTACAGGCGAATCGTTCTCGGCGTAGTGCCGAGTTCATCGGCCAATTCACCGATTTTAAGAACATCGCGCTGGTGTTTAGGCGGCAGGCGCATAATGGGTTACAAAATATAAGGTAGACGTCACATAGTGTAGGTATTGCACCAACCGAATACAAATTCTCCTTCCAACACTGCCTACCAGATACTTTGAACTTCTAACCCCCCTTCTCCCGCCGGGAGAAGGGGGATGAGTGGGTTAAATCAGTTACGCCCTCACCCTGGCCCTCTCCCGGAGGGCGAGGGGACTTTTACTGTAATGTGCCAATGTGTATTAAATCTGAGTAATTGGTATTTCTGAGATTTTTGTCAGGAATGACAGGCAAACACGACTAACAGGCAAGCCCGATACTATTTAAGGAACGTAGATGTTTACCGAGACAACATGCAAACACCCATCGAAGCCCAGCCTTGTATGATGAAT
>NZ_LUUG01000005.1 GCF_001644035.1 Methylomonas methanica
GGGATGGGCAAAAATAGCCTCATTGCTGGACGGCTCGGCAAACTCGATCAAGCGCACCCTGTCGCCCCGCGTATCACCATCCTTTTGATACTCCACCGGCACACCGTTGACTAACAGACGATGAAAGTGGCGATTGGCCGCCAACAATCCCGGCACTTCCAGATTCAATATCTGCTGCAAGGCATCTTCCCGCGCCGCCAGTGGAATAGACGGGTTTAAGCGGGCAATCGCCGAACGTAATCTTTCGACCAGCACCACTTGCAGGTAATTGTCGCGCTCCGGGTTGTCGCCATCCGGCGCCAGATCTGGCCCGTAAAGCGTAGAGTATCCAACCTCGGCCAGCCAGCCGAGTGCTTCCTGTTCCAGTTGGTCTTCGGTCATGGCCTGTCTCCGCTAGGCTAGTGGTGTGTGATGCTGGTTTTCATCAACGCGTCAGCAACTCGATGTAAGGCTGATAACTGTAACTACGGTTTTTTTTCTGGCCGGTAAATTCCACAACGATACCCAACTCCTCCAGGACTTTGACCGCCGCCGTAGCCGTTGGGAAGGTGGTGTTCAGTTTCTGGCGCACCTGCTCAATGCTGAAGCGTGGCATCATCGGCAGTATCTCAAACAAACGATAACTGGCCGGACCGACTTTTGCCGCGCTCAACAAGCGACGACGATCTGCCGCTACCAGACTAGCAATCGCCACAATGCCGCGTTCAGCATCGGTAGCCGCCACGGCCACCGCTTCCAAAAAGAAAGACACCCAGCTTTCCCAGTCGCCATCGTTACGAATCGCCGACAAACGGCGGTAATACTCGCTTTGGTGTTGTTTCAAATAGCCACTGAGATACATCAAGGGCTCGGGCAATAAGCCCCAGTGCTCCATTAAAGCGGCAATCAGCAAGCGGCCAATCCGGCCGTTGCCGTCCAGAAAAGGGTGGATGGTTTCGAATTGGGCGTGGACCAGCGCAATCTTCACCAACGGCGGCAAGCCATTCGGCTGGCTGGCGTGAATGAAGCGTTCCACATCGGCCAACAAATCCGCTACCCGTTCCGCCGGTGGCGGTACAAACGCTGCATTGCCAGGGCGAGTACCGCCTATCCAGTTTTGCGAACGGCGCAACTCGCCAGGTTGTTTGCCCGTGCCTCTCACCCCATTCAATAGCAAGTGATGTGCATTGCACAGCAAGCGGATGCTGATCGGCAAGCCATCTGCGGCACGCAAGTTGTCCTGCACCAGGCGGAAGGCGCGAAGATAGTTGGTCACTTCCTCCACATCGTCGGTATTGCTGACGGCAAAACCGGCTTCCTCATCGAATAAGTCGGCCAGCGTCGCTTGGGTGCCCTCAATCTGCGAGGTCAGCAACGCCTCTTTGCGGATCGCGCTATACAGCAACCAATCCACTGACGGCACCAACCCGGACACTCCCGACAACCTTGCCAACGCCAACTCGGCGGCATGGTTGAGCGCGGCATAACTTTCGACGGCCAAAACCGGATCGCAGGGCGGCAACGGATGCGGGACAAACGCCCGCACGGGCTCGCCCAAGGTGGTGGAAATAAAGTAATCGCCGGTGCTGCGCATGGTATGCAAATTTTCTTTAATAGAGAGAAGTCATATTAAAGCATTCTTTAATAGCCTGCGCGACTATCAAAGAAAACTTGAATAGGCGCAGGGGCGACATCTCAGACAGTCTCTACATGGCCTCGGCTTCCGGCAGGCGGAGCTGGCCGGAGATTAGGCGGGGAAGCAGGGTGTCGCGTAGGGTGACTAGGGTTTGGGCTTGCCGAAGGTTTTCGTTTGCACATTCGACAAAGACCGAAACAACTTCGCTAAAACGCTCTTGCAAGTTGCTGGAAGGCAGAACTATCGACATGTTTTCAAGGGATTTAGACCATTTAGCATAGGGAATTGTCGAACCCTCGGAATGCTGCGTAGCGTAGTCAATGGTGGTGTCTTGATATACTTGGAAAAGTGCAAATCCAGATGCCTTAGGATTTCGGGAAGTGAGTGTGAAAACAGTGGTCCGCGTGACACCATCAAATGGAGCTGAACAAACCTTATGAAAATATGGACGCATCGCTCCAAATAGCACATCTCCTTTTCGAAAGAGTATCAGGCTGCTATTTGCTTCCTCTCCTGACTTATGATTCTGAAGAAATGGTGACTTAGCTGTGATGTTTTCGATTGGAACATACGGCAGTGAAGCTGTTTGTGCAGATGGTTTTGTTCGCTCATTTCGCAAAGATAGTAAATCGCCAAGCGTACCAATCTGCCACCCCATCGGCACCAACCCCAATTCCGATTCCTCAAAGCTATCGGGAAACAGCGCGGCGGTGGCTTCATCCATGCCTTCGGGGATGCGACCTTGTTGTTTGGAGTGGACGGGGTCGAAATCGACAAACCACGATTTGAACAGCGCCTGGGCGATGGCTTCTAGCGTGGTGTTGGTTTCGCGCAGAAGGGTGATGCGGTCGTCAAGGGCTTTGAGTATTGCCGCCGAACTAACCTGAACCTCAATGGGAGGCAGACTTAATGAAACCTTTCGAAGCTCGCTCTGCTTGATTCCCAACACAGTCGTTCCTGTCGCACGAGCTTTTAATTGCGACTGCATTTCTTCGGTTTGGAGCAAATAAAGGAGGTACGAATTATCAAGAACTCCGGCCTTGCCTCGTAATGTCACCACACGTTGAGCCAGAGCAACTTTCTCTGGTCCAAGTTGGGCAACCTCTCCAAGAGGCGCTTCAACAGTCAGCACAACATCACCAGCTTTAGGCAGTCCACGACGCATCCATGAATTGTAGTTGTCGATTGCAATAAATTCCGTTGGAGTTTCTATCCGGCCACTCTTGATAATCTTGGCGGTTATAAGCGGAATTCCTGAGATTGTTTTCTCCGGTGTTTTCCCTCGATAGTCAATTAACGCATCCAGACAATCCTCTAAGGGCGCTGAAAACATCTCAGAACTCATACCCCAACCTCCTCGCCCCAGCCCTTCAGTCGTTCGGCGATCTGTTCCGGGCTAGGCAGATCGTTGCGGTAGTCTGCCGGGAGTTGCGGGGTGACGGTGTAAGTCGCAATACCCAACGGGTGGTTGGTGGTGCGCAGGGCATACTCGACTACGGTTCTGGTTTTGCTGCGGCAAATAACGATGCCGATGGCGGGGTTTTCGCCGTCCAGCCGGTGGTGCTGGTCGAGCTGATCGAGGTAGAACTCAATCTGGCCTTTGTGTTCGGGTTTGAATTCGCCAATTTTCAGTTCAATAGCGACCAGACAACGCAGGCGGCGGTGGAAGAGCAGCAGATCAATGAAGTACTCCTTACCATCTGCCTCCAGCCGGTACTGGTTGCCAACAAAGGCAAAATTGCCGCCCATTTCGTCAAGGAAGCGGCGCAGGTTGCGGACCAGCGCTTCTTCTAGTTCGCGCTCGGAATGCGCGTCGGCCAGCCCGAGAAAATCAAAGGTGTAGTGATCTTTGACCGCCAGCATGGCTTGCGCCTTGACGCTTTCCGGTACGGCAGCGTCAAAGTTGGTTTGCCCACTGAGATATTGCCGGTAACTCTGGTTGTCGAGCTGGTGTTGTAGCACTTTGGTTGTCCAGCCGAAACGGGCAGTGGCGCGCAGGTAAAACTCGCGTTCCAGATCGTCCTTGCAGCGCGCCATGATCAGCAGATTTTTTGCCCAGCTTATTTCTCCTATCAGTGATTGGAGAATTGGCTTGTCCTTGTATTCGTTGTAAAACTGGCGCATCGCCCACAAGTTCTGAACGGAAAACCCGTTTCGCCCCGGAAACTCTGCCTGCAAGTCGGCAGCCAGATTTTCGACAACCGACTTGCCCCAGCCTTGTTCAGACTGACGGCGGCTGATGTTTTCGCCCAACCACCAGTACAGAGCCAGCAGTTCCTTGTTGACTGCCCGGAGAGCCTGATGTTGGCATTGGCGGATTTGCTTTTTGATGTCGACGAGAAAATCGCCATACCCCGCTGGCTTTGCTGGAATCACAGGACGATCAGAACTCATACCCTAGCCCTCCCAGCTTCTGACGGATCAACGCATCGAGTTCCGCGCCTTTCGCCATCTGCTCCCCAAGCTTTTCGGTGAGCTTCTGCATCTTGTCGGCAAAGGCTTCGTTGTCATCCTCGACTTCCTCGGCACCGACGTAGCGGCCAGGTGTCAGTACGTGACCATGTTCGGCGATTTCGGTCAGTTTGACGCTGCGGCAGTAGCCAGGGGTATCTTGATATTCTCCGGCCTCAGCTTCGCCTCGCCATACCGCAACCGTGCCAGCAATTCTAGCTATCACTTCATCGGTAAATTCCGTCTGTACCCGGCTAATCATTTTGCCCAACTTACGGGCATCAATGAATAACACTTCCCCCTGGCGGCTGGTCTTTTGTTTGGCCAGAAACCATAGACAAGCCGGAATCTGAGTATTGAAGAACAATTGACCGGGTAAGGCGATCATCACTTCCACTACGTCGGCATCGACCATCGCGCGGCGGATGTCGCCTTCGCTGTTCTGGCTGGAACTCATGGAGCCATTAGCCAACACGATGCCGGCGCGGCCGTTGGCTTTTAGGTGATACAGCATGTGCTGCAACCACGCATAGTTGGCGTTGCCCTGAGGCGGTGTGCCGTACACCCAGCGCGGGTCGCCTTCCAGGCTGCCATGCCACCAGTCGCTGATGTTGAACGGCGGATTGGCCAGGATGAAATCGGCGCGTAAATCCGGGTGTTGGTTGCGGGTGAAGGTATCGCTGGGTTCGCGGCCCAGGTTGAAATCGATACCGCGTATCGCCAGATTCATCGCCGCCAAGCGCCAGGTGGTGGGATTGGATTCCTGGCCGTAGATCGACACGTCGCCCAACTTGCCGCCGTGGGCTTCGATAAACTTTTCCGATTGGACGAACATGCCGCCGGAACCACAGCAGGGGTCGTAGACCTTGCCATGATGCGGGGCCAACACGGCGACCAGGGTTTTAACGATGCTGGCGGGCGTATAGAACTGGCCGCCCTTTTTGCCTTCTGCGCTGGCGAATTGACCGAGAAAGTATTCATACACCTGCCCCAACACATCGCGGGCTTGGCCGGGATCATCGCCAAAGCCGATGGTCGACACCAGATCGACCAGTTCGCCGAGTTTGCCATCCGGCAGTTGGGCGCGGGCATAGCGCTTATCCAGAATGCCTTTCAGCTTGGGGTTTTCGGTTTCGATGATCGCCAGCGCATCGTCGATGCGTTTGCCAATGTCCGCTTGCTTAGCGGCGGCGCGGATAGCTTCCCAGCGGGCCGTTTCCGGCACCCAGAACACGTTGACCTCTTTATAGTAGTCGCGGTCTTCCAGTTCATCGGCCAGCATCTCGTCGTCGCATTCATGCAAGAAATATTCGTCGGCCTCGTCGGTAAAGCGCCGGGTTAGTTCGGCACGGCGGGCTGCGAAGGTATCGGAAATATATTTGACGAAGATCAGGCCGAGCACCAGATGTTTGTATTCGGCGGCGTCCATGTTGGCCCGCAGCTTATCGGCGGCGGCCCAAAGAGCCCTTTTAATGTCGTCCAGCATGATTTTTAAGTGTTCTAGGTAAAAAGTCTCTGATTATGTAACGAATTCCGCCCCCATTGCGTTATTTTAAACGATAACCCTTTTCAATTTTTTTGCTTCTGATTCTTTGGCTGGCCAATTCTGCTTCTTGTTCCGTGGTGAACCATTCCTTCCTCACCGTACCCGGAGAACCTACCCTGCCCCTGATACAGGTTAATCAACGCGGGCAATCTTCAATGATTTGCTGTGACTGATCAGCGCAAAGTCGGGTAATATTCAGCAGCCTGTATGAAAAGCTTCCATGACTGAAGCGTTACTACTCTTTTTCATCCTGACTATGGTGTATTTCATGACGAAGGAACCTAAAACCACCCCCGAAAAGCCCCTATCTACAAAGGCCAAAGCGGAACAACCTGCAGCGCCGGTAGCTAGTAAAACTACCGCTAAAAAAACCAGCAACGCGCAGAAAACCCCGAATCAGACCTCGGATGTCGAAGCCAACGCTAAGGCTGAACAGACACCTACAGTCAAAGCGACTAAAAAACTAACTGAAACGCCTACAGCAGCTATAACTCCCACTGCCGAAACCGAACAGCCTAAAACTACCAAAACCACCGCTAAAAAATCCAGTCCAGCAAAGAAAGCGCCGAAAAAGCCTGAAACCGCAGTCCCGGAACCCGTAGCGGCAACGTCGGAAATATCGGCAAGTGAACGGACCGGTTTAACAGCAGGCAGCATTTGGCATTACTTATCCGAGAACGGCGCTACCTCGGTTACAAAACTGATTAAAGAACTGCCGGAAGAAGAAAAATTCATCCAGCGAGGTATTGGCTGGTTGGGCCAGGAAGGCAAAATCACACTGAGCATCGTAGACCGGGCCGAGATGATAGCGCTGAAAGAATAGCTTTGCTTGTAATAGGACGAGTGATGACCAATCAGTTCGTCCTTGTTTCATAGTAAAGGATTGCGATTTTGATCGCTCGTTCGTGGTTTGGCCGCTAATTTTTGTATCAGATTAAAAGCGTTTTATTGCGATGGATCTAAGATTAAAATTGGCAGAAATTTATTGGTTTGTAGAAATTTGCGTACTCACAGTTTCGGCCACAAGCGGTCATTCCCGTGAAATCGGAAAATATTTTGGCATCGCTCCAAAGCCGTCATTCATCTTTTGGGTCATCAAGCATCGATCTGCTCTGAAATTTCCAAAGCATCATCCACTTCGATACCTAGGTATCTGACAGTACTTTCAAGTTTGCTATGACCGAGCAATAATTGAACCGCTCGCAAATTTTTAGTTTTCCGGTAAATCTGTGTCGCTTTGGTTCTTCGCATGCTGTGTGTTCCGTACCCAGCTGGATCCAGCCCGATTGATTTGACCCATTTTTCGACAATGCGCCCGTATTGTCTAGTCGATAGATGCTGCGAGCCGTGCAATCGGCTGGTGAACAGATAGTGGTCTGATTTCAAATTTGCGGTTTTAATCCAATCCTGCAAAGCCGTTCGAGTATGTTCAGTGATTTCAAATTGAACTGGGCGATGCGTTTTTTGTTGCATGATGATGGCTCGTGACTGTACACGAGACCCTTGAAATACATCGCTAACCTTTAACCTGAATCCGTGACTCC
>NZ_LUUG01000006.1 GCF_001644035.1 Methylomonas methanica
GTGGAGTCACGGATTCAGGTGTAATTAAAGATATGGATATTCCAGATTTCATTTCTTTTGATGATGTCGATGAAGAAGTTGTCGAAATCGATCCGAACGAAACGTTTAAGCTGGCCGAGATAGAAAGTAACGAATCGCAAAATGAAAGTACTTTCGATGCTACACGAGCCTATCTGAATGAACTTAGTAAATCCCAGCTGCTAACTGCTGATGAAGAAAAAATTTACGGCAGACGCACTCAGCAGGGCGATCCACAAGCCCGAAAAATAATGATCGAAAGTAATCTACGTCTGGTTGTCAAAATTTCCAGGCGCTATTTAAATCGCGGACTCCCTTTGCTCGATTTAATCGAAGAAGGTAATTTAGGACTGATCCGAGCAGTTGAAAAATTCGACCCTGATAGAGGCTTCAGATTTTCAACCTATGCAACCTGGTGGATCAGACAGACCATAGAGCGCGCAATCATGAACCAGACCCGAACGATTCGTCTGCCGATTCATATTGTTAAAGAAATGAACATTTATTTGAAAGCGCAGCGGAATTTAGCTCAACAGCTTGATCATGAACCAACTGTCGACGAGATCGCCCGGCATCTGGATAAACCGGCTAAAACCGTTAGTAAAATGCTTAAACTCAACGAGCGTGTCACATCCGTTGACGTGTCTTTCGGCAAGGATTTTGACAAACCCCTACTTGAAACCATTTCCGAAGAAGAAAGCCGCAACCCTGCTGAAATTCTGCAAGATGACTTCATCCAAAACAACGTTACTTACTGGGTCTATCAACTTGCCGAGAAGCAGCGCGAAGTCATTTGTCGCAGATACGGCCTTTGTGGCTTCGAAAACGCAACTCTGGAGCAGGTAGCGCTCGAATTGGGCGTAACTCGTGAAAGAGTTAGACAAATACAAATGGACGGCTTGAAGCGTCTCAAAGAGATTCTAGAAAGCAGCGGCTATTCGTTCGAATCGATTTTTAGCTAAAAACAAAATTTAACCGGCGGCAAACCAGATTAGGGTGACTTTGTCAGATCTGGTTTGGGTGTCTGTTGTCAGGAACCTTATATTTGATACAACGGCAAGGCTTTAATCCTGTCGTCAATTTGTTGGATCAGTTCGTTGTATGCAGAACTTCCTACAGACTGAAATTTGCTGGCAAACGTTGCTTCGTCCATATGTTCCGGTAAGTCCTGTACTTCCGGGATAACAGACGAATAATCTTTAGTGCTAGACATTATTCTTTGTAATTCTCTAGCTTCCTCGGTTGATGCAACTGCGATTTGACCGAATCTAGTTCCGGCTCGATCCGCTGTCAGATCAATGAAACTGAAGCCGCTGCCTTTTTGTGCGTCTCCCAATTCTTTATCTATGCCGATTTGCTCGCCCAATAACGAGGAATCTATGATCGCCAGTAGTGCCGAGGCAATAAAATGCTGAGGTATATCAATTCGTTTATATGCAAATACAGGATATTCCTTGCTATAGACCAAGCCCAGAGGCAGATACCGGCGTAAATCGTGTTTATAAATATAACTGCCGACCGCAATGATGATCGCGCGATTTTCCTGAATGGCGTCCTCCGCCGGCGTTTGTTGATACGCCGTCAGAAATAAAGGTTGCAGCAAATCGGTTATAGACAAGCGCCAGCTAGGATCATGCTGGCTGACGATTTCGTTAATTTGCTGTTGATAGCGATGCAGGTTCGGATAATCCCGGTGTTTTTGGATGGCCAATTGCTTTGCGGCGTCGACGATGGACCCTAGATAACTAATTTCCAAAGCTTGAGGACTAATGCGGACTTTCTTGACATATTGACTCAATAGTTGCCAATGCTGTTCTAGCGGTGTGTTATGCACAATGGCCGGAATCAGCAGGTTAGCCGCCGGATCGGGAATGGAAATTTCACCTATTTTCAATGACTTGATAACGATGGCGTCATCCACTTGCCGTAGATTAAAACTAAAGTCCAGATATCTGCCCCAAGGGCTTTTGGGTACAAATATCGCTATTTGAATCATTAATCTGTCATCTACAATCTGAATTTGCGTTGTATTTTCCGCAAAATGGTTTAGTAAATAACTCACTGCGATATTCAAGTCCTTCTGGTCCAAACTAACTGTTTTAAGTTGGCCTCTTTCCTCCGGTGCCACATGTAATAACTGCTTCGCGCGCTGAATATCTTCGCGATTCAAACCCTGATGGATTTTTAACAACGGCGTATCGTCGATAGCGAAAAACAGTAATCCTACGAACAATATTGCTAGTGAAAGTAAGATATACAGTAGAAATTTCAGCATTGATCGAAGATCAGATTAAAACGGGCCTCCTTGAGATAATACATTTCTTGTTTTAGATCGGCATGTGTCAGAGGTGCTTGTTCCAGCCAATTTTCCGGAAAATCGATTTTTATATCGTGGCGATCTATTGTGATATTAAAGTCAGGACGCTTGCTATTGCGGTTGCGGTGCAGCAAAGCGGCCAGCCGAAATACAATAGCCATAATCGGCGCATGTTGCCGCCAAGGAAATGGCAAATCCTCAAAGCGGCTTAAATTAAGCTTTTTGCGGTGACTACGCACCAGCTTAGACAGCAACAGCTGATCTTGTTTGGAAAAACCCGCCAAATCGCCATTTTCAATAATATAGGCGCTGTGCTTGTGGTATTGGCTATGGGCGATCTCAAAGCCGATTTCATGCAGTTCCGCCGCCCATTCCAAGAACTGTAAGCTGGCGGGATTGTCGTTAAAGCAGGGGTGGCTGTCCAGTTGCTGAACGATGTAACGCAAGGTTTCCTTCAGTTGTCCACTATGGGACGTATCGGTATGGTAACGCGCGGCAATCGTTTGACTGGTCTGCGAACGAACATCGTCGTCGTAAATTCTGTCCAGCAGGTCTTGCACCAAACCTTCGCGCAATGCGCCGTCCGAGACCGTCATCTGCTGGATATTTAAAGTTTTAAACGTAGCGTAGATTATCGCCACAGCGCCGATAAACACCGGCCGCCGTTCTATGCTCAAGGCCGGAAAACTGATCTCGTCGATTCGATTAAGTTTCAATAGGTGAGCTACCAAAAGCTCCAATCCTTCATTGGTGATGCCGTTATTACTCCACCCCATGGTTTGCAGCACATTGCTGATGGCTTTCAGGCTGCCGGAAGCGCCGATGGCTTCCTCCCAGTTTTTGGAATTGAACGTGTTTTGAAATGGTTCCAAATGTTGCTCGGCAAATAGCATCGCCTTACGAAAGGCTTTTTTGCTTAGTTCGCCGTTTTTGAAAAAGGTCTGGCTGACTGTGACGCAGCCCATATTCAGGCTTTCCTTGGTATGAGCAATATCGTCGCGGCCAATAATGTACTCCGTACTACTACCGCCAATATCCATCACGAAGCGGTTATTGGCATTGCTTCCCAAACTGTGGGCCACGCCTTGATAGATTAACCTCGCTTCTTCGATACCCGAAATGATATGAATCGGATGCCCCAGGGCTTTTTCGGCCTTATTGATAAATTGTTGCGAGTTTCTGGCGATGCGCAGGGTATTCGTGCCGACTATCGCGACGCTGTTGGGCGCGAAATCCCGGATGCGTTGACCGAAGCGCTCCAGGCAGGCTAGGGCGCGCTCTTGCGTGATTTGGTCGAGATTTTTATGTTGATCCAGTCCCGCAGCCAAGCGCACCATTTCTTTTAAGCGGTCGATGGTTTGCAATTTGCCGTTATGCAAGCTGCATATGATCATGTGAAAACTGTTGGAACCCAGATCGACGGCAGCAACACTGGTCGGTATTTGATGTGGCAAAAGTCTATTCCTGTTCAGGCTGCTGAGGGTTGGCGAATTCTGATAGAATCGGAAAGCTTTATTGGCGCATTTTTAAAGATTGCGTCAATTCCTTTGCCTGAGATTATAACATTAGAGCATGACGGCTTTATCCATCAAAAACCTAAAAAAGACCTACAACAACGGCTTTGTAGCCTTGAAAGGCCTGGATCTCGATGTCCAGCGCGGTGACTTTTTCGCGTTGTTGGGCCCCAATGGCGCCGGTAAATCGACCTTGATCGGCATCATCAGTTCGTTGGTCAACAAAACCAGCGGATTGGTCAGTATCTTCGGTCACGACCTGGATAAAGACAATGTCGCCGCCAAAACCTGTATTGGCGTGGTACCGCAGGAAGTTAACTTCAATCAATTCGAAACCAGCATGAGCGTGGTGATGAACCAAGCCGGCTATTACGGCATTCCGCGCAAGCAAGCCTTGCTGCGCACCGAACAATGCTTGCGGCAAATGGAGCTTTGGGATAAGCGCGATGTCGTTTCCCGGCGCTTGTCCGGCGGTATGAAGCGGCGGTTGATGATAGCCAGAGCGATGGTGCATTCGCCACGCTTATTGATATTGGACGAACCCACCGCCGGCGTGGATATCGAAATCCGCCGCTCGATGTGGGAGATGATGCAGGAGGTTAACAAACAGGGCACCACCATCATTCTGACTACCCATTATCTGGAAGAAGCCGAAAGCCTGTGCCGGAATATCGCCATCATCAATAACGGCCAAATCATCGAGAAATCGGCGATGAGCAGTTTGTTGAGCCGGTTGCATACCGATCACTTCGTATTGGACATCGCTCGCCCGCTGAGCGTTGCGCCGGTAATAGAGGGCTACGATATTGTTCTGAACGCCGATACCGTATTGGATGTGGCGGTGCCGAAAAGCCACGGACTAAACCGGTTATTTCAGGCCCTTTCTGAGCAACATATCGAGGTTCAGAGTCTGCGCAACAAGTCCAATCGTCTGGAACAATTATTTTTGGATTTGGTGCAATGAACTACTCGGTCGCTTTTTTTACGATTTTATTCAAAGAAATCCGCCGTTTCACCCGAATTTGGCCGCAAACTTTATTGCCGCCGGCCATTACCACGGCGCTGTATTTCCTCATCTTTGGCAAGTTGATCGGCGACCGCATAGGCTTGGTGCACGGCGTCAGCTACATGGACTACATCGTGCCGGGCATTATCTTGATGTCGGTGATCAGCCACTCTTATTCCAATGTGGTGTCCTCGTTTTATTCCACCAAATTCCAGCGACATATTGAAGAGCTCTTGGTGGCGCCGGTGCCGAATTATGTGATTTTGGCCGGTTACGTCTGTGGCGGCATCGCGCGCGGGGTGTTGGTCGGGGTGGTGGTGGCGGGGATTTCGATGATGTTTACCCACACTACGATTCTGCATTGGGATATTGCCGCCGCGGTGTTTGTGCTGACCGCAACCTTGTTCGCACTGGCCGGCTTCATCAATGCGGTATTTGCCGACAGTTTCGACGACATTTCCATCATTCCCAATTTTGTGTTAACGCCATTGAGCTATTTGGGCGGGGTATTTTATTCGGTGGCGATGTTGCCGGGGATTTGGCAAAAAATCGCCCAGGCCAATCCGATTTTATACATGATCAACGCCTTTCGTTACGGCATGATCGGCGTTAGTGATGTCCAGATCGAACTGGCTTTTGCGATGACGGGCGGGTTTATCGTGTTCTTAACCGCGCTGAGCTTACTACTGTTGCACAAAGGTATCGGTATTAAAAATTAGCCCTTTATTCCAACGGCACTAACATATTGCGCAAGGCAGTAAGATCTTTGATCGCGATAAAGCGGTTTTGTACCACAATCAAATTATCATCCTGAAATTTTTTCAGCAGCCTGCTCACCGTTTCCAGAGCCAGGCCCAAATGATTGCCGATTTCCTGGCGGGTAAGCGATAGCTTGAATTCCGACGACGAAAATCCGCGCCGTTTCAGGCGTTCAGACAAGCTGATCAAAAAATAAGCCAAGCGCTCTTCCGCCGGCCTTTTGCTCAGCACCAGCTGATTTTTGTCCTCAAGCATTTTCTCGCCTGTGTGCCGAAACAATTCGCGCGTCAGGCTGGGCATATTTTTGAACAAGTCTTCCATATTGTCGGCCGGTAGGATGCAGAAACTCATGGTTTCCAAGGCAATGGCCGCGCAGCCGTGCTTTTCGGCGGACAGACCGTCGAAGCCCAGTAATTCGCCGGGCAACAGAATATTCAAGATATGCTCGTTGCCATGACTATCGTTAGCCACCAACTTGGCGCTGCCGGATTTTATTGCCAGAATGCCGCGAAAGTTGTCGCCTTCGCGGTAGATAAAATCGCCGCGCTGCAAGGTTTTGCGGGCCTTGACGACTTGGCTGATATTATTGATTTCGGCTTGCGACAGGCCGCGCGGTAAACAAATATTATCCAGACTGCAATTAACGCAACTGACTTGATTTTTAATCGGCTCGGCCGCTTGAGTTTTCGATGAAAGCATAGTTTTGGGCTTAATAGTTTGCCGCTTCGTCAGGAAACGGCGACATGGCAACGGATCGCTGGTTAATCTTGCTGATGATAGGCAATTATCCGTTCTACTTCAGTTTTGGAACCCAATATCAACGGCACCCGTTGATGAATGCTGCTGGGTTTTAGATCTAAAATTCGTTCGCGGCCGGTTGAACACATCCCGCCGGCTTGTTCGATGATGAATGCCATCGGGTTGGCCTCGTACATTAGACGCAGCTTGCCGGGCTTGGATGGATCGCGTAAATCGTGCGGATACAGGAATACGCCGCCGCGTGTGAGTATGCGATAGACTTCAGCTACCAGCGAAGCAACCCAACGCATATTAAAGTCCTTGCCGCGCGGACCTTCAACGCCCGCCACGCATTCGTCAATATAACGTTTTACGGGTGGTTCCCAAAAACGTTGATTGGACATATTGATCGCGAATTCGCTGCTTTCCTCCGGAATTTTCATATTGCAATGGGTCAGGATGAACTCGCCAATATCCTGATCCAGCGTGAAAGCATTCACACCGTTGCCCGTGGTCAGGACCAACATGGTGGATGGGCCGTACAACACAAAACCGGCGCAGACTTGTTCGGTGCCTTTGCGCAAAAAATCCTCGGTTTCCGGCTCTACGCCTTCGCGGCAACGTAGAATCGAAAAGATCGTGCCCACGGTCAGATTAATATCGATATTAGACGAGCCGTCCAGCGGATCGAACAGCACCAGATATTTACCTATCGGATACTGTTTAGGGATTTTGATGGGATCGTTGATTTCCTCCGATGCCATGCCACCCAAGGAACCACTCCAGTCCAAAGCTTTGACCATAATGTCATTGGTAATAATATCCAGCTTTTTTTGCACTTCGCCCTGCACGTTTTCCGACTCGGCACTGCCCAACACGCCAATCAAGGCGCCGCAATTGACCCGGTGAGAGATCTGTTTGCACGCAGTCACAATGTTATTCAGCAGCAGCGTGAACGTGCCGGAAGCATCCGGTAGCCCGCGCTGTTGCTCGATGATGAACTGGGTCAGGGTAACTTGGTGGGACATGCGTTAATTCTCCATAGCATCGGCTAGAGTAAGAAATTGTTTCGGCAACCACGGCAGCTTAATGCCGGGTTTGGCGGGTAAATAGTTCTGTTAAAAGTGTTTGCCCGTTTGCGGCAGATTTGTGTATCCAATTGCTGTATCCGGCTCGGTATCAGACTTTTTCGCTCAACAGACTTTGCGGTGGGAGCGTTTGCGGATTGGTTTGCGTGGGTTTTCCTTGTTGAACATCCATAAATCCGGGTTTCAATCCTTTTTGTTCGAACTGTTGTCTTAAATAGTCCAGACGTGCATTAATTTTATCCACGGTGCTGGTGGACTCGCTCCAGAAACGGGTATTAATACTGCCGTCGTAACAGGAGACCTTGCAATGTATTGTAGCAAGTTCGGGCGGGGTAATGGTAATGCTCACTACCCAGTTCTTTTGGCCGTTCTCACTGTTGGCTTGTTTGTCTTGTTCCACCATCAGTTGCAGCGTTTCCGGTTCGGCTTTATTAAAGAACGGTAATTCCAGTATCCAGACCTGTTTCGGCGAATCGTCCCTGGGCAGCGAATTGAGTTGATCCAAGGTCAATTTGGCCAGATTGCCCTGGGCTTTTTGCAAGGTTTCTTTCAGTAATTCGCTTGCAGTCGGCTGAGCCGAACTGTCGTCATTAGGTACTGCAAGCTCAAAACCTAGCTGTGCGATCAGCTTGCTGAGTTTTAATTTAAAGTCGTCTTGCAACATTTGCGATTGAGGATTTGCCTCCGCGTCGACTAAATTGCGTTCCATAAACAGACCGGACTGGGCGATGGCTTGCTTTAGCGTGGCCGGTTCGAACAGCTTGGTTTTGTCCGGAATATGCTGCAATATTTCACGTGCCAGTTGTTTGAGTAGCTCGCCTACGGTTTTATCGCTTTCGGCGGGCCGTATCAAAGGCGCCAGATGCTCCAGCAATTGTTGTGACGGCACTTGAACGGGCAACAACTGTTTAAACACCGTCGTTATCTGTTCGTCAAGAGAAGGGGCCGGTAAAGACGCGCTCAGCACCGGGGACTCGCCGCTCTTCAGCATTTGTAAATCAACGCGGCTGCCGACAGTTAGCGTGGATTTAGCCAACGGATCGCTCCATTGCAATTGCTTACTATTCAGCACCATTCGGTTTTCACCGCCAGGCAACGCGGTGCTTTGGGTTTGCTTGGTATCACCCGGCATCGGCGTCAGTTGCACCGTTAGGGTATGTTTGCCGATATTCAAAATCTGCACCTGTATGTGCTCGCCAGGGTTTAAGGTCGCTAGTGGATTGCTGGGTAGAGGTGCTGTAGTTGTTGCAGTCGCGGTCGGGGAGGGCAGTAATTTAAGTAGTTGTGCTTCGGGCGCCGCTAAGCTTGACGGATTGGGCGCTAGTGATGGTAGCGGGGCGATAATTTTTAACTCCGGAGTCGGCAATAGCTTTACCACTTGCAACTGCAAGGTCTGGCCGGGCTGCAAAGCCAATGCCTGCTGGCTCTGCAAAGTCATGGTTTTATCGGCAATGCTGACAGTCAGGGTATTCAGCATCACTTGATTGGTAATGATTTTGGCGTCCAGCACTTGATTCAATTTAAGCTCTGAAATCGAAGCGTTCGACTTGCTCAATGCCATGACCAGTTTCGCATCTAAAGGCAGCTTTATATCCATGACCGTCTTACCCCACCGCATTCGGCATTTACGCGTTTTCCGCTGACGAAACTAGGGTACTACAAAATACTCGCCTGGACGATTAACAGCTAGTAGGCAAGTTAGTCACACAAGCAGTCATTCAATAAAGAAACATATGGTAAATAAATCACTAGCAGATAGGTAAAGCATCAAGCCAAAAGCCTCAAATACCTATTTATAAAGGGCTTGACAATATCCTTCTACTGACCCTAGGCTCAGTTGACATTCAACTGGGGGGAGCGAGCCATGAAATTCATGCAATTGGGTTTTATCTGTACGGTTTTTTGGGTGAATACCGCGCTGGCGGTTAGTGTGACGCAACGCGCCGGCAATAATTTTCGTACCGCTGCCAACAATCAAGAACTCACGCTTAATAAAGCTAACGTGAATGCCGAGCAGTTCGGCTTGCTGCGTACTTACGATTTCAATGCCAAAGTCGAAACCCAGCCCTTGGTGATCGAAAATGGCGCCGGCGCCGACGATTTGGTGATCGTTACCACGATGAAGAACGAAGTGATCGGCATTAATGCCCGCACCAATGAAACCGTCTATAAAGTCAAACTCGGTCCTGAAATCAGCTCCCAAGACATGGACATGTGGAAACACACGCCCACCTGGGGCATTTCCGCCACGCCGATTATCGATCCTACCAGCAACACGCTGTTTGTCGCTTCCTGGCAAAAGAAGAACAACGACAATCGGTTTCGCGATTACTGGGTGTACGCCTTAAATCCGCTAAACGGCAGTCAAAAAAGTAAACCGGTGCGTATCTTCGGTAAGTCGCAGGAAGGTAACGGCTGCTGGTTCAACGACGCCGGCGCTACGTATCGGCAAAACAATCAAACCAAGCAATATGTCTATCCCAAACTGCGCGCCGGACTGGCGTTGACAGAGAACAACGGCTTGGTCATGGCATTTGCCGCCAACGGCGAATCACATATGGGGGGCCGGAAAAATCCGCATGGTTTCGTGGTGGCTTACGACACCCGGGCCTTGCTCGGGCAAGCCGGCTTTTCCAAACAAGCCGCGATATTTTGCGCTACCTCATTTAATTCCTGGGGTGCCGGCATCTGGCATGCCGGCGGTGCGCCTGTCACTGAAGACGACATGATTTATGTCGCCACCTCCAACGGCACCTCGAACAACGGCGATGTCGATCTGGCCGAGAGCATGATCAAACTCCGTTTCAAACCCAGCGTCGGCGGCGCCCGGCCCGAACTGGAAAAGGTAGATTTTTACAAAGCGTTTCTGGATGAGCGAGTTGCCGGCGATAAGTGTCTCTGGAGCGACAATAATTCCGAAGTGTCCTGCGGCCGGGCCCAAGCGCATGCCGCGGGTGCCGACTGGGATTTCGGCGCGGCCGGACCGATGCTGGTGCCGGGTTCCAGGTTGCTTTTGCAAGGTACCAAAGACGGCATCATTTATTCCTTGGACAAACTCAATTTGGGCCGAAACGACCGTTTCAATCAACTAATGTCCAAACCGCCGCTGGTGGCAACCTACTTCGCGGGCGGTGTTCAGGAAAATTGGGACCGGGCTCAGCATTTGAATCGCAGCCTACCGTGCCCGGCATCCGGGCATAGCGATCACGGCTGGTTCGTGCCATGCGGTGATCCGGAAAACAACAAAATGCACCACATCCACTCGTTGGCCTTGGCGCAACGCGATCAGAGCGGCGGCATTGTCTATGTCTGGGGTGAAAACTCCCGCTTGAAAACCTACAATTTTTCCACCGTGGACGGTAATTTGCCGACCTTCCGTGCCGAAGCTGAGGACCTGGCCTCGGTGGGTGTCGAATCGCCCGGCGGCATGCCCGGCGGTCTGTTGATGGTCTCCGGCAAGCCGTCCGCAAGCACTAATTTTTCCCACGCAATCGATTTCGATTCGGCTATCGTCTGGGCGGTGTTTTCCAAATTTGGCGATGCCAATAAGGAATTCGCCGAAGGTCAGCTGATAGCGTACGACGCGACCACGATAGAGCCAGGCAACAAGTTGAAACGCTTATTTCGCACCGGTGACGACAATAACGGCGGCTTGGGCAAGATGTCGCGGATGATTCCGCCGGTGGTGGCGAATGGCCGGGTGTACGTGATGATTTATCGGGTCGGTACTTCCGACTGCACCGTGCCGGACAATCAATTACCGGTTTGCAGTCAGTTGAAGGTCTACGGCTTGAGGTAAATGCGAAGGAGTTTAGCGTCTCAAACCTGCAAAATCCGAACTTCCGGGCTGGTGTCGGCATCGCGGGCTTAGGTATGCACAAGGCTTTACCGCAAACCGTCAAGTGCAAGGCATCGGCGAAATCGATGCCTTGCGCATAGCCTTAGTTTTTGAGGCATTCACCAAGCTCTAAGCCTATCTCGCAAGGCGATTTGCCTCAGCTTTATGGCTTGCAGGTTTTCTGCTTTGGCTTTTTTACTTGCGCGCGAGCCATTTTGCTTTAACCGCAAGGCTTTTTGCCTTAAACGCAAGGTGATGGAGCTTTTACGCCTGAGCCTTTTGCTTCAGCCGCAAGCCATTTTGCCGGAACCGCGAGCCATTTTGGCTTAAACGCCAGGATGGTTAGGCTTGCACGCAAGCCTATTTGCCTTATGGGTCAGACTTTTTGCTTTAACGGCTTAGTAAATAGCTTTTCGGATTTGCTCTTGCGGGTTGTCGTCTTGGCTATTGGCGTTGCGCGCCCCAATCTTTTTTAGACTTGGTGGTTTAATAGCAGCAAGCTGGCGGCAATAAGGCTTGGGCGCAACACGATTTAGGCTGCTTGAGCCATTTCGAGTGGTGACCGTTAGGATAATTTTGATTACGTGGTAATCCACTGGCGACGCGTCGCGGTAGGTCGCAGCGCGGCTAGGTCTACATTCTCCCGTGGCATGTAGGAAGGAGAATAATCTCAGATTGTTAGGACGGGCAGGTTTGCCCACCAATAGGCCATTTATCCGAGCAGATAAGAGAACATACATGTATTCGGAAGCACCCTCATAAGTTGTGCCGAACTACCTGAGGCGCAACGTTCGCGACCGATGCGCCTCCTTTCGTCGGCCGCATCCTAAAATTACGAACTACCGTTTCTAAGGTGACGCAGGTGACAGTGGCGTGCAGTACATGTTTTTAGCACAATCCCGTGAGCTCATTTTTTGCTACAGTACATCAGCAGAATTGATGCCGAGAAAACGCTATGAGAACCACTGTAACCATAGGCGATGCGTTGTACCAAAAAGCCCTGGACATGGCCGATCCGGACATGGATAAAACCGAAATCTTCCGGGAGGCCATGAAAACCTTCGTCCGAATCCAGGCCGCCAAACGCTTGGCTGCTTTGGGCGGAACTATGCCGGATATGGCCGATATTCCCCGAGAACGCGGCCAAACCGAACCGTCTGCATGATATTGGTCGACACCTCGGTTTGGGTCGACCATTTCAAAAATCGTAACGAAGACTTGGTGCGCTTGCTTGTTTCCGATTCGGCGTTGATTCACCCGGTAATCATTGCCGAATTGGCCTGCGGTACGCCGCCAGCGCCGTGAGTCCAAGCCCTGAACAACCTCCGCCAGCTAAGGCTCTGTAATCAAGCCGGTTTGCAAGAAGTGGAAGACTTTATCGAACGGGAGGCGCTGTATGGCTTGGGTTACGGACTGATTGATTTACTGTTGCTGGCCTCGGTTTTGATCACACCTGGCGCAAAGTTGTGGACGCTAGACAAGCGCTTGGCGAAACTGGCCGAGCGCTTTGGTGTGGCTTATCAATCATCGCTGGCGGCGAAATGAAATTTCAGAACACTCGTCCGATTACGTTTCACTAATCGAACCTTGTATTATCCAACCAT
>NZ_LUUG01000007.1 GCF_001644035.1 Methylomonas methanica
ATGGCAACAGCCCCTAGTCGTATTCGATTGGTTTTGGGGCAGGACGATAAAAAAACTATTCATAGTGAGTGCTTACAGCTTTTTAGATCATTGGGTTTTTGTCTGCCGGTACCGTTATCATCGGGGAATTATGGTTGGGATGACTTGGCCATGCGTCTTTATTACGCTAGCGATGGGCGAGTGGGCTACATTAAAACGCTTTTACTATTTGCTTTGGAATTCGCGCTTGAAAATAAAGTTGGAGAAATTGACCCTAAGTTATTGGAACAAGTATTCACAGTAAATATTTGGCAGGAGGGAGTGGGCAAACTAAATCCTTTTAATCCTGCTTTTGTATTTCGCCGCTTAGATCGGGGTAATGAACCGTTTGAACCTGGTTCACTCTGCAGCGTCCGTAAGGGCCGTAGGGAGGTGGTGTGTTGATTCCGTTCAGTGACTATCCAGTTCGACCTCAAGTTCAGCAAGGGGAAAGTCTAGCGGGTTATCTATACCGTTTTCAGGGTGGCAACGAGCATCGAATCACCCGTCGCTTAGAGCATACCTTAGGCGCTTTGTATCGCGGAACGGCAACTGATGCTACACCAGCGGCTGTTGATACCTTACAAACGTTGCTGGGGACTTCAACCGAACTTGATCGGACCTGGTGGCTGCGCAAACGCCGTTTGCCGAAGTGCTCGAGTGGGCATGAGAGTACCAGACCGGGATTAGATATTGTCCCGGTACGTTTTTGTATTCTCTGCCTAAGCGAATGCGGTTTTCATTTTGCCCTTTGGGAATTGCCGCTGATTGCGGCATGCCCCGTTCATCATATCCGATTGTATGAGCGCTGCGTTCTTTGCGGCAAAACCTTTTCTTGGTCCGATTTAATGCCGGATTGGTTTTGTGCCTGTGGTCAGTCGATTATGAATGCACCCATCACACTTGCCAGTCGCAATCAGTTGCTATTTGCACAGCTCTTAGCGGGATCGGAAGATGTTGACCTGCCCAGCCGTTTCAACAACTGTGATGAATCGTCAATTTCGAAAGGTTATACGCTCAGTGAAGTTTACGCAGGTCTCGAATGGGGCAGTCGGTTGCGTAAAGCGTTATGTCGTGACGGTCATCGATCCCGCAAGCCGATTCAGAGCAAGCGGAATTACAGACCTTTCTGGTCTGACGATTGGGTTGCCGTGTTACTGATGGCGTCGCCTGACGAATTGAAACATCGGATACTGAGAATACTTGTCAGACGATTCAGAGGGCATAAAGACTTGCTCTGTTCGGTTACGAAATTAGATTGGTTGTATCGGATGATGCTATTTGTCGACACCGGTAACTATGGATACTTCCAGACGAAAATTCAGGTGGTAGTGGCGCAAATGTTGGCCGAATACCAACTGAAATTGCCGATCTCGTCGGCGGTGTTTTATAACCCCTGGATTTCGCCAACACGGCGTTACGAAAACCAAACACGGTTGATGCACTGGTGGGCAAATTTGTCCAAACATATTGGCGAACTCGATCCTGAAATGCTTCGCCATCAACAAATAAAGACTACACCGCCCATCAAATACGGTAAGCGGGAATACGAGTTGGAGTTGGTGGACATCCTAAATCGCCTGTCGAGTGTGGCATTCGAGCAAGCTGATTTAGCGGATTGTCGAGCGCTCATCTATTGGTGGCGGATACCGAAAGATTTGCGTGAGCTACGGAGTCCTAGCGATGTTTTGCATCAGCTGGGATTACACCTTACGGTGATACCCGATTATGAGCTGTACTTCGTTGGTTCCCTGGTTCGACTGGCATGTCAGGAAAAACCAGCATGATTGCCGTGAAAGATTATTGTGCTTTACCTGTGCGTCCGCGTCCGATCAATGGCGAGGCTACCCTGGGTTTTTTGATGCGCGTTGCACGGGAAAACGGTTACGAAACGCTGCGGCAGTTAGGCAACACATTTCGAAACTTTGATGGGCTATGCCAAGCGCTTGGCTTATCAGCTGAGGAGAGACAGGGGTTGTTGGGACCCCATCCAAGTTTTTGGGGACCAAGTGCGTTTTCGAATGGTCTGGCAGTCGCCGATTTTAATCATAGTCAAATGCGCTGGTGTCCGCTCTGTCTTCGAGATTCGGTACATTTGCGCGGGCCGTGGCTGCTGAAAATCAGTTGCGTTTGCAACCGGCATTCAATCCGGTTACTTGAGCGATGCCCTAGTTGCGGCAGTACTCAGCGGCTAGAACGTGTTAACCTTAAGCAATGTGCTTGTGGGGCATGGCTTGCCGATATCCGAGGCGCAGATCAGGTAGATGAACCATTGATTTCCGTCAGCCGCTCGGTTGAGGCAGCAATTGACGGCAAATCGGCATTGGCGGGTTTTCCTGCTATGTCACTGCCAGAATGGATTAGATTAATCGGCTATTTAGGCCAGTTTTCCAATACCTTCCAACCCGCGAAACCGGGGAAGATTGCAAATATGCATCAACTGGATACTGCATCCGTGTTGATGCAGCAAGTCGGTTGGTTATTGGATGGCTGGCCGGAAAACTTCCATGCCCTGTTGACGACGATACACAGGCAGACAGCGAGTCAATCCAGTATTCGTAGGACTTTCGGGTCGCTCTATAGGACGCTATACACGGACTTGTCTGGTGAATGTTTTCAGTTTTTGCGCGACGAATTCGAACGTTATTTGCAAAAACATTGGTCGGGCGTGGTGAATAAACGTCATAAGGCGTTTAAGCCGGAGACGGTTGCCAGGCATCCCAGAGTGACCTTGAAACAGGCGGCGAAAAAAGCCGGGGTTGCACCGTCAACCGTTCGCCATTTTGTTCGGGCGGACGTGATTGCCGGAAATCAGATTGAATTGCCATCAGGTCGCAAGCTGCGCTCAATCGATGAACAAAGCCTTAAGCAAATCGCGATTCTTGCCAAGGGATACGTGACGCTTGGGGAAGCGGCGAAACAGCTAGCACTGCCTGAACGTCGGGTTAGGGAGTTAATTTCGGCAGGCATCTTAAAGCCGCTCGTTTCAAGACAACTCGGCAATGCCGCCACTTGGTTGATTCCTTGGCAACAAGTACAAGGGCTGTTTTTTGCCGGTACGGAAGTGAGTCATTTGCCACTGACAATCAGTGTGCGATATATCCTCAAGCATTGGCATCTGCTCGATGGCGAATTCATCAATTTGATTCGGGCGATTTTAGAATGCCAAATACAGCCCTTAGGTAATCCGACACAACCCGTGCCGTTGGGAAGTATCTTGCTTGCTGAGCAACAAACTCGGCAATGGCGGGTAGAAAAACGTTGTGAAGGCGGGGTTAGCCTCTCGGTGGACGAGGCAGCGCAATGGCTTGGTCTGAAACAACAGGTGGTCTACGACTTGGTGAAGCTGGGGTTATTGGCAACTATCAAAGACGATCTTCCTGGTCAGCGAGTTACTCACGCTGGCATTGATGATTTTCAAACCAGCTATATTTCATTGGCTGAATATGCGAAGACGATGAACCGAGCGCCGCGATGGCTATTGCAAACCCTGTCTGTTCGGCCTGTGTCGGGGCCGATGATTGATGGCGGTAGGCAGTATTTTTTTCGGCGTTCCGATCTGTGTACTGAAAGAATCTCAAGTCGATGACAATAATTTACTCTGCCCATAGGATGATGTGCAGAAACGAAAAATCCTTATAGATCGTAGCGTTATTTAGGATACTCAGGTTTCATAGTAGGTATACGGAAAACTATTTGATTATTTGTTAGGAGTTACACCAAATGAAACTTTCAGAACGATCACTAAAAGCCAAGGAGAAATTCGCGGATAGCAATATGTCTGTCGCAAGCTCTATTGCAAGCGCAGTATTCATTGGGGTTTTGGTTTTTCCATTAACAGCTTTTATTTCAGCAATGGCTCTGGGCAACGAACCATTTGCATTAATGAAAATGATTACCTTGAAACAACTCTTTATATTTGGCGGATTATATTTTTCTCCGCTTTTCGCTGCATGGTACGCAAAAGAGATAGCAATGGACCTGTATGACCAAATTGAAAAAGCCACCTCCAACAATTTCATTGGCCGGACGCGGAACCGCAAAAAGCTTTGCTTCAAATATTAGAGCAGTCGTTCGTAAATACACAACGAACGGCAGAAACTGGTCGGTAATGCTTGGTTGCAGTTGAATTAATTAGTTGATCCAAGCTTCGAGTCTGGATTTTATATAGTCAGGCGACAGTCTTTCTTGTTCCAATCTCGAGGCAAGTTTATCCGTATTTTTTAAATTCGAAAATATTCGAGCTTCTGAGTCGGTAAGGAATTTAGGTAGGTTATTGACCGATGTTCGCTCACCGACCATCCGGTCCTTATGGTCATCGAGTGTTTTCTGATCCATCATGAGCACTTTGATAGTCGATAACTTTGAACGAACATCGCTCAAGATGGATAGCCCCCAGGTGTCTATATCTCCCCAGTAAGCAACGTTTTTAGATTTAAGCCATACTGCCTCCATCCAGGCCACATTTTTTCCTCCACCAAATATAGCAATGGTATCTGGGAGGGAAGGTAACCCCAATCCTGATTCCATGTTTTCTATAACAAGGATGTTTTTAGCTGGAAGTGCCTGTTGTTTTAAAACGTCTCCGGACAGTTGCAGTACGGGGAAACCGCCTATTCTCGCTTTCGTATCTTCGCACAAGGGACGAATGGTTAACCATGCTGTGGGTTTCGTGATGCATGAAAGCCATTTGAGTAACCCGCCGGCATTTGATACTGCATTGTTATGGATTTTATCGAGAATGTCGGTAATCAAAAATCTATATGTTTCGAGAAACTTGGTGTCGACGCCAACCAGTGGCAGAGCTCTAAGATATTTTCCTGTTCCCATAGCGGGAATTAATTGTTTGATTAAATCTGGCAGTAAACTGGCATCAGCTGGGTTCATTGTCTCAATCGTATTTAAGTTTTTTACCAATGCTGAATAAGTTTCGGGATAGACCTTTAATAAGGGAGACATATTGGTTTCCCAGATTTGACTTCTCTTGAGCGCTCCATCTCCGACAAATTCGATCAGCTCTTGGACGTTTTTTAAAACGAAAAATTTAGGTAACGTTTGTTCGGAAAGCACCCGATAATTTCGGGTTTCCCATTCGATCAGGTGCTGAGCGGCAAATGAGCGCCATTGGCCAATAAATTTTTGGAAATGTTCCATATCACCAACAGCGAGTTGGCCTGTTGGTGGTTTTAATCCGACTCGAATCGGAAATGGCTTATCGTTCAGTAGGCGCGCTTTTAAGCCAGTAAAGTTTTGCCATTCCCGTTTTAATATGAGCTCCTTTATGTCGGAAGGCAATAAGCCCCATGGCCTATCCATTTTCTAGCTCCACACCTAAAGATATGGCCTCCATCCTGAGCTGTTGTTGACGTTGTTGTTCAAGACGAACGTCGATTTCTTCCCAAGTAACTTCACAGAGGCGGCTTTCATGGTTCTCTTGATCTCGTTCCGCTATGAGCAGAGAACGCGCCGACTCCCGGGCTAAATTGAGATTTTTGTATGGGGTGATCAGGTTGACGTGAATGTGTAGCTCTTTGAACACCCGCAACACTCTGCGACTGACCGCCTCTGCTGTATTGGAAAATGCTTCGTCCAAAAAAACAGTACAGTAAACAGGTTTGTCGTAGCCGTCCGGTGTCAATACATAGGCCAAACTGGCGGCAACGATGGTACCAGCAAATGATTCTTTCTCGCCGCCGGATTTGCCGCTGGACGATTCCAACACATCTCGCACTTCATGGGTTTCGGCATCTAGTTCTTCCGCATAAAACGACATTTGATAGCGCGGATCAAGTAGCCTTAAACTTTCTAAAGTGTTAGATGTCACGGGGCTGCTAGCCTTTTCCAGTATCTGGACGACCGATTGCAAGCGTTCGAATCGGGCTTCGTGATCGTCACTGGTTGCCTGGCTCAAAACGGTTCTTACGTGCCTGTTGAAGTCCTGAACATGCGGATATTGTTCGACTTTGCTCCCTAGCTTCAAATGCGAGCCCGGCCGAAACTCGGTTCGAGAGAGTACTCGGTTAATCGTATCAATACGATCGACGATATCTTCCCGTTCTGATTCGAGGCGCTGGTGGATACGTGCCAGCGATTGTGTTGCGTGTTTATTCAACCTCTCTTTGAATTGCTCAACCAAATGTGGCAAACCCTCTTGTTCGAGCCGATTTAAATGAGCTAGATAATCTTCAAGACTGGCGGCATCACAGCCCCAGTCTTCGGCAATGACACGCCATTTGTCATGAGAACGGAATGACGACATGATACCTATGGCTTTTTTTTCTGATTCAGTCTTCTTAATTCGCCATTTTTCCTGTTCATTTTCAATACTTTTGTCATGGGTGTTTTGCAATAGGATGGCATTTTCCAAATCACTTTCTTTGATTACACCGATGCGTTTTTTTAGAATTTCCCGCACTTCGTCGTCCATTCCGGAAGATGCAGCCTGTTGTGCTTGAGCCTGTTTTTTTACGGCTTGGCTTAGGGTTTCGGAAAATTTTCCTTCCTCCTTATTCGCTAATTCTTTTTCATTTTTGAACTTTTCCAACAAACGCTTGGATTCTTCCCACTGCTGTTTTGCCGTTTCCAGTACATTACCGCTGTGTTCGAGTATCGAAATATCCTGTTGAAGCCTCTGGACCTCGGTATGCCACTTGGGGGCATTAATTTCTTCCCATGAATATTCAATAATTCTTTTCCAGGTTGCTTCCCGTTCGCCGACTTGATCGAGTTCTTTTCTGGCGTTTTCCACGGTTTTATATATGTCATCGACTGACTGGAGAATCTGTTTCAAATCCTGTTGTAACAAAGCCAGCCGTGATTTGTTGGAGAAACCCAATTGCCAGCGTCTACGGTCATCGATTTTATCTTGGTCTTTTTTCTCAAATCGGCCCTTGTCGAAATGGATCAAGCCTTGTTGAGTCATCGAAAAAGGCGTGCTATCCAGTTCTTCAGTAGAAGCGACGCATTGCAAATCGAAACGCGACAAATGGTGTTTGAGCCATTCGCGATAGGGATGCTCGCGCCAAATCAATTTCCTTAAAAAACCGTTAGATCGAAAGTCGGCGTTGTCGCGGGAGGTAACCTCTCTTACCACCTGAACACGAACATGTAAGCCAGTGTGCCGGGTATTCAACCACCGAGTTACCATCGAAAAACGGTCAGCGGGTACGGCCAACGTCGTGCGTAAACCGCCTAACGCACGTTCAATAGCGCCTTGCCAGTGACGATGTTCCTCTTTGACGTCTATCAATTCGCCGATAAAAATGCACTGGTCTTTAGTAAACCCCAACGATGCAACCAGCTCATCCCGTAATTTCTGGTAGTTTGGATCAATGTTCGAGTCGGGCCGGGCGCTTATCTCTGCAATTTGTTTTTCCAGGGCGACTTTCTGTTCTGTCTTATTGCTCAAATCCGCGGATAAACGACCGAAATGATTTTGCGCCGCTTGTTTTTCGGATCCAATATTTTCGAGCTTATCGTCAGCGAGTTGCCGGTTTGCCAAAAATTGTTTTTCTTCCAAACGATCATCGAGATTGAGTTTCTGTGTATCTTTTTGGTAGCTGGCTGCGCGAATTACGATTTGACTAAGGCGTTGTTGTGCGTCTTGCAATTCTTTTTTCAGATTTTCGATGTGTTCGCCACCAGCCTCCAGGTAAGCGGCATATCGTTGATCTCTTAGCGTTTCGGTTTTCTGTTCTTTCTCTGATAACTGTTTAATCTGCAATGATAAATCATCAAGGTAGGATTGCAATTTGGCTATTTTTTCGGTCCAAAGCCCATAACAAATTTCGCCAAAATATACCGGTAAGCTTTCTCGTTCATGCGTGAGACATTCCAGTTCGTCTATTGCCTGCTTCAGTGCCTCATTCAATTCAGGCAATCTCGATAAATGTTCCTTTTGCCGTCTGGCATCGATCAATTGATCATGAATGGCCACTAAATCGCTAAACTCGTCGACTACTTTCCTGGCATCGTCTCTAACGGTGCTGGGTTCCAAGACCAGTTCCCTGATTAGCGCGGTAAGATCGTCAATCTTTTTTAGCCCCAACGCTCTGGAAAGCAAGGCCGGCGCGTTTTTATTATCCATGTGTAACAGTTTTCGATACAGCTCCTGATATTCGGGGAAACTGTCGTCACAACAAGTGATGGCTGGATCGTTCCGTAGCCATTGTTTCAACGAACGAGCATTGCCTTCGCCAAAAGCATCGAGAATTTCTTTAAGAGATAGGTTTCTTTTTGCAACACAATAAATCCGTTTCACATCGGATAGCGCGTTGTTCGCTTGAGTTGTCCAGAAGATGGCGGTTAATGTTATGGAAGAGCCATCGTCACCTCGATAAAGTGCCCTTAATCCAGTAACGACAGCTTTGTCCCGTTTACTCTTGACCCGCGTGCCAGCTCCGTCATGCACGGAACCGAAACTGCCGCGCATGTAGGAAAGCAGCGTTCGATCAGTGCGATCTCCTTGCGCGGCGGCCACGTTAAACGTTGCTCGGCCTGCCGGTAAAAGCAAAGCCATCAGACCGTCAATAAAAGTCGATTTGCCGGCACCGTTATCGCCGGTGACCAAGGTTCCATGAGGATCGATTACTGCGGAATGTAAGCCATGAAACGAACCCCAGTTATAGACGGAAAGCTCTGCTAAACGGATTTGGCCTATGCTGAACAGCGAATGAATGTTTCCAACGTCAATGTTATGCATCTTCCTCTCCCTGATCAATTTCATTTTTTTCCTGCAAATCGGTATTTAACCCGGCTTCACGCGCTAACTGTTGATATTCCAAGAGCATGCTTTCTAAAAATTCCGCATTAACGACATAACGAATAATCGGGGTAATCTCGAAACGATCATCGTTGCCACGTACCGAACTTAGAATATGTCGTTCCGTCATCTTTTTTAATGCGGCATCAAGTTGTCTGCGATCCGATTTGCTGCTGTTGGTCAACGATAGAAAGGGTGACAAATTGGCTTCGATTTTCTCTACGTCGATAATGATTTTTTGTTCGCCTGTCGTTTCCCGTTCCTGATAATGCTTACGCAGTACCAGAAGTAGAAAGGTGTCATAAAGCGAAAGTGTTCTGCGGGTAATTAAGGAAACCGTTTCTTCATTTTCTCCGTCGCTTTCATCCAGCCCGGCAATGAATGCGACGCCGGCCCGTTGATCGAGTATCAGTTTTAGGTAGACATCTGCTAAGTGGTTTCGAATAGCGTCTTGATAACGGCAAATTGAATCAAATAGGTTTGATTTTTGGCTGGCTAAAATCACGCCCTGCCTGAATAAGCTTACGAGTGCTCGTCTTGCTTCGGGCGGCATGCTGCCGTTATTCAACGTTACGGTATCATCGAGTGTTTCTTCAGTTGGCGAATCGTCTTGGTCCTCAATGGGTGTTGCAGAGAAAGATTCTTCATACGCTGACACTGATTTGAGCGCCTGGATATCTCCATTTGAGTTTTGCAATGATGACGGATGATCGTCTTGACGCTGCCGGAATCGATCAAATAAATCGCTTATTCCCGATTGGAGGGCACTGTGTTCCAAATCATCGTGGCTCATAGTGCCATCTCCTCTATGCTGTCGGGAAATAGGTCTGCTGTTAGCAGGAACTTTGGAATGGTAGCTTCAAGACGGACACCCTGTTTGTCTAAAAACGCTACTTTTTCTTTGTCATTCAACGTTGTGGCGCCCACTGATCTGGCCACACGCAGGTAGGCGACTAATTCTTCCAGACCTGACGTCAACGGGTGCCTCGCTGCGATAGAGGCAATTGTCATCGGGCCATGTTTAAGCAGCGTGTCTCGAGTTAGCATGGCAATTTCCTTAACTTTTACAGTGTCTAAACAATCCAGCATGAGTGCGTTCGGGATTCTGGAATTGGTTTGCTCTTCTACGCCGGACGTATTCAATTTTTCGTCAGGCATTCTCAGGCGCATATTGTCGGGAGAAGACATTTGAATTGGGCCAACGGGTAACGATAACGAAGTTGAAGTTTTGGGCTCCGTTCCGGCTTCTTTCAAGTCAATCGCCAGGCGTTCCAATTGATGTAGCAACTTATCAACCGCTCTATTTTCCAGAGCAGCTCCGCTTTCGATATAGGCCCTTAAGCTCTCTTCTGTCCTGCGTCTGATATGAAAAACGCGTTCGCTTTCATGGGATAATTCCCGCATCAATCGGCTCAGAAACTGATGTTGCTGCTGCGTTAGCTGTGCTGAGACCGGTCGGTTCAAGATACTGCGCAGCTGGTCCTTAAATTCGGTGGATCTGTTTTGATCGCACAAAAGTTGGAAAAAACCCTCGAATGCGCTTCCCGCATCGGTTTCGGCCAGCAACATTTCCTTTTCCATGACGGATAACAGGAGATCGCCACGTTTCGAACCTCCCTCGATCATCTGTACCCGAACAGCCTGGTCAAGTTCGCGAATTTCATCCTCTACTCGTCGAAAATCTCCGGTCAACACAGAAGCCAATTGATATATTTCCCTTATTCGTTCCCGCTGCTGTACCTCGGATAACTGGGTAACTACGCCGGCATTCAACGCATCGATTTCGCGCTGTAACTCGGATTTTCTCTGTTCGAGCAGTGCAATCCGTTCGTCGGCATTGGGGCTGACAGCCACCGCAAAATCACGCACGGCTTCTTGTACGATTCGAAGATGTGATGCCGTTGTACCCGTACTTCGCTGATCCAGTCCCTGGCAAAATCTCAATGCAACTTCGCTGGCATCTGTTTTGGTGAGTTTGTCGTCCATCTCTCGCAACCAGCCGCTTCGAATCCATTGATTCAAATAAGCTGCGCCTGTAGTTTCTGTTTCCCAAATACCCAGTTCTCTGCATCTTTCCAACTCGGCATCTAACGCCACACGTGCGCGACCGAAAGGAGCTTCACTCTCATCGGAAAATAAATCCGCAATGAATGCCAAGATAATCGGCGCATTATCGGCCCGCAGCAATTTCCAAGCGGTGCTTTCCTGAAACAGCCGGCGATACTTAGCTTGTAATCCCTGAAAATTCAAACTCCGCTCCTATTAAGACTTCAGAACTACAATGCAAGGAAGGAATTCACAATCATTGTCTGTTGACTTCTCTTCGGCGCAACTAAAATTCATATTATTCATAATGGGTACAATAAATAATCAATTTGATCATGTCAATAGCTCAAATAAATTGCTTTTCTGTGTTTCTGTTTTAGAATATTCCTATGAGCATCGAACTTTTATCTGCCCCACCCTCGCAAGCAATCGAGAATTTGAATCAAGCGCAGCGGGAACGTCTGACTTTTATTGAATTTCGGCTATTTTTTCTTGGCGGACTAGGGCGACAGGAGCTAATACAAAGGTTTGGTGTTGCCCCGGCAGTCGCGACAAGGGATTTTGCTCAGTATCGGGAAGCATTCCCAAACAACATTAGTTTTAACGGTAAGACAAAGTCATATGAATTAGGACACGCCTTCTCCCCTGCTTTTAAACATTTTCCAGATCAAGTGTTAGCAGTCTTAGCGCATGGATTTGGCTATGGTGGTGTTTACACTTCTGATTGCCTTGTGCCGTGCGAACTTCCGATTATTCTTAGTCGGCCGACAATAGATGTTCTTGCCCCGATCAGTCGCGCTATCCACCAACAAAAAATTGTTAGCCTAAACTACCAATCTCATAGCAGTGGATTAACGCAACGTGAAGTAGCGCCATTTGCTTTAGTGAATGATGGCCTTCGTTGGCACGTTCGAGCTTATGATCGGAAAACGAATGAATTTCGTGATTTTGTACTGACAAGAATGGAGGAAGTGTCAGCATTGGCAGAGAGTGTGTTGTTGAAGCATGAGCTACCATCTGCTGATATTCAATGGAATCGAATAGTCGAACTCGATTTAATACCACACCCCAATCAAGATCATCCTGAAATTATTGAAAGGGATTATGGGATGACCGCCGGTGTTTTACACCTTAAGTTAAGAGCGGCAGTTGCCGGATACGTTCTACGCCAGTTGATAGTTGATTGTTCACCCGAGCATAGCTTGAAAGGTAAGGAGTACAGACTCTGGCTGAGAAATCATTTAGCGCTTTATGGGGTTTCCAGTGCAGTCCTTGCACCTGGACATGAAGTAATCAGTTTGTAAATATTTTAGAGTTGGTGATGAAACAGGGAAATAATTCAAAGCAATTGCTAGCTCAAAAGGCGTTAGAAAATCTCCGTATGCGGTTGCTGGATTTAACTGCGCGTAATCGTCTGATTAATTTCCGCCATACTAAGAGTGCTAGCCTGCGTATCATTGATGAATTGCCAAATCAGCTGGTAGAAGCGCTGCTGGCAGAGACTGAAATGCGCTTCGAGGCAATTCCCGAGCCTACCGAAGAAGAGCTCATTAGGTCAGGTTATCTCAAGTTCGATGAAGAAACTCAACAGTTGGTGAAGTTGCGAAATGACCCTACCGCAGAGGAATGGGCCAAACATTTGGGTTTTGCAACGAGTTTCGAGGTGCCAGAGGTTTCTGCAGATGATGACTCTAGCAAACATTCGGATACTGGAATTCAGACACTGTTGTACCCCTTCGAGATGGAGGCGACATTAAAGAATCTTTTACAAGCAGCGGAGTCTGCGATTCAAGAAATGGGGGCGAATATCCTCTATCTGGCCTTCGGCTTTTTGGAATGGTACGAAGCTAATAATTCGGAAAGTGTGCGTGCTGCTCCGCTGTTTTTGGTTCCTGTGAGGCTTCATAAAGGTCGATTGAATCCGATTACTCGTGCTTACGAGTACACGCTAAGTTATTCCGGTGAAGACATAATTCCCAATCTTTCTCTACGTGAAAAACTACGAGCCGATTTCGCCATGGCTCTGCCGGAGTTGGATGAAAATACAGTACCGGAGGATTACTTCAACGAAATCCGTGCGGTTATAAAGGATAAACAACCGCGCTGGCAGGTACGTCGCCAAATCACTTTGGCGTTGCTCAATTTCAGCAAGTTGCTGATGTATCTCGATCTAGATCCAGCGCGCTGGCCCCAAGACGCCAATATTGTCGATCACCCAGTGGTTTCACGTTTTCTGTCAGGTTTTGGTGAGGAAACGAATGCCGCAGACCAGTTATCAGGTGATCTTGGCTTCGGTGAAGAATACACCATCGATGATATGGATAAGGTACACGCTAACTATCCTCTGATCGATGATGCTGACAGTTCCCAGCATAGTGCTCTTATTGATGCTGTCGATGGTAAGAACTTGGTCATTGAGGGGCCACCAGGAACTGGTAAATCGCAGACCATTACTAATCTGATTGCTGCAGCCATGGCGCAAGGAAAAAAGGTACTGTTTGTTGCGGAAAAACTTGCTGCGCTTGAAGTAGTGAGTAGTAGGCTGGATAAGGCGGGGTTAGGTGAGTTTTGCCTAGAACTTCACAGCCATAAGTCGCAGAAGCTCAAAGTGCTCGATGAAGTCAGTGAGCGCTTAAAAAAGCATGGATGCTATCGAAAGCCTAAGGACATCGAGGTTGATATAGCGCGCTACGAAGAAATCAAGACGGCACTTAAAAACCACGCTGAAAAAATCAACCAGCCATGGAAGCGCACCGGTAAAACGCTGCATGAAATTTTTATGGCGGCAACGCGATATCGCAATTTGATTGGCATCAACCCCGAATCGCTTCATCCTGATGGTTATGACGGCAATAACTACGATGCAGCTGTGCAACGCCGTAACGAGGATCAGGTCGAGCTCTATCGCAAAGTCTACCAAGCCGTAGCCAGTCAGTTGGATGGTGATGCGGCGCTCCAGGATCACTCTTGGTATGGAGTGCGTAATGGCGACTTACAAATATTCGATCTGGATAGGGTGAAGAAATCCCTAGGGGCATGGCAGGAGTCGCTGCATCGATTGCGTTCGCAACGAGAGACTTTTGCAGATACGCTGGGTTGTGAGGAATCCGCCGTAGCGGAGACGCTGAATGAAGCGCAAACTTTTCTCAAAGAATTGGAAAGTATTCCAAATTTGAAGGGTGATGAAATTTTGGAGGTAATACCCGTTCTTCGGGCTGATGTTTTGGAGAAGTCACAACGCTATCTAAAGTTGTTTGAGGATATTCAAAAGCAGTACGCTTTAATAGTTGAGAAAACGGGGGCTGAAATACTGCAAGACCTATCAATCGCCGATCAGCTGAGTTCCGGTGGAGAGCAGTTGAAAAAACTGGTTGGAGACGATGTCACACTCGGTGGTTTGGCTGAGGCGATTAGAAGTTTGAGCGGAATCAAGCATCAGTTGGAGCAGCTTGATGAGCCATTTCAAGGTGTGGTAACTGGCTTGGGAGATGATGCTGTCTCCAGGCATTTTGCGGTCAACGAGTCCGGTTTGATTGAGTTCAAAATGGTTATTGAACTGATCGTCAGTCTCAATCCCTCCTATTGGAAGCATCGTGATGAGCTTTTTGATAACGAAGAGCTGGATGAATTACTGCCGCAGTTAAGGGCCGAACTTGAAGAGTTGCAGGGGATTTATAACGCTGTTCATGGTGTGTTTTATTTGGAACGGATTCCGGACGAAACTGAAATCCGCCGACTAGCGAATGTGCTTGCTTCGGGTGGAGTGTTTCGTTGGTTCAGAAGTGGCTGGCGTGCTGCACGGAAACAATTGTTGAGTTACGCGGCAAATGCCCAGGTAAAGTACGCCCACATGGTGCCATTACTTAGTGACTTGGAGGCCTTGGCTAGAAAACGTCGAAAGCTTGATTCCAATACGCGCTACAACGAAGCGCTTGGCGATTACTTACAAGGCCTGGATACAGACCTTGATGCGTTGGAGGAACTAAGAGCTTGGTATAAACGCGTCCGCCAACAGTATGGTGTCGGTTTTGGGCAGAAAGTGTCGCTAGGTAATGCTATCTTGGAGTTATCGCCAAGCATTGCTAAAGCGGTGCGTTCGTTAACTGATCGCGGGCTCATAACACAACTCAACGATTTGCTCGATGAGTTGGGCAGATTGAAAAAAGTGTTTGTCCCCGTCGCAACATTGCATAATGAGCAAAGTTTGCTAACCGGCGATGAGGGTACGATTTCGCGTTTACTGGTTACAGCCGATCAAGCCATCCATGACTGCGGACCCTTGGCCGGTGATGATTCACTCGTAATATCAGGTTTAACAGATCTCATCGATCAAATTGGTTTGTTAAAACAGCGTGTTGAAACGTGGCAGAAAGCCGACTTTGACAGAAAACTATTTCAAGGGAGGCTCGGCCTAAAGGTAGGATTTGGGGCTGACAACACCATTGGCATATCCATGTTGCGTAATACACTCCAAGTCGCGGAATGTGTTGACGGACAGCTGGGAAATCAAGCGCTAGTTAGCTGTATCTATAGTAATCCAACCGACGCGACTTTCTCGTTCTTGGCTTCACAGGCTGAACAATTGCGTGCCATCCTGCTCTCAGAGCAAGCCTCTTTTGAGGACTTTGCTACCTTGGTTCAGTTGGATCGTGAAGATTGGCTTTTATCTTCCGGTGATCATTTAGATGATTTAGTCGAACGAAATCAGTTGGCGCTGGATAACAGCGAGTTGCTGCAAAATTGGCTTGATTATGTAAGGGTTCGAGATCAGCTTGAAAAATTGGGGCTTGGTAAGCTCGCAGTTGCAGTAGAGAGCTTCGAGTTCGACATCGAAAAATTTGAAGATGCTTATCAAGCCGGCGTATTCGATATGTTAGCGCGAGAGATACTTCGGGAAGAATCTGATCTTGGCCGATTCTCTGGCCATTCTCAGGAGGCCTTACAGGAAAAGTTCAGAGAGTACGATAACAAGCTAAAGCAGCTGCAAGCAGAGCAGATCGCATGGAAGATCGATCAGGCTCAAATCCCCTCAGGAAATATGGCAGCTCGTGTCAGCGAACGTACGGAGAGGGTTCTTCTTGAACATGAATGCGGTAAGCAAACAAGGCATTTACCAATCAGGCAGCTGCTGCAAAGGGCTGGTGGAGCATTGGTGGCGTTGAAGCCATGCTTCATGATGGGGCCGATGTCTGTTGCTCAATACCTTGCGCCGGGGAAAATAGCTTTCGATCTTGTGGTTATGGATGAAGCTTCCCAGATTAAGCCGCAGGATGCACTTGGTGCCGTTGCAAGAGGAGGACAGCTGGTGGTCGTTGGCGATCCAAAACAGCTTCCTCCGACCAGCTTCTTTGATCGCATTATCGAAGATGACGAGGACGATCCGACAGGTATTGAAGAGTCGGAAAGTATTCTCGACGCAACGTTGCCGATGTTTCCCGCGCGTCGTTTACGCTGGCATTATCGCTCACAGCATGAAAGCTTGATTGCATTCTCTAATCACTCGTTCTATGAGAGTAATCTGATTCTCTTCCCCTCGCCGCACAAGCAGACCGAAAACTACGGGATTCAATATTCCCGCGTACCTCGCGGTTGTTTCGTGAATCGGCGAAACATGGAAGAAGCAAAGGTCATTTCCGAAGCAGTAAGGGAACATTTCAAGCATCGTCCAGAAGAAACCCTGGGCGTCGTTGCAATGAGCGCGGAACAGCGTCTGCAGATAGAGCGTGCAATTGAGACATTAGCGAAAGACGATCCTGGATTCCTTGCATGTTTGGAGAAGGATGCAACTCGGCGCGAATCGCTGTTTATTAAGAATTTAGAAAATGTTCAGGGTGATGAACGTGACGTAATTTTCATTTCGATGACCTATGGTCCACAGGAACCGGGCGGCAATGTGTATCAGCGATTTGGTCCAATAAACTCTGACGTAGGTTGGCGACGTTTGAATGTACTGTTTACCCGCTCGAAGAAAAGGATGCATATTTTCAGTTCGATGGGCTCAGACGATATTGTGGTTGGAGCAAACAGTAAACGCGGAGTCAAGGCCTTACGTGATTTCCTAAGCTACTGCGAAACTGGCATTCTTCATAAAACTGAGAGAGATACAGGAAGAGGCCCCGATAGCGATTTTGAGATTGCCGTGATGACTGCGCTCAGTGAAGAAGGCTTTGAATGTGTTCCTCAGGTAGGGGTTGCTGGATTTTTCATTGATGTAGCGGTAATTGATCCAGGAAATCCAGGTCGTTACCTGATGGGCATTGAGTGTGATGGGGCTACTTATCACTCTGCTAAGTCGGCACGTGACAGAGATCGTTTACGCCAAACGATCTTGGAACGCCTAGGGTGGAGAATTCGGAGAATTTGGTCAACTGATTGGTTCAAAAACCCGCAAGGTGAGTTATCGCCTATCATTCGCCAGCTGCATGAATTGAAGTCGCCCGTTCTGCAGAGTGCATCGGAGTTTGAGTCTGAGGTTGACGAGATCGCACAGATTATCGATGAGGTCGATGCCAAAGAAGCCCAGGTTGATCAAATTGATTTTGAGGCGATGAGTCTCAAAGACAAATTGATTCGGTTTGATCACGAGGTGATTCGGGAAGAATGTCCGGCAACTCCTGAGAATAAACGTCTGTTGCGCCCAGCGATGCTCGAAGCACTGTTGGAATTTACACCGACTAGCAAGGTGGAGTTTCTCGAGGCGGTCCCTTCTTATATCCGAAAGGCCACAGAGCCAGCCGAGGGCAAATATCTGGAACAGATTTTCGACATCATAAATATGTCTTTGGAAAAATCGTGATTGGTCAAAAAGAATACCTGGCAATGCGAAAGGCGGGTCAACAAGTCCTTCCGAGCTATTTTATGGAGGGCTTAGAGGTTATTCATCAATAAGTTCGTATTATTTTGAGTACTGAAACGAGAACTTCTCCTTGTGCTAGTTGTCAACCAAGTTGTAAACTGACAGCTAAAGTGTAAACTTGGTTCGTCCGTGTACAACTATTACTATAATTTAGGAGAGATGCCATGAGCGAGAAGATGTCCAATGCGCCTGTCTATTATGCATTAGCTCAAGTGCAATTCAATCCTGTGGCCGCCATGGCAAAGTATGTCGACGAAGTGCAGGATATTCTCCGTCGTGAAGGCTACACGCTTTATGAGCCTCAAGAAATCAGGCAACTTCAGTTTATTGCTGCAGCAGGAGAAGCTCCAGCAGAGCCAAAACTAACGCAGATAAATACTTGGTTAATCACTAAAGCTGATAGAAGCTCTGGATTCATTCTTGGGCCATCATCTTTGACATATCACACTACCCATTACGAAACGAGCGAAGAGTTTCTTCCCGAATTATTACATGGTTTAAAAGCTGTTCATAAGGTGGTTGGGCTCGATCACTTGAGCAGGTTGGGAGTACGTTATCTTGATGCAGTAATACCTACGGAAGGCGAGACAGTGGAACTATATTTAGCGAGCGGGCTTCGCGGTGTGGAGTTTGGGGC
This sequence comes from Methylomonas methanica, assembly GCF_001644035.1. Taxonomy (GTDB): domain Bacteria; phylum Pseudomonadota; class Gammaproteobacteria; order Methylococcales; family Methylomonadaceae; genus Methylomonas; species Methylomonas methanica_A. The sequence continues at coordinate 18,319 of NZ_LUUG01000007.1, forward strand.
AACCCAGCGATACGGGCTAAGTGAATCTGTTTTTGAAACAGAGAGCGGGCCACTGCTGTCTAACGGCACTTTGGTAGCTAGAGTTCATCGTGCGACGTCTCAGTTAGGCTACCCACCTGATTTGATTCCGAACGGCTTAGTACCTATGACACGTTTTGAAAGCAAAAGCGTGGTATCACACGCAATAATAGATACAGACCATTTTGTCGAAGGCAGAATGCCGCTAGATTTTGAGCAAATTCACGCTCAATTTGTGAGCTTACATAAAATTATAAAACTCGCTTTCGAAGCCACGACTACTGATCACGCCAGAAAAGTTGTTTGGGCTTAATATTTTTAGGAGCTACCCATGTATACAACACAGACAGGGACACAACCACACCAACCATCCAATCATACCAAGACCGCTTTTTTTGTAATAAGTACTCTTCTGGTTGGTACAGGTACCGCTTATTCGATGGATAGAACGGAAGAATGGCGTCACCACATTCAGCCTCGTGTGGCATTTGTTGTCGATAAGGTTCCAGAGTCTACAGACCTTCCGGCGACGCCTGATGTCCGAACTGCAGTGGAACACATCGATAATATTCGTTCGGTACTTAATCCTTCCGTCGCAGATCTTGCTAACTTGTTCGACATATCTCGACAAGCTATTTATAAATGGCTTTCTGGAGACTCCATCCCAGAGCCAGAAAAACTAGATCGCATCGTAAAGCTGAGTCAAATCGCCGATGATTTCAATGTAGAAAAAATCTCGCGCGCGGGTTCTCTACTTAAGATGAAAACTTTTAATGGAAGATCATTAATGGATCTACTAAAAGCGGGGGAAGATTGCACTACGCAAGTTACTGCCCTGATTAAAGAGGCTAAGGCAATGGAAGTATCCTATCAGCGGTCCGGCTTAGCAAATTCGAAAGCCAAGCCGACTAGTGATTGGCAATCTTATCTATCTATTCCTGGTTCATCTGAGCAAGATAGCCAGGGATAAATAAGTGATAGGTCGCGATACGGAATGGAGGCAAGGCTGCGTATTGATCGACGAGGATGCATATGCACTGGGTTTGGTTGAGTCAAAGGCATCGGACAAACGTATAGTGGTTATTTCACATGATTGTGATTTACCAAATAATGCAGAGCCCAGGGTTGAAGTTATAGTTGGAGCCGTTATCCAAAAAGCCGACCCTATGTTTGCCCGAGCCCGAAATCCCCGTTGTCTTCACCTCAGATTTTCGAAACAGACAGGCGAGGAAATGTGCGTCGAACTTCGCCACTCTAATCGTATTGATTTACCAAGGGCACAGTTTTTCGAATTAGGATGCCACGACAGAGACTTTATTCTGAACCCCGACGAAAAACGTGGGTTGAAACAATGGTTAGCGGCTCGATATGGGCGGCCGGCTTTTCCGAATGCATTCGAGAATCGATTGAGGAAGCTAGTCGGTAAAAAATCTGTTGAATATAACATTGGAAAGATCCTAGAGCCGGCGAGTACCCACTTGGTAGGGCTGTTCTTTGATTTGGGTGATGATCGAGTTAGTGAGTTATCTGATGGTGAGCCCTATTTTTTATCAATTTCAGTAGTTTATGACGCTACAGAAGGTGGTCAAGTAGCTAGAGATGTCGCTGAAAAAGCTGCAATCGACTTAGAAGCTTTATTTTACCGAGCGTATGGAACTCCGGAAGTCGCGAATGAGATTGCGTTGGAAAAATGTAATGCCGTAGCTGACACTTATTTGACTCTAGCGGACCTCCGTAAAGTTGACCAGTGGAGGCTTGAATACATTAGCCTCCGTGAAACTCCCGTAGGAGATTTCTTTGCTGTTGGAGAATCACCTTCTTAATTTTCACCGGATGCCTAATATTAGAAGACTGTGGCATATTAAGTTCTGAGTAGGTACTCTTTGGTTTTCACCGCCGCGAAATTTTTCATTATTAGTGGCACAAAATCCGGAATTTTTCATTAATTTTGTCAAAAGTGGGTATGGTGTGTGACACAAATAATGAAATATCGCTTTAAAATCAATGGATCATTTTTCACTAATTATGTCACCCGACAGATTTAGACGGCGCTGGTTAGCAGGCTTAACTTTCTTATAAGGGATTACATGAAGTTCACTGAAGACACGCGCGTTAAGATTCCAGTCATCCTGCATTTGGTTCGCCTCGGTTACCAATACTTATCGCTGAAGGAGCAGCGGTGGGATTTGGAGTCCAACCTTTTTCCCGATTTATTTAAAACCGGAATTAGTAAGATCAATCCCGGCGTGGCTGATGCGGATGTTGAGCGTTTGTGGGTAGATGTGAAACTGACCTTGGACAACGATGATCTGGGTCAAGCTTTCTACAACAAGCTTACGGACCGTTCTGGTTGAATCGCCCCGGTTTTCTCGGAGGCCCCAACCTTTGAGAGAATGGAGCAATGAAAGAGAAAACCACTCAGCATTATTCATCGGAAATCCGAGAACGAGCGGTTCGTATGGTGCGAGAGCATCAAGACGAATACCCGTCGGAATGGGCAGCCATTCAATCCATTTCAGCCAAGTTTGGCTGTACGGCTGAGACCTTACGTCGTTGGCTTAGGTTGTCACAAACGGCCGGCGTAAAACCGAAAGCGCCGGTCGACAACGAATCGGAGCGGATCAAGGCGCTGGAACGTGAAGTTCGTGAGTTACGCCAGGCCAACGAGATTCTGCGTAAGGCCTCCGCATATTTTGCACAGGCGGAGCTCGACCGCCCGTCCAAACGATGAAAGCGTTTATTGACGATCATCGCGTCGTCTATGGGGTCGAGCCGATCTGCAAGGTATTGCCGATTGCCCCGTCGACGTATTACCTGCATGCGGCGCGCAAAGCCCATCCCGAGTTACGTTCTGCCAGAGCCAAGCAGGATGACGCCTTGAGCCAACAAATTCGCCGAGTCTGGGAGGAAAGCTTCCAAAACTATGGCGCTCGTAAAGTCTGGATTCAGTTGCAGCGCGAAGGGTGGGCTGTGGCCCGGTGTACCGTGGAACGCCTGATGCGAAGCCTGGGACTGAAAGGCGTCAGGCGCGGCAAAACCATCAAGACCACGATCAGCGATGCCGACGCGGCTTGCCCCTTGGATCGCGTGAATCGGCAGTTCAACGCCGAGCGGCCGAATGCCTTGTGGGTGGCGGACTTCACCTATGTCAAAACCTGGCAGGGCTTTGTCTATGTGGCTTTCGTCATCGATGTGTTTGCCCGTTACATCGTCGGCTGGAAAGTGTCATCTTCAGCGCACACCGACTTTGTGCTGGATGCGTTGGAGCAAGCGTTACATGACCGGCAACCCCAGCCCGGTGGCGGCTTGATTCACCACAGCGACCGAGGTGTGCAGTACGTCTCGATCCGCTATAGCGAGCGCTTAGCCGAGGCCGGCGTTGAAGCTTCAGTGGGCAGTGTGGGTGACTCTTATTTATGCCCTGTGGGTATGACAATGCCTTGGCCGAAACCATTAATGGCTTGTATAAAGCCGAGCGGATTCACAAACAGTCGTGGAAAAACCGCGAAGCCGTCGAACTGGCTACCTTGACCTGGGTGGATTGGTTTAATCATCGGCGTTTGCTGGGGTCTATTGGTAATATCCCACCTGCCGAAGCAGAGGCCAGGTATTATCAGCAACTAACCGAGTCTGCTAAAGCGGCATGACTCACAACCTAAGGCCTCCGAGATTTCCGGGGCGGTTCAAGGTTCAAGGTAAAAAAACCCAATAATCGCGAGGGTATATTGGCGGAACGCGACCGCATCAATAAGCGCTTCCAAAACCCCAAATTCAAGCGTTTCGTTAGCGTTACTCAGTTGATGATCTTCTCCAATAACATGGAGTACGACGACACTGACGTTCAGGCGATTCAGGGGGCATTCTATGCCAGCCCGTCTTACCTGGAACCGCAATTTAATTATTTCCGCGAAGAAGAGGTATTGAATTGGACGGCTTTGCTCAAGCCCTTATCCGAGGACACAGAGTTGCATGTCCTGAAAGACAATAATCTCGAAGTCATCCGCAGTAATCCTGAATTTATCACCAATAAAGAACCAAATAGGCCAACGAATCTTATCTGCACTTCGTTGCTGAGCAGGGAGCGGTTGGCTTTCGTGTTGCGTTACGCCCTGGCCTACGTCCATGAAACCGACGGTTTGCAAAAGCATGTCATGCGTTACCCGCAGTTGTTTGCCAGCAAAGCCATCGAGCGCAAACTCAACGACGGGATTAAGAAAGGCATCATTTGGCATACTCAGGGCAGCGGCAAAACCGCGCTGGCCTATTACAACGTGCGCTTTTTGACCGATTATTTCCAACAGCGGCAAATCGTCCCCAAGTTCTATTTCATCGTCGACCGAATCGATCTGTTAACTCAGGCGCACCGAGAATTCACCAGTCGTGGCTTGACCGTTCACACCATCGACTCGCGCGATGCCTTTAGCCGCGACATTAAAGCGACGCAAGTGATCCACAACCATTCCGGCAAGCCCGAGATCACTGTCGTCAACATCCAAAAATTCAAGGATGACCCGGATGTAGTTTCCACCAAGGATTACGACGTAACCATTCAGCGCGTGTACTTTCTGGATGAAGTGCATCGTAGCTATAATCCCAAAGGCAGTTTCCTGGCCAATCTGGATCAATCCGATCGCAACGCTGTTAAAATTGGCCTGACTGGCACCCCGTTACTGGGTGATGATTACAACTCCCGCACCCTCTTCGGCGACTACATTCACAAGTATTACTACAACGCCTCGATTGCCGACGGCTACACCTTGCGACTGATTCGGGAAGAAATCGCCACCAACTATAAAATCGCCCTCCAACAGGCGTTGGCGGAAGCGGAAGTATTGCAAGGCGACGTCGACAGGAAACTGGTCTACGCCCATCCTGCCTTCGTTGAACCGATGCTCGATTACATCGTTACCGACTTCGAAAAAAGCCGTGGTGCTTTAAACGATGCCAGCATCGGCGGTATGGTGATTTGCGACAGCGCCGAACAGGCCCGGCAACTGTTCGAGCTATTCAATGCCAAATATGCAAAATCCCCTGTTTCGACAGAATCAGCTGCGAATGAACCTGATTTCCCCCTGCTAAAACAGGCCGCCGAAACGTCCGGTTTTTACCGAGTCAAACGCAAACAAAATAACCAGGTCACATCGGCTGCTTTGATTCTGCACGACGTGGGCTGTAAGGAAGAACGCAAAGATTGGGTGGAAGATTTCAAGGTCGGCAAATTAGATTTCCTGTTTGTGTATAACAGCTGCTCACCGGCTTCGATGCCAAACGCTTGAAGAAACTCTACCTAGGCCGGGTGATTCGTAAACACAACCTGTTGCAAGCCTTGACGCGGGTCAACCGCACTTATAAAGACTTTCGCTACGGCTACGTCGTTGACTTTGCCGACATTCGCAAGGAGTTCGATGCCACCAACAAGGCCTATTTCGACGAACTGCAAGCCGAACTCGGCGACGAGATGGAGCATTACTCCCACCTGTTCAAATCCCAGGAAGAAATCGCCGCCGAAATCGAACACATCAAAGATCTATTGTTTCGATTCGATATTGAAAATGCCGAAGTGTTTTCTCAGCAGATCAACGCAATTCAAGATCGGGAAAGCGTATTGGCTTTGAAAAAAGCCCTGGCCGATGCCAAAAGTTTATACAACCTGATCCGTTTGCAGGGTGAATATGCCTTTTTAGAAACGCTGGATTTTCAGAAACTCAATCGGCTCTATCGGGAAACCAGCAACCATCTGGATTTGCTCAATCTCAAGGAAACCCTGGAACAAGGCACAGACACCACCAATCTGCTGAACGTGGCATTGGAAGAAGTGATCTTCAAGTTCATCAAAATCGGCGAAGAAGAGCTGGTATTGGCCGATAAGTTGAAAAACACCTTGCGCCGTACCCGCGAAGCGCTGGCCAGCAATATCGACCAGCAAGACCCTAAATTCGTCACTTTAAAAGAAGAACTGGAACGCTTGTTCAAGAAAAAGAATTTGTCAGAAGTCACTCAGGATGAAATGACCGCCAACATCGATACGCTGAACAAAATCCATGAGCGCATCAAGGAACTGAACCGTCAGAACAACCAATTGCGGCAGAAATACCAAGGCGATACCAAATACACCCGCATCCACAAACGTTTGATTGAGCGCGGTGGCATTTCAGATTCCGAACGCAAAATCTTCGAAGCGCTGATTGGTATAAAGCAGGACGCCGACATACAAGTGCTGCAAAATACCCGGATATTGGATAACGAAAGCTATTTTGAACGGGCGATGATGCCCTTAGTCATTAGTCGCTTTATGGATCAGCAACAAATCAAACTCAATCCCGACGCATCACGGTACATCAATCATCTGGTCGTCGCGGAGTATCTAAAAGAATTTAATACCGGAGCAAGTCATTGGTAGAGCAGGAATTTCAACAAAAAACCATAGCCCTGATCGATAGCCTGAAAAGTATCTGCGCAAACTATGGTCTGGGCAATGACGGCAACGAATTCAAAATCATTACCCAAACCTTCCTGTACAAGTTCTTAAACGACAAATTCGCCTTCGAAGCCAAAAAGCTGGATCAAGCCATCGCCAATGCTGACAAGTGGGAAGAGGCGCTGACTCAGCTCAGTGAAGTCGATTTGGAAATGCTGCAAATGCGGATGGGGCCGGATACCGCGCGTCTGAAACCCAGCCATTTCATCAATTATCTGTTCAGCCAGCAAAATGCGCCGGATTTCGCCAAGCTATTCGACGACACCCTGATGGACATCGCCATCAGCAATAACGATGTGTTTGCCGTCAAAACCGACGGCGGTACCAAAGTGGTGCTGTTCGACCGGCTTAGCAACTATATTGCCGACGACTCTAAACGCGACAATTTCTGCCGGGCCATCATCAATAAACTGGTGGAGTTCAGTTTCGAGCGCATCTTCACCCAGAAGTTTGACTTTTACGCCACGATCTTCGAATACCTGATCAAGGACTACAACAGCAACAGCGGTGGCAAATACGCCGAATATTTCACGCCGCATGCGGTAGCCCGGATTATGGCGGAAATTCTGGTGCCCAAAGCTCAGCAAGGCCAGATCAAAAACGTCAGCGTTTACGACCCTTCCGCCGGATCCGGCACCCTGCTGATGAATGTGGCCCATGCTATCGGCGAGAACCGCTGCAGTATTTACACTCAGGATATTTCTCAAAAATCCGCCAGCCTGCTTCGCTTAAACCTGATCTTGAATAACCTGGTGCACTCCATTCCGCAGGTGATCCAGGGCAACACCCTGTTGCATCCCTACCATAAGGACGGCGGAGAGCTAAAGCGTTTTGACTACATCGTCTCCAACCCACCCTTCAAGCTGGATTTCAGCGATTTCCGCGACGACTTGGACACCAAAGCCAACAAGGAACGCTTTTTTGCCGGTATTCCCAAGATCAAGGCCAAGGCCACCGACAAGATGGAAATCTACCATTTGTTCCTACAGCACATTATTTACTCCCTAAGTCCCGGCGGCAAGGCGGCGGTAGTGGTGCCGACCGGCTTTATCACCGCCCAAGCCGGCATCGACAAAGGCATACGTCAGCATCTGGTCGAACATAAAATGCTTGCCGGCGTGGTGTCCATGCCCAGTAATATTTTTGCCACCACCGGTACCAATGTCTCTATTCTGTTTATCGACGCCGGCAATAAAGACAAGGTCGTGCTGATTGATGCCTCCAATCTGGGACAGAAAGTTAAAGAAGGTAAAAACCAGAAAACCGTGCTCAGTCCGGAAGAGGAGCACCGCATTATCGACGTGTTCAATGCTAAGCAAGTGGAGGAAGATTTTTCTGTTGCCATCAGCTACGACGACATCACCGCCAAGAACTATTCGCTCAGCGCCGGGCAGTATTTCGATGTGAAAATCGAATATGTCGATATAACGTCGGAGCAGTTTGCCGCCAAAATGCAGGGCTTTAGCGAGAATCTGGACAGTTTGTTTGATCAGTCGCGAGAATTGGAAGCGGAAATCAAAAAGCAGTTGGCGAGGTTGATTTATGAAAGCTAAGGTATCAAATCTGACATCCCTACTCTTAACGATTGTTGATAATCGAGGTAAAACCGTACCAATATCAGAGTCAGGTTTTCCATTAATTGCAACGAATTGCATTAAACATTCAAGTATCTATCCAACGTCTGAAAATGTTAGGTATGTAGATGATAAGACTAAGAAGAATTGGTTTAGAGCTCATCCAAAACCTAACGATATTATTTTTGTAAATAGAGGTACGCCTGGAAGAGTTTGCTTGGTGCCTGATCCTGTGCCATTTTGCGTTGCACAAGACATGATGGGATTTAGATGCGATCCAGAGAAAATCGACTTTCAATATCTTTTTGCAGTTTTACGCTCCGATTATATCCAGAAGAAAATTGAAAACTTCCATGTGGGACTTGTAATTCCGCATTTCAAGAAAGGCGATCTTGATAACATCACTATTCCGAGATTGGCTAGCCGTGAAGAAGAGTTAGCTGTGGGTGAGATTTATCTTACGCTTTCGAAAAAAATCGAACTCAACAACTGCCTCAATGCCCAGCTGGAAGCGATGGCGAAGACCTTGTATGACTACTGGTTTGTACAATTCGACTTTCCCTTCGACTTCGCCCAGGGTAAGCCCGCCGCCACCGGCAAACCCTACAAATCCTCCGGCGGCAAGATGGTCTACAACCCAGAGCTAAAGCGGGAAATACCTGAGGGCTGGTCTGTTAAAAATTTAAATAATTGCGTTGATACAATTCTTGACCATCGGGGTAAAACGCCAAAAAAACTTGCTGGCGAATGGTGTAATGACTCTGATGGAATAATAGCTATTTCTGCAAAAAACATAAAAAATGGAAAATTAGTTAATCTTGATTCCGCAAATAAAGTTAATAATGAATTGTTTAACAAATGGATGCCAGATAAGCTGATAGAAGGCGATATTCTCATGACATCTGAAGCGCCTGCGGGTGAATTCTACTTCATCCTTGGAGAAACCAAGTACTGCATGAGTCAAAGGGTTTTTGCCATAAGAGCTAACTTAAGTGTTATTTTTCCCTCCGTGCTTTATTTTGAACTATCAAAAGGTAACGGACTTAGCCAAATATTATCAAGTTTGAGTGGTAGTACTGTTTTCGGTATCAGACAGGATGTGTTAAGAGAAATAAAGGTTTTGGTTCCAGAAATTTATTTGCAAGAATTATTCAATAACATCTTATTGCCACAATTAAGGAAAATAGAAGTTATTGACCAAGAGACCAAGTGCTTGGCAGAAATTCGTGATTGGCTCCTACCCATGTTAATGAATGGCCAAGTGACCGTAAAATAATCAACGGGTTGAATATGAGCTATCAGGCAAAATTTACCGGCTGGCAAAATCTAACCCTCGAAGACTTGGTGGTGGCTTACCGAAAGGCCAAGGCCGATTGCTTTTTCGAAAATACCTTTCCAACCGCCATCAAGTTCGCCGAGTACGAGCAAGACCTGCTGGCTAATCTAAATGCGCTACTCTCTGGCCTGCAAAGCAACAATGGTTTTGCTGAGAACGCCGGTTATCTGGGGGAGTTTCGCCTGCTTCCAAAAAAACTGTCATTCAAGCCCAAAGGCGGCTCAGGCAATGGCCATGTACATTTTTCCAATCCGCAACGGGCTTTCGAACATCTCACAAAAAATAATAATCTAATTCCCGAGTTTAGAATCGTCGGCGACTTTCCAGTCGATAGCCACATTATTTCCGCCTTGTGGATCAACATGGTCGGCCATAAGTTTGATTCCTGCTTGAGTGATAGCTGTTACGGCGCCAGGCTGAAGAGGATATGCAATGATGAAACACTCGATAAGAATGCACCTAAAGGATTTCATATCAGTGCAATTGGCTCTTTTCCCCATTACATTTATCCATATCAGAAATGGCGAAATGATGGCTTGCAAGCGATACGCGGTGAACTAGAGAAAGAGCGAGATGTTATTGCCGTTTCGCTCGACTTAATAAGCTACTACCACTTTATAGACCCAATGGCATTGTCCTTGCCGGGTTTGCATGCGGAAATAGGCATAATCCTAACAGAGCAAGAGCAGGCGTTCACATTGGAGTTAGCCAAATTCCTTAGTGAATGGTCGAAGATGGCAAATGCTTTTGCTAAGAAAACGATACAAGGCAAGGCAGACGTCTCTGGTGGTTTGGTTATTGGTTTAACTGCCAGTCGTATTGTTTCAAACGTACTTTTGCACCGTTGGGATAAGCTGATTAAGGAAAAAATTACTCCCATCCACTATGGTCGCTATGTGGACGATATGTTTTTGGTGCTCCACGATTCTGGGACTATCACCAACAGCAATGACTTTATGCAATTTTTGCAGGAACGGTTGGGCGAAGAATGTATTTTTCTGGATACCGTTAACATCAAGAAGAATGATGACGAACCTCTATGGCAAATCCAACTAGGTGAGGCGTTGCAGGGAAATTCCTCGATTAAGTTGCAATCGAGCAAACAGAAATTATTTTTGTTGCAAGGCCGGGCTGGTTTGGACCTGCTTGATAGCATTGAAAAAGAGATTTATGAGTTATCCAGTGAACATCGCTTGATGCCATCGCCGGACCAATTGGATGAGTCGACTGCCGCACGAGTGCTATCAGCCGCTGGCAGCGTTGGGGAAAATGCAGATACTTTGCGCCGTGCTGACGGCCTTACGATTCGCCGTTTAAGCTGGTCGTTGCAGTTGCGCCATGTCGAAACCTTGGCAAGGGATTTACCGCCTCATGAATGGGCTAAGCAACGGGAAGAGTTTTATCAGTTTGCCCATAACCATATTTTGCGCCCTGACACGCTGTTTGCACACTTTACATATCTGCCGCGCCTGTTGGGTTTCGCCATTAGTTTAAACGAGTGGCAGCAGGCTGAGCAGATTGTAATACGATCTTATGAGTCCTTGGCACAACTGGAAGCTACAGTACCGCAAGCCAAGAGCGTGGTAATCAACGGTATGGACGTAAAAGCCGGTAAGGACTTATGGCGGTATCTTAGAGGCACATTGACCTGGCTGTTTATTGATGCGGCAACTCGATATTACGATCCCAGTAAACTGTTCTCAGATAAACGCCCGATTAAAGAAAAAAGATTGGCGAAATTATTTCTGGATGGGATTTTTAAAAACCTGGTTGATGTGGAGCAATTGCTTAATCTTTCGTTTGGATTTGAAAAATTTCGCGAGAAAGCACCTTTGGTTGCCATGGCCGACTTGGCCAAAGAACCTTACAAACGGATATTGAAAAGACGCTCTGCCCATCCATTGTTCAGAAAAAATAATGGCAAAAAAGATAACGAAATATTGAGTATCTTAGAGTCTGCCAATATTGTTGAAACCGAGGTACTAAAACGATTTCTGAAAACGACACGCGCTGGTCGGCTATCTGCAATCGATTCAAAGCTTCGTAACAAAGAGAGCTTTCTACCTTACCTATTTCCGACACGTCCTTTCTCGCCTTTAGAAATTTCCGAATTGGCACCCGAATGCGTTGGATTGGGCCAAGTAGATGGAGAAAAACCGTCGGTTATTTGGGCTAAATATACTCAAGCTTTACGAGGTGTGTGGATAAAACCAATATTAGTCGCCGCCGATCAGGATGACGATAAAGAGAAAAAACACTCTAAGGTGGCTAAATATCTGAAAATCGGAACAGATAAAAAGCAAAAACTTGTAGTTGCATATTCTGGCTCAAC
>NZ_LUUG01000008.1 GCF_001644035.1 Methylomonas methanica
AAACGGCAACAGCCCCTAGCCTCGCTAATTAAGTCCCGCACAGAAAAACCCACCTCCCCCCAAAACTAGCAATCAGCGCGCCGTCATCCCCAGATTGACCGCAATATGTGCAAGTTCGGTAGTAGTATCCACTTGTAGCTTTTTTTTGATTTGCGTGGCGTAGTTCGCCACGGTCTTATGACCCAGACATAATTGATCGGCGATTTTATGCACCGTCAACCCTTGGGCAAGCAAACTGAATACATCGAACTCTCGTGCCGAGAAACCGGCGATTATCGTTTGATAGCCGGTGTGTTGCCGCTCTTCACCGCCGCCCTTGACCAAACCGCGCTCGACATACTGTTGACCAGACATAATTGCCGCTATCGCTTCAGCAAGAATACCGGGAGCGCTATTTTTGGTGATATAACCCTGCGCACCGGCCGCCAACGCCCGGCTAACGTAGACTTGTTCATGATGCACACTAAAAACTAAAATCCTCGCCTCGCTGTCGCGCTGAATGATCCGCCGAATAGTTTCCAAGCCGCCAATCCCCGGCATGGACAAATCCATCACCAACATATCGGGCTGCAATTCTTGATAAAGCTGAATAGCCTGCTCGCCGCGCTCGGCTTCGCCGATTACTTCGACACTATCCCCGGCAGCCAACAGCATTTTAAAACCAGCGCGCACGACCAAGTGGTCGTCCACCAGCACGATTTTTATCTTGTTATTCATATGAGCGGAATTCGTGCGTTAACCAACATACCTGAACCTGGGCGCGACAGCACTTGCAACTCGCCGTCCAACGACTTGATGCGTTCTTTGATCCCCAATAAACCAAAGCCTTGACTGGTAGTCTGCAAATCGCAGCCTCGCCCGTCATCCTGCACTTTAAGTTGTAAATACGCGCGCGGTAGATCGAGTTTTTCCAAGTCGATACTCACACTATGCGCCTGGGCATGGCGGACCACGTTGGTCAAACACTCCTGAATCACTCGAAACACCTGAATAGTCAGATTTTTATCCAAACCATCTACTGCGTCGCTACAGCGAATCGTCAGCCGCAAATCGGCATTGCGTTCCGACCAATGATTAACCATTTCCTCAAGGGTGGCCTTCAACCCCAACTCGGTCAACACCAGAGGATGCAATTGCTGCATCATCGAACGCACCACGGTCATTAAATGATCGCAAATTTCCGAGATTGTCCCCGTTATTTTAGCCGCGTCGGCTTTGCGATGCGCCGCCGTAACGGCCATCACTTTAATAGCGGTCAGGGATTGGCCGAATTCGTCATGCAATTCCTGCGACAGACGTTGGCGCTCTTCTTCCTGGATCGCCAGCGAATGCTGTGTTAAAGCGCGGTTTTCTTGACGGGTTTTTTCCAATTCCACTGTCATATGATTGATTGCATTGGCAATATCATCAAACTCCTGCGTGGAAAATGGCGGCAATTGTTGCCGATATTGGCCGGTTTCAATCAGACGTAACGCATCGACTATGACCGCAATCGATTTCAAGGACTTATTAAATACCAGATTGACCGCCAGGAAGGTCAACATGGTCAACAAGGAAATCGACGCAAAAAACGCCACACTTTCCTGCCAGACTTCGGTGATTTCGTCGAGCGGCTGGGCCTGAATAATCAGGGTCAACAGCTTGCCATCCTGCATATTCAGTTGATGCTCGACCTTGGGATAATCGCCTTTTACCAAGCGGATAAACCAGCCAGGCGGCATTTCTTCGGGATTGCTAGGTTGATTTTCACCGGCGAAATGGATCAGTTGTCCATCCGGCTTTTGCAATTGGATGCTCAAATGCCGCGTTTGCCGCAACGCGCTGAAGCGGGATAAATCGTCGCTTTGTTGAAATACCGGAGTATCGGCAATACCCAAGGTAATCAGTTGCAAGGCCAAATGAATTGAGGCATCGACCTCTTTTTCGACCGCCTGGCGCGCTTGCCAGACTGCAATCGCCCCGCCCAATACCAAAATACAAACCGAAGACAGCAGGATGCGACAAATAATCTGGTAGCGAAGGCTCATGACATGGAGTGCGTTGAAAACCTTCTATTATCCAGCCTAGCTTCCCGCACAGCTATAGGAAAAATTCTTATTTATTTCCTGAACCCAAGACCTGCACTGTGCAGCCCGTCAACTATTGACGCTCGGGCTCCTTGAGTAAACACAGGCAAGTTAAAAACACCCCAAAGCCGCTGAACCTAAGCTGATTAGCGTGCCAACATGTATTTAGCCCACCCAAACCCGGGCATTTCTGAACATACGCAACCACGCCCCATCTTCCTGCCACTCTGCTGGATGCCAGGAGTTTTGTATCGCTCTGAAGCAACGTTCCGGATGCGGCATCATGATGGTAAAACGGCCGTCGGCGGTGGTTAAACCGGTAATGCCAAGCGGCGAGCCGTTCGGGTTGGCCGGAAAAGCCTGGGTCTCATTGCCGTAGTTATCGACATAACTGATCGCAACTTCGACTCCCGTAGGGTTTTGAGAACCAAACTCGGCGCGGCCTTCCCCATGCGCCACCACGACCGGCAGTATCGAACCAGCCATGCCTTGGAAGAAGATAGACGGCGATGCCTGCACCTTGACCAACGCCACCCGCGCCTCGAATTGTTCGGACAGATTGCGTTTGAACTGTGGCCAGTGTTCCGCGCCGGGGATGATATCCTTCAGACCGGACATCATCTGACAACCGTTGCAAACACCCAAGCCAAAGGTATCGGGACGCGCAAAAAACGCAGCAAATTCGTCACGCGCTTTCGGGTTGAATAATATCGATTTAGCCCAGCCGCCACCGGCACCCAGCACGTCACCGTAAGAGAAGCCGCCGCAAGCCACCAGACCGGTAAAATCAGCCAGCGACACCCGGCCGCTTATGATATCGGTCATATGTACATCAATCGCCGAAAACCCTGCTCTATCAAAAGCCGCCGCCATTTCCACATGACCGTTGACACCTTGCTCCCGCAAAATAGCGACTTTTGGTCGATCCGCATCCGCGAATTTCGCGGCTATATTGTCGTTGATGTCGTAAGTTAACTGAGCAGACAAGCCAGGATCGTTGTCGTCGGCGATACGCTCGAATTGTTGGCGGGCGCAATCCGGGTTGTCGCGCAAGGCCTGCATCCTGAAGCTGACTTCCGACCAGGTTTGTTGCAATTCCGCGCGTTCCGCGCTGAAGATTTCGTTGCCGTTCAGAACGATGCGTAGCTTTTGATCTGAGCTTGATTTGCCGACGATATGGGTGAATTCGTCCAGCCCAGCCTGATCCAATAGTCGTGCGACATGATCCAGTTCAGCGGTTTTAACCTGTATCACTGCGCCCAATTCTTCGTTGAACAAACTCGCGAGTGTATCGCCACCCAATTCGGAAATATCTAATTCAACGCCTTTACGACTGGCAAACAGCATTTCGCTCACCGTCGCCAGCAAGCCACCGTCTGAACGGTCATGATAAGCCTGAATCAGCCCTTGTTCGTTCAAGGCTTGCACGGTGTCGAAGAAGCGTTTGAACAAACCCGCGTCTTCCAGATCCGGTGCCTGGTTGCCGAGCTGATCGTAAACTTGGGCTAGCACCGAACCACCGAGACGGTTTTTGCCCTGGCCCAAATCGATCAACAGCAACATACTGTCAGTATCTTTGAGCTCAGGTGTTAAAGTCTTACGCACGTCCTGTACCGGCGAGAATGCGGTGATAATCAAAGACAGCGGCGAGGTCATGGTCTTTTCTACGCACATGGGTGTGCTAGTGTCGCGGGAAGCAGCACTCTGGGAGCTACCTTTCCAAACGCTTTTCATAGACAGCGAATCCTTGCCGACCGGTATCGCGATGCCCAGCTCGGGGCATAATTCCATACCGACCGCCTTGACGGTGTCGAACAGTGCCGCATCTTCGCCTGGACTACCGCAGGCCGCCATCCAGTTGGCGGACAACTTAACGTCGTTGAGTTTGCCGATACGAGCTGCGGCCAGATTAGTCAAAGCCTCGCCTATCGCCATGCGACCGGACGCCGGGCCATCAATCAGTGCCAACGGCGTGCGCTCACCCATCGCCATCGCTTCGCCAGTATGCGCGTAAAAGCCTGAGGCAGTTACTGCGACATCGGCTACCGGCACCTGCCAGGGGCCGACCATCTGGTCGCGCGCCACCAAACCGGTTACCGAGCGGTCGCCAATGTGAATCAAGAAACTCTTGTCGGCTACTGCCGGGAAAGCCAACACCCGTTTGACCGCTTCGGCCAATTCGACTTTATCCAGTTGCAGTCCGGGTAAATTCTTATTTAACCGCTGTACTTTTCTATGCATTTTCGGCGGCTTGCCGAACAATACCGACATCGGCAGGTCAACCGGTTTGCCACCGAGCCACTCGTCGCTTAGCGTCAGATGCTCGGCGTCAGTCGCTTCGCCGATCACCGCATACAAGCAATGCTCGCGTTTACAGAAAGACTCGAACAACGCCAAGGATTCCGGCTTGATCGCCACCACATAGCGTTCCTGAGCTTCATTGCACCAGATTTGCATAGGCGACATGCCTTTGTCCGCATTCTGCACCTTGCGCAGTTCGAAACGGCCACCGCGATCGCAGTCATGAATAATCTCCGGCACAGCATTCGACAGGCCGCCGGCGCCGATGTCGTGGATAGAGACGATAGGCGTGTTTTCGCCCAAAGAATTACAGTGGTTGATCACTTCCTGGCAACGCCGCTCCATTTCCGGATTTTCCCGCTGTACCGAAGCAAAATCCAGTTCAGCAGCGCTTTCGCCCGAGGTTTGCGAGGACGCCGCGCCGCCACCCAAGCCGATCAACATAGCCGGACCGCCCAGGATGATGATTAAGGAACCTGCCGGAATCGGCTGTTTATCGACCAGCATGGGCCGGATATTGCCCATGCCGCCGGCGATCATGATAGGTTTGTGATAGCCGCGATATTGATTGGATTCGCCGGTTTCGGAAGGCTGTTCGAAACTGCGAAAATAGCCGGCGATGTTCGGTCTGCCGAATTCGTTATTAAACGCCGCACCGCCTATCGGACCTTCCAGCATGATGTCCAAGGCCGACACGATACGTTCGGGTTTGCCGTAATCGGCTTCCCAAGGTTGCGAAAAACCGGGGATTTTTAGATGCGAAACACTAAAGCCCGTCAGGCCGGCTTTAGTCGCCGAGCCGCGACCCGTGGCACCTTCGTCGCGAATTTCGCCGCCGGAGCCCGTGGCAGCACCGGGATGCGGAGAAATCGCGGTCGGATGATTGTGGGTTTCCACTTTCATCAGCATATGCGCTTGTTCTTCGACATAGCCGTAGGCGTAGTTATTAGCTGCATCGCGGATAAATACCTGTGCAGTCGGGCCTGCCAAAACAGACGAGTTGTCGCTATATGCCGACAGCACGCCTTGCGGGTTCAGCGTATGGGTGTTGCGGATCATCGCGAACAAAGACTTGGCTTGCTCTTCGCCGTCTATGGTCCAACTGGCGTTGAAGATTTTATGCCGGCAGTGCTCCGAGTTGGCCTGAGCGAACATCATCAGTTCCACATCGGTCGGGTTGCGGCCTAAACCGAGAAAACTCTCGGTCAAATAATCGATCTCGTCGGCAGACAAAGCCATGCCTAACTCACTATTGGCTTTAACCAGTGCCTCCCTGCCCTGTTCAATGATCGCCACGGT
The DNA here is from genome assembly GCF_001644035.1 of Methylomonas methanica. Lineage (GTDB taxonomy): Bacteria > Pseudomonadota > Gammaproteobacteria > Methylococcales > Methylomonadaceae > Methylomonas > Methylomonas methanica_A. The sequence continues at coordinate 5,667 of NZ_LUUG01000008.1, forward strand.
TTGTAAGGGCTGAGGATCGTGTTCGGCAAACAAATCAAGTTCAGCCTGATCGTAAACCACTTGCTGGATCATTCTGTCGTGCAGTAAAACCGCCAGCTGGTGTTTGACGGCATCGCTCAAAGTGTCTGTCGTGGTAAAGCGATATTCGATACCGCGCTCAATGCGTTTTACCGCCGACAGGCCGCAACGCTCGGCAATTTCCGAGGCTTTACTGGACCAAGGCGAAATAGTGCCCAAACGCGGCACTACCCATAAGGACACAACTTGGGATTCAGGCGATTCGCCATTTTCACCGACCGAGGCATTTTCGCTGTTTTCGTGGCTATAGCCGTAATCGAGCAAACGTTCCAGCATCGCCAATTGCTCGGCGGGCAACTGACCATCGATTTGCACGAAATGCTGAAACCGGGCACTGACCGCAGCAATGCTGGCGGCGACCGTCTGTAGTTCGGTCAGCAGTTTTTCAATACGAAAACGGGAAAGAGCGGAGGTTCCGGATAGGGTCAACATGGGCTGTGTTTGAGTCGATTTTTAAAGCTGAAAGAGATAAATACGGGGCAGTCCGGACGTAAATCGCGGGAAGCCCCAAACCGCACGCAACGCGGTCGTTTTATGGCGCCGCCGCATTATCGGCTGCGTTGTCCGACTTTTCCGGGGTGCTGCTCGGTATATCCTGGTTGATGCCTTCGGTAATTAATCTGAGCAAAGAGGTCGCAGCGGCATTTGATAGGGTTTTACCGTCACTATCTTGCACGGTCACTTCGGTAAGCAGTTCATCGAGTTGATGCAGACTTACCCGGTATTCTTGTTCCTGACTAGGATCGTCGCCGAATAAAAACGTGATTTCGTCCAAAATCGAACCGTCTTCCGGCTTAATCGCGTCAGGATCGTATTTTACGAAGAAATAGCCTTTATCCATATTCCGTTCAACCACTTCCATTTTTTGCCGGCTCAAGGCTTTACCGACTATCCACCATGCTTGAGTGGCGGATTGATCGATTTGCAAACTGCTGACGCCACTGCTGCCGGCTGCTTGCACGCTACGCCCGGAACCTGCTGCCGCTACAGTCTCTTTGCCTTCGGTTTTCTCCGGCTTGCTGGATACGGGTTCGGCAGCATCTGCGGCGGCCGCCGTGGATTTGACAGATTCTTGCTGCACCGGCGCTGGTTCCGGCGTATTGCTTACCGGACGCGTCGCCAAGGTCTTGGTTTTCAGATCGTCCGGGACGACTAATTCGGGGATTTCGGTAGTAAATTGATAATCTCTTTCCTTATCCGGAAACCAGCTCTTGATGGTGCTGCATGAGGCATTTAACAGCAACGCCGAGACCAACGCCAAACGACCGTATGGGCAAGTTTTCATGGTTATAAAACACCGGCTTGATGCATCGCCGCGCGTACGGTCGCGAAACAATCCTCGGTTAGCCAAGTCAAAGGCAAACGAATGCCATGGCCCATCAAACCCATTTCAGCCACGGCCCATTTCACGGGGATAGGGTTGGATTGGATGAATAAACTGCCATGTAAACCGGTTAGTTTGGCGTCTATCGCCTCCGCAGTGACGCGATCACCACTCATCGCCGCAGTCAGCATTTCATGCACCAATCTTGGTGCCACGTTGCCGGTTACGGTGATGCTACCGTTGCCACCCAACAAACAAAATTCGCAGCTGGTGGCGTCGTCGCCGGTATACAGCGCAAAATCGTCGCCAGTTAAATCCCGGATTTGTTTAACCCTTTCCAACTTGCCGGTCGCTTCTTTCACGCCAACGATGTTATCGATTTTCGACAGTCTACCCACGGTTTCCGGCAACAAATCGCAGGCGGTACGGCCCGGCACGTTGTAAAGGATTTGCGGAATGTCGACCGCTTCGGCGATGGCTTTGTAATGCAGGTACAAGCCTTCCTGAGTCGGCTTATTGTAATAAGGCGTTACCAGCAAACAGGCATCCGCGCCCGCTTGTTTGGCTTTTTGGGTCAGACGAATCGCCTCGCGCGTACAATTGGCACCGGTACCGGCAATTACCGGTATCCGGCCCGCCACGCAATCGACGATAAACTTGATGACTGCACAATGTTCGTCTTCGTCGAGAGTTGCCGATTCGCCGGTAGTGCCTACCGCGACCAGCGCGTCGCTGCCCTGCTCTATATGAAATTCCACCAGCCGTTTCAGACTGGCTTCATCCACCGCACCGTCTTCCGTCATCGGGGTTACCAGCGCAACGATACTACCTTGAATCATGCAAATCTCTCGTGTTTAGGTAAATAAAACCTAGCCATTATATCAAGCTAACCCTGAAAACTCAGCCTGTTATATTTGCCGGGCGGCCAGAAATCTATCCAGCGCGTTCGCGAAGTTTTGCACATCTTTGGCCGCCATGGCCGCCGCACCACCGGATGCCAAACCGTTATCGCGCAAGCCTTCCATGAAATCGCGCATGGCCAGTTTCTCGCCGATATTCTCCGCCGTGCAAGCTTCGCCGCGCGGGTTAATCACAAATCCCTGCTTGGCTATGATTTTTGCGGCGAGCGGAATATCGCCGGTAATCGCCACATCGCCAGCCCGCAGATGCTCGACGATATAATTATCAGCCACATCAAAGCCGCCACTGACGCGAATCGATTTAATGTATCGGGAGGGCGGCGCGGCTATGCTTTGATTGGCTACCAGCAATAATTCCAGCTGTCTTTTTTGGGCAACGCGAAACAATACCGTTTTTATCAAATTTGGACAGGCGTCCGCATCCACCCAAATCTTAATTGCCACCGTCATTGCTCGGTATTCATGTCCGGTTTTATGCGAATATACCAACCATAGTACAAGGCATAGGCCACCAAAAATACCAGGTATCCTGACCATAAAATATCCGACGCAAAATGCCCGCCCGAGGTCATCCGGGTAAAACCCAAGGTCCAGGCCAGCACTATTGTGAGCAGGAAATAAATGGCTTTGTGGTTTTGCGACAGAAAATACAACACAAAAAATGTATAGCCCACCGAGCAATGGCCGCAGACAAAGGATTTATCTGGAGTGTGACCGAATTTGGCGGGCGGCACATACTGATGCTCGCCGCCGAATTGGCTGACATGTACCGGCCGGGGTCTTCCCCAATGGTCTTTAACGATAAGATTGACCACCAAGCCCGGACCTAAAGCAATGACCAGCAGAATATATAAGGCCTTCCTGCGAAAACGTTGCGTATAGGCATGAAAATGACTCAGTACATAAACTGCCAACGCGATCAGACCGGACCACAAGGTGAACGGAAAAGCATAGTCGTACAACAGTTTCCAGGGCCACCAATGCTGCGTCGGCCAGACATCGCCGGGATTTTCCGGATGATAAAATAAGGCCGCCAAGCGTAAATCCAGGTCTGTCACCCCAAACAAGAGTGTGGTCAGTGCCGCCAATAGCAAGACGAGCACTAGCTCATTGCGGGCGCGCCTAATTTTCAGATGGGGCATATCCTTCCTTATCTAATGTTCGCCGAACGGCTTCCGGCCAAAACTTCAGGTTTTCACCCAAGTACAGGTAATACGGGGAATTTGGTTTGGCGGGATTGGGAACTTGCGCCAAGAATCGAAAGCTTTGGAACGCCGCTTTCAATTCAGCAGGTACGTTTTCCTCGGGGGTTTCACCAATCACAAAGCCGTTTTTGCCGATATACGCTTGCGGACCGGACCAGACCTCGTATTGGGATGTCACCAAACCGCTGGGTTCGTAACGATAAACCTGTGGATGATCGGGCAAATAAAACGCCAACTCGCTTGCCAGATAACGATGACCCAAGGCTACCACAAAGGTATTCTCCAGGTTGGGCAAACTGATCAAGCGCTCGAAATGCACGTTAATCGCCAACTCCTGCCAACTGTTGAAACGCTTGGTGGGATCGAACGCGGTGTTTTGCAATTTAAACACTTGTAACACGATGGGCAGCGTATAGGTCAACAGCACCATCGCGAAACCCAGCCCGATGCCGTATTTCAAGGTCCTTTTCCATGCACCCGCCAGCCCATTGCCGGCCAACAAAATCAGGCCGGTAAAATAAAACGGCATCGGCCAATTACCCTGGGCTTTTTGCAGAACGCTGAGCAGCAACACCCCCAATAATAAAGCGGGCCCCATCAATAACAAAAACCGTTGCTCTGCCGGCAGCCGTTTGAAGTTAAACGCGGCTTGCGCGCTACTGATCACTACCAAGAAAAACAGTACCGGCGAAACCAGCAACAGTTGATAAAGCAGGAAATCTCTGGCCCATTGCAAATGCTTAAGGGCTCCAACTGGTTCGTGGTTACCGAAATGGCCTTTGCTATGCCCGAACATTACCCAATCGTGTTGTTGGTTCCACCATAAAATAGGTACAGCAGCGACCAAAATGGGCAGAAAATACCACCAAAATTCTTTTTTAAGATAGCCGCGTCGCTGACTATCCAAGCCCAAAAATATCAGCAACATTAACGGCAAAATCAATGCAGATTGCTTGCTCAGCAGACCCGCTGCACTAACCAATCCCGCCCATAACCAGGCGCGCGCTTGCAGGTCGAACAGCGCCCGCCTTAAGTAATACACGGTCATTATCCAGAAACAATACAGCGGTGCATCGATGGTCATCAGAAAGTTGGCCAACACATTGATCGGCGTCGCCAACACCAGCAGCAGCGCCAAAGCGCCACCGCGCGCACCGTAAAAGGCCTTTGCTGTGGCGTGAAAAAACCACAAAAAAACCGTACCCAACAGCAGCGCCGGCAAGCGCACAATAAACGTGTAATCGCCCAACAGCCAGGTAAACGCACCGATCAGCCAAGCTATCATCGGCGGCTTGCTGTAATAGCACCAGTCCGGCTGCCGCGACCAATCCCAGTAATAACTTTCATCGCCGATCAAATCAAAGCCGTTGATCAGCAAAAATCCGCCTCGCAACAGCATTATCGCTAGTAGCAAGGCCAGCGTATGCCCATCTATCCAGCGTAACAATCTCTCAGACATAGGCCGTTACTCCCATTTCTCCAGATAATGCAATAACAGTTGCAGACTGCGTTGCCCACGAAATTCGTTAATATCCAGCTTGTAGGCCGCGTTGATTTTCCGGCAACCCAGCCATTTTTCGGGGTGATCGGCAAAAAACGCTATCGCATCCAACAAATGGCCGCTAAACGGCAAGCGCAATACAAACTTTAAATGCTGCTGACCGACGATCCGGCATTGGATGACATCGAACACGCCATTGAATACCGGCTCGGGGAAGGTTTGCCCCCACACCGCCGCTTGCTGGAGCACTTCCGCAAATGCCAAGGTCATGTGCTGCTCGTCCAGTTCGCCGTCGGAATATACCTTCTGCTCCAGATCCACTAATTCCAATTTCGCCGCCACCGTCTCGGCAAAGGCCAAGGCAAAATGCGGATAGTCGTGCAATTTTATCGTTAAGCCCGCCGCCATCGCATGGCCGCCAAATTTGCTTAATATCTGCGGATGTTTCGCGGCGATTTCGCTAAGCACATCGCGAATATGCACGCCATTGATGGAGCGTGCCGAACCCTTAATATCGCCATTGTCGGCTGGTGCAAATGCGATCACCGGCCGGTGTACGCGGTCTTTGATCCGCGACGCCAGGATACCGATCACCCCTTGATGCCAATTGCCGTCGTACAAACACACACCGGCCGGCACATGCTTTTCGTCGAGAGCTTTCATTTCCGAAAGCAAAGCCATGGCCTCGGTTTTCATTTGCCCTTCGACTTCTTTTCTGTCCTGGTTCAAGGCATGCAATTGCTCGGCTATGTCATGCGCCAATCCGGCATCGTCGGTCAGCAAACACTGGATACCCAAAGACATATCGTCCATCCGCCCGGCAGCGTTCAAACGCGGCGCGATGGAAAAACCAAGATCGCTGGCATGAATCCCGGACAATTGCTTGCCTGCGACTTCGGCCAAGGCCTTGATGCCGGACTGGCATTGCCCGGAGCGAATTCTCAGCAAGCCTTGATGCACTAAAATTCGGTTGACCTGATCCAAAGCCACCACGTCCGCCACCGTGCCCAAAGCCACATAATCCAGCAGTCGCGCCAAGTTCGGCTCCGGAATGCCGGCTTTTTCAAACCAATGCAATTCGCGCAAACGAATCCGCAAGGCCATCAGTATATAAAACATCACTCCCACACCGGCGATATGCCGACTGGGAAATTTGTCGTCCGGCAAATTGGGATTCACAATCGCATCGGCAGTCGGCAATTCAAGACCCGGTAAATGATGATCGGTAATCAACACTTTGATGCCGGCGGCCTTGGCCGCTTTGACACCCTCGATGCTGGAAATGCCGTTATCCACCGTGACGATGATATCGGGCGTTTGCCGCTTCACCAGTTCGACGATTTCCGGCGTCAATCCGTAACCGTATTCGAAACGATTGGGCACCACAAAATCCACCGCGCCGGCACCCAGCAAACTCAAGCCCTTTAAGGCCAAGGCACAACTGGTGGCACCATCGGCATCAAAATCGGCGACCACGGTAATTTTTTGCTGTTGTTTGATCGCCGATACCAGATGCTCAACCATCTCCTTCATGCCGGTCAGTAACCACGGCGAAGGCAAACTCGCCAGACTACGCTCCAACTCATCGGCACTCTGCACGCCCCTGCTGCTAAAAATCCGTTGCAGCACCGGATCCATCTCACCGAAGTGCGGATTTTTAGTCTGCACCGGCCTGGGCAGGATGATTTTCTTAACGCTTTGCAGATACATATCAGCCAATAAAAAAGCCGGCAAATGCCGGCTTTCCGATGCTCATCGTTAGACTCACATCGAATCCAGAATAGCTTTTTTCACCGCATCCAGCGTGGCGTCGATCGTCACCGGATGTGCGTCTTTACACTGACTGATGGCAATATCCGGATCCTTGATACCGTTGCCGGTCAAGGTACAAACAATTTTGCTACCCTCTGGAATATTACCGTTGGCGATGTCATGCAAAGCCCCAGCCAGCGAGGTGGCGGAAGCCGGCTCACAGAAAATGCCTTCGTAGGACGACAACATTTTTTGTGCGGCCAAGATTTGCTGGTCGGTGAACGACTCAAACCAGCCGCCAGATTGTTTTTGTGCGGTCCAGGCCCCCTCCCAGGATTGCGGATGACCGATACGGATTGCCGTAGCCACGGTTTCCGGGTTATCCACCATTGCTCTAGCAACAAATGGCGCAGCACCGGCGGCTTGATACCCGCACATCACCGGACGTTTTTTAGTGACGGCTTTATGCGTCGCGCTATCGGTCGAATATTCTTTATAACCTTTCCAATAGGCGGTGATATTGCCGGCATTACCGACGGGCAAGCAGTGGAAATCGGGAGCATCGCCCAGCGCATCGACGATTTCGAAAGCGGCAGTTTTTTGGCCGTCGATCCGATAGGGGTTGATGGAATTTACAATGGTGACGGGCGCGTGATCGGATATTTTTTTGACGATATCCATGCCGGCGTCGAAATTGCCGTTGATCTGAATAATTTGCGCACCGTACATTAGCGTTTGCGCCAATTTTCCCAACGCAATCTTGCCTTCCGGAATCAATACAAAGGCTTTGATGCCGGCGCGCACTGCATAGGCTGCCGCAGCCGCCGAAGTATTACCTGTGGACGCGCAAATAATGGCTTGGCTACCCTCTTCCACGGCTTTGGTCACGGCCATAGTCATACCGCGATCTTTAAACGAACCGGTCGGATTCAAACCTTCGAATTTTACGTAAATATCGACATCCTTGCCAATCAGTCGCGGAATATTTTGCAACTGAATCAGCGGAGTATTGCCTTCGCAAAGGCTGATCAGCCGGGTGTCGGCGGAGACCGGCAAGCGGTCGCGGTAACGTTCGATGATGCCTGTGTAGCGGGTTTGGTTTGCCATGGTTTATCCTAAAGTTTCCAAGCGAATCCGCGCCACTTTGCCGCTGACTGTCGCCAGCGCTTCGATGGCCGCAATCGCGGCGTTCATTTCTTTTTCCAGAGTCAGTTGCGTCAACATGATGATGGGCACCGAAGTCTCGCCTTGCGGCGGCTCTTTTTGAATCAAGGCTTCAATGCTGATGTTGTGCGCGGCCAGTATTCGGGTCACGTCGGCCAGCACGCCGGGCTTGTCTTCGGCGGTCAGACGCAGGTAATAAGCGGTTTTAATTTGTTCGGCCGGCAACACCGGGATGTCGGCAATCGCATCAGCCTGGAAGGCCAAATGCGGCACCCGGTTTTCCGGGTCGCTGGTCATCGCTCTGACCACGTCTACCAAGTCAGCGACTACCGCTGAAGCTGTCGGCTCCGCGCCGGCGCCGGCGCCGTAATACAAGGTGGGTCCGACCGCGTCGCCGCACACCAGTACCGCGTTCATCACGCCGTCAACATTGGCGATCAAGCGGCGTTTTGGGATCAAAGTCGGATGTACACGCAGCTCGATACCGTCCTCGGTCTTACGGGCGATGCCCAGATTTTTGATCCGGTAACCCAGCGCTTCCGCGTATTCGACGTCCAGGCGGGTGATTTTAGTGATGCCTTCGGTGAAGACTTTTTCGAATTGCAACGGGATGCCAAAAGCGATTGACGCCAAGATAGTCAATTTATGCCCGGCATCGATGCCTTCCACATCAAAAGTCGGATCGGCTTCCGCGTACCCCAAAGCCTGCGCTTCGGCCAATACGTCAGCAAAATCGCGGCCTTTGTCGCGCATTTCGGTGAGGATGAAATTGCCGGTGCCGTTGATGATGCCCGCCAACCATTTGATACGGTTGCCAGCCAGACCTTCACGGATGGCTTTGATGATGGGTATGCCGCCGGCCACTGCCGCTTCGAACAAGACCATCACGCCTTTTTTACTGGCTTCGGCGAAGATTTCGTTGCCGTGCAGGGCGATCAGGGCCTTATTGGCGGTGACCACATGTTTGCCGTTGGCAATCGCCGTTAACACCAGTTGTTTAGCCAGATCGTAGCCGCCGATCAGTTCGACGACCACATCGATATTCGGATCGTTGACAATCTCGAACGGATCTGAGGTCAAGGTGATGCCGTCGGTTGCGCAAATCCGCGTCCGATTCAGATCGCGCGCGGAGGCACGGGTGACCACGATTTCACGGCCGGCCCGGCGGGCAATTTCCCCGGCATTCCTTTTCAGTACGTTGACGGTGCCGCCACCGACGGTCCCCAATCCCAAAACCCCAACTGTTACCGGCTTCAAACCTGACTCCTAGCGTTATACCCAAAAATGGCGGCGATTATACTACGTTGTCTTTTTTCAGCATATTGCGGATGCTGCGCAAGGCCTGGCGGGTTCTGTGCTCATTTTCGATCAAACTGAAGCGGATATGATCATCGCCATGCTGACCAAAGCCAATGCCGGGCGATATCGCCACCTTGGCATCGATAATCAATTTCTTGGCAAATTCTATCGAACCCATTTGCCGATAGGCCTCGGGAATCTTGGCCCAGACAAACATGGTGGCCTTGGGCTTCTCGACGTGCCAACCCATCGCATTCAAGCCGTCGCACAACACATCGCGGCGCGCCTTATACATATCGCAAATTTCTTTCACGCAGTCTTGCGGACCTTCTAGGGCGGTAATTGCCGCCACTTGAATCGGGGTAAACGTGCCGTAATCCATATAGGATTTAATGCGAGTCAAAGCGGCCACCAAGGTTGGATTGCCGCACATGAACCCTACCCGCCAGCCAGGCATGTTGTAACTTTTCGACAAGGAGAAAAACTCCACGGCGATGTCTTTCGCGCCTGGCACCTGCAGAATTGACGGGGCCACATAACCATCAAACACGATGTCCGCATAAGCGATGTCGTGGACGATCCAGATATTATGTTCCTTACAAATCGCCACCACTTTCTCGAAGAAATCCAGCTCCACGCATTGGCAGGTCGGATTGCCCGGAAAGTTTAAAATCAACATCTTCGGCTTAGGCCAGCATTCAGCGATGCCTTTTTGTAATTCTTCAAAGAAATCCACACCAGGCGTCAACGGCACATGCCGAATATCCGCGCCGGCGATCACCACGCCATACGGATGAATCGGGTAAGCGGGGTTAGGCACCAACACCACATCGCCGGGGCCCAGAGTCGCCAGAGCCAGGTGCGACAAGCCTTCCTTCGAGCCTATGGTGACGATGGCTTCCGTATTGAAATCCAAATCCACATCAAAACGCCGTTTGTACCAACCGCAAATGGCTTTGCGCAAACGTGGTATGCCTTTTGATACTGAATAACGGTGGGTATCGTCGCGCTGCGCCACTTCTACCATCTTGTCTAGAATGTGCTTGGGCGTTGGTTGGTCCGGATTGCCCATACCGAAATCGATGACGTCCTCGCCTTCTGCTCGGGCTTTGGCTTTCAGCTCGTTGACGATATTAAAAACGTAAGGCGGCAGGCGGCTAATGCGATGAAATTCTTCCATTAATGACTCTTAAGATTCTGATTTTGGAGACGGCTTCTAAAGAAAAGCCGGCTAAGGTACTGTTGTTGCAGAGCGATGTCAATTTCGGTGCAGCGGGGGCGCGTCCGAAAATCGTGATCGCGCGGAATTTAGGGTTGTACGGCAGTGCTTGACGCAACTTGAGCTGCGTCTGCTCTCTGCTGATGCAGATAAGAACCGCCGACTAGAAACGTCAGCACCAACAGATAGATAACTGCGGCGATGTTTTTAGCTTTCTTGCTGTCATCGTGACTGCGCTTGTTCATGAATAAAGTCTCGTGAATATACAGGGTTGCTAGGCAATTGTACCGCCTGCGCAGCTGCCTGAGAACGAAAAGCTCGAACTATAAGCCTGGCCGCACAATGACTGCCGTCCGCAACCGCGATTTACCAAAACAGGACATGCGTTCAAAGTCTTCGCGGGCGATGGGAATAAACTGGCAATCCAGCTCGCTCTGCCTACCGTCATCCGGGTCGGAATCGTGCATATAGAGGCAATCGTTATCAAAGCCGCTCATCACTACCCAGTGCGGGGCTTTTTTGCGATCCATCGAAAACGTGCTGATCAGAATTAACGGTATCGCCCCGGCTTCGAAGGCGGCGATCAAATCGTTCTGCGTGACGTTGGCATAGTGTATCGCCACGCCCTGCTCCGCCGCTTCACGTTTGAAACAGGTATCGACCAGTTCGACAATTTGCTTTTTATCTTCGCTACGTACGCTATCGATAAATAGCGGGCCCGTTTGATTGATCCAGACTTCCACTGAGAACTGCCGGCGTTTGGCGGCCAGCGCTAAACCGATGGGATGGCAACCGCCGTGTCCGGAGGTCATAAATATAGTCGTGGCTTCGCGCCATAGCTCGATTTCCTGTTCGCGCGACGGCAGATAAGTTTTATTCAGCGCGTGCATTGCCATCATTAACGCCGCCGGGCCGCAGGTAAACGGCGTGGTTTGCCGCAGCCAATGCACCGAACGATGCTGCGGGGTATCGCGGTAGCGGCGGATGCGCTTTTGGTACCGCAACGCATCTTTATGATCTTGGTAATAATCGCGGTACAAACCAAACTTTTGAAAACCCAGCGCCTCGTACAAGCGGATGGCCGGGGTGTTATCCACGCTGACTTCCAGACGCAGATACAGGCGGCCATCGTCGCGTGCCGCTTGCTCGCCGGCCATCATTAAAGTCTTGGCTATGCCGTTGCCGCGCAGCTGTGGCGCTACGGCAAGGGAATAAATCCGCGCCAAGCGGGTGCCGGGGTGATAGATGATCAAAATATAGCCGGCCACCAGCCCCGCCCATTCGGCTAACAACAGGGCGCGATGATCGGAACTCAACCAATGCCGGAAACTGCGCCGGCTTAATTTATCGGTAGCAAAGCTGGCATTTTCCAAAGCCACCAAGCCCTCCAGATCGGCGCTTTGCGCAGGGCGCACCGCCAACTGGTTCGCTAACAACGGCAATGCCGTCACGAAGATACCCCGCGCAGCGTCTGTCCCAACACCTGCCGAGCGCGAAACAACACCATTTCCTGCCAGGCGTTGTCGTTGGGACAAAAATGATGCCGCATTACCAAACTGTGGGCAAAACGTTGATCGTGATTATCCTCCGCAGCCCAAAGCTGATGATCGCGCAGCAGCACTTCAAACAAGTGGTCTGTGCTGTAAGTGCCAAACTCCAGCGTTACGTAACAACTTTGCGGGTTCATGTTGGTATGCCACAGATAATCCAATAAGCCCAGCTTGGGCACCGAGCTGGAAGTACCGGCCAACGGCAGGGTCACGGAATCGCCATACCAGCTTTGCGCAACCGCAGCGCCGGCGCTGTCGGGTTGATGGTCGCAGATAATTTCCCCGTAACCGTAAGGACCGAGACCGGTATGCAAGTCCACGACCGCCACACGGCGTTGCGCCAAGCTGTGACGTTGAATCAAATCCTCGCAGACCAGCCGCCCATGCGCTGGCGACCGGCCACCGTAAAACGGCCCGGACGGATCGCGGTATTGGCCGCCGCTGATGGCTTTTTCCAGCGCGACTCGACCGTATTGCCGGCTAAAATCGGCAAACGCCTGCTGCCGTTGCCCGGCGTCCGCCACGAATAGCCAATCCCGCAACTGGTCGTAATCCGGGTTCTCTGGTAAGGACTGAGAAAAATCCACCGCATTGCGATTCAAATCCACGCCGTCGCCGTCGCAGCGCCGCGACCAGGCGTAACCCCAAGGCGTCAGCGCGTGGATCAGCAATATCGCTGTATCACTCGGAATGTCCAACTGACGCTTGCTTAAACCTTGCAGCAAATCAATCTGTATCGCGCTGCCGGCAAAGCCTTCCACACCGTGGGTAGCGGCAATAGCCACCACCAGGTTGTCGGCGTTTTCATCGCCGATCCAGGCGGTATCGGTCAGCAAAGATTCGCCGCCCGGCCCCAGTCCAGCGCATTGATAAACCTCGTGCCGTACCGGGTGTTCCATCCCTGTGATTAGCGACAACCAAGTCTGGCGGGCAATAGCATAACTAGCCGGGAATACACTGGTATCAATTTCGGTGCCGAATGGGGACAAACTCATCTGCATACTCAAATGTTCGGAGACAGTAATTGTACAGTGTGGCAAACCCCTAAGCCGCAAGCAATAGGCAGTCTTAACGGGAATTGCAGAATTCGGCTTGTCTAAAAACCCGACTGGTTTCAAAATCCCCGCCCAACATAAACCTACCGAACACTTTTTACCATGGCAAGCACGCTGCTGGTCGTCGACGACCTTTCTGATTGGAACCCTTATTATCCCAGCGATCAGGTGGTCAGCTTTGAAGACTATCTGGCCAGCAAACAAACCGATCCCGATCAGCGGGTGCGGGTGATAAACCTGTGTAGCAGCTACACCTATCTGTCCGACGGCTATTATTGTTCGTTGCTGGCCGAGGCCCGCAATCACCACGTCATTCCCTCAGTTAAAGTCATCAACGACTTGGGTAAAAACGCCTTGTATCGTTTGCAACTGGAAGACTTGAACCAGCCGCTGGCGCGGGCGTTTAAACATCAAAATAAAAACGGCGAATTCATCTTATATAGCTATTTCGGCACGACGCCGGAGCCCGCATTCCAAGAATTGGCGCGGCTATTGTTCGAGCGTTTCGCCTGCCCGATTTTAGAAATTAGCTTGCGCTTTGACCAGCAATGGCAAATCACCGACCTAAAAGCCGTCTCGCCCAGACAACTGAACGATGCGATGCAGACCTTGTTTGCCGACGCGCTGGATCGCTTCAGTAAAAAAGTTTGGCGAAAAAGCCGGACCAGAAAAACCGCCCGCTATGATCTGGCGATTCTGATCAACCCCTCCGAACAATTACCGCCAAGTAATCGCGGCGCGCTGAAAAAGTTTATCGATGCCGGGCGGCAAATGGGCATCGATGTGGAATTAATCACCCTGAATCATTACGGCCGCCTGCCGGAGTTCGACGGTTTATTCATCCGCGAAACCACCGCCATCGACCATCACACCTACCGTTTCGCAAAAAAAGCCGAAGCGGAAGGCTTAGTAGTAATCGACGACCCAACCTCTATCTTGCGCTGTGCCAATAAAGTCTATCTGGCCGACCTGTTTCGCACCCATAAAGTCCCGTCACCGAAAACCTGGATCTTGCACAAGGGCAATACCCAACATCTGGATAATCTGGAAGCCAGCGCCGGTTATCCGGTGGTGATCAAAATTCCCGATGGCTCGTTTTCGCGCGGCATCGTCAAAGTGCATAACCGCCAGGAACTGGAAAGCAAAGTCGCCGAATTGTTCGAGCAATCAGCGTTATTACTGGCGCAGGAGTTTTTGTACACCGATTTTGATTGGCGCATCGGCATCTTCAATCAAAAAGCCCTGTACGCCTGTCGTTATTTTATGGTGAAAAACCATTGGCAAATCTACCGGCACGGCGCCAAACGCACCGACAGCGGCAACTTCGATACCCTACCCACCTTCGAAGTACCCAAAGGCGTTCTGGAATCGGCGTTACGGGCCACGCAGCCCATAGGCAATGGTTTATACGGTGTCGATGTCAAAGAAATCAACGGCAAAGGCTATGTGATAGAAGTCAACGACAACCCCAGTATCGACAGCGGCGTGGAAGACAAGTATCTGGGCGATGAATTGTACAAAGCCATTATGAGCGAGTTCCTGCGGCGGATGGATAATCGCAGCAAGGGCGTTGCGCAATGATAGCTAAACCACTCGACGTACTTTGCGTCGGCCATGCCAGTTACGATTTGGTGTTTTCGGTGCAGCATCACCCCGGCGCCGATGAAAAAATAGTCGCCGACGACTTGCTGGGCTGCGGTGGCGGACCCGCGGCCAATGCAGCCGTTACGGTGGCTAAATTGGGCGGCAAGGCAGGCTTTTGCGGCTATTTGGGAAACGACGTCTATGGCGACAGTCATTTGCGGGAGTTGCAAGAACACGGTGTCGATACCCAGTTCGTTGTACGCGGCAGTTCGCCAACTCCTCTATCGACGGTGCTGGTCAAACCGAACGGGCAGCGCGCCTTAATCAATTACAAAGGGCAAACCAGCGCCTTGCCCGCCACCGCTATCGACTTTGACGGCTTAGCAGCCAAGGTGCTGTTGTTCGATGGTCATGAACCGCATATTTCCCTTCGCTTACTGAATCAGTTAACCCACCCAGTACCTTCGGTGTTAGACGCCGGCTCGCTGCACGACGGCACTTTGGCTCTGATGGATAAAGTCGATTATCTGGTCTGTTCGGAAAAATTTGCGCTGCAATATGCCGGGGATGAAAACCTAGCCTTATCCAAATTGGCGCAAATTGCCCCTTTGGTAATCATTACCCTGGGCGAGCGCGGCTTGATCTGGCAACGCGGCCAGGAACAAGGCAGCCTCAGCGCACCGCCTATCGTCGCCATAGACACTACCGGCGCCGGCGACGCCTTTCATGGTGCCTTTGCCTCCGGCCTAGCCTGTGGCTTGAGCTGGATAGAATTATTGCGTTACGCCAGTGTAGCCGGGGCGTTTTGCTGCACAAAAATAGGCGCCAGGCCGGGTTTACCTAGCTTGAGTGAGCATCAAAAGTTGCTGGAAAGCTGGAAAGATAGCGATTGATTTGAACAGACTAGAAAAGGCAATAAGCCGCTATCCAATCGTAGATACTGTTATTGAAGT
>NZ_LUUG01000009.1 GCF_001644035.1 Methylomonas methanica
GGGGCTTCCCAGCCCCTCCGAAAACCCTCGCCAAAAGCTGCGATGCTCGGGGCGGAATAACGGGACTAACCCCGCCACGAAAATTAAGGTGGTTGGCCCAAACTTTCCGGCTAGCTTGAGACTCAGTCGTAGGGTGGGCACGATTAAGTGCCCACGCGGAATAACAGCCAACGGTGGGCAAAGTTGCCCACCCTACGCAAATTCGGGCGGCTGATGGTTTTAACCCCGTATGCCGCGCCGAGCACCGAAGTTTTTGAATGGAATAGCCCGTAGGGGCGATGCAGGGATGCATCGCGTTGACGGAGGGGCAGGAAGCCCCTTCCGTCAACCCCATTCAAAAACTTCGGCGCGCAGGATCAAAGCGGCATCCGGGTGTCTTTTCTTTTGGGTACTTTTCTTTGGACAAGCAAAGAAAAGTACCTCGGCTGTCGGGCCGAGACCCGACTCCAAAAAAGCCGTCGCGACAGCGACACTTTAAATTAGACGGAATTCAAAAATGAATATTACCAATCTGACCCAAGACAAAACCTACGCCTCAGTGCTACTCGCCCTAGCAAGCGTCACCCTCTTAATCCCCCTCTGCAACCTCATCTTCCCCGAAGATTCTGCATTGCATTTCTCGGCCTACTCAGTCTCCCTAATCGGCAAATACCTGACCTTTGCCCTGCTTGGCCTGTCGCTGGACATGGTCTGGGGCTATGCCGGGATTCTGGTACTGGGTCAGGGTGCATTCTTTGCACTGGGCGGTTACGCGATGGGCATGTATCTAATGCGGCAGATCGGCACCCGAGGGGTTTACGGCAACGCCGAACTGCCTGACTTCATGGTGTTCCTAAACTGGACCGAACTGCCCTGGTACTGGTACGGCTTCGAGAATTTTGGTTTCGCGATGCTGATGGTATTCCTCGCTCCTGGCCTGCTGGCTTTCGTGTTCGGTTGGTTGGCGTTTCGTTCGCGGGTGACTGGTGTGTATTTGTCCATCATCACCCAAGCGTTGACTTACGCCCTGCTGTTGGCCTTCTTCCGCAACGAAATGGGCTTCGGTGGCAACAACGGCCTCACCGATTTCAAAGACATCCTCGGTTTCAACATTCAATCCGAAGCAGTCCGTTCGATGTTGTTACTAATGACTGGCCTAAGCCTGATCGGCGCCTTGCTTCTCTGCCGCTGGATTGTGAACAGCAAACTGGGCCGGGTAGTCACGGCGGTTCGCGACCAAGAATCGCGGGTACGTTTTCTCGGTTACCGGGTGGAATTATTCAAACTCTGGGTATTCGTATTTGCGGCGATGCTGGCCGGGCTGGCCGGCGCGTTGTATGTGCCGCAAGTCGGCATCATCAACCCCAGCGAATTCTCGCCGCTCAACTCCCTTGAAATCGTCATCTGGGTCGCGGTGGGCGGGCGCGGCACCTTGTACGGCGCCATCATCGGCGCGGTGTTGGTCAATTACGCCAAAACCGTGTTGACCGGTCTGATGCCCGATGCCTGGCTGTTTTGCCTGGGCGGCGCCTTCATCCTGGTCACCTTGTTAATGCCCGACGGCATCGTCGGCCTGCTGCGCCGTCGCAGTAAACCCAAACCCACTCTCAACGCTACCGGAGGACAACCGGCATGATGATCTCGGCTGCAACTACTACTGAAGGCGGCGCCAGCCTGCCGCTGGACGGCGAAGTCGACGCCCGCCACGGCCCGATTCTGTACATGGAAGACGTCAGCGTCAGCTTCGACGGCTTCCGGGCGCTGAACCATCTTTCGCTGTACATCGACGACGGCGAACTGCGCTGCCTGATCGGCCCCAACGGTGCGGGAAAAACCACCTTAATGGACGTCATCACCGGTAAAACCAAGCCCGACAGCGGTTCGGTGTTCTTCGGCCAGACCATCGATTTGCTGGAACTGGACGAACCGGCCATCGCCCAAGCCGGTATCTGCCGAAAGTTTCAAAAACCCAGCGTGTTCGATGCCTTGACCGTGTTCGAAAACCTGGAACTGGCCTTAAGAACCGACAAGCGCACCTGGTCGACCCTGTTTCATAAACTCAACGGCGAGCAACGCGACCGCATCCATGACGTGTTGCAAACCATCGCCCTGCCCGCTCAACAACGGCAATTGGCCGGCGCCCTATCGCACGGGCAGAAGCAATGGCTGGAGATCGGCATGCTGCTGATGCAGGACCCGAAAGTCATGCTGGTCGACGAACCCATCGCCGGCATGACCCATCAGGAAGTCGAACGTACCGCCGAACTGTTGCTGTCCTTGCAAGGCAAACACTCCATCGTCGTCGTCGAGCACGATATGGAATTCGTGCGCAGCATCGCCCGCAAAGTCACGGTGCTGCACGAAGGCTCGGTGCTCACCGAAGGCACGATGGACGAAGTGCAAAACGATCCGCGCGTGATTCAAGTTTACCTGGGGGGATGATGTTAAATATCAGCGCATTGCAACAATACTACGGCGCCAGCCATACCCTGTGGGACCTGGATTTGAGCGTACCCGCCGGGGCCTGCGTCTGTCTGATGGGCCGTAACGGCGTCGGTAAGACCACGCTACTGAAAGCCATCATGGGCCTACTGCCGGTAGCCGACGGCAGCATTCAATTCGACGGCGTGGAACTGGCCAAAGCCAAAGCAGAATCCCGCGCCGAACTGGGCATCGGTTACGTGCCGCAAGGCCGAGAAATCTTTCCGCTATTGACTGTGGAAGAAAACCTGAAAACCGGCCTGCGCGCCGCCAACAAGCACGGCATCAAAAAAGTCCCGGACAGTATTTTCGAGATTTTTCCGGTATTAAAACAAATGCTGAAGCGCCGGGGCGGCGACCTGTCCGGCGGCCAGCAACAGCAATTAGCCATAGGCCGGGCACTGGTGCTAAACCCGCGCCTGCTGATCCTGGACGAACCCACCGAAGGTATTCAGCCCAATATCGTCAGCGAAATCGGCGACGTGATCATTCGCCTGAACAAATCGCGCGGTGTCGCTACCCCGACTCCAAAACCGGAAACCGGCGAAATCCACCAAGCCATCGATCGCATCCACAGAGAACTGGGCGTGACAGTGCTACTGGTGGAACAAAAACTGCCCTTCGCCCGCAAGGTGGCGAACCAGTTTTGCATCATGGACCGTGGCCGGCATGTGGCGGTGGGGGCAATGAACGAATTGGCGGACGATATGGTGAAGCGCTATTTGACGGTGTAAGTCAATCTTCCCCCTTTTGAAAAAGGGGGTCAGGGGGATTTTCAAAAACGGGCGTAGCCCATCGTACTGATTAAAAGCTGGGTGACGGAGAAAACACATGAAATCCGAACAATTTTTGCTGGCGGCTGGGGCTTTGTTATTGGTTTGGTCGATACGCAGCGAGGCACATAGCAGTTACGAAGCCATGATGGAAGGCGGCAACTTGCTGCAATTAACCAACGCCGCCCTGCATCCCTTTTTCGAAATCCCCGATTTGTCGGGATTGCTGATCGGTGTATTAATTTTAGGAATTGTATTTGGCCCGGTTATATTGCACATCACTCGGCATATGAATAGCCGCAATGTCGTTAAGCAGGAACTTCCCCCTTTGAAAAAGGGGGATTGAGGGGGATTTGTTTGGAAAATCTCCCCTAGCCCCTCTTTTTCAAAGAGGGGAAACGACAATGCCCAACTCAATATATTGCCTTAGCCAGCCGACGGCTGTAATAACTAGAATTAACAGGCCGATCCGATAACTTTTAAGTCAAACACCATGAGCCCAAACCTCGCTGTTTCATCCATTCCCGATGCCACCACCGAACCTGTGGCATGGGAAGCCGAATTGCAACTGGGCTTTAGCCAACGCGGCGACAAAACCGTATTGTCCAAACGAGCCCATCGCGGCCCGTTGACCGTGCAACGGCCTTTTTATCCGGAGGGCGGCGCCTGCCATGTGTACTTGCTGCACCCGCCCGGCGGCGTGGTAGCTGGCGATCAGTTAAGCATTAACGCCGCTGTCGAGCACGATGCGCAAGCGCTAATCACCACCCCTGCCGCCGGCAAGTTTTATCGCAGCGGCGGCGGCGAAGCACAACAAACCGTCAATCTCAAAGTCTCTGAAAACGCCTGCCTGGAATGGCTACCGCAGGAAACCATTGTTTACGAAGGTGCGCAGTTAAAGTCCAGCATGAATATCGATTTGGCTGACCACGCCCATTTCATCGGCTGGGAAATATTAGCCTTAGGCCGCCCGGCAGCCGGTGAAGGCTTCGACAATGGTGCCGCCAGCCTGAACTGGCGCATCAGCCGTGCCGGGTGTTTGCTTTACCTGGAACGTTTGCGGCTGGATGCCGAAGCGTTTCAAGCCCGTTGGGGTTTGTTTGGGCATTCGGCCTGCGGGACGATGTTTGTTTATCCGGCCACGCCCTTGCATTTGGCGGCGGTACAGGAATTGATTGGTGATGAGGCTAATCGCGGGGTGACTTTGATTGAGGGCTTGTTGATTTGCCGGGGGTTGGATAGGCGGGCGGATTTGTTGAAAGGGTTTTTTGAAGCTGTTTGGGGATTGGTGCGGGGGGATGTGGTTGGGAAGGAGGTTTGTGCGCCGAGGATTTGGGCGACGTGACGGTGTTTGTTTCGTCTAGTATCGTCTTATCGACTTGGAGCGGTCTCAATGAACGCGTCATTCCGGCATGGATTGCCGGAATCCAGAAGCCATGGATGGCATCGAGTTGGGATGTGGTGTCGCTGACGCGACGGCTTTTTTAATGTCGGGTCTCGGCCCGACAGCCGAGATA
>NZ_LUUG01000010.1 GCF_001644035.1 Methylomonas methanica
TCTCTAAACCGGCCAGTCAGACAAACCCAGATTCTACTAATTAGAAATCTACAAAGCGGACATTGGCGACCTCACCCAACGGCCAATTGCAGTCGATCGAGATGTCTTTTTGAATGACTTGTTTAAATCCGTAATCACTCATTCATATTAGTATTCAGCGCCTTGCTCTCTGCAATATTTTTTTAATGGACTTTCGGTACCACTTTTTAGAAAGAGACCAGTAATATTCATTAATTAGCTTTGGTCGAATCAAACTGATGATTGAGCTTATTACTGTAACCATCCCAAATATTATAGACAAGGTTGTATCGTTTTTTGAATACGAGTTAATAATCAAAAATAGGAATATTAAAGACAAGAATATATATGTAAAAAAAACCAATAAGCCTGTATTGTCTCCTGGCTGATTTTTTGAAAGGCAAGTTCAAATTTTTTCTTTCCCTATATCTGATCTGTCTCAATTCGTCTTTTGCTTGCCGCCCCTCTCGCGCATCTTTTTCTAGTAAGATTTTTTCTTTAATTATCCTTTCGATGTAATTTTCATTAAGAAATTGTTCCGCCATCGACATTGACTCAATTGACACATCGTCAGGTCTTGATGGAGCCTTATTTATTTCCTGATAAATTAAAGCAATGACATCTTTATCAATACTCCCCTCATTGTATTTTTTTGACAGGGTCTTATATATGTTATATACTGAGCGGCTAATTTGAGATGATATTGTTAATTTAGCTCTGATAATTGGATAAAACGAGACTGGCTTTTTAGATTTCCCACCAAATCCTTTGTTCAATTTAAACCATAATTTTTCAGTAATGAATTCGATGTTTGTCGCAAATGGAATAGCACCATTACCTTCGAATACATGAGGGGAAAATGATACTCTTTGAGGCAACCAACTCTCTGTAAGGAATATAGCTGCAACCCTATCGATTCCAATGTTATTCTGGCCTTGTCTAAGATAATTGATTTTCGTAAATATTTTCAGAATGGAAGAAACTTCCTTGGCGTCAACATTAGATTCTTGAAGTTCCTTGGATATATCCCTAACTGTTATTTCGCTTTCTATATTAAACTCTGGTTTGGAATAATAGTCCTTAGGCGCTTCCTTATCTATCCTAAGCTTAGATAGCTTATTTAAGAAATCCGCTTTCTTTGTTATAACATCACTCTCAGATTTACAGCCATTACAAATATTTATCATTGCTGTTTTAGATGGATCTATACTCCCTTTTCGTTCGACAATTTTTTTGCCGCGTAAAAGAATGCTTCTATATATTTATTGGTTTCCTCAAGATATCTTAATGTAATATTTCCATTCTTTTTATTGCGATTGACATCGTTAATAAGATCATTGAAATTATCAAATAATGACTTGTATAAGACGCCATTTAGACCGGTGGCACTGAACAGATGCTCTGCATCTAAAAAAATTATTAAGTCACCTCGCCAATTACCTAATGTAGATAAATCCGGTGAATACCGAATTCCAGTATAGAGAATTAGCCCTTCTTCTATGTTATCGAGCTTATCTTTGAAACCCTGCTCATCTTCGTGTTCAACGATAAATCTAGCGATTGTGATAGCGTGCTGAGTGTTTTTGTCAGGCCGGGTTAAATAATTTTCAAAACCTTCTTCTAAAGCTAGCTTATTAACATCAAGCAGACCATTATTCGAGCAATAATCATAAAGTCTTCCTATGATTTCATCATACTCCTTACGAGATTTTTCAAAATCAGCATCTATTTCAGCACTATTACTTAATTTAAATGATTCGGTTACACAGTAAATGCCGTTTTTAACGGTGAGGAGACCTGTGCGAACGAGCCGATTTTTTAGGCAACTTCGAATTATGGCTTCGGGCATATAAAACCCAAAGTCTTCTTCGAGATACTTAACGCATTCCATCGAGCCAAATGCTGATAGTGATTTAGTATTTACTATGGTTTTTATAAATTCACTTAATATATCGTAGATATCTTTTTTTCGTCATATAAGGCACGCAACACCGCAACCGATGACAATAGTTTTGCTTCTTTCAATATATTTACCCTAGTCGGTTATAAATTTATTATCAAGCCAATTTTCCTTGATAAGTTAATATTTTACTGACAGTTCGAATTTTTCCTGCCTATCGGGAAAAGCGCCTAGGATGATGACATGGACTCCTCCCCACCCCTAACGGTGTCACAATGCACCCGAGAATTTAAACGGGACAAAGAGGAGTCCGAAATGAATCGTAACGTAGTGGGTTTGGATATCGCAAAACAAGTTTTTCATCTGTTCATGATGCTAGACGGCAAGGCTATAAAGCGAAAATTGAAGCGGCCGGAATTGCTGGCGTTCATTGCTCAGCTGCCGCCGAGCCTGATCGCACTGGAAGCCTGCGGTGGTTCGCACCACTGGGCGCGATCATTCCAACAACTAGGGCATGATGTGGAACTATTAAACGCTCGTTATGTAAAAGCCTTTGTAGTCGGCAACAAAAACGATTTCAACGATGCCGAGGCGATTTTTACCGCAGTACAGCAACCGAGAAAACGCACGGTGGTCATTAAAAATATGGAACAACAAGACTTGACCATGGTGCATGGCATCCGTCAGGGCAAAGTAGAAGAGCGCACCGCCTTGATCAACCAGATTCGCGGGCATTTGGCCGAACGCGGGATGGTGTTGCCGAAAAGCGCCAATCAGGTCAGGAAACAGTTGCCGTCGATTTTGGAAGACGCTGAAAATCAACTGTCGACGCTCAGTCGCGCGCTGTTTGCCGAACAGTATCAAGCCCTGGTGGCGATGGATGACGCGATCAAAGCATTGGACCGGCAAATCGACGCGCTGTGTCGGCAAAATGCCTTGAGCAAGCGCCTGATTGCCATTCCGGGCGTTGGTCCGCTCACCGCCACCTTGGCGGCAGCCGATGTGGGCGATGGCAAGGGGTACGAGTCCAGTCGCGATTACGCCGCCAGTTTGGGTGTGGTGCCCAGGCAGCACAGCAGCGGCGACCGGCAAGTCTTGCTGGGCATCTACCCAAAGGGCACAAGAGCAAACGCGGCAATCGACGCTTGCGCACCTTGCTGATCCACGGCGCTCGGGCGGTATTGAAATACTGCGGCGACAAGAGCGACCCGTTGAGTCGCTGGCTACAAGCCTTGATCGAACGACGTGGTTTCAACAAGGCGACCGTGGCCTTGGCTAACAAGAATGCCAGGATTATCTGGGCGCTGGCCACTGGCTCTGGCGAATATGCGGCCCAAGTGGCTTGATTGAGTGAAGTCCGGGTTATCCACCCTTTGCCCAACGCCTCCACACGAGTGAAGGGTTCCGGCGTCGGGCAAAGCGTGGACAACTCTCAATCCGGTGTCGTACAAGACAACTGAGTTCAACAGATTGCGGAGGCAAGACAACCTTTAGTGATGACATTCAACAGGTCAGACCGGTGCTTTTAAATCCCGTTCGGCACATAGGTTCTTAGAAACCGTTAGGGTGATAGTGGAAAAAGCGCGCGGATAGATTCATCAGGGTCCGAAGGCCTATCAAGTACCTTCATCAAGAGACCGAATATATGGCTGTAATCTCGATCTCTGTTGGAATCATTATTTTTGGCAACCTTGGCTTGCAATTGGGGAGGAGTCCATATATGTGGCGATAGCCGAAACCCATCTTTTTAAGCTGGCAATTGATAGGTATCGCGATGCTCCACCCATCTACTGTCGGCTATCTTACCGATTTTTGTCATTCGTAAATCTTTGGCAATTGTCCCTTTTGGGCCGAATTTGCCCATTCGTTACCTTCATAGACAAGTTGCTAGCCCGATTCCCCAATCATTAATAATCCAACCGCGACACCTTCATCGGCTCTTTCATAGTTAAGGCGACCAGCATCGACACGGCCGCGCAAGCGCTGACATAGTAGGCAAACCATTCCGGGTGGCCGAAACTCTTTAACCACAACGCCAGATACTCGGCGGTGCCGCCGAATATCGCCACGGTCACGGCGTAGGGAAAGCCTACCCCTAATGCGCGGATATGCACCGGAAACAATTCGGCTTTGACAATGGCATTGACCGAAGAATAGCCGGAGACAATCAGCAATGCGCAGACATACCATCCCAACGCGGATTGCATCGTTTGCGCGTGGCCTAATAAATCAAGCAATGGCGCAGTAAACAGGGTCGCGCCGGCGCCGAAGGCAATCAGCATCGTGCGCCGACCGACATAGTCTGAAATCAAACCGAACAGTGGCTGAATCAACATAAAGACGATCAAGGCCACCGTGCAAATCGTCGTGGCGTCGTCCTTGCTGAAGCCCGTGGTGTTGACCAGATACTTTTGCATGTAGACGGTGAAGGTGTAATACGACAAGGTCCCGCCGGCAGTCAAAGCAACCACGGTCATTACCGGTTTGGGATAGTTCAGCAGCTCGCGTAGTTTGGGGTGCCGGGCCGGATAAGTATGCTGCTCGATGAAGGCCTTGGTTTCGGCCATGTTGCCGCGCAGGCCCATCGCCACCACAGCCAGCAAGCCGCCGACGATAAAGCCGATACGCCAACCCCAAGCGTGCAGTTGCTCGCTACTCAACAGGCATTTTTGTAAGAGCATCAATAACCCCAAGGCCAGGATTTGCCCCAGGACAATGGTGACGTATTGAAAGCTGGAGTAATAGCCGCGCCGGTGCGGTACCGCCATCTCACTAAGATAGGTAGCGGAACTGCCATACTCGCCACCGATACTGAAGCCCTGCAACATGCGGGCGAAAAGCAACAAGGCCGGCGCCCACATACCAATCACCGCATAGCCCGGTGTGCAAGCAATGATTAACGACCCTAAACACATCAAACTGACCGAAAACAGCAAAGCACTTTTGCGACCCTTGCGGTCCGCCAGGCTACCCAACCACCAGCCGCCCAAGGGCCGAAAGATAAAACCCACCGCAAATACCGCCGCATTATTCAGCAACTGGGCGGTTTGATCGGTTTCCGGGAAGAAAGCCGGGGCAAAGTACAAGGCAAACGCGGCATAAATTGCCCAGTCAAAATATTCCACCAGGTTACCAACCGAGCCGCTGAAGATATTGAGCAAGCGCCTGCGTTCTGAATGCTGGAATTTGGGATTGGACATGTCGCTCAAGCCGATGAGTTTTTTGACCATCTTAACTTACGCGCCACAACTGACCCACACACCTTTTCAAGTGGGTAACCCACGCGACCGATACGACAGCCACACCGGCAGCCTTCGAAATTCCGTGATTTCACGCATTCCGGAACAAAAACAAGCCAAATCACACGCTTTAGTTGTCCGATTTTGCATGTACTCACACCCCGGATCGACAAACATCCTGAACCTGATTAAATGTAATGAGCTAATTTTATTTGATTATTTTCGAAACGCTTGGCATACACACCAACGACCGACTACTTCGGAGCAATTCTTGCTTAATGTTAAGCTTGCAGGAAAAAAAGCGGCGACCGTAGTCCAAAGCACCTTAGCCAAAGCCTATTGCGGCTGAGCGTAAAACCTTTTGTCAACTGGGCATGCAACTATTAAGCAACGTTTGAATCGATGACCACAGAGTGTATTGGCGACGGCCAACAAGACCTAACCCGACTGTATCAGGACCATCACCCCTGGC
This sequence comes from Methylomonas methanica, assembly GCF_001644035.1. Classification (GTDB taxonomy): domain Bacteria; phylum Pseudomonadota; class Gammaproteobacteria; order Methylococcales; family Methylomonadaceae; genus Methylomonas; species Methylomonas methanica_A. Next base: position 5,630 of record NZ_LUUG01000010.1, read on the forward strand.
TGCTGCAATGGCTGGAAAAACGGGTGCAGGACCGCCTCCAAGCGGAAGATCACGCGCAAGACACGTTTTTGCGCGTGATCACTGCAAGAGAAACCCTAAACCTGGACGAACCCCGCGCTTACCTGACCACCATCGCCAAGCGCTTGCTGATCAACCACTGGCGGCGCAGCACAATAGAGCAAGCTTACTTGGCACGTCTCGCGGCTTATCCTGAAGAGATTGCCATTTCGCCCGAGGATAGCACCATCATTCTCGAAGTCCTGCGGGAAATCGATGAATTACTGAATCAACTACCGGCAAAAGTCCGTAAGGCATTTCTATTGGCACAACTGGACGACCTCACCTATGCCGAAATTGGTCAGCAGCTTGGCGTCAGCGACCGTATGGTTAGAAAATATATGGCGCAAGCCATGTTTCAGTGCCTGAGTGCCGGCTTCTAAACCAAGATGCAACACAAACGCCACCCGGAAATCGATCCGCGCGTCTTGGCACAGGCTGCCGAGTGGTTTGCGCTATTCCGATCCGGACAAGCTCAGCACAGCGAAACGGCACAATGGCAAGCCTGGTTAGCCGAACACCCTGACCATCGAGCCGCTTGGGCCAGAGTTGAGTTTTACATTGACCGATTTAAATCACTGCCGCCCAAAGCCGCGTTAGCCGGATTGACTGCGCCTGATTTGCAGCGTAGACGCGCGATCAAAAATTTAGTGTTACTTGGCGCCGTCGGCTTAGCGAGTTGGCAATTTTCCCGTGGCCGCTATTGGCAAGAATGGACATCTGACTACCCTGTCGCACAAGGCCAAATCCAAACCGTCACCTTGGCGGACGGCTCAACCGTCATTCTGGATAGCGGTAGCGCCTTAAACGTCGAATTCAGTATGGATTTGCGCCGCTTGCAATTGGTATCCGGGGAAATTTACATCGAGACCGCCAAGGACAATGCAGATTGGCAGCGGCCATTTGTGGTCGATACTCAGGACGGCAGGGTTCGGGCGCTGGGCACCCGCTTTAGTGTCAGTCAACAGGCCGACCACAGCCAGGTCGCGGTATTCGCAGATTCGGTTGAAATTCAGCCATCGAATCCAAACACCCCAAAACAACTACTACGGGCCGGCCAAGAAGCCCGATTTGTAGCCAATCAAGTAGAGCCGATACAGCAAATCAAGCTCGATAAACCAGCCTGGAGCCAAGGCGTCATCGTGGCCGATAACATTCCGCTCAGCGAGTTTCTGTTGCAACTTAATCGTTACCGTAAGGGTTATGTGACCTGTGCGCCCGAGATTGCCGATATGCGCATCATCGGCTCCTTCCCGCTTAAAGATACCGACAAAATCCTCGCCTCTCTGGCAACCAACTTGCCGGTCAAGTTAACTAGCCCGCTGCCGTATTGGGTGAAAGTATTGCCGCGCTAAGCGCGCCAGACAACTTAACATCGCTATACACCGTGCACCTTGCTTGAGAAAATACCATAGATCGTATGGCCTACAGGCAAAAACAAGTATATTTCTCCCCTGAAAAAAACGCTTTGTAAAAAGCGGAAAGAGGGATTGGTTTTGAGGATGTGTTATTAGCCATTGAAATGGGAAATGTACTTGATGATTTGACGCATCCAAATTCTGAAAAATATCCCAATCAATCGGTTTTTATCATCTTAATCGCCATAAAAAATTATGTTTACATCGTGCCTTACGTTGAAGAAGAGAACAGCATTTTTTTAAAGACGATTATCCCTTCCCGAAAAATTAATAAACGTTACAACAAGGCGGCAAATGATGACTAAGCTAAATTTAGATGCTTTTGAACAAGACATTATCGATAGTGTTGAAAACGATGAATGGCGCAGTAAAGGCAATATTCAGGAGCGCCTGGTAGAACTGCAAGGTTTTTTGAAACACGAAAAGAAAAAATCAGTTTCCATCAGACTTTCTGAAAACGATCTTTATGCGTTAAAGAAAAAGGGACTGGAAAATGGCGTGCCGTATCAAAATATTATTCAAATTTTGGTGCACCAATATACGTCTAACAAAATTCATCTTGATGTTTCATGAGTGAGTTACTTTAGATAATCGCAATTAATCATTTGTCCTTTGCTGGAAAGCTTGGTTTTTTCCATAAAAACTCCAATCATGCGGTAAGAAATAACTAATTTACACAGCCTCAACCCTTATCATGCAACGAGCGCAACATAGCTTCGCGCAAGATGGCATTGATGCGGGTCTGGTAGCCTTTACCTTGGCTCTTCAGCCAGGCCAACACATCGGCGTCCACGCGCACCGTGGTAGATGTCTTGGTGGGTTTGTAGAACGGATTGTGCACGGCGTTTTTCCAGAAGGATTCATCAAGCGGCGGAATGTCACTGTAGTCGATTTCACTGTCCGGCATTTCCGCCAGCGCCTTGAGTTCCGCCTTACGTTCTTCGGTCAGCGGCGGCAGGTTATTAAGGTCTATCTCATAGCGAACAATTTTGCTCATAGCGCTTCCTCTCTTTTGGTTCGGCGCGACGTGCCGAAATAATGCGGATAAGTTCGGTGCCATCCTCGTCGCCTCGGATGGTGTGGGCCACCAGTAGCAGCAGATAGCCTTCCACTATACCCAAGGTCTGCCAGCGGTGCTCCCCGTTCTCAATACGGTCTTGCTTGACCACTGCGAACGGATCGGCAAAAACACGAGTGGCAGTCTCGAAGCTCACATGGTGCTTCCTGAGATTGCTTTCCGCCTTAGCCGGATCCCACTCAAATCTGGTTTTCATAGCCTCATGTTACTGCGGTATTGTTACTACATCAAGTTCAGACACTACCAGTTGAGTTGGCGAAAGCCCACAAAGACTCAATTTTATTTCCAAATAAAAACAGCCCCTTAAAAATATTTTCAAGTTCGAGTTCCGCTTTTTCAGTCTCGATTGACATAGGTAATGACAACACCATTTTTTAAAGGAGATAAAACCGATGTCATCGACCCATCGCCTCGGCACCCCCGGCTTACGACCCTCGCGATTGCGCCTGGCTATACAAGGCATTTTGCTGGCCTCCGCATTGACCGTATCCTCTGCCGCCCACGCGGATAGCGGTAACGACCATGCCAGCGTTAAGCGCAGCTACCAAATTGGCGGCGGTCCTTTGAGTCAGGCGCTAAGGCAGTTTGCGACTAGCTCCGGGCTACTGTTTTCAGCGGAAGCCACGTTAACCGATGGCAAAACCACTAGCGGGCTGGAAGGCGAGTACACCATCGAAGAAGGCTTTAAAAAGCTGCTGGCGGGTAGCGGGTTGACGTATAGCTTTACGGGTGAGGACTCGGTAGCGATTCGAGTGACGGATTTGGGAGGTGATGCGGTAGCTACTTTGCCGGTGGTGAGGGTGGAAGGAAAGGCGACATTGGACTCGACCGGAAATTACTTTGTTGGAAACTCAAGCACTGCAACAAAAACTGATACTCCGTTGATGGACACTCCGGTAAATGTGCAAGTTGTTCCGCAGCAGGTATTAGAAGACCAACAAGCAATAGTACTTGAAGATGCCACAAAAAATGTAAGCGGTGTACAGCGAGTTTGGAACGGTGAAGCCAATGGGCAGGATTTCGTGATTCGCGGCTTTGGTACACGGTATACAAGATTTAGAAATGGGCAAAGAATTTCAAACTTCAATACTGATATGGCCAATGTAGAACAAGTTGAGGTTTTGAAAGGTTCTGCGGCGATGTTGTACGGTAGAGTTGAACCTGGCGGCATGGTTAACGTTGTAACTAAAAAACCACAAGATGAAGCCCATTATTCATTGCAACAGCAATTCGGTTCTTATGACTTTTACCGCACTGTTGCTGAGGCAACTGGACCGCTCACTGATGACAAATCATTAACATATCGTATGGATTTCGGCTACACCGACCGAAATTCATTTCGTGATTTTGTTAGTCAAAATCAGATTTTTGTCGCACCTGCACTGCATTGGCAAGCCAGTGACAAGACCGAATTCAATTTAAGTCTTGAATACATGGATCGAAAGCTACCTTATGACACAGGTATTCCTGCAATTGGGAACAGGGTAGCTAATGCTCCTATTAATACCAATTATGGACAGCCAGGATCTAAATTCAATGAAGATCCAAGTGACAGCACTTTAGTAGACTTTAATTGGTCTCATTCGTTTAATGATAATTGGAAGATACAAAATGGTTTTGTAGGCAACTGGGCTAATTTGCATTATCGTAAAGTATTAGTCGCAGTCTTTCAGCCTTTATTAGAGCAAGGTTCAGATCCGATGCAGGTAAGACGTGGATCTCAATTTACTGATGACAATCAAGAAACTTATCTCACCTATTTTAATTTGAATGGAAAATTTAAAACAGGGGAAGTAAATCATACTATTTTGTTGGGTGGCGATTATTATTCTGATGAAACGAGATCTGGTGGTTTTTTTGGATTCAGCACTGCAAACGCACCTTTCGATAGTCCGTATAAAATGCCAGGAGATTTTGGCGGTGGAAGCTTCGCATTCTCTCGAGTTAATCTTTATAACCCAACTTATCCAAATTTAGATTTCAATGCTTATGAAAATCAGCGTATTAACCACCCAAACAATTTCTTTATTAGCCAAACCTCTTGGTATGGTTTGTATCTCCAAGACCAAATTTCCCTATTTGACGACAAGTTACAAATATTAGGTGGTGGTCGTTATGATTGGGCCCATCTTGCTACGGGGTCGTCTAACTCGTATACGAATTCAACGGACATAAATGGCAACTACAATGGCTATGTACCAAGCTTTAATAACATAACATTGGCGAAGCAAAATGAGGGCTTCTTTAGCCCGCGTGTAGGTGTTCTGTATCGCCCATGGACATGGCTATCTGTTTACGGTAATAGGACAGAAGGATTTGGAACAAATAATGGCCGGTCTGAAAATGGACAGCCATTAAAGCCAGAAACTACCGAACAGTATGAAGCAGGATTTAAAACAGAATGGTTTGACGGAAACCTCACAACAAATACTGCTTATTTCCATATTGATAAAAAGAATGTGTTGACGCTTGTTAGTGACGGAGGAATTTACGACACAATAGGTGCAGCTCGTAGTCAAGGAATTGAGGTTGACATCTCAGGTCGTTTATCAGACGAACTTAGCCTTATTACCAGCTATGCTTTCACTGATGCACGCATTACAGCCGACGGTGGGGCGCCTGGAAATAATATTGGCAACCGTTTGCCTAATGTTGCGGAACACTCTGGAAGTGCTTGGTTAAAATATGCTTTTCAACAATCGACCTTAAAAGGTTTAAGCGTGGGTATTGGTAGCTATATTGCTGGAACACGTGAAGGAGATAATGCTAACAGCTATAAATTATCGGGATATGTGAGAGTTGATACTTTTGCTGGTTATACAATGAATATTGGCCCAACAAAACTAACTACGCAACTTAATGTAAATAATATTTTCGATAAAAGATATTATTTTACCGGAGCACCTTATTACGCAAATCGAGCTTGGAATTTGCCGGGAGAACCGCTCACAGTTATGGGGTCTGTAAAGTTAGAGTATTAACCGCACAAGGGCCGTAGATACCGTCTCTCAAGT
>NZ_LUUG01000011.1 GCF_001644035.1 Methylomonas methanica
ATCCCCGCGGGTGCGGGGAACGCGCCGTCTTCGAAGGTGCCTGAATCCGTCGCGGCGGTTCATCCCCGCGGGTGCGGGGAACGCGTCATCAGTAATATTCATTTCAAGCGTCACATCGGTTCATCCCCGCGGGTGCGGGGAACGCGACGTATTGGGCCAGCGTGGTACGCCGCGTAACGGTTCATCCCCGCGGGTGCGGGGAACGCATGCTGTTGAGATCCAGGATGTACAACTCAACCGGTTCATCCCCGCGGGTGCGGGGAACGCAGGCGAGGATACAACCAACTACGGCACGTTCTCGGTTCATCCCCGCGGGTGCGGGGAACGCGATCAGCCATCACAGAATCGCCGTTAATTACGCGGTTCATCCCCGCGGGTGCGGGGAACGCTGATTAGTGTAGCCATGGGGGCAGATTTAAATGCGGTTCATCCCCGCGGGTGCGGGGAACGCGGCGTGAAAGGCCAGTTGAAAATCCCGCAAACCGGTTCATCCCCGCGGGTGCGGGGAACGCATGGACGCCTGCGCGTTGCTGATCGAGCAAACCGGTTCATCCCCGCGGGTGCGGGGAACGCATCGAATCACAGTGGGATCTGGGCGACGCCGGCGGTTCATCCCCGCGGGTGCGGGGAACGCTTTTTTTAAAATCATGATCTATTTTTGAATCGCGGTTCATCCCCGCGGGTGCGGGGAACGCTTAAATTTCAATTTGATGGTCAGCTCTGCCACTGGTTCATCCCCGCGGGTGCGGGGAACGCGGCAAGGGTGAGGGGATATGAAAACCGTTAGACGGTTCATCCCCGCGGGTGCGGGGAACGCCACGGGGCGGGCCATCCGCCCCTTTTGTTTGTCGGTTCATCCCCGCGGGTGCGGGGAACGCCGATATCCATCGAGATCTGTTTGTATTTATCGCGGTTCATCCCCGCGGGTGCGGGGAACGCCGATGGATGAAATTTTTAAAACGTTAGGGTGGCGGTTCATCCCCGCGGGTGCGGGGAACGCCAACGACAGCTATGTAGGCCTTCGGCATTTGCCGGTTCATCCCCGCGGGTGCGGGGAACGCTTCCGATAGCGGTATCACTGATTGGTATTCGTACGGTTCATCCCCGCGGGTGCGGGGAACGCTTCATCGGTTAGCTCTTCAATCAAAAACATTTCGGTTCATCCCCGCGGGTGCGGGGAACGCGTATGGTCTGCCCTGATTTGCCGCCCGATACCCGGTTCATCCCCGCGGGTGCGGGGAACGCATAAAAAAAGCGAAACGTCAACAGCCTGCGCGCGGTTCATCCCCGCGGGTGCGGGGAACGCTTTGTCGATGGGTGTTCTCTTACAACTGAATACGGTTCATCCCCGCGGGTGCGGGGAACGCTGATTTACATCACATTACAGTGACAGATTACACGGTTCATCCCCGCGGGTGCGGGGAACGCCTCTCAACGTTAAGCCTTGAGCCCCCTGAATACGGTTCATCCCCGCGGGTGCGGGGAACGCACTAATCGTAACTTATTGTTACGCATATAAAAATAACCCGGCTAAATTTCTACCGAATTTTTTGCCTTTTCCAAGTTGTTAAAAAGCCGACGAAACCGCTTACAGCGCCCTATATCCCAGCAGGAATTTAGTGCGCATTTTATCCTCACCCCGGCCATCTCCCTGAGGGCTAGGGAGACAAATCCGCATCTTCCAGCGGAAAAAACGACACCAGTTTTAAACCGTCCAGTTCGACCGGCAGGCGGCGGTTTTTACCCAGCGTCATAAAATCGAAACCGGATTCGGTGTTGGTGGACCAAGCCATTACCGCGTTGCCATCTTCCAAGCCATCCTCGATTTGCGACCAGATCATTTCGCGCACCTTGGCAGACAAGTCGCCGACATAGACGCCGGCGCGAATTTCGATTAGCCATACCGCCAAGCGCCCACGCAGCCTGGGCGGAACGTTTTCAACTACGATGACCAACATCGCCGATACTCTCTGTGTTGGGAATGGCCGGGGCGATGTTTTCCTCGGCCGGTTTGGGGACTTCCAAATCGCCGGCCGCCAGTACTTCTTCGATGGTGGGGATGATTTTGCGCAGAATTTTGCTTTGCCGGAACACATCGCGGCACATTAAGCGTACTTCGCGCTCCGGGTTGGAATAATTCTTGGCGGCGATTTTGAAGGCATGCGGGACGATCTCGTCAAATTTGAACAGGTCGGCGATGTCATAAACGAACGATAGCGGTTTGCCGGTATGAATGAAACCAATCGCCGGCGCATAACCGGCAGCCAACACCGCCGCTTCGCAAATACCGTACAAACAGGCGGTGGCAGAACTGAGGCAGCGGTTGGCGGTGTCGCTATTGTCCCAATCGGTATGGTCGTAATTGCGGCCATTCCATTCCACGCCGGCCTGTTTGGCCAATAATTGGTACAACTTCCTGACTCTGGCGCCTTCTATGCCGCGCAGTTGCTCGACACTGCGGCGTTCGGGCGGTTTTTCGCCGAAACGGATTTCGTACATCTTGCGTACCACTTTCAACCGCGCGTCGTCGTCCAGCGCTAGTTTGGCTTGATACAGCAATCTGTCCGATCTGGCACCGCCCGGCTGGCCGGCTGCATATAATCTGACACCGGCTTCGCCGACCCAGACCAGCAAGGTCCCTGCCCTGGCAGCCAACGCGGCGGCGTGATGGGAGACGCGAGTGCCGGGTTCCAACATGATGCAAGCGATGGAGCCGACCGGGATATGAGTGCGAATGCCGGTTTCGTCGATGACGACAAAGGCGCCGTCCTTGACGTCGATTTGGCCTTTTTCGATGAAGACCATCGAGACGCGTTCTTTCATGGCGATGGGTTTTAGGGGTGGAAGCATGTCGAACAGTCCTTATTCAAGTGACAAAGTAAGTAGTCGGCGCCAATCAATCGCTAGGCAGGGGTTTGCTGGTTGCGTTGGCCATCCAAAATCGCATAGCCCGCCGGCAAAAAGCGCTTATCGCCGGTTTCAGTTCATTTCTTATTCGCGGTACGAGCAAAATCGATCCGGAAACAGCGGCGCATCCGCAGCATCCGTGCGCGCTTCCGAAGCCTTCGCGGACACCCACAGAAGGTTCGAGCGCACCTGCAAAGTATTCTATCGTACGCACGACAGGCTCGGATGCACGCCCGAAACGTTTGGAGGCACGCACAGACCGTTTGGCTGCGCGCCCAGAACGCGCGTCGGCGCCCCCGAAACGCTTGTGCGCACCGACGAAGCCTCGGTAAGCCACCACACAGCGGTCGGACACACTCCCAAGGCTACCCATTGCCCGGTCGTCTTACCATCAGCAAGCCGCAACCAAAGGCCTTGGCCCGGCCCAGGCCGCCAAATAGGGTTTGACGGAATTTGTCCGGGTCGGTGATTTGCAGTTCCCCTGTGAAATCGACCGAGCTGAAGCCGGATTTTTCGCCTTTTTTGGCGGTCTTTTGCTGCAAGCCGTGCCATGCGTGAGTGCTGTTTTGCAACTTGGGTAAACCGTCATCGCCGGCCAATAGCTCAAATCCGCAACGCACGCCTTGTTTGATCATCCAATTTTCCAGCGCTTGATCAACGCGAGCTTTGATCGCCCATTCCAGCTTGTCTGCCAAACCGGAAATTTGTCCCAAACGCTCGGCATAGTTTCGATCCTCGCTCAGCAATTCGGTCAGTTCAGTCTCCAGCGCTGCTCCGCCCTTCTCCAACAACAGTTTTTTGTAAACGCCTTTGTCCGTTTTGGCAGGTAAGGTACTCTCCAGACCGTGCGATTTGATCAACGACGTTAAAAACTGCAATTGTGCATCCATCGCCACGTCATGTTTTTTGCCTTGCCGGCTGATTACTGGATTAAGTCGACAATCAAATTGCAAACGCTGACCAACTGTCAATTGAGGATCGTATTCCTTACTCTCGACCTTAAACAAAGAACCTTCCGCCTCAACCGGTTTGGTTTGCGAAACGATGTAGTAAACCGGCTCTCCGCGTACTGTAGGCGATGACCCCAATTGCTCGCGGGCAATTTCTTCGCGGTAGAGAAAAGTCCGTTTGTCCTGTTCAGGAAACAAATCCCATAACAATTGATGGCAACCGTAAACATTGCCTTCCAACACCCTCGCCAACTGCGACGATTTGTAAATATCCGGCCGTATCCTGACCCTGGAAAAATACATCACTCGCCTCCCTGATAAAAATAATGTTCCTGCCGTGGCGCGAACTGCCAGCGTTTGCGTGACAAGGGTTGATCGTGACGAATACGGGTTTGCCGGCGTTGTAAATCGATGTCTTTGGCAAAGTCTTGTGGCTCGCCTTCCCAGTAATAATGCCGTTCACCACCGGCATTCAGCCAATAGGCGTCTTGCTGAACCGGCTGCCCCGCTGCGCCATCCACCTGCTTGCGCGGCAATAACGGTTTATGTAAATGGGCCTTGAACGCCGTCAACAAATCGGCTTGCTCCGTCAACAATTGTGGATTCAACGGCGCAGCCAGCGGACAAGACTTACGGCCCAGATACAAATGAAACAACGGCTTGCGCAGCTTTTCCTCGATCTGCATCAGGCTGAACGGTGCATCCGCCAAGGCGCGCAAAGCCACGACGGCCAAGGCATCGCTACGGTATTCGCGGCTGGACAAAATCGTGCCCAGCCGCTCCTTACCCAACACCAATTCATCGCGGCGGGTGCGGTAAACGAACTTACCGGCAGAGTCCGGCACTTGCGCGGTATGGTAATCGCGCAGCAATTGGCCGGTACTGAACACTTCGACCGCCACTTGGTAACTCTGCTGCAAGACGACTTGTTGCGCGTCGTCGCTTCGTTCTATGCCTAGCGCCGCGCCGACCAAACCCAATATCGCCGACTTGCTGGGGTAATTGGCGCTATGCCGGTTTTCGCCGACGGCGATTTCGCCCCAACTTGCCAATGGCCCGTATAAACGGAATAACAATAGCTCCACGACCGGCTCCTATTGGCCTACGAAATCGAGCAATTCGGCCAGTGTGCCTTGGCGTTGTGACGGCAAGGCATTCATTTCATAACGAGTATCCGCGCAAGCGCCATAAACTTCGTCAAAGCTGTGGTTCTGCTCTTTCAACGCGGCGATGGCCTGAACGGCAAAATCATCAGCTTCCCGGCCAATAGGTTTCAAATACGCCACCGACAACGAACGCGGCTGCTGGTCGCCTTTTTCCGCCAACACGAAGGACGCATAAGCCCTGGACGCAAAGCTGTTTTGCTTGCCTTCCGGCGCGACTTTGACGGCGGCTTCGGTCAAGGCGCGTATCGCTTTATTGGCAAGCTCGGCGTTGCCGTCCAGATTTTTGATCAGCAACTCGCGATTGATGCAGATATAGGCGTAAAACAAGCCGGCGGCGAAGCGGGTTTCGCCGATGTGGGCAGCCCCCATGTCGTCCAGACCGCTGTTCAAATCGTCGACGGCGGTGAAATAATCGTCTTCGATCACCACCGGATGCACGCTGATGGCATGCGCCACTTGGCAGGCGGCTTCGATATTGTAGGCCGGACTGGATGCCAGCATGCGGCCGAACAAAGCAATATCCACCGCCTGCTCGTTGGCGCGCAGCAGATTCAATTCATCTTTTTCCGGCGCACGTTGCTCGGCAACCAGTTTTGCGGTCAATGAGTCCAACGCCGCCCTTTCCGCCGGACTAACATGTACCAACTGTTCGATTTCCAATTCGGCAAACGGATCGTTTTTATCGGCTTTTTTCAACGCACCGTATATACCGGCGATAGACTTGGTCCATTCCTTGGCGTCTTTTTCTTTAACGCCGCCTTCCAGCAACTTGTTGTATACATCCAGGCCGAGCAATTTGGTGCGCGTACCCAAGTGACCGCCAACCGCTGCTTGGAACATATCCGAGGTGCGCCAGGTTCTTTTCAGACATTGCGACGACACCCGCAGTCGGTCGTAGCCGCCCATCTTCGCGGTTTTCGGACTGCCTTGGTCGTCGCGGTTCAGGTTGGCGGGCGGGTAAGCGGTCAACAAATGCAATTGAATGAAACGGCTCATGAATGTCTCTCCTTGAGTTTAATTTTTGGGTAAGGCGGTGAAATAGTCGGTGGCCCAGCGCACGGCAAGCCGGTCTTTCGGATAGCGGCCTATGGGTTGATTGAATTCTTTGAGCCAATGAATAATGTCGTTGGCGAGCGAGACGACATTGGCAGTTTTGCCGAGTAATCGAATCGCGCGCAGCATGCGCCGGTAGAAATCTTCTACGGTCGGGCTTTTCTGCAATTGCTGAAAGCGCAACTCGCTCATCGGCGGCTTGGTTTTGTCTTTGGCTGAACCCAACTGGGTTGCAAAGTGGGCGCTGGCGTCGTTGACTTCGACGTGCGCCAGCAAGCCGGCAATCGTCGCCGCGACCGGCAAGCGCTGATCGTCCGACACTTTTTGCGGGAAGCCGTCCGGCATTTGCCGCAAGAAATGGAAAAAAGCGTCGGTCAACAGTATGTCTTCCGGCGTTTCAGCGCGGCGCAAACGGGCGCGGTCGCCGCGGTTGCCGCCTCGATCACCGTCGTCGCCGCTCAACCAGCGATGCCATGCCAGCAAAGCCTTTAGCTCTTCCGGTGCTAGAAAATAGTTCTCGCTCATTTAGGCAGCCTCCTCCGTTTTGGCGTGGGTTTTCAATTGCTTGATGATTTTGTTGCCGTGAAAACGGCTCAACATAGATTTTTTCGCGTTGATGATTCGTTTTAAATCGAGGTCTTCCGGCGTGGAGCTTAAAGTCGCGACTTCAAAAACCCCGATCATTTTCGATCTCAACGCTGCAAACCAATCGGCATATATTTCAGCCGAGGCCATACCGCGGTCGCCCGCTACGGTAGCTAAACGTTCCAACAGGCGGAAAAACTCTGCCTCGCTGGCTTGCCAAAATTGTGAGTCGATTTGACTCATGTCGCCTTTGGCGTCTTCCGGGCGGCGAAACCACGCGGCTTTGACTTCGCTGCGCAGGATCTTCACGGTTTCTCGTGCCGCGTCGATTAACTCGCCCGCCCAAGCGATCAAATCGGATTGTTGTTGCGCCGACAGATAAAACACCGGAAACCTCGCTTCGTACCAGCAACGCGCCTTCATGTTGTCCATGTCGAAACCGAAGCACCACAATGCGGCACCACCTCGATCAGCCAACATGCGACCGCGTTCCTGGTTGTAATGCCGAACAATCTGGGCGGCTTTGTCGCCGTTGCTGTCGTCCTGTAAGGCCAAGCCCAACCAATGCCGGTAACCTAAGCCGCCTTGCTGGCCTTTCAACGACAGGGGTGGATTGACTTTTTTCGGATCGTTACGGTACGGCGTTAACGAATGTTGCCAAGCGCCGTCATAATTGGTGCCGTAGTTTTTGGTGCGGTATTCGCGGAACAGCGATTCGGCATGGCTTCCACACAAATCGCAACAGCCGGACTCAGAAGGCTCGCACAAGCGAATCCGCCGCGGCATGCCCCAATAAGCGTGCAACGGATGAACGTCGGCCGGCGTGGTGATTTGGCCTTTTTCGGAAGTACGGGTTCTGCCCATCCACGGTAAAACAGAAGCATCAAATATCTCTGCCGCTTGCAAGTCTTCTTGGTTGAACACATTCAACCAAAGCTTTTGCCATAACTTGGATTCGCTAGCCTTAGGGAGCACCAAAGTCGTCAACGGCCCGCCGCCGCGCAATCCTACCCGATGCCCGACACCGCCTGCGGGTGCATTAGTCTGCAATGTAAACAAAGCAGAAGCCGCACAACTTGGGCATAGCTGGTTCGCCGAACCGCGTTTGATAAAATGATCGAGATTGTCTTTCAGGGTTTTGCCACCGGGCGCTTCGATCAATAATGCCGCGATAGGCTTTGCTTCACCGTCCGGCAATGCGAAATCCTGCAAAAATGCCGGGCCGTCATCGCTGGTCAATTCGAACGCGGGCGAGAACGCGGCAAAACGGGCGTGCAATTCTTTTGAATCGGGCGCCTCTTCCCAATATTCCAACCATTGCTCTTCGTCTTCCGGTGCAAATCCGGTTTGCAGCAGACCAATCAGAAATTGATACAAAGCGCCTTGAAAATCCGGCCGCGGCGCATTGATTTCGATGACCGGGTTTTCGTTGTCGACGATTTGCCACGGTGCAATCCAATCGTGTTGGCCGCTTTGGCGAATGACCGATATCCATGGGTCGGTAATTAAATTCATACATTTCCTCCTTTTTTTGAATTCACATTTTCAGCGCCACGATTATTGCCAACACGAGAGCCAAGCAAATTACAGCCAATGGCGCAGGCGAAAAAGAATTTATGACACTTACAAACCCTTTAATTTGATCCATAGCAGACCCTCATTTCGTATTCGACGGCGAAATGATAACCTGTAAAAATAAAAAGTAAAGGCTTCTTTCTTATTAAAAAGGCATTATATAAATAAAACAGGTAGAATACACATCATCCCCATACCCATGGGGATGAACCAGCTTCTTTCTTCTTACGAGCGAAGCAACTCATACGTTCCCCGCATCCGCGGGGACTTCCCCGACAAATCCAAGCTTGGCCGAATACAAGCTTTGCCCATCGATCAAAGGCAAAACCTCCAGCCAGCGCAACGCTTTTTGATCGTTTTTTAATGTATCAATCGGCTGTTTAAAATCTTCAGATATTTGCCGACTGACTTTTTTCCATTCACGTTCAGGCAATTTAATCGTACTCAGCGCCCAGGCGTAACGCTCGACATCTGCATACGGTTTAAGCTGACCGTCAACCAGCAATGCCAACGCCACCGCAACACTGTCCTCTTCGCTAAGACGTGTCGGGATTCGGGTTTCCTCATCCCAATCGCCGCTTTTCCGGGTATAACCTTTGTCCAGCTTCAAACCGTTCAAATCGGCCATGCTCCGCTTCACCATGGTTTTGCCTTCCGCGTCGAACGACGCTTCTTGCAATGCAAGCGGTATCCGAGCCTGCGCTTCCTCGGAATAGACACCTTCGATCAATTCCCGTGCGTCATCCGGCATCGCGAAGCCGCCTTTATCTTCCAACAATCGCACCGACAACCAAAGTTGGCCGATATGCGGATAAACCGCTTGGGTGCCGGCGTGATCCTGCTTCAGCCAAGCGGCGTTTGCATCTTCCGAAGGCGTCGGTGCGTACAGATAAAACACTGGGTCGCCGCGGCCATCTTCCGAGCCTTGTTCCCGCCGGCGGTTGCCTAGCGCATCGCGGATATGGCGACGCAAGCGGCCGGCGCGTTGAATCAACAAATCGATAGGTGCCAAGTCGCTAATCAACACGTCGAAGTCCAAATCCAAAGATTGCTCGACGACTTGAGTAGCAATCAGAATTTGACCTTTGCGGGTATCATGCCCTGATGGTTCACCAAAGGTCTGCAAGGTGCGGTTTTCGATGGCTTGCCGGTCTATCATTGCGAAACGGCTATGGAACAGTGCCAGTCGGTCGGCAGGAAAGCCGCTGCCCAGCAGGCTTTGATAAGTCTGACATGCGGACTTGACAGTATTGCGTATCCAGCAGACGCAGTGGCCTTGCTCGGCGCAGTGCCGAATTTTGGTGATGATTTGTTCTTCGCTGTCGAGGCGTTGAACGTGAACCGTGCGTTTGACTTCGGCTCGGGTATCGATGGGCGTCTCCAGCGCTGGTGCCGGGGTGTGCGTCGCCAACGGGTAAGCTGCCGGATAGGCCAAACTCGGCGCTTCCAATCCGAGTCCTCTATGAAAAGATGCGGTCAGATTTTCGCGCATAGTTTGCGGCAAGGTGGCCGACAGCAATATCGCGCTGCCGCCCTGGCGGGCATGGGCTTCCAATAAAGCCGCCAGCAACTTTTGCATATAGCTGTCGTAAGCGTGAACCTCGTCCACCAATAGCACTTTGCGACTCAAGCCCAACAGCCGCAAGGACTGATGGCGCGCCGGCAATACCGCCAATAGGGCTTGGTCGAGCGTGCCGACGCCGACATCGGCCAGCAAAGCTTTTTTGCGGCTGTCCGCCAACCAGGCGTTGCAGTAAGCCGTAGCGCTCAGCTCCTGATCTTCTTCGAGCCGACCATTTTGATAATCGACATCGATATTGGCTTGTTCAGCCAGTACCACCGAATCGCGAAAGGCTTGCGACAATTCGCGGGCACCGTGCGCCAGGACCAAAGACGGCTGTTCGCCGGTTTGATAAAAATTGCGGTAAACCTTGCCCAAACGCTGGTACATGGCGTTGGCGGTCGCCATGGTTGGCAAGCCGATGTACAGACCGCCAGCCAAACCTTTTGCAATCAAGCGTTGCGTCAAAATCAGCGCCGCTTCGGTTTTGCCGGCACCGGTGACGTCTTCGAGGATGAAGAACTGCGGTTGATCGGTCAACGGCTCTTCGGCGGCATATCGTTGTAGCGGAGTTGGTTGTTGAATGAAAGGGAACAGGGTTTGCACGGTTTCGAATTTTCCGGCTACAGGCGGTTTGGGCAAACCGGCAAGCGCTTGTTCGGTGTTGGGTAACGCAAAGTTTTGCCAATATTCGGCAAGCGGCATTGGCTTAGAGCAATAAGCAAAATGCTCTTGATTCGAACCCAACCAATCGGCCAACACCGCAATCCCGGCCAGTTGCCAAGACAAGGGCTTCAGGCGTTTATTAAGGTTCTTGTCCGCTATGGGCTGAAAATCGAAATCAGCCAGAAAGTACTCCAGCAGATGCTGCACGAAGACGAACGCCGCCTGCTCGTCGTCGGCCTCGAAGAAATTGCCAAGCCTAAAGCTATCCAATTTCGGCGGCATGCCGTGGTGACCGGTGACGATTTCCAGCCAAGGATCGATTTTGTTGATCCAAGCAGCTTGATCCGCCTGAAGGTGCTGCGCCAATTTTTCTTGCAAAACATCCCGCCAAAGCGCAAATCCCAGGCTATCGTGACGTTCCGCATAAGTCATTCTCGGATTCGTCTTGACTAAATCGTCCGACAAACCCGTTCGCAAACCTTGGAATGCACGAGCGAATTTACCTAGATCGTGCAGGACAAGACAAAAGGTAAACCAACTTTGAAGCCATTCCGGCTCGACTTGCAGACGCGTTGCCAATTGCTTACAAACCGGTGTATTCGCCGCCAGCCAAAGCGACCCTACCGCCGCCACATCCAAACAATGGTAAGGCAGTAGATGATAGGCTGGGCCGGCTTCGGTTTCTGGTTTGGCCTTGCCCCAGTAATGGAAATAGGATGCTGTCACGCTCAGTCCCTGATTTGATTGAAAGTCCGTATCTGGCAGATATGATCCGCCGCCAAGTAGTGTAGCCGTTTACGGGTATTCATCAACGATGAATAGGTTCAGCTTAGGAAGTTTCCGGAGTTTATTTATCGCTGTGCCGCTGGTTATTTTTACATACCAATGTTAAAAAACCATGCCCACTCAAAATCATCTAGCAGCCATCAGCGCTAATAATCCTAAACTCTGTTTGGCGATCTCACACCATGCCATGCTCTTGCAACATGGCATAGGCGGCGTTTATTTGTCGGGTTTCTTCCTCGGCGAGTTGTTTGATTTTTGCGCCAAACACACCGACGCGGTCCGGGTGGTATTCGGAAATTTTCTTTTTGTATGCCGCTTTGATGTCTATCGGTAGGGCTTCAGCCGTCAGGCCAAGAATTAAATAACAATCCGCCAAAGATTTGATGTGTTGCTCGTCTTCAGGCAGTTTTATTTCGGTTATATACACATTGCGATGTTCGTCGATGTCCAATTTGAATTGTGCATGACACTTTCGGCAACGCGCTTTGTTACCGTCGATGGGTAAGGTAAATTTGATGTGTTGCGCGCAGGATGGACAGGAAATTGTCCTTACATTTGCAGGCGTTCTAAGGGTGGGCTGTTTTTGATTTTGATGTTTGCGTCGAGTATTTCTGGCATTGAAGACAAGAAGCCCGACCAAAATAATGTTCAATATTAGCGATGCGAACAACGCAATATTGGTCATCATCCCAGCTAATTGATTGCTCGACGAAATTTAAAATGATGGGGGCGTTAAACAGGCGCCCCGTATTCGTTCGCACGGCCATCGCCTTTTGACACCATCCAGATGAAATACGGGATGATGCCGATGATGGTCAGAATGATCAGATACCACCAGCCGCTATGCCCGGTATCGTGTAATCGGCGGATATTAACAGCCAGCGAAGGAAATAGAATAACCAAGTTGGTGATTGCCGTGACGGTTGCCGGCTCGCCGTAGGCCGATTGATCTATGATCCCCGCTATCATCGATACCAATAGTGTGAAAAGCGCGAACCACCAGTATTCGGCTCTCGAGGCTCTACCTGTAAAAACAAATGCCTTTGCAAAACAACCGGACACCGATTCGGTAAACGTCATGTCCCGTCCGTTAGTTACTGGCCCGCGATAGCCGTTATTCGATTGCATGGCTGCGCCACACTCAAGGCAGAAATTCGCATTATCCGGATTTTGCTTTCCACAATTTGGGCAGTACATTTTGCTCTCCGACAGAATTTTTAAGTAACGATATTACTGCGATATAGAAAAATGTGTAGCCCGTTCGCACATTTTCATTCAGTTTCGTTTAGCCGCTTTGACGATAGGGACAAAGCCGTTGGCAATGCTGCCCGGCTACCATCCTGGCGCTGCACACCGGTAACCAAACAAATCCCGGTAAATAGCAAACGCGCAGCCTCATCAAGATTGCCGTCACCTTACGCCAGAAGACAGGTTCAGAAAGATTGGGGGAACCTTGCCTGAATTAGTGTACAAAAATCTGCGTGAAGTCCTTTACGCTAATAGGTGACATAACAAGACTAAACCGTATTGCACGGTTTACGCGGATAAACTATTTATTCTGTTCGTCGACGGCGTCGGCCTCGTCTTTCGGAGCCTGCTCGACAACGCGCTTTTTCGGCTGCTTACTAGCTGCTGACTGCTGATTGATGCGTTCAAGCTGAGCAAGAAAATACGAGTCGTAATTCCAGTTTGGTTTTGCTGCGATGGGTTCGGGTTTGGTATCTCTGATGTCGCTCATAGTATTTTTGTTGATTGCACTCGTGTAGTGAGCAGATTAACTGCATTGACATAAATTAGCGCGTATCGCCAGTAACCAGGAATCGAATAGGCTAATTGCCCAAAACGTTAGTTTGATTCAGAGGCTACTTGAGCAACTCGTGCTGGATGTATTAAACAACTGCCGGCTTCAGCATTGAGGTTTTGCCTACCATAATATCCGCTGCTTTCAACATGCGTTTAAATACCGATTCCTGACAGTAAGGAATATTATGCTTTTCGCATAGCGCTTTCACTTGCGGCTGCAATTTTTGGTACTGACTTAGCGGCAAATCCGGCCATAAATGGTGCTCGATTTGATAATTCAACCAGCCGTAGAAAAAATCGTTGAAATTCGAGCCGGTCGGATAATTGACCGAACCCAAGATCTGCCGCAAATAAAATTCGCCCTTGCTATGCGATTTTTCATCGAACATCATCACGTCGTCGCCGGCATGATTGGGGATCATCACCAAAAAGCTATGCATATTGGTGAAAATCTCCGCCAGCAGGGAATTGATCAACACACTGACAACGGCAAACGTACCCAACGGTAAGAAGAGCAGCGGCAACAACACAAAACGATACGCCGTATAAGGCAGCACGCTCTCCAGCCAGAGCGCCTTTCCTTGCGGCGTAAACAGGCTCCATGCACCGATACGTGTGGTTTCGGGTTTGGGTTTACCTTGTAGCCGTGCGGTATTCAAAACCAATTCTTTGTGGGTGCGCGGGGTGTAATAAATAATTTTCCAGATACCGGAAAAAAACGCCACGATGGCATAGCGCTGCCACATCGGCAGCTTGGATTGCCGCAACCATTCCATGTTGTGTTGGGCATTGTTGGGATCGGTCTCTTCACCCAAGTTGTAATGATGTAATAAATCGTGTTCGTGATGCCAGCCGGCGGGGGTCATCCAGTCCGGCCAATCCAAAAACCGCCGCCAACCCTTCGCGAATTTCTTGCTGGTGTAATTTTTGTCCACGTCCTGCATTTTATCGAAGGCTTTATGCACGATGGGATGGCCCACCCCAGTCCAGCGGGAAAAACTACCCTGACTGATCAACAACGCGGAAATCGGATTGGGAAAAATCCAGGCAGTAGCGTAACCAATGAGCGAACAAACCTTTCCCCAACGTTCCACCTTTTTTAAGTGGTCGAAATCCGCCGGACCAATATCCGCTAATGCTTGTTTGTGAATTTGACTGATGTCTTTGGCTAATTGCTCGCGATCAACCGACTGGTAACTATTTAAACTCAAAATGTGTTGTCTCTAATAAAGTGCAAGGGAAGGAAATGGGGATACCTTCGAATAAAAAGTCAGGATTGGAGGCTCCGGACTGTGCTAACAAGTAGCAGCCTAAAAACCAGCCGAAACGGGGGAAATCGACTGACCGGGCCAGATGGCATAAGTCTATACACCATCCGCATTTTTGCCTGCTTTCTCAAACTTACCGGCACTTTGCACGTGAGTGTAACGAGGCAACTTTTGCAAATTTTTAAAAGGGGTAATGTGTTGATTTTAATGGTGCCGGCAATAGGAATCGAACCTACGACCTTCGCGTTACGCGTGCTTGTTAGACGAATTGAAACAACCGGAAGCTACTGCGCGGCTATTATATATCGGAAGTTCCAGTATGTTTCAATGTGAGTGGCTTTTGACTAAATTTGTTTGATATGCGCGCCTAAATGGTGGCGGAGATATCCTCTAGAATTGCTTTGTACAGTTGTATAGCCGCTTTAAAAACGTTAACAACTTATAACGCTTGGATCAAACCTGCCCACCCACGCCTTTAAACTTCTCCACAAAAGCGGCTATTTTCTGGAAAACGCTTTGTTTTTTTGTCAGGTACTGCGGGTTTAACGGACTCATTTTAGGCAGAATGGCATTGAGCTCAGTGCCGTTTTCACTGGCAAACTCCCGTTTTAGTGAGTTAGTGATGTAACGCCTCGCGGCCTCAGCATTCAGGCCTTCGTCGCTAATCAGCTCTTGCGCCTCACGCTGTTGTTCCGCTTGGGCAAAGATAAAGAAAGCGTCAATCACGCTGGCCTTATCGCCAATCTTGTCCAGGTCGGTTTGGTTAATAAAATCCACTAGCAAACTCTCTTTGGCGCGGTTGCCCAAACTGGCACGAATCACTCGGCGTACGTCTTCAACCAGTGCCGCTTTATCTTTAACTTTCTTATTATTTTCAAAAATCAGTTCCAGAATGTAATCCAGATTGATCTCTTGAGACTTCAGCAGATCCACCTCAAAGACCACGTCGTCCCAATCAATGGTAGATTTTTCTTTTTCATCGGCAGATTTTTCCCGACGCAGCCAATCGCGGATGTCGTTATAGGTGGAGCGATAATCTTGAATTTTCCGCTCGGCGGGTATTTTGATAGCTTGCAGTGCGTCCAGATCGTCATCGCTTAGATAATGTTGGGCTTTGAATGCCTCAACCACTTCCGGGTCGCTCATATCAACGCTTTGCAGGGCTTTCAGGCTGGCAAATTCATCGTAGTTTTGCAGTACATTCTCAACGCGCAAATATTCGCCAAACAATTTCGCAAAGGCCTTTTTGTCGGACTCTTTTTCAATGGCCGCAGGGTCAGGAAAACGCTGTTCCAACTCCGCGACCACATCTACAAAGCCGCGCCGCGCCTCACCGGTAACCACATCGGTAAAGCCTTCCATGTATTCCTTGTAGCTTTTTTCCAGCACCACGTTCTTGGTGTTTTTATCACCAAACAAGGTGATGGCGTCGATGGTCGCCTGCTCCAGATCGCGGAAAGTAACGATATTGCCAAAGGTTTTGGTGGCGTCATAAATACGGTTGGTGCGCGAATAGGCCTGCATCAAACCGTGGTAGCGTAAGTTTTTATCAACAAACAAAGTATTCAGCGTGGGGGCATCAAAGCCGGTCAGAAACATGCCCACCACAATCAGCAAGTCGATTTCCTTGGCTTTTACCTGCTTGGCCAGATCGCGGTAATAGTTTTGAAATCCGTTGCCATCCACGCCAAAATTGGTTTTAAACAGGGCGTTGTAGTCGGCGATGGCCGCGCTCAAAAACTCTTTTGCGCTACTATTCATGGCTGAAACATCAAAACTTTCATCCAGAATATCGCCGACGGCATCCTGTTCTTCATTGGCCGCAAATGAGAAGATGGTCGCCACTTTTAAGGGCTTATCGTGACCCTTTTGTAAATCTCGGAACGACTCATAGTACAGCTTGGCGGCATCCACGCTGCTCACGGCAAACATGGCATTAAAACCTTTGGCCCCAGCTTTCAGGCGATGGGTTTTTTGGCGGAAATTATTCAAGATATATTGCGAAATTTCCCGAATACGCTCGGGGTGCAACAAGGCTTGCTTGTTCTCTGCCGCACTGAGTTTTTTCTCGTCCTGCTCGCTTTCAATGGCTTTGAACTGCGGGCGCACATCGTTGTAGTCCACCTTGAACTTCAATACCTTTTCATCGCGAATGGCATCGGTGATGACATAAGAATGCAGCTCACGGCCAAACACGCTGGCAGTGGTATCGGCACCCAAGGCGTTTTGCGGGAAGATCGGCGTGCCGGTAAAGCCAAACTGGTAAAACTTCTTAAACTTCTTCTTCAGGTTTTTCTGCGCTTCGCCAAACTGGCTGCGGTGGCATTCATCAAAAATAAACACCACTTGTTTGTTGTACAGGGCTAAGTCATTTTCACTTTTGATTAGGTTATTAAGCTTCTGGATAGTGGTGACTATGATTTTATTGTCGTCCTTATCCAGATTGCGTTTCAGCCCGGCGGTGCTTTCAGAGCCATTGACGCTATCCGGTGAAAAGCGCTGGTATTCCTTCATGGTCTGGTAATCGAGGTCTTTACGATCCACCACAAAAAACACCTTATCGATAAAGTCCAGCTCCGTCGCCAATCGCGCCGCTTTAAAACTAGTTAAAGTTTTGCCAGAACCCGTGGTGTGCCAGATATAACCGCCGCTTTCGGTGTTGCTCCAGTTTTTCGCCTGATAGGCGCTGTTGATTTTCCACAGAATCCGCTCGGTGGCGGCAATCTGATAGGGACGCATTACCAGCAAAGTATCGCTGACATCAAACACCGAAAATGTAAGCAGCACATTAAGCAGGGTGTTTTTCTGGAAAAACGTGGCGGTAAAATCTTTTAAATCTTTAATCAGACCATTATCGGATTTCGCCCAATTCATGGTGAAATCAAAACTGTTTTTGTTGCGCTGCGTGGTGTTGGCAAAATAACGGCTGTCCGTACCGTTGGTAATCACAAACAGCTGCAAATACTTATACAGCGAGTTCTCGCCATTAAAGCTCTCTTTGCTGTAGCGGTGCACCTGATTAAACGCTTCACGAATCGCCACGCCGCGCTTTTTCAGTTCAACCTGCACCAGGGGCAGACCATTCACCAAAATCGTCACATCATAGCGGTTGGCGTGACTGCCTTTTTGTTCATACTGCTTGATGACTTGCACCTTATTGCGGGCAATGTTCTTTTTATCCAACAGGTAGATGTTCTGAATACGGCCATCGTCAAACACAAAGTCGTGAATGTAGTCGTCATGAATCTTGCGAGTTTTATCAACGATGCTATCGCTGGGCTTATCTAAATACACCTCAACAAATCGGAGCCATTCACTCTCTAAAAACTGCACATTGTTCAGGGCCTGTAACTGCTCGCGTACATTGGCCAGCAGCTTCTCGGGCGTGTTTAAATCGGGCGCGTAGTCGTAACCCTGATTCTGCAAATCCTGAATGAATTCCCGCTCCAAATCGTATTCACTTTGGTAGCTTTCGCTAACTTTATAGTCCTTGGTGTATTTATCTAAAACGATAAAGTTATTCGATTCGGCAATGGCTTTATACTCGGTCATTCCTCTATGTCCCTGTTTTGCAGTAGCTTTTTCACTTCACGATCAAAGTCAGATTCGATGCGTTGCTGCTTGTTGAACTTTTCATATTCCAAAATGGCTTTCTGTTCTGCCTGCTTTCGACTGACTGTTCCGTAGCCTTCCAAAATCTGGTACTCATTAAAGGCAAGAAACTTGTTCACGCTTTCGGCAAAGCTTTCCATAGTGAAGGTGTTACGCCGCTCGATAATACCCTCGATATAGTCAAAAAATGCCGATACGGCGCGTTCCAGTTTTTTAATTTCTGCTTCGCTTAAATAATTTTTCGCCACGGTCGAATCCGACTTCAACACTCGGCCAGCCGGTGCATTTTTATAAGTGCTCATGCCCATCAAGGGTTTACTGGCATCGGCTTTCAGCGAAATAATTTCTGCCGCCGTATGGCCAGTAATCGCAAAATGAAATTTGTCTTGCACATGCGCGTAAAACAACTTGGTGGTTTCCGACTTGGGGTCGTAATCGATGCTGCACTCAGCAAAAATATCGGTGATTTGCTGATAGATTCTCCGCTCACTGGCGCGAATAGAGCGCACCCGCTCCAGTAATTCGCGGAAGTAATCTTTACCGAAATAACGGCCATTCTTCAGGCGCTCATCATCCATGGCAAAGCCCTTGATGATGTATTCCCTGATCAGGGCAGTCGCCCAGATGCGGAATTGCGTCGCCTGCGCCGAATTGACGCGGTAACCGACTGAAATTACTGCATCTAGGTTGTAATACTTGACCTGCTGGGTCTGCGTAAGGCCAGCAACGGCGCCATGTTCAGTGGTTGTTTCCAAAATGGAAATAACCACTGATTCCTCCAGCTCACCACTGTCAAAAATATTTTTCAGATGTTTGGAAATGGCCGGAACGCCCACGCCAAACAACTCCGCCATGCGCTTTTGGGTCAGCCAGATGCTCTCATTACTGAGCAGCACCTCCACTTTGATTGCGCCATTGGGCGCGGTGTAGAGCAGGAATTCCGTGGCTTGGTCTTGCAGGCTTAGATGCTTGGACATAAGACGCCTTCCTTATGCGTGGGTGTCGGAAAATTTAATCATTCGTTTCCCACCTGCTGCCAAAAGCCATAGTTGTCTTTCAAGTGATCGAGCAATAATTTAACCATGGCTTTCTCTGCCGGAGTTGGCTCCGCAATAGCTTCATTGGACAGTGTGCTGTGGCTTGTAAAGTTAATGATTCTGCTCAGATAGAGCTGTTTGTCATCAGGCAAAAGCTCCGCCCACTTTGGATAACCCAGAAAGCTGGCCGTTTTCTCGTAAAGATTACGCAGTAGCGTGAAGTGATACTTTTCAACCTTGTTTTCAGTAATCGCCTGCTCAAGGGTTTGCTTTATATGCAGATGGTAGGAAAAGCTCTTATTGGAGTCACCATATTTAACATTCAGATCGAAGGTTCCATCCTCAAAGCACTCCAACAGATAGCAGCCTTCCTTTTTGCCGTTTTTAGAAAGGTCAAGTTCGTTATGGAGCACGTTATAAAACAGCGGGCTATGCGTCGTGACGATAAATTTCAGATCGGATTGACTGGACTTAATCGAGCCCGCCAAATTGACCGCCAACTCAATCAAGTGATTTTCATCTAACGAGCTAACGGGATCATCAATGAAAACGTATTCCAAATTATTAAAAGCATCAGTTGATCGTTCGGAAGCTTCAGCAATGTTTAATTCGGAAATCATTTGCTCAATCAGCGAATGAAATACGCTCCAAATGAAATTGCTTTCCTCGCCCTTGGAAATCTTAATATTTGATTCCTGTTCATAATTGCCGCGCTCAAATGAAAAGCTGACTGCTGAAAAATCCGAACTAAAATGTGGCGTTAATTTTTCATTGGTGTAGTGCTGGAAAATAGTGGTGATGTTCTGATCTTGGCCTTGCTCTTCCAGAACCCATCTAGTGAAAGCATTGGTATGGATTTTTAATTTTGGTTCGGCATCAAGCTGCAAATCGTTATCCCAATAGAACAAATCTTCCGTAAACGCGCTGTAATAAAGGATTTTCTTTTGTGTCAACGCTGATTGCAGCGCGTCTTCAGTATCCGTTTTTGGCGCAATTAACTCTTTGAATTCGCGTGATAGTCGAGTTTTACCTGTGCCATTAAAGGCATAGATCAATTGCACTTTCTTGTTGGCGGCTCTCAGCTGCTGTGCTATTTCCTTTAGCGTCTTGCTCATGCTATGCCGCTACCTCTTGAGGCTTGGGAAAGCTCAACAGCAAATCGCGGTAATACTCGTACTGTTTTTGGCGCAAGGCAATTTCGCGGGGCAGGCCTTCGGTGATGGAGTTGGTCAGGGTGTCGAATTTGTCCAGGATGTTGACGATGCGAGCTTGTTCGGCAAGTGATTTTTCAGGATCGTTTGGGTATGGAATAGGTATTCGGACTTTGGCAATTCCATGAATTAATAACCTATTAACTTTTCCCCGAGATACATGTTTCGCCTTCTCATCAATGAATGCGGCTGTTTGCATTACATAGGAAATAAATTTCGGATTCATTGAATGTCGAAAAGCGTAGCTGTCATCGTGGATGGCTACTTTTCCATTTCCAAGCCAAGCCACAGCCTTACCAACTTCTTCAACCGTTTCACCAACACCTGCCATTACAACATCCCCAGGCTCTGCATAGCGCAGTGCCCCAGCCATATCGCTTCTGACCTGAGAAAGCGCACGAGTCGTAGAAACGCCGTACCGAGTGTATATCTCACCGTAGTGGATAACATTGATACCATCTTCGACGTAATCAGCTTTAGTAAAGCGCTTTCCGCGAATAAACTCCCCCAGCTCCCCCAGCGCCTTCCACTCTACTTCCCCTTCTTCAAACCTCAACAACTGGTCGCGATAGTAGTTGTATTGTTTTTTGCGGGTGTTAAGCTCGGCGGTCAGCTCGGCGGTCAGCTCGGCGGTCAGCTCGGTGAAGGCGTCCAAAATGCGGACGATTTCGGCCTGGATTGCTAGCGATTTTTTGGGGTTTTCTGGGCAGGGGATGGGGACTGGAATTTCAATTAACTTCCCCTTTGTTAACTTCGCACGATCACCGCCAGACAAAAACGGAATGAAATTGACGATACATAAATAGTGATAAAGAAACCTTGTGTTTAGCTCTGGCTTTCCTCGCACAACATGAACATGGTTGTTTGCCCAAAATTTTCCTGTTGCATATTGAATGGAATAATTTTCTAGGTTTGCTGAGCCGTCCTCTGCGATTAGAACAAACTCTCCATCATGCGTATGGCCTTCAACGTAATCCTGGATGTTATTTGCGCCGTAGTATGGCGTTTTCCCTGGTGCCCGTAACGAAGCTTTTACTGGTTTTCTGCCGCTATTCGAAATTTCAAAAAGGCCTTCATCACCCAACGCCTTCCACTCCACCCCAACCCCATCCAGCAGCTTTTCCATAAAACTAAAATGACTCACGGCTACAGCTCCTCGGTTTTAAATTCGCTATAGCCTTCGTAGTAATAGCTGACATCAATGCCCTTCATAAACAAGGCGCGGTCGTCAATTTGGTCGGTTAAGGCTTGTTTGAGTAGGGCTTTGATTTCAATGTCTTTCACCACACTGCGCTGCATGGCCGATAAATACTCATCTTTGTCCACCAAATTCCAATCGATTACCTGCCGTATTTCCTTTTTAAGCATCAAATCCAGCCAGATGCGGGTGGCGCGGCCATTGCCCTCGCGGAAGGGGTGGGCAATATTCATCTCGACATATTTTTCGATAATTTCGTCAAAACTGCCTTGCGGCATGGTGTCGATATGTTTCAGTGATGGCTCCAAATACATCAGCGGCGCGAAACGGAAGTTGCCTTTGGCGATATTGACGTCGCGAATTTTGCCTGCAAAGTCATAAAGATCCCCAAACAAATAGGCATGGATAAAGCTAAGTCCGGCAAAGCTGCCGACTTCCACCTTGGCTATGTCACCGGAATCAAAAAGCTGCTTGGCTTTTTGCTTGCTGATTTTTTCTTCCGTCTTGGCCAGTTCGATTTGATCGGTGATGTTGAGCTTGTTGGTTAAAATCATCTGCTCACTCCTTCTTGCCTAGTTCCCACGAGCTGCGTCACTGCCATTAAGTTAAGAGCCACAGCGTCACCCCGGCAGGGATTGCCGGGGTCCAGAGGCCACGGATGGCGATGGCTTTTTACATCCTTGTAATCTGGATTCCGGCAATCCCTGCCGGAATGACGGCTTAACTTAATGGTAGTGACGCGCTGCGTGGGAACACATAAGTACCGCGCTGCGGTTCTAATCAGGCCGCAGCGCGGCCAAGCCCGGCATTCCCAAGCAGCGCGTGGGAATGAGCCAAAAAAGCTCATGCTGCTCACGCCTCAGCCTCCTCGCCTTCGATTTCAGCCACAATGGCATCTATCTCGGCCCGCAGTCGGTCTATCTTGGTGACGGTGCTTTTGAGTTCGGCATTAAGTTGAGCAATATCCACGACTTCGCGGTTGTCCTTGGCCTCGACATAGCTGCTGACCGACAGGTTGTAGTCGTTGGCGGTGATGGCATCAAACGGTAGCGATTTGGCAAAGTGTTCAACATCCGTTTTGCTATCGAACGCCTGCATGATTTGTTCGATGTGAGTGTCGGTAAGAACGTTGTTATTGGTTTCTTTCTTGAACAGGCCGCTGGCATCAATAAACTGGGTGGTGGTGTCGGCTTTATGCTTGGACAGCACCAGAATGTTGACAGCGATGGTGGTGCCAAAAAACAGGTTGGGCGCGAGCGAGATCACGGTTTCAACGTAGTTGTTATCTATCAGATATTGGCGGATTTTCTGCTCGGCACCGCCCCGGTAAAAAATACCGGGAAAACAGACAATGGCCGCGCGGCCTTTGCTGGATAAGAAACTCAACGCATGCAGAACAAAGGCAAAGTCGGCTTTGGATTTGGGCGCTAAAACGCCTGCGGGGGCAAAGCGTTCATCATTAATTAGCGTTGGGTCGTCTGCGCCTTTCCATTTCACCGAGTAAGGCGGATTGGAGACGATGGCATCAAAGGGTTTGTCATCACCAAAATGCGGGTTGATCAGGGTATCGCCCAGCTGAATATTGAACTTGTCGTAGTTGATGTTGTGCAAAAACATGTTCATCCGCGCCAGGTTGTAGGTGGTGTGGTTGAGTTCCTGACCAAAAAAGCCATCTTCTATGATGTGTGCGTCAAAGTGCTTTTTGGCTTGCAGCAGCAAGGAGCCGGAACCACAGGCCGGGTCATAAATCTTGTTGACGCTGGTTTGCTTGTGCATGGCCAGTTGAGCAATCAACTTGGACACGTGCTGCGGGGTGAAGAACTCGCCACCGGATTTACCGGCAGTGGCGGCGTAGTTGGAGATGAGGAACTCGTAGGCATCGCCAAACAGGTCGATGTGGCTATCTTCAAAATCACCAAAGTCCAGCCCGGCCACGCCTTTGAGCACGGCAGCCAAGCGGCCGTTTTTGTCGACTACCGTGTTACCGAGGCGGTTGCTGGTGGTATCAAAATCGGCAAACAGGCCTTTGATGTCGCGCTCGGATGGGTAACCGTTGGCGGAGCTTTCGATGGCGGCAAAGATGGCGGCCAGATCGGTATTCAGGCTTTCGTTGGTGTTGGCAGTGGCGGCGATGGTGGCGAACAGCTGGCTGGGATAGATGAAGTAGCCCTTGGTTTTAATGGCATCGTCTTTGATTTCGGGGGTGATGACACTGTCGGGGAGCTCGGCGTAGTTGATGCTGTCATCTCCGCCTTCGATGTAGCTGGCAAAGTTTTCGCTGATAAAGCGATAAAACAGCGTGCCGAGTACATACTGTTTGAAATCCCAGCCATCGACTGCGCCGCGTACATCGTTGGCGATTTGCCAGATTTGGCGTTGCAAGGCGGCGCGTTGTTGGGTGCTGGTCATTCTGGGGTCCTGTTTAAATACGTTTTGAATCGTCTTCAGCTCATGGGCAACCTGGCATTTTAATGGGCAAAGACGCTCTATTGGCATATTGCAAGCATAGGGGTCTGATGTATGCCATCACATACCCCGAAGAACGAAAAATGAAATCGGATTGAGTGAATTTTTGGGGTTCATGCCCCGCCTCATTGAGCAAAATTAAGCAGCACTACGCCTAAATTTGCGCCTTGCTGCGGACTGTTGCTTCATCTCGACGGGCAATCTTGTTGAAAACTCTTACAAACTAACCACTTAAATGGTGCCGGCAATAGGAATCGAACCTACGACCTTCGCGTTACGAGAGCTGAAATTAACATATAACTGATTGATTTAATTGATTTTAAATAAATAGCCCTCACGTTGCAATGCCTATTTGTGCTCAATCAAGTTTATATGGTTTACCCAGATTTTACCCAGCAATATAGTGGTAAAGCAGCGCCGGATTCTTGCTCAGGTTGAAGTAATGCAACCTTACGGGGTAAAAATTTTCCCAAACAACCTTGAGTCTTCAGGTCTGATCCATGCTACGCCATTAAATTCTATGATAATAGATCTATATTTGATTCAAGACCGTGCTGATATTAAATTCTGCTTTTACAGAATTTAAATTGACTAAGCATCAATCATCTTCTATAAATCTGGTATAGGAGAATTTTATGAAGCGTGTAGTTCCAACACCATTCCCTGCAGACCCTTATCTCGACACCCCCATTGTCTTGGGTGCGGCTATTCGCTCTGCACGAACTCAGGCCGGTATTCGTTTGGAAGATGCTGCTATGGCCATTGGGGTGTCTTTACAAACATTGGTTGACATTGAAGCCGGAAAGCACGGTGTTAGTATCGGTAAAATTCTGCAAGTCGCGCAAGGACTCGGCGTTTCTTTGTTTGTTATTCCGCAATCGCAACGTGAAATCGCTCGTCGCCGTCTATCCGATTTAATTGCGGACAATCGACCATGAAATTGACTGTTCAGGCTAACGGTGTCTGCATCGGTTGGTTGAGTTTGGATGCCATCTCCGGACTGTATGCGTTTGATTATTCGGTTGAATGGCTCGCTCAGGAACAGCGTTTTCCACTCAGCCCGGTCTTGCCGATAGTAGGCCAAAGTTTGCCTGCAGAACAGCATAGCGCCAATGTACGGCAATTTTTTCAGAATCTGTTGCCAGAAGGGCAAGCCCTTGACGATGCGGCTCAAGCCAATAAGGTATCAAAGTCCAACCTGATTGGGCTACTGGTGGCATTAGGCAAGGAAACTGCTGGGGCTTTAGAGATCAGCCTTGACGATCCGCAGCCATCACCTATGCACTTAGCTGCCAAGCGTTTGCTCACCTCCGAGGAATTGTCGCAACGTATCCGTTCTCGCCCCGAGCTAGCCTTTAGCGTTTGGGACGGCAAAGTGCGTTTATCCATAGCAGGCTATCAAGACAAGATTGCAATATTGGAGGAAAACGACCTTTGGTTCCTAGTGGACGGTGGAGGCTTGGCGTCCACGCACCTGCTAAAACCCGATCCCGTCCGTAGCGGACTCCAGGATATGACCAGCAACGAATTTGCCTGCATGCGCTTGGCTCAGGCTGTCGGGATAGCCGCAGCTGATGTTTGCCTGGAGCGCATTCCTGAGCCCATACTGCTCATTCGCCGTTTTGATCGCAGAATATCGACTGAAAGCATCGACCGCCTTCATTGTATTGATGGCTGCCAAGCGTTAGGTCTGGGTGTTAGCATGAAATACGAACGACCTTACGGCGATGGTCGTGATGTAAAGCATATACGGGATGGCGCGTCGTTACCCAAACTGTTTGCACTGTTAGACCGGACAAGCGCGCAACCGACAGCCGATCGTTTGGCATTATTACGTTGGAGGATCTTTCAAATTCTGATCGGCAATACCGATGCCCACGGTAAAAACTTGTCTTTTTTTATTGACTCAGGCGGTATCCGTTTAGCGCCTAGTTACGATTTGGTGTGTTGCCTAATTTACGCCAACGGCCAGATCAGCGATACGCTATCCATGGCCATTGGTGATAACTTTGATGCTCGGTCATTAACGGCCTACGACTGGGCAATGATGGCAATCGAATGTGGATTGAATACCAGACTGGTTGGCCGGGAACTCAAACAAATGGCTGACAAAGTTCTTAAGATTTGGCCTAAACTGAAACAAAATCTGATTGCAGTTGGCGCCGACTATCTCACCTTGAAAGCCATTGAGGCTGTTTTGAACCAACAATGCCAACATACCCTGAGCATTGCTAATGAAGTTCCGAAGATTTCTAAAGCCATTTTATAAGCTGATAGGACACGATTCCTGGGTGTCGCGCTTCTCCAAACTGTCAGAAAGCCAAACCAAGAGTGTGAACTAGAGGTATACAAAGCAGTCGTTCGCGGCCGAATTTAACGGCCAATAGCGGAAATTCAAATTCTTTAACGTATGGCAGCTACAAATCAGAAAGCTGTCGTTCAACGTCAATAGGGTGAGGTGAGACGAACCGCATCAATCGCGAACTATGCGGTGCACGTTGTTTACCGCATCTACAGGCTTGGCGCGTCCGTATTCTTCGATCTCCACCCAGTTGTCGGCACCGCAAATAACCCCGCACAACGCAACGACAAAACAATATCCTGGAGTCGATGTTTTTTCTGGAGAGCGACTCGAGGATCTGTAATGGCAGAACATGATGGAGAATGGATGGGCTTGGTGAATTCATCTTTGATGGGTAAAAAATATACCCCCTTACACCAGCTGAGATATCCTTTTCAACCAAATTTAAGCATGATTGCCCTGCAAGACCGGGTCCTTATGTTTGACTTTATGCTCGTTATTTCTAAAGCTGAAAACAACAACACAGAAAAAGGTAAGAACATGACCATTAGATTAAAAAAATACTTGCTTGTCGGTTTTTTAGTGCTGTTTTTTGGCGCTGCGAACCCTGTTGCAGCGGTTACAGAAACTCAAATTGCGTTGACGACGGAAGCGACTAACGATGCCATTGTTAACCTTGAAGCCGCATTGAAAGCAGTGACTGAGAATAATCTGGATGAGGCACAAAATTATATTGATGCCACGCGGAGCTCTGCCAGCGACATCTTGGGAAGGTGTTCGGTTGAAGCAAAAAAAGAACGCGGTTCCAACGCACTTAAAAATGCGCGTCGTGAAATTAAGAACGGTGATTCAGTAGCTGCTGAGGCGTCTTTAAAAGAAGCGATTAAAATTTTTAAATCTTTACTAATGTCCGTTAATAATACCGCGCAACCCAGTTTGTTTAAGTGATTCAAACCACATCATATGAGTCCCGAAACATTTTCTGCATCGCTTTTGATTTCTCGATGAATGGCTATGGCTTGGTTCGCCATTTCTTCGGCAAGCGCAACGACCTTTTCCCCAATCGGCGTGATGACCCAGCCTTTTGCAGTACGGTCGAACAAAGCTTTCCCCGATTGGTGTTCGAGTTGAGCAATTCGGCGACTCACGGTTGACTGATTAACGCCGAGCCGTAAGCTTGCCTCGGTCACATTGCCTGAGCGAACCACTTCGATGAAATAGCGAAGATCGTCCCAATTTAGAGCATGCATATTTGCGAAAGCCTTTATGCTAATTTCGACATTGGTTATGCATTTTAATTATTAGTTTATTGTCATATAATTATTTTTTACTATTTCAACGCCCTCCTAAAAATGCTGTGACCAAACGTATGGCGTTCAATCGTAGTGAAGGCTTTGGGTTGCAATATCATTCATTCAACTTGGGAAATTGACTATGTCTGGTTACTTTGATGAGGTTGTCATACCCTATGACCGCGATCTTGGCCCGGTGCTGTTCGAGCATTACGGCTCGGATACCGCAAGACGCGTCGCCGAACAATCACCTATGGACGTGCTGGAAATAGCCGCAGGCACCGGCATCGTGACGCGTCACTTGCGCAACTTGTTGAAGAAAGAAGCTCGTTTGACCGCTATCGACATTAGCGATTCGATGATGGACCTGGCTCGGCAAAAGTTTCACCCTGGAGAGCAGATCGTATTCCAAAACGCCGACGCCACCGCATTACCGTTCGGTGATGAAGTATTCGATGCTGTGGCCTGTCAATTCGGTATCATGTTTTTTGATCGGGACAAGGGCTTTCGCGAGGTGTACCGAACCTTGAAGCCGGGCGGCCGCTACTTGTTCCGCGTCTGGGACTCCGAACGCTACAATCCCTTTGCCAGTTTGAGCTTTGAAGTGCTCAAGCAATATTTTCCGTCGGACACCCCGCAGTTTTTATTCGATCCGGTTTCCTGCCATCAAATCGATCCGCTCAAGGAACAGTTGATTCAAATTGGCTTTGATCCGATTGTCATATCCGTACAACGCCACGTATACGACATTTTCGATGTGACGGCGTTTGCCCGCGCCTTGGTCTACACACCGGTGATTTTCGAAATCAGGGACCGGGGTGGCGTTGATCCGGAAGAAATCGTCAAGGAACTGGCGAGTGCCTTTAAAAAAGAATTCGGCTCCAGCCCGATGCGCTATCCAATGCAAGCCATTTTGTTCGAAACGGAAAAACCCAAAGCATGCGCTCAGTAAACAGCAACATTCACGTCATAATCAAAAAAACACACGCTATGAAAACAAACTCCCTGAACCTCAATCTCCGTATCGCTGGATTGGCGCTACTGTTGGGACAGAGCACGCCGTATGCGATGCCGGGCATGGATATGCCGTCCGGCCCAAGCGCTCAAGCGCCCTCGTTGGCCAAAAGCATAGGCGCCCCAATCAATTCGGATGCCGCTGAATTTGAAATGACCTACAGTGCCGACGGCAAAACCGTATTGTTCGTGTCCACGCGAGCGGGCGTAATCGAATCAAAAGGCAACCCTTATAGCTTCGACCTCTGGATGGCGCACAACATCAACGGCCAGTGGCAAACGCCGATTCATCTGGGGCCGGGCATCGATCCCAAAGTCGGCCCGAATATCAATACCGAAGCGTGGGAACTGGAACCCAGCCTGTCCGACGACGGTAATGCCATTTATTTCACCCGATACCAGCCGGGTAATTTCTCGACCGGCGATTTGTATGTAGTACAGAAAGTTGACGGTATTTGGCAGGCTGCAAAGAGTTGGAATGAAGTGGCGGAATTACCACATCTGAACACACCAACTGGCGAGGAACATTGCCCGATTATTGCCTCGGACAGTCTGATCTATTTCAGCTACCAGCAACCGGGTGTCACCCAAGACAGTGACATTTGGAAGGTCGAAAAGAAAAACGGCACTTGGCAGAAACCGCAAAGTCTGGGAACGCGCATCAACTCGCCGTACCGCGACCATTTGCACTGGACCGGGCTATCGAAGGATGGCAAAAGCCTGATCATCACCAGTACCCGCCCCGACATGGGGTCTCGCGGCGGTCATGACGAATGGATTTCTCATCAGAATCCCAAGGGCGAATGGCAAGAGCCCTTGAACCTCGGCGACACCATCAACACCGCTGGCGAGGACATGTGCTGGTCGTTCACGCCGGACGGCAAGAAATTCTTCGGCGGTTGGGGGCCTCAAGGTTCCTATAACATGGATGTGTTGTGGCTGAACAAAGACGACGTGCCGTTACTGAAAAATTTCGATCCTATCGGTCTCCCACCAAACTTGATGGCAAAAACCAAGGCAAAAGCCAACGACATCAAATAGTGTCGTCTTACACCACCCATCAAAGCTTATTCTGACTGTCTCTAGTCAGAATAAGCGACCGGTTCTGGCGCAAAACCTGCCATTCAACAAAGCTAACTTTAATATATGCCAACCAAAGCCGACGCTCAAAAGCAAAATTGCCAAACGAACTCCAAGGCTTCGTCTTAGTGGGTTGCTAACCGAATTCGCCTTACAATTTATCCGCCGTATGGGTGCGACATAATTTAAACGTCTTTATGGAATGTGCTTTGATCACTACCATTAAACGCACGTCTATAAGCCTGAGGACTAATACCGACCAAGCGGTTGAATCTTTCCCGAAAAGCCGTTGCAGAGCCGAAGCCAGTAGCGGTGGCAATGTGTTCAACGGATAATTGGGTTGTTTCTAATATTTGTTGTGCTCGGCGTATTCTTGATGTCAGCAACCATTGCAACGGCGTTGTTCCAACCTGTTCCATAAATCGACGGCTTAAAGTGCGTTTGCTCATCGCTGACTGCCGGGCAAGGTCATCTAGGGTTAACGGCTGATTTAAGTTATTTTCCAGCCAAGCTAACAGAGGTTGTAAGGTGGTGGCTGATGACGGCGTTTCATGGACAATGAACTGGGCTTGTCCGCCGTCCCGCTCCAGCGGCATAACGGCAAGTCTGGCAGCATCAGCAGCCACTCGTGAACCATGGTCGAGACGGACGATATGCAAGCATAGGTCGATGCCGGCGGTAAGACCCGCTGATGTTAGTATCTGACCGTTATCGATATACAATACATTAGGATCGACGGTTAGTTTGGGGAAACGGCGAGCCAATTCCCCTGCCTCCCTCCAATGTGTCGTCACCCGCAATCCGTCGAGCAAACCGGCTTCCGCAAGAACGAATGCTCCGGTGCAGATCGACACCATGCGTGCTCCACGCTCCGCAGCTACTCTGAGCGCGGCAATAACTGTATCGGATATGGGCAATGTCAGGTCTGCAATCCCTGGAATAATGACGGTATCCGCCGTCTCAAGCTGATCCAGTCCCCATCGCACGGATAGATCGACAACACCTGCATTAACCACTTTTGTTTCTGAGCATATATAGACACTATATGCATCTTTATCTTCAGTGCGTTTTACGAGGCCAAAGATCATGCAAGGGATAGCAAGATCAAAAGATACCAAACTATTTAGCGCCAGTACTGCAATTTTATGCATAAAAATCCTAAAAGATTTGTTTTATCCAAATATGGCAGATGAATTTTAATTTTGGCTAGAATCAGTCGAATATAGGCAATTTAGCCAATGGTGTAAAATAATGTTTACTTCATAATTTAGTCCTCGCCGAGCACCCTTCGGCATAACTCTATGAGGATAAAAAATCATGCAAAAACAACCCCAACCGCTCCAATTCGGGATGTTGCTCTATCCTGGCTTCACGCTGCTTGACCTTGTAGGCCCACAAACGGCGTTCAGCTTAAACGGGCAAACGCATCTCATCTGGAAGAATATGGATCCCGTCCTAACCGACGTGGGAGTTTCGATGAATCCCTCGATCACATTCGACGATGTTCCCAACAATCTGGATGTATTGTTCGTGCCGGGCGGTTTTGGTACGGTTGATGCCATGCAAGACAAAGAGATTCTGGAATTCCTTGCCCATGCTGGTTCGACCGCCCGTTATATTACCTCGGTGTGCACCGGCTCAGTGCTTCTCGGCATGGCTGGGCTGCTAGAAGGCTATCGTGCAGCTACACATTGGGCATTCTATGAGCCTTTGGAAGCTCTGGGTATCGAGGCGAGCCACGAACGCGTGTCCGTTGACCGAAATCGAATTACGGGGGGCGGCATCACGGCGGGGATCGATTTAGGACTGATAGTCATCGCGAACCTTAAGGGGCAGGATGCCGCCGAATTCACGCAGCTTGCGATGGAATATGATCCTCAGCCCCCCTTGAACGCAGGCCACCCGCGCACGGCGAGAAAAGAAATCGTCGATATGATCTCGGGCGCAAAAGGTATTATGGCCGAGATGACCTCTGCGGCTGTAAAGATTGCGAAGTTGGCTGACCGTAAGGATTCAAGTCAAAATGGGCAATAGTGACCATTATCATGCGCGGCAAACCCTTTCCGTATGACACACCATAGCGACACTGTTTTTTCATACATTTTTGCGGGCGCTTTGAGTGGCAATAAGGGTGTTTTATTTAACCTACCGGAAAACAGATATTTTCCGGTAGGTTAAATATGATATTTGTGCATCACAGACGCTAAATCGCATGAGTTAAGCCGCTATTGCCCAAAATCGCACGAATCCTTACTTTGCCCCATAAAGGCTGTAAAACTTTTTTCTCGCTCATATTAATCTACCTCTACCAAAACCATTTTTATAGGGGCAGTCACAGAATTCGGAAAAAATAGTACGCTAAGCTTTTATGGTAAGAGTTTAAGAGTTGTAATGGCAATCAATGCACTAAGTGGGCAAGACCATGTGTTAGAGCCTAGTGCGGCCAAACATATATTGATATGTTTGGCCGCAAAGGGGCAATCGGCCTTGCTGTAGCGTACATTTACTTTAGAAAAATACATACTCTTAGATCAACAATTGAGTCATCGTGATCTTCCACAGAATAATTTTCCGCTTGCATAATTTGTTTATCATCATAAGATAGTAATTAATTACTATCCTTTTGAGGGCAACCGTGAATACCCATGTAAAACATCTTCCTGCGGATGAACGACGGGCCGTAACAGTCGAGGCGGTGGTTGAATTGGCGGGTTCGCAAAACCCCAGCGAAATCACAACTGCGGCTATCGCCAAGCATATGAACCTGACCCAGGGCGCGTTGTTTCGTCATTTTCCGACCAAGGACGCCATTTGGCAGGCAGTCATGGAGTGGGTGGCGGAACGCCTTCTGGCCCGGATTGATTGCGCCGCACAAGGTATTGAATCGCCTCTAGCCGCGATGCAGGCGATATTCATGAGCCACGTCGAGTTCGTGGCCGAGCATCCAGGGGTTCCCCGAATGATGTTTGGAGAATTGCAACGTGCCGAGCAGACCGCGCCCAAGCGTATAGTGCAAGCTTTGATCCGGCGTTATGGAGAACGCCTGCACCGGCTGATCGAGGCGGGCAAGGCTTGCGGCGAGCTGTCCGCCACACTCGATACCGAAGCGGCGGCCACCCTGTTCATCGGCACGATCCAAGGCCTGGTCATGCAATCGCTGCTGGCCGGCAATGTGGAGCGTATCCGCCACGATGCACCACGCGTCTTTGCCATTTATCAGCGTGGCATCCGGAGTGCGCAATGAATCGCATGCCTCTACAAAAACGCACCTTGGCGCTTATGGCAGTTATTGTGCCGTTGCTTGTGCTTTTCGTCTACGTCGCCTTACGATCCGGCCCGCTAGCACCGGTAACCGTGACGGTCGCGGAAGTAAAGTCAAAGTCAATTGCCCCTGCGCTATTCGGTATCGGCACGGTGGAGGCGCGCTATACCTACAAAATTGGTCCCACGGTTGCCGGTCGCGTGCAACGTCTGGAGGTGCATGTGGGCGATCGGGTGAAGGGCGGTCAAGTGTTAGGCGAGATGGATCAGGTCGATCTCGATGATCGCGTCCACTCGCAGGAATCGGCATTCAAGCGTGCCGAAGCGGCATTGCGCGAAGCGAAGGCTCGGCAAGCGTATGCGAAGGCCCAGTTGCATCGATATGAACAATTGTTTGCAGTACGCTCGACCAGCGAAGAAATAGTCGACACCAAGCGACAGGAATTGCAGATAGCGGATGCTGTACTTACGGTTGCCCATGAAGACGTCGCTCGTGCCCGATCTGACCGGGAGGCATTGATTACGCAGCGGGGTAACCTGCGTCTGATCGCGCCGGCTGATGGCTTGGTCAGCTCCCGAGATGCTGATCCCGGCACAACTGTCGTTGCTGGTCAAGCTGTGGTGGAAGTGATCGATCCCGAAAGTTTATGGTTGAACGTACGCTTCGACCAGATCAGTGCCGCCGGACTTGCCGCCGGACTGCCAGCCCGCATTGTGTTGCGCTCCCGCAGTGGCCATGTGCTGGCCGGCCGCTTACTGCGGGTGGAACCCAAAGCTGATGCCGTAACTGAAGAAATGCTTGCCAAGGCGAGTTTCGATTTGCCTCCCGATCCATTGCCGCCTCTGGGTGAACTGGCCGAAGTCACAGTCGACTTGCCTGCCCTACCAGTTGCCCCGGTGATTCCCTATGCCGCCATCCATCGTGAGAATGGGCAAGCTGGAGTCTGGCAAGCTATGGACGGCGACCTGCACTTTACCCCCGTTAAATTAGGTGTTGCTGATCTTGATGGCCAAATACAAATACGCGATGGCCTCAAGGACGGCGACCAGGTAGTGGTTTACAGCGAAAAGGCGCTGACCACACACAGCCGAATTCATGTGGTTGAACACATTCCCGGTGCCGCACGATGATCAGCTTGGCGGGCCGCGATATTCTCCATTCCTGGGGTAAATTCGTGTTCACCGGCGTCGGATTAGGCTTATTGATCGGCGTGACGCTCAGTATGGCCGGCATCTATCGAGGCATGGTCGACGATGCACAGGTGATGCTGGACAATACAGGCGCGGATCTGTGGGTGGTGCAACAGGGCACTCAGGGGCCTTATGCCGAATCGTCCAGTCTGTACGACGATCTGTATCGCAGTCTGCTGAATATGCCGGAGGTAGAATACGCAGCCAATATCACCTATCTGATTATGCAGGTAGGTCACGGCGATCAGGATGTTAGCGCCATGGTGGTTGGCGTCACGGCCGGCAAGCCGGGTACGCCGGGACAGCCCCGGTATCTCGTCGCCGGGCGACATATCACCCGTAGCCACTATGAAGCCATTGCCGATATTTCCAGCGGATTTCAGCTCGGTGAGCGCATCCGAATCCGCCGCAATTTTTACACGGTCGTCGGATTATCCAAACGCACGGTGTCTTATAACGGTGATCCGATGGTTTTCATCCCGCTTAAAGACGCACAAGAAGCGCAATTTCTGAAAGACAACGATGCCCTGGTTCAGCAGCGCCGCCGCAATGCCGAGAACCCGGACTTCAATCGTCCAGGCATTCCCGATCTACTCGCTGTGGTGAACGCATCGCAAAGTACCAACACCTATGTTAATGCGGTACTTGTTAAGCTCAAACCCGGCACACTCCCTGAGGATGCAGCCGAAACGATTCGCCGCTGGACGCGCCTGCAGGTTTATACCCGTGCCCAGATGGAATCTATTCTGATGGACAAAGTAATCGATAAATCAGCCAGGCAAATCGCCTTGTTTTTGGTGATTCTGAGCATCGTCAGCGCGGCCATTGTTGCTTTCATCATCTATACCTTGACCTTGGGAAAAATTCGGGAAATCGCGGTGCTTAAACTGATCGGCACCAGGAACCGCACCATTGCCGGCATGATCATGCAGCAGTCGCTTGCGCTTGGCACTATAGGTTTTGTGGTGGGGAAAATCACCGCTACCTTTTGGGTGCCGATTTTCCCCAAGTATGTGCTGTTGGAGCCACTTGATTCCGTCGCCGGTTTTTTCGCTGTGCTGGCAATCTGCGCATTGGCCAGCCTTGTTGCTATCCGTATGGCGCTCAAGGTCGATCCGGCCGACGCCATAGGAGGCTAAGGTGAGCGGCAAAGGCATTCACATTGAAGGTTTAAAGAAACGCTACGGCGAGGGCGATACCGCTGTTCATGCCTTGAGGGGCGTGGACATGCAGGTTGCTCCTGGTGAAGTGGTAGGACTCATCGGTCCATCAGGTTCCGGTAAGAGCACCCTGCTCAAGTGTCTGGGGGCGGTGATCGATCCGACTGCCGGCCGTATGGTTCTGGGTGATGAGGTGATCTTTGACAACGGCTGGAAAGTACGTGACCTGCGAGCCTTGCGGCGCGACAAGATCGGCTTCGTATTCCAGGCACCCTACCTGATTCCTTTTCTCGATGTGACCGACAACGTTGCACTGCTGCCGATGTTGGCAGGGATTCCCAATAGTAAAGCGCGTGCGAAAGCACTGGAGCTTCTCACCGCACTGGATGTACAACACCGCGCCCGTGCCATGCCGTCGCAGCTTTCCGGCGGCGAACAGCAGCGCGTTGCCATCGCGCGGGGGCTGGTCAATCGCCCGCCTGTGATTCTTGCCGACGAGCCCACCGCACCGCTCGACAGTGAACGGGCCATGGCCGTTATCCGTATCCTCAACGACATGGCAAGCCAGTTCGAGACCGCCATCATCGTTGTCACCCACGATGAAAAAATTATTCCCACCTTCAAACGCATCTACCATATCCGAGACGGCGTGGCCCATGAGGAAGTCGGCGAAGGACGAGGATTTGAGTGAGAAAACAATTAAATTCAAGGTGCTTTATGACATACCAAAACTTCCCGAAAAATCTATTGACTGTCATTGCAGCCAGCGTATTTATAGCCGGTATCTACTCGCATGCTTGGGCTGA
Organism: Methylomonas methanica; assembly: GCF_001644035.1. Lineage (GTDB taxonomy): Bacteria > Pseudomonadota > Gammaproteobacteria > Methylococcales > Methylomonadaceae > Methylomonas > Methylomonas methanica_A. The sequence goes on from NZ_LUUG01000011.1 coordinate 35,951, forward strand.
TGGAGATACCGAAGTTAAGCCGTTAGAACTAAAAAGGATCATGCAAGAACTCGGTAGGAGTATGCAGACCATCTCAGACGCTATTTCTCGTGAAGATTGGGCTTTGGTCGCCAAAATTGCGCCACAGATCGCCGAGCATCCAGAGCCGCCCGTTATCGAGAAGATGCGTATCCTGACGTTCATTGGCACCAATATGGGCACATTCGAAAGTCATGACGAAATAACGCATCAAGCTGCGCGGGCGCTGGAACAAGTTGCCTCTCGGAACGATGGACAAGGCGTGATCACAGCCTTTGCGAATCTGCAAAGCAGTTGCCTGGCTTGCCATCAGAGTTTTCGTCAATCGTTCGTGGAACATTTTTATGGGCAACGTTGAAGGAATACACCGTCACGGCATTGATAGATCGAAGACCGATCACATGACGGTTCGGACCTATACAGTCATCATTTTTGCCGGATTGCTGGCAGGTTGTACCGTAGGGCCCGATTTCAAACCACCGGCCGCCCCCGATATGCCAGCCTACACCGCAACCCCTTTGTCAACTCAAACGGCATCCGCAGCCACGGCTTTTGGGGGGGCACAACACTTTAGGATCGGCTTAAATGTGAGTGCACAGTGGTGGCGTGATCTGGGATCTTCCAAACTCGACGCGCTGATAGAACAGGCTTTTCAGGCCAGTCCAACGCTGGCTTCCGCAAGAGCCACGTTACGTCAGGCGCAGGAAATCCATGCGGCGCAGGAGGGGGCGATGATGTATCCCCAAGTCGATGCCGGTTTCAGTGCTCAACGACAACGCTTTAATCCCATCGTATTGGGGCAAGATGACCAGGCGCGGGAATTCAGTTTGTTTAACGCGGGTGTTAACGTAAATTACCAACTCGATCTTGCCGGCGGTAACCGCCGCGCATTGGAAGCCTTAGTCGCCCAAACCGAGTATCGTCGCCACGAAATGGAAGGTGCGCAGCTGACCTTGGCGGGCAACATCGTTACCGCCGCGATCACCCAAGCCAGGCTTGCGGCACAAATACAGACTACGGAGGCCATTCTTCGCGCGCAAGATGAACAATTGCACATTACCCAAGAACGCGTGCGTCTTGGCCAGGGCGCACCGGATGAGGTATTGGCACTGCAAACCCAAGTGGAACAGACTCGCGCCGGCCTTCCTGTGTTGCGCAAACAGAACCAGCAGAATGAACATCTGTTGGCCGCACTCAGCGGCCGTGCCCCGGGAGATGGGCGATTACCTACTTTCACGCTGGAAGAATTCACCCTACCGTCCGATTTACCCCTAATCGTACCTTCCGAGTTGGTGCGCCGCCGCCCCGACATCCTGGGCGCAGAAGCGCTGTTACACGCGGCCAACGCGGAATACGGCAGCGCAATCGCCAAGCTGTATCCGCAACTTAATCTCAGCGCCGATCTCGCTACGCAGACCTTGGTTGCAGGCGCATTGTTCGGCCCCGGTTCGGCAATATGGAACGTCCTTGGACAACTTACTCAGCCGCTCTTTAATCCCGCACTGCCCGCCGAAAAGCGCGCGGCATTGGCCGCGTTCGATGCCGCGGCAGCCAATTACCAAAGCGTGGTGCTCGAATCCCTGCGCAATGTGGCCGATGTCCTGCGCGCACTGGAGAACGATGCCCAGGCATTGGCGGCATTGGCCGCCGCCGATGCTGCGGCACAGGGCTCTTTGCAATCCGTGCAGAGGCAATATGCACTGGGTGCAGCCAGCTACGTTCAGCAACTGATCGCACAACAAGCGGCGCAACAGACCAGAATTAACTTGATCGCGGCTCAGGCACAGCGCCTTGTCGATAGCGCAGCTCTGTACCAAGCTATGGGCGGCGGTGTCAGTTAAGACTATACCCTATCCTGATGTCAGACTGTGCGCTGCTTTGGCGTCAGGATAGAATGCATTTTTGTAAATATTGACACCTGCCGCCAAAGGTTATAGATTTTATCCTGACACTTTTGGTTTTTTGAGGGCTGTTCATTTGCAAGGGCATCGGATTGGTTACATCAGAGTCAGCACGTTTGATCAAAATCCGGAACGCCAATTGGAACAGGTCGAGGTCAGTAAGGTTTTCACCGATAAGGCGTCCGGCAAAGACACCGAACGGCCAGCTTTGGAAGATCTGCTGGCCTTTGTCCGAGAAGGCGATACGGTCGTGGTGCATAGCATGGACCGCTTGGCGAGAAATCTGGATGACTTGCGGCGCTTGGTACAGCAGTTAACCAAGCGCGGCGTACGCATCGAATTCGTCAAGGAGTGTCTCACGTTCACCGGCGAAGATTCGCCGATGGCCAATTTATTGCTGTCGGTCATGGGGGCGTTTGCCGAGTTCGAACGGGCACTGATCCGCGAACGGCAACGCGAAGGCATTGCGCTGGCCAAACAGCGCGGCGCTTACCGAGGACGTAAGAAATCGTTATCGCCCGAGCAAGTCGCAGAGCTGCAACAGCGTGCCGGTACCGGCGAGCAGAAAGCAAAGTTAGCCCGTGAGTATGGCATTAGCCGGGAAACGCTATACCAATATCTAAAAAGCACTCAGTAATCATGTCCAGGCGCTCGGTTTTGTCCGCTACGGAACGGGCCAGTTTACTGGCCTTGCCCGACACTCAAAACGACTTGATCCGCCATTACACCTTCAACGAGTCCGACTTAGCCCTGATTCGGCAGCGCCGGGGCGACGCTAACCGCCTCGGTTTCGCGGTGCAACTCTGCCTACTACGCTACCCTGGTTACGCGCTAGCCGCTAATGCGACAGTAATAGAGCCGGTTATCCAATGGATCGCCAGCCAAATCAAGTCCGATCCTGGCGCTTGGCGAAAATACGGCGAGCGCGACGAAACGCGGCGCGAACATTTCCAGGACCTGCGCGGCTATCTCGGCTTATCGGCGTTCGGTTTGTCCGATTTCCGATTTGTAGTGAAAACGCTGGCCGATCTCGCCATGCAAACCGATAAGGGTGTGGTGTTAGCGGCCTATGCCTTGGAAGCGCTTCGCCAACGCAAGGTTATTCTACCGACGCTTACCGTGATCGAGCGAGGCTGTGCCGAAGCCATCACTCGCGCGAATCGCGGCATCTACCGGGCATTGGCTCAGCCGCTCACGGCGCTGCATCGACAACGGCTCGACGAACTGCTGAAAATCAAGCCGGATTCCAACACGACTTGGTTGATTTGGCTACGCCAGTCGCCTTTGAAGCCCAATTCTCGCTATATGCTAGAGCACATCGAGCGACTGAAAACCTTTCAGGCAATTGCCTTGCCGGATGGCATTGGTCGGCACATTCACCAGAACCGGCTATTAAAAATCGCGCGCGAAGGTGGGCAAATGACGCCGCAGGACCTCGGCAAGTTTGAAAGCGAGCGCCGATACGCCACACTGGTGGCCGTAACCTTGGAAAGCACGGCTACCATTATCGACGAAATTATCGATCTACACGACCGTATCCTGTTGAAGTTATTCAGCGCAGCCAAGCACAAGCATCAACATCAGTTCCAACAACAGGGCAAGGCGATCAACGACAAGGTACGATTACTTTCAAAAATCGGCCATGCCTTGTTGGATGCCAAGCAATCGGATAGCGATCTTTACGCCGCAATCGAGTCCGTAATTTCCTGGGACGACTTCCAGCAAAGCATCATCGAAGCGGATCAATTGGCCAAGCCCGCAGCGTTCGACCACTTACATTTGATTGCTGAGCAATTCAGCACTCTCCGCCGCTATACGCCGGATTTCCTGGACATGCTGACTTTACGCGCGGCACCGGCGGCGCAGGATGTGCTAGATGCCATTGCGGTGATCCGCACTATGAACAGTACCGGCACACGCAAAGTGCCTATTGATGCTCCGACGGCTTTTATCAAACCGCGCTGGAAGTCGCTGGTACATGTCGACCAAGGGCTTGACCGTCGCTTCTATGAAATCTGTGCGCTCACTGAACTGAAAAACGCGCTTCGTTCTGGCGACATCTGGGTACAGGGTTCCCGGCAATTCCGCGACTTCGACGAATACCTGTTGCCTTCCGTGAAATTCCAAGAACTCAAACAGGCAAAAGTATTGCCGGTCGCCGTCAATCCGGATTGCGAACAATACCTGCATGATCGGTTGCAGTTGCTCGAACGACAACTGAGCACGGTAAACCGTTTGGCATTGGCCAATGAACTTCCCGATGCCATCATCACCGATTCCGGGCTGAAAATCACCCCATTGGATGCCGTCGTCCCTGAAGCGGCACAACAATTGATCAACCACGCAGGCATGTTACTGCCCCGCATCAAGATCACCGAATTATTGATGGACGTGGATGACTGGACCGGCTTCAGCCGGCATTTTGTGCATTTAAAGGATGGAGAGCCGACTAAAGACCGCACTTTGTTGCTATCGGCCATCTTGGCCGACGCCATTAATCTGGGGCTCACCAAAATGGCCGAGTCTTGCCCCGGCACGACTTACGCCAAACTGTCGTGGCTGCAAGCCTGGCATATCCGGGACGAAACCTATTCCGCCGGATTAGCCGAGTTAGTGAATGCCCAGTTCAATCATGCGTTTGCCGAAAACTGGGGCGATGGCTCGACCTCGTCTTCTGACGGCCAGCGTTTCCGGGCGGGCGGTAAGGGCGAAAGTTCGGGTCATGTCAATCCGAAGTATGGCAGCGAGCCGGGCCGATTGTTCTATACCCACATTTCCGACCAGTACGCCCCATATCACATCAAAGTCGTGAATGTCGGTATCCGCGATTCGACCTATGTGCTCGATGGTTTG
>NZ_LUUG01000012.1 GCF_001644035.1 Methylomonas methanica
CGGGCTATTCCGTTCAAAAGCTCCGGTGCTCGGCGCGGCAAACGGGAAGAAAAAGACCCCGATATTTACAGAAAACCAAAATTTGTAATTCAAATTGCTAGGTTTTATTTCTTTCAATCCAGCGTATCAGGCAAATGCTTCATAAGTCCTTTTTCATAACAATCTTTAAAAATCAGAAAGATGAAATCACCAATAACATCAATGTACTGATTTAATGCATTACGTTCGATCCAAAGATAGCCATCAACGAAAGCTGTGTTATTAAAAGTAAAACCGTTTAGCCTTGCAATAAAACCCGGCAATTGTTCAGAATACTTATACTCATTGAGTATGCCAGCACTATGAGTAATACAATTTCTCACATAAACAATTGCTTCTATATCTTTTAAAACCTCATTTTGTTGAAAATTAATCTCACTAGACAATTTTTTAAAAAAATTCACTACAAAATTATTATCTCTTATTAAAATAGGTATTCTAAGTTGCTTGTTAAGATTTTTTATTGACCATTCAATCATAGTGACAAGCAATACTACGGCACTGTATCTGATAATAATTGGCATATTAATCTCAAATCTTAATCTAGCAATTTCCTCGAGACCAAGTATGTAACCTCTTGGTAGGTTATTTTCAACATCAAGTTGTTGAATACGATCAAGTTCTTTCGCATGTTGAATTTCTACATTACATTCTGATGTAACGAGAAAATCCTTAACATCGCTAATCATTGATTGCTCTAGAAAAGCATAAATTTTCTCTTTTAAAAACTGCTCTTTTAATTGACTCATAGCCAAAGGGGCATTCCCGCCCTATTCGCCTCTTTGTTTCCGTAATTGTTCAGCAGAATTCCTAGCGTCACGAAGTCTATCGCCATTTTCAATCGATTTATTTACTAAATACAACATTACAACGAATAATAAGACTTTCAATATGGCTGAAGCCCATCCAGAATTATTACCATCTTCCTCAGAAATCGAATCAAAATTTAATTCTGGCACTTCTTTTTGGCAAAACCGACATATTTTTGCTTTAACTTTTATATTCTCAGCACAGAATGGACAAACACGTATTGCTCCAGACGAGTTATGCGAAAACCCGATTAGTAATATTCCAGAAATAAATACAACGCCTGCGCCAATGAATATATTTGACTGATTATTCATAAGCCCTAGATTTAGAATTCGTTCTCCTGTAGCAATTTCTAATGAAGTATCCATCACCATGCCGTAACCAGCTAAAACTAAACTAAATATTGTAAATATTTGACCCCACGCCCGCATATAGTCTCCTTATTTATCTGCAACCCTTAGGATTCGCAGAACTCAGTGAGGCGCTTCGTTCTCATGGGCCTTCTAACATCTGCAGAATCCTACAACTCCATCCCACATCCTAAACAAACAAAATAATCTAACCAATATCAATCCCGCGACGGGGTTGTTCCCGTTATTCCGCCCCGAGCATCGCAGCTTTTGGCGAGATCGGCCCGCAGGGGAGCGGCAGGGATGCCGCTCGTTTTCGGAGGGGCTGGGAAGCCCCTTCCGAAAACCCTCGGCAAAAGCGAGAAGCGCAGGAAATTGGCGGAATTCCGGGTGGCCTTTTCTTTGGATACTTTCTTTTGGCCAAGCAAAAGAAAGTATCTCGGCTGTCGGGCCGAGACCCGACTTTAAA
>NZ_LUUG01000013.1 GCF_001644035.1 Methylomonas methanica
TTGACCGAATAAGCCGGCCTTTCTGTCAATGTCAGCGCACAGTGAGCAAGCCTCTCGTATTAAACCGCTTTAAAAAAAGCCTGGCATAGGCGCATGTAAAAAGGGGAAAATCAATTTATCTACATATTTTCGCGTGGGGGCCTCCAATCTGCCCCCGAAAAAGCGAAATCTGTGTGTAAATTCTTGTTACAACTAGGCCGCCAGTTGGTTAGGACTCGCATTATTTAATGCAAAGAATGTATCGACATCAAGGCCCGCATCCTCACAGGCTTTAGTGTGTGAGGCCTCGATCTGTTCATCAGACGGATGGCCCCAGCGTACTGTCGGCAATACCATTGCATTTGTGATAGTTTCCGCCTTTTCGTAATGCTCCCAAAACGCCTTTGGTGCCGCACCATTATCGTTAGGCAGCCATTGACGTTGACGGCCAACCATACGATTAAGGCGGTCAATAATTTCACGATTCCTAGGGTAAAAGTGCACCGTTCCCGCTTGTCGATACCAGCGAATATCAAAGTAGTCGGTAGTCATTCGCTGACTTCTTTTTAAGTCATCCGGCATAGCATTAAATAAGTCATGCAAGCCATAGTTGCATTGCGCTTTACCATCAAGCATCGCGAAGGCCTTATCAAAGTCCTGCAATTTTTTAAGATCGTCCCAGCTTGGGCCTAAACCGTAACTGTTCCTAACCGGAATAATAAACCGTGTCATTTTGACGCGATACGCTAACTCTCTATGCTTTTCGTTAGATTTCCACCCTTTGTAATAAGCCCGGTTATCCGGTCGGTATTTGGTTATTTCATCGAAACAGTCCAGCAACATTTGCATGTTCATATCGCCTTGACTATTGACTAGGCCAATCAAAAATCCCCTTACATTGGATTCTGTAAACGATAGCTTAGCAATCTGTTCGAAGTCGGTTACAAGACGTTGATAGGCCTTGGACGATAGGTATTTATTGAATTCCGTGGAATGTAATACGTTCGTCCATGCCCGCTTTTTAAGATCGTCATAGCCTTTATTAAATCGCTCTTGGATAGCAATAACTTCGCCGTCTTGCGTAGTTTTGTGCAGCTCATTCAATGGCCGCCCCAACAAACGCGCGTAGTAATCAGCCTCTTCCCTGGTGACTTCGGCGGATTTCAACGCTTTAACAGCGGCATTAAAGACTGACACGGCATTACTGATCGTGTTCTGTCTCAGGGCGATACTGTTTTTCTCGGTGTAATCGATTTCCGCTACATGCTCAACTTCCAAACCATGCGTAAAATTCTGTTTTATATCGACCTTCTTTTTCAGCCATATCAAAGCAACATCGGCGGCGGTTTTGCGCATGGTGTCAGGATCAAGAAACGCCTCTGAAAGAAATTCAACTGATCCGTGCTCTTCGATCCAGTTACAGATGAGTTTTCGCTTGGCGGTGTGTGGGTTGCGGATTGTTTCGGCGTTCAAGATGGCAACCAGTTCGCCATCGACTAATAAATCAAAGGCTTTAACAAGATGGTCAGCCCCATCCTTCCAAGGCGGGTTCATCAAAATATGGGTGTACATCCCTGCCCCACTAAAAGCTAAAAAGTCGGTATCGACCACATTAACGCCCTTGCTGCGTAAGACGGCTTGATTGTCTAAATCAAGTTCAATGCAGTCAATTTTATCAGCGCTATGAGACGAATAACGGTGAGTACATTTGTCGAGCAATGGAGCGAGCAAATCGCCACGCCCGGCGCTTGGCTCCAACACCCTTAAGAAATTGTGAGACTTGAACTTAGTGAATGCTTTTTCAGCTAACGAGCGAGGGGTAGGGTAAAACTGAATCATCGGATGGCTCCTGAAAATCGGCCTTGGCGAAGTGCCCGG
>NZ_LUUG01000014.1 GCF_001644035.1 Methylomonas methanica
GTAGATACTGTTATCCAAGTCAAGCCAAATGAATAGCCGAATCGAAGGGTTTGGCGGATTTTAAGACGCCGAAAGCAACATGAATCAATTTACGCATCATGGCACCAATGATTAGCTTATTGGGTTTACCGGCGCTGGATAATCGGTTTCTGAATTGTTTTCCCCAGGCCGTTTTATAAAGTGTCACCATGGCAGGCATATACATGGCTTTTCGCAAAAATGAGTGTCCGATTTTGGAGAGTCTGGGTTTTCCTTTTATGCTACTGCCGGACTCGTATTGCCTGGGGTCGAGCCCGGCAAAGGCTGCGGCCTGCCGACTGTTGGCGAAGCGCGAGGTATCGGCGTAGAACGCTAGGATAATAGCGCTGGTGCGCTCGCCAATGCCGGGGATGCTGTCGAGTAATTCGCGCTGTTGCTTGAGATCGGGATGACGATCAATGTGATCATTGATGGCGTCGATCAATTGTTGGATAGCGGTATCCAGCCAATTCAGATGCTGCTGAATGTCCTCGCGCACCGCCTCGCGAGCCACCTGCAAACGGTTGCTTTCTTGGGTGCGCATGGTTTGCAGGGCGTCCAGGCGCAACACTAGTGCGCGTAACGTGACTTCCGCCTCGCAACGAGGTTGCCAAGCGGATGGTTTGCGTTCGGCGCAGAAATCGGCAATGAGTTTAGCATCGACCGTGTCGGTCTTACTGCGGGTGAGCCGTGAAGCGCCATAAGCTTTGATTTGTGCCGGATTGACGACGCTGACGGTTAAGCCGTTGGTTGCCAGATGCTGAGCAACGTCTTCCCAATAAATACCGGTCGCTTCCATGCAGACCTGCACGGATTCAGCTTTTTGGGCGTTCAACCACGTCAACAAAGCTGTAAAGCCTTCAAGTGAATTGGGAATCACTTTGGCGCGAAACTTACCGTTGGGCAGGCGTAACGCACAGTCCAACTTAGCTTTTGCGACATCAATACCGAGATAAAAATGGGACATGAAAACCTCAAATGATCTACCTTGTGAATGCAGGCTGCCGGAATCCGGGCCGAAGATACTGTCCGATCGTTGATCGAGGGTGGGCCACTGCTGCAATGGTCTACGTTTCGGACTGGGTTTTCCAAGGTACGATACGGCATCCAGTTACCCAAACCTGAGGTGCCCCTCAGGCATGTTTTTCGAGATTTCATTATCTCCTGAAAAACATGGTTGGATAATACAAGGT
>NZ_LUUG01000015.1 GCF_001644035.1 Methylomonas methanica
GTTTTCGGAAGGGGCTTCCTGCCCCTCCGAAAACGAGCGGCATCCCTGCCGCTCCCCTGCGGGCTGCTCTCGCCAAAAGCTGCGATGCTCGGGGCGGAATAACGGGACCAAAACTATCCCAAATTCATAAGTCGATCGTAAAAACGTAGAGGACGGTAGGTCCGATTAGCAAAGCGTAATCGGACGCATGTTATTCGTCCGGGCTCGTACACACAAAAATCAAGGTTCATTAATTGTTGATTTTCATATGTAAAAAAAGATTATTACGTTTCAGTGAGTATGCTTTCCAATTCTCGAATTAAACTATATTTATTTTGAGTTATTGTTAAATTTTCCTCTTCTAATTTACTTATGCTTACTTCATAGGCGCTCTGTATAACTTGATTTATGATGCCAGATAACATTTGATCTTGTTGTTGTTTGATTAGTTCTTCATTTGTTTTCAATCTTGAATTATATTCAGAAAGTAACGTTGTCGTCGCAGTGAGTCTAGCCGTTATTTCTTGTGCTGACGCGGCTCGTTCTATTTCAGTTCGTTGAAGTTTAAGTTCTTCGCTTTGTATTTGAAGTGTCCTTAATGTACCAGCAAAAGCCAGTCCCGTGAATAGTGCAGTAAGAGCTCCGAAACTATCGCCAAAAACACCAGATTTATCAATTGATATTTCCGGATTAGACCAAGTAATTAATATTAAAGAAGATGAATATACGATAAATATAAAAACGACTAATTGGAATGAGTATTTTATTAGATTATCTTTCATGTTACATATAAGGGGTTGAAGAATATTTCATGCAATTAATTTGATATATGTGGATTGCCTTATGTTTTTGGTTTGTAGGATGTGCCGAACTGCGTGGGGAGTGTACTGCATCACAATCAAAAATCTAACTTATGAAGTCGTTTAACGTTTTTCGGCTTGGGATGGTTTTATCCCGTTATTCCGCCCCGAGCATCGGAGCTTTTGGCGAGATCAGCCCGTAGGGGAGCGGCAGGGATGCCGCTCGTTTTCGGAGGGCCAAGGATGGCCCTTCCGAAAACCCTCGCCAAAAGCGAGACGCGTAGGAAATTGGCGGAATGTCGGGTGGCCTTTTCTTTGAATACTTTCTTTTGGCCACGCAAAAGAAAGTATTTCGGCCGTCGGGCCGAGACCCGACTTTAAAAATCCCCGTCGCGACAGCGACACAAAAACCCAAAACCCAGCAAAGCTACGTCCACATAAAACTGTGAAAAACCTCACACTTTCCCAGCCAACAAGTTAACAGAGAACTCCCCCCGATTTCCCTAAATTAACACCGTCCCCGCTAATTACGCCGCCAGCAAAACAGCAGCGCAAATGCCGCCGGACATGCTGCCCTTGAATTTCAAAGTAAGCCAATTTTTTACCCGAGAAGCAAGTACAGCGTTAATTCATCAACTCTCGTGTTTAATTTTCAAAAGGTGAAAGTCATGAAAACAATCAAAAATTTATTCTTAATGCTATCTTTCGTTGCCGCTTCCATGTTCGGTGCCAGTGCCGCCAATGCGGCGAGTTGCAGCGGAGGTTGGACCTATGTCAGCGGCGTCTACGAATACAATGTAAACGGTACGACATACGGTTATATCTACACCGTGCCGGAGCACAACGTACTGCCGGCCTTTACCAACTATTACGTGACCTATAACAAAGAGGCTTTGATTCAGGCCAAAATGGCGCTGCAAAACCATCAAAGCTTGTATTTGTATGGTGACTCAGGCACTGCTGCCTGCCCAACCTCCGGATCTTACCGCTATCTAGGTACTTTAACCTATCTGTACGAGTATTAATCGCTGAATCCGATCATGCGGAATCTTTGGTCTGATTCATCCGGCCGAGATTCCGCTCCGAACAAACTCAACCTAGGTCACGATCATGAATAAACTTGTCTCAATACTGGGTGTGGCTAGCGTTTTTGCGAGCGGATATTTTGCCGGTCAGCAATTCCCCGGTCGTGGCGAGAGCCAGCGGGCGGCGCTGCCGGAGAATACCGCTTCAGTTTCCGCGCCTGTTATCGCGGTGGGCGCGAACAGAAAGCTCGATATTCCGCCGACAAACGCCGCAATGTCTCCGGACACTCGATTACCCCCGCACGAGCGCCAGCGGCAGGCGCTCGCCAATAGCGTGTCGCCCGAGGATGAGGCGGCGCGTAGCGAAGCCAATGCCGATATGATTGCGTCGATGCGAGCCAATCACTTACCGGAAGAGCAGATTGCGCAGATGGAGCAGACTCTGAAAGAACAAGAGTCCGTCGCAGCCGTTCAGCCCGAAGAACCGGTACCCGAACGAACCAGCGCGGAATTGAGCGCTGAGTTACGCGAAAGCCTAAAGCAATCCGGTGCACCACCGGAAATCATTGAAGCAATGGCTCACCAAATAGAGGCGGGTGCAACGAGCAACGATGAACCGGTTCTACCGCACAAAAACAATACCCCAGGTTCCTAGTTTCAACTGATGGCAAATGCCGCCATCGCTTCCGCCTGATACAGTTTGTTTTCGGCAGGGCCACGGATGGCTCTACCGAAAACCCTGATCCTTCTCAAAACAAGAAATACCGCTGCGCCATCGGCAACACCACCGCCGGCTCGCACACCAACAATTCCCCATCCGCCCGTACTTGATAAGTTTGCGGACAAACCTCCATCACCGGCTGGTAGTCGTTCAATTTCAAATCCGCCTTGCCGATGGTTCGGGTGTTTTTCACCGTGCCTACGCGTTTTTGCAGCCCTAAATGGTCGGCCAAACCGGAACTCACCGCCGCCTGCGGCAAAAAGATCATGGAGGTGCTGGCTGCAGTGCGGCCGAAGCTGCCGAACATCGGCCGGTAATGCACCGGTTGTGGGGTCGGGATGGAGGCGTTGGCGTCGCCCATCGGCGCGGCGGTGATCAGGCCGCCTTTGATGATCAGACTGGGTTTTACGCCGAAAAAGGCCGGTTGCCACAGCACCAGGTCGGCCAGTTTGCCTGCTTCGATGGAACCCACTTCGTGGGATATGCCGTGGCTGATGGCTGGGTTGATGGTGTATTTGGCGATGTAGCGCTTGATGCGGAAGTTGTCGTTTTGTGCAGTATCGCTACCCAACGCGCCACGCTGCGCTTTCATCTTATGCGCAGTCTGCCAGGTACGGATCACCACTTCGCCAACCCGGCCCATGGCTTGCGAGTCCGAGGAAATCATCGAAAACGCGCCCAAGTCGTGCAGGATGTCCTCGGCGGCGATGGTTTCGCGGCGGATGCGCGATTCGGCAAAAGCCACGTCTTCCGGAATGCTGGGGTCGAGGTGGTGGCAGACCATCAGCATGTCCAGATGCTCGTCGACGGTGTTGACCGTGTAGGGCCGGGTCGGGTTAGTCGACGACGGTAATACGTTACTCAAACCGCAGGCTTTGATGATGTCCGGGGCATGGCCGCCGCCAGCGCCTTCGGTGTGGTAAGTGTGGATGGTGCGGCCTTTAAAGGCGGCGAAAGTGTCTTCGACAAAGCCGGACTCATTTAAGGTGTCGGTGTGGATCGCCACCTGCACGTCGTAATCATCGGCCACGCCCAGGCAGCAATCTATCGCCGCAGGCGTGGTGCCCCAGTCTTCGTGCAGTTTCAAGCCCATCGCCCCGGCTTTGATTTGTTCTTCCAGCGCGCCGGGCAGGCTGGCGTTGCCCTTGCCCAACAAGCCGAAGTTCATCGGCAAACCGTCCAGCGCGGTCAGCATTTGTTGCAGATGCCACGGCCCCGGCGTGCAGGTGGTGGCATTAGTGCCGGTGGCCGGGCCGGTGCCGCCGCCGATCATGGTGGTGACCCCGGAGCATAGCGCTTCTTCGATTTGTTGCGGGCAGATGAAATGGATGTGGGCGTCGATGCCGCCCGCAGTCAAAATTTGGCCTTCGCCGGCGATGACTTCGGTGCCGGGGCCGACGATGATGTCCACGCCGGGTTGAATATCGGGATTGCCGGCCTTGCCGATCTTGAAAATCCGCCCCTGCTTGACACCGACATCGGCTTTGACGATGCCCCAGTAATCGATGATCAGTGCGTTGGTAATTACCAAATCCACGGCCTGATCGTTACCCAACTGGCTTTGGCCCATGCCGTCGCGGATCACCTTGCCGCCGCCGAATTTCACCTCGTCGCCGTAAACGGTGTAATCGGCTTCCACTTCCAGAATCAAATCGGTGTCGGCCAGCCGCAGGCGGTCGCCGGTGGTGGGGCCGAACATGTCGGCGTAAGCCGCTCTCGAAATTTTGCTCATGCGGTTTTCTCCAATGCGCCCATTACCTCACCTCTAAAGCCAAAGACCTCGCGCTTGCCGGCGAAGGCCACCAATTGCACCTCGCGCTGCTGGCCCGGCTCGAAACGCACGGCGGTGCCGGCCGGAATATCCAGCCGAAAGCCCAAAGCCACGCTGCGCTCGAAATGCAAAGCCGGGTTGGTTTCGTAAAAATGATAATGCGAGCCGACCTGAATCGGCCGGTCACCGCTGTTGGCGACCAAAACTTTAACGGTCGCGCGACCGGCGTTGAGTTCGATATCGCCTTCGGCGGGGAATATTTCTCCGGGGATCATAGTGGGCTCCTTTTAATCGTTTTTCGCGTGGGCACGATAAATCGTGTCCACCCTACATGTTGGATTTTCTTTGCGTTCTGACAGATTTGCGTAGGGTGGGCACGTGCTTTTTGTGCCCACGCGATGACTAAACAATCGGCTCATGCACCGTTACCAGTTTGGTGCCATCCGGAAAAGTCGCCTCCACTTGCACCTCGGTCAACATCTCGGCGATGCCGTCCATCACGTCGTCGATGCTCAATAGCGTGCGGCCATAAGCCATTAACTCGGCGACAGTTTGGCCGTCGCGGGCGCCTTCCATGATCGCTGCCGAGATATACGCCACGGCTTCCGGGTAGTTAAGTTTCAAGCCTCTGGCTTTACGGCGCTCGGCGAGGAGGGCGGCAGTGAAGAGGAGGAGTTTGTCTTTTTCTCTTGGGGTTAATTGCATAGTCGTTTCGTTAGTGTGACGTTTTCGTAGGGTGGGCAGGCTTTATAGTGCCCACGCGTGTTTCCAATTTGCAGTAGCCAACCGTCGGCGTTAAGCTATCGTACACTTTTTCGTACAACAGGAGCATCAATGGACGCCATCAGTTACAGCGCCGCTCGCGCCAATTTGGCTAAAACCATGGACAAGGTTTGCGCCGACCATGCCCCCATCATTATCACCCGCAAAAGCGAATCCCCGGTGGTAATGCTGTCTTTGGAAGATTTCCAAGCCATGGAGGAAACCGCCTATCTGCTGCGTTCGCCAGCCAACGCCCGCCGCTTGCTGGAATCCATCGCCGAGCTGGAATCCGGCCAAGGCACGGAGCGTGAGTTGATCGAGTGAAAATCACTTTTTCCGCCGATGCCTGGGATAGCTATCTTTACTGGCAAACCACCGACAAAGCCATTCTTAAACGTATCAACCAACTCATCAAGGAAATCCTGCGCCAGCCGTTCGAGGGCATCGGCAAACCGGAACCGCTGAAACATGGGTTGTCCGGCTATTGGTCGCGGCGGATAAACGACGAGCATCGAATCGTTTATAAGGTTACCGGGGATACGTTGTTGATTGCGCAGGTGCGGTTTCACTATGAGTATTGACTTTGGTTGATTATGTTGTGTCGCTGCCGCGACGGGTTTATTTAATGTCGGGTCTCGGCCCGACAGCCGAGGTACTTTTCTTTGGACGGCCAAAGAAAAGTACCCAAAAGAAAGGCCGCCCCATGCCGCTTTTATCCTGCGCGCCGAAGGGTTTGAACGGGGTTTTTCGAAAGGGCATCCCAGCCCTTGCGAAAAACGCGATGCATCCCTGCATCGCCCCTGCGGGCTAATCCGTTCAAACCCTCCGGTGCTCGGCGCGGCATCAGGGGAGACAACCGCCCCGGAATTACAAGTTTTAAAATCTGACCTACGGCAATAACGTTGATAGATTGCTAGTTTCCAGGATTCTTTTTAAATTTATTCCTGTAATAGAAAATTCTATGGCAAATTGATACTCACTTTCATGGGCCTGATTTGCTGGATAAGTAAACCTGAATCCGTGACTT
>NZ_LUUG01000016.1 GCF_001644035.1 Methylomonas methanica
ATGTATAGTGCCCAACTATGAATAGATGGGATTTATTTCGACGTGTACCCCGCGAGCCATCAGCGGTTGCCAGTGGAGCGCTACGCATAGTTTTAATGCTTGGCGGACTGCGTAAATTCTTTCCCTGTTGGACGATAGCTTTAAACGATGAAATTCACGGTGTCATTAATGTAAATGAAGCATGAAATCATAAAAACGGGAGCGAATTTGCACTCAAACTATTGTCTGCATATGCGGCGGTTGATAGAGGTCGTTGAATTTTCGGAAGCGAATATATTTTCACCTCAGAAATTCGGTAAAACTATGTAAAGCTTCTGGGCCGAGGGTTGTTTGAAATGCCAGTGAAACCAGGCTTTGCCACCGATGGTAATTTACGGCTATACATAGTTGCGCACTATACATAGGGGTCGAAACTGTAAATTCGCCACTTCCAAAAGCCGCCATTCACTACTGGCGTAATAGTCTCGGAACACCTTACAGCATCGGCGGTTTTATTTTGCCCGATAACACGGCTATAGCCAGTTCCACTTCATCCATTGCCAGGATTTGATCAATCGTTTCATGTTTGATGCTGTTCGCGATCTGTAGAATTTCTTCGTTGACTGCCTTCAAGGTTGCCGATTGTTTAATCAGCCGATTAACTTCCCTGGTTTGTGCAGCGCTTAGTCGATCCTGCTGCCATCGGGAAAACTGTTCCAGGAAATACCTTTGGTCGTCCAATTGTTTGTCATATAGATCAAAGATCCGATTCAGGGTGGCATCGTCCAATACATAAGGCTTGGCTATTGCCTGACGCAGGTTGTCCAACTGAACCATGGATTCCTCCAGCATGCCGTCCACCATAAAGGTGAAGGTAGGCAACATACTAATGGGGTGCCACTGAATTTGTTGATCCTACGGCGCCTGGTCCTGTGTAGTGTCATCACCCGGTTTACAGTGACGTGCCATTAATTCATCCAGTTCCTCATCAAATTCATTGGCCGTCTTTAGCTGAATGGGCTCACGGTTCGGCCAAACTTTCAATACTCTGGTTTTGGTATCGAAGCCTGGTGTTCCCAGTGGTTCGCCGATGACCCAAGTCGGCACATTGATTTCACTATATTGGTGGACCATGGTTTGAGCGCAAACTTCAAGTACGTTTTCATCGGCACTATCGTCGGCAAAGATCAATTGCGCCGCCCACTCCCCGCAGTGTTCGCAGGGAATGAGGCTACTTTCAAAGAGGTCTTCGGGTGGTGAGTTTTTGGGTGTGTCGGCTTGGGCGACAGGATTCAGTTCTAGCCGATGCTGGGAGAGGTCAAGATAATCGGTGTTATCGCGGCAAACCCAGTGGAGCATTTGCCCTGACGGGTTTGGATTTCGCTCGAACATGGCTACCGTTTTCCTGTATTGGGCGTCGGTGGTCTTGGCGTTTTGAATGCGCGGCAGGTTGTTTTTGAGCTCGATTAAATCATCCTGCCCCAGTTCCGACCGGAAAGCGGTGACGCTCCCTTTGGGATCGACCGCGAAAATAAAGTAATTCCCGGTTTCGAGCATTTTATTTAAGACAGTCTGCACGACCGGGTTGTTCGGGTTTACCAGTAGATTGAATGTGGCGTAATGGTAGAAGTGGAAGCCAAAGTGAACCACGACGCAGTCGGCATTACCGTACAACGAATGCCCGAAACTAAAACCGGTGCGGGTGTACTCCTCAGGAATAACTATTTCGGGCCGAAGTGCCAAAACACCGAAGGTTTGTTTCCGTTCCTCAACGAGGCCCAACGCACAGCAGGGTGCTTCGGCGGTGATAAAATCATCGATAAACTGACTATTGACGGTAAGCCGTGGGAGTAGGGGATAGACGTTGCTCATGTGACATCACTGGGTTAGGCAGGGGTGGCTTTGGGATGATAAATCATACCCGGAGTTGGAGTGATCACTAAATCCGCTGTACGGTGTGATGCTTGCTTGAAGGAAGGTGTTGAAACTGCGATGATCAGCGCCACAATTCCATAGTGTGCAATGATCGCTTATGGCTGATTTGATCTTAGACGCCGCCGTTTTCGCCGGCTAGTTTTTTTACATCCCACCTTTTGAGAAAACCATGCATAAATCCGAACTCATTGACGCCATAGCCAGCCATGCGAATCTCAGTAAAGCCGATGCCGGGCGGGGCTTGGATGGCATCCTCAGTGCCATTCAAAATACCTTGAAAAACGGCGATTCGGTATCGTTAGTGGGGTTTGGCACGTTCGAAGTCAAGGAACGTGCCGAGCGTCAGGGCCGCAACCCGCAAACCGGCGCTGAACTGACCATTGCCGCAGCAAAACTACCTGGTTTTAAAGCCGGAAAGGCTTTAAAAGACGCCGTTAACGGTTAAATTCTCTTTAGGAAAAAGGGCTTTGAATGACTCGAAGTCCTCTTGAAACTGCGCTATGATTCGGCGGTTAACTCACTGTCGAACATTCGCATTTCAGATGATAAAATCGGAACTGATCGGGGCGCTGGCCGCCAAGCAAGCAACCCTGCTGCCAGAAGACGTAGAGCTCGCTGTCAACACGATCATTGAGGCTTTGATCAGCGCTGTCGCCACTGGCGAAAGAATTGAAATTCGCGGATTTGGTGGTTTTTCAACGATTCCCCGCAAAGCCCGTATCGGCAGGAATCCAAAGACCGGGGAACCTGTCAGTCTACCTAGCCGGCATGCTGTTCACTTTAAACCCGGACTGGATTTGCGAGACCGGGTAAACGCTTCGAAACAGGCGTTCCCCACCATTAAAGACCTGTAACCCCGTTTTAGTACCTGATACCCATCCCCTGCACAGCGTTTGACTGCGGCGGCGTCCTGTCCATCCCGGCCGCTCGAAGCCCGGTCTCGAGTCTCGCAGCGATGGAAAATGACTACGGCGTTATCCCTATTGACTGCCAAAGAAATTCATAGGAAACCGGAGGGCGGTGTTGCGCTTTGGCTTGCTGAGCTTCGCCATGTTCGTAGGTGTGCAGCAAGAATTTGACTTGCTCCAGTCCTTCCGGGGTTCTGATGGCCTCGCGCGGCGTTTGATCGTTCAATATCGGTAATGGCTTGTCAGCCCAGTCAGCGTAAAGCTGCCGAATTCTCTTCTCTATGAGCTCGGTTATGATCTCGGGTGGCAGGGGTATCGGTTCCGATCTTTCCTGGGTGTCATTAGGCTGCATATTAGCCAGTATGCCTTTGGGATCGGACAGTTCCCGGCTGATAAAGGCCACAGCAGCGCCTGATACCGCTTCGAACCAAGGCTTGCCTTCGTCTGCATACTGTTGAGTATGATAGGACACTTTGATTCGATCAGGGCGTTTGCCGGGATTGATACTGAGATTTCGCCGTGTCAGCCCATCCTCGCCTGCAAAAATACGACTCCAACCCGCATCACGATTGCCTGCGATATCCGCTTCGCCGGACAACGCCTGGTCAAATGCGTCCCAGTCCAGAACCCGGTAATGATCGGTCACGAACAGGAGCGATTCACCCGTTACACGATCAACCACTGGCGGCATTTCAAAGGCCCTGACAAATAACTGGAGCCAGTGATATGGAATGATGGCACTGGTGATTTCTTTGGCGAGAGGAGAATCCGGCTCGACGCCCTCTAATTCGTCTGTGAGTTCTTCCAACAAATCCCAGCTTCGCTGGCGGGGGAAGCCGTACACGGCGCCGGACAGTTCAAAATGCGCGTCAACCGGCACGATGCGTGCCGCGATCAGGTCGTAGCGGTTGGCTTGTTGTGAGCCCGATTTTTCCTGGACGAGGACGGGCTGACGTTCGGGCAGCATCACATCCCGTAAGGTCAGGCATTTGCCGGGCACCACCTCCACAATTTCGTAAAGTCTGAGGGGTAGGGCCGTTAGAGTCTCAAGCCATTGCCGCTGTTCAGCAGACAATAGCGGACCACCCTTTCCGAGTAACAATGCCGCAACACGACAGTCCTGGTCTTTGATTGTCACTACACCATCGGCCAGCAGCCATTCCATGGCATTGATCATAATGCCGGTATACGAGTCGTCGGGCAGGTCCTGAATCCCGGCATATTCATCGTCGTCGAGCCCACCAAAAAAACCTTCATCGAGCGCGGCATGGGCCGGCTGCTCATACTTCGTGAAGAGCCACTGTATGGCTTTCGGGACGGCTTCAGAACGATCGTTCGCTATCTGGGCGTCTGCGGCCTGCAAGCAGCACTGCTTATATTTTTTACCGCTGCCACAGGGACAGGGATCGTTTCGGCCCAGTTTTTTCATATCAGGGTGACTTTAAACACACGCCAGAATTATTGCATAGAAATTTTTGCTGCATAACCCGACACTGATTACTTTCTTTCCAATCACTTTCTATCTTTCTTTCGTTGTTACTTAGTTTATTTATTACTTTCTTTATTACTTATTTTCTTTGTTTGTTGTTTTGTGCTAGACTATCTACACAGTCAATTTTAGGGAGGCCGTCATGAAAGAAGAGTTTGATTCCGTTGTGGGTCGTCCCGTCGACATAACAGATGAACGCATTATTGAAGCCGGCGAGACTTTGGTGAGGGCCAATCGGAATGTAACGGGCTTTGCATTGCGCAAAATTACTGGCGGCGGTGACCCCAAAAGACTGAAAGAAGTTTGGGATAAGCACAATGTCAGTCAGTCTGTGACCAATGCAGAGCCGGTGTCAGAGTTGCCTGTAGAGGTGGCTGAAACTTTGGCGGCAATGACCAAGGCCTTGGTGGACAAAATCAATACGTTGACCGTGGAGTTAAACGACAAAGCCGTCAAGACCCAAGAGCGCCGCGTGGCGGATGTCTTGCGGGCTGCGGGCGAACAGCAGGCCCAAGCGGAGCGCGAACTTGCCGATGCTTCGCAAGCTGTCGATGAGTTAGAGGCAATGCTGGCGGAAGAACGGTCCAGGGTAGGGGAGTTGGAAAAACGTCTGGCCGACGTGTTAGCGGCTGATCAAGCTAAAGCGGTTGAACTGGCTACCTTACGCGAACGGCTAGAGGCGGTCGAAAAAAACGCGAAGGTAGCGGGCGAGCAGCATGTTGCCGAACAAGCGCAATTCCGGCAAGCCTTGGCGGATCAAAAGCGGGCGGCGCAAGAATTGGCGGTAGAACGGGATAAAGTGAAAACGGAACTGACTAAAGTACAGACTAAGGCGGAAGCCGCTGAAGAGTCCCATAAGGAAGAGAGAAAAAGGGCGGCCACTGAGCTACAGCGAGCCGCCGATAAGCTTATAAAGCTTGAAGCGGAAAGAGATGGCGCCAAAGGGGAGGCGGGTAAAGCCCGAGAAGAGCTTGCCAAGCTAACAGGCCAATTGGAAGCCATGAAATCCCAGGCCGCTCAGTTGATGCAGGCCATTGGAAACCAACAACCGGAAAAAGCCGAAAAACCGAAAAAGGTATAAGGCATTTTGCGGCTAAAAAACGGAGAACTCAGTGATGATGAACGTGAATCAATTGCAACAGGCCAAAGTGGTTATGCATCGATGGATAAGCAGTTATCGTTGTCGGACTTTCATTGGTTTTAAAGGCTCGGTTGTTAAACCGTATGGCTTTCGCTCTTATTATTGGGCGCACACCTATACTGCCCGTGATTACTTGTTGGGCATAAAGGAGCCGCATGGTGCATGTCTGTCATTGTTGGCCCTTAGAAGGTCAGGGCAATGAATCCGGGATTGGCGTGGTCGTGTCTGGGGGCTTGATGTGTGAAGCCGGACTCTGAAAATGACACCGCCTATATTAATGGTATCTAAAGGCGTGCAGTCGTCTTCTGATATTGGTGTCCAAAATCGACCGGTGTCAATGTCAGAAGATGACTGCACCATCTTATTGGGCTAGAACCACTAAGTGAAGTCAACTATTGAGCAAAAAAATGTCAATAGACATCTGCACAGTGCGTCATTTTGCTCAGCACTTCTCTTCATAAGAATATGGTTTGGGGCGCTGAATAGTTTTTTGGCGTTGTCCGATGAACCATGAAAGGTTTTCTTAGTGTGTGAAGCCGGCTTCTGAAAATGACACCACCAATATTAATGGTATCTAAAGGCGTGCAGTCAACTTCTAATATTCGTGCAGTCGTCTTCTGACATTGATGCCCGAAATCGACCGGTTTCGGACAGGGCTTAAAAAATATGTACTAAAGTAGGAAAAACGGCTTTCGTACATGTGTTATAATTCGTACATCCCTTTCGGACGGAATTAGCGCATGTCACGCGTCTTTGCTTACTGTCGAGTGTCGACCACTGACCAGACGACCCAAAATCAAAACATGGAAATTCAATCTGCCGGTTTTGCCATTCAGCCAAATCGTTTGATTGAAGAAAGCATCAGCGGTTCAGTCGCGGCTAAAGAACGACCGGGGTTTAATAAACTGATCGACCGGATGGAAGCGGGCGATGTATTGGTGGTGACCAAGCTGGATCGCCTCGGTCGTAACGCCATGGATGTCCGAGCCACGGTCGAGCACCTTTCTGATTCCGGAGTGCGGGTTCATTGTCTGGCGTTAGGTGGGGTTGATCTGACCAGTTCTGCCGGCAAGATGACCATGCAAGTAATCGCAGCGGTTGCTGAGTTTGAGCGTGACCTGCTCATTGAGCGAACCCAAGCGGGCATTAGTCGCGCGAAGGCAGCGGGTAAACAGTTTGGCAGGCCGCCGGCACTTAATGCGGAAGCGCGTGCTGACGTTGTCAAACGCTTGGCCGCTGGCAGCAACGTTTCGGAGTTGGCTCGGGAATTCAAAACCACCCGGCAAACCATTATGCGGATTCGGGAAGCGGCGTTGAAATCACCGCAAACTGACAATACTGTCCACTCGTCTGGGGAGTAACTGATGAATCATCTATATCTTGAAAGACACGATACCGAAAACAACATGCATCGGTTTTACCAGATGTTTGTCACGCCAGGTCTATTTGATGACTGGTCACTGATCAAGGAGTGGGGCAGGGTAGGTTCTCCAGGCACAGTCAGGAAGGAGTGGTTCGACACCCAGGAAGAAGCCATTGTCGCCGGGAATAAGCTGTGTAAAGCCAAATGTAAAAAAGGCTATCAATCTATTCCGGCAGTACGTTAAGTTATGCGTTATGATTACAAATGAACCACCATTAACCGGAGCGGCAACCATGGCAACCGAAGCATTTACCGTTAGGGCTGAATCAGACATCGTGCATCAACTCGATTTTATTGCCGGGGCATTAGATCGATCACGCAATTACCTAGTGAATCAAGCTTTACGGGAATACTTGAAAACCCATGCCTGGCAGGTCGAGAAAGTCACCCAAGGTATAGCGGCCGCCGACCGTGGTGAATTGGTCGATCATGACGATGTCATGCGTGAAATGGAAGAACTGATCGAACAAAAATCCAAGGGTAGGGCGTGAAACTGGTTTGGACCGAACCCGCCCGACAGGACTTACGTGAGATATTTACATTCATCGCCGAAGAAAATCCCAACGCAGCCCGCAGACTATTAGCTGAAATCAAAGAACGCGCTGTCTTGCTGCAAGACAACCCGCAACTAGGCCGCGCTGGCCGCGTCGATGGAACAAGGGAGTTAGTGCTTGTCGGCACACAATACATATTGCCTTATCGATTAAAAGAACAACAAATTCAAATATTGGCTGTATTTCACGGCGCAAGATTGTGGCCGGATAACTTTTAGCTTATTGGGCCTAGAACCCCTTTTTACTTCTGCCTATAAAGGATGCAGATTCCATCACAAACCAGCCAACGATTCCGATACGATTACGCCAGTATTGAATGACGGCTTTTGGACGAGATGAATTGTCGCAATCGACCCAAACCCGTCATACGACGGTCTCCAAAGCGGCCGCATGCCCGAGCATCGTTTCTCGGGTTTCGCTTCTACGAAGCAGCCTTTCGTGGTCTCCGGCATCGGCCAAAACCGGCCACTGAGGATGCTGGCGAAATTTTCCATCCCTAAGTTCAGTGAATGGCAGCTTTTCGGCAAGCAACCTTGAGTCGTCATCGGCTCGACCCGGCCAAAAGCTGCCGATCGGAGTAGCTATCCAATTATAATAATTAAGGCATCATGTAACCCGATCGGCTGTCCGGTATTCGGCTACAGTTTGGGTCATCGTTTGATGGCTCTAGGCTCAATGCGTCCGGGTCGGTTGCCAACCAAGTGTTCAGCCATGAAAAGGAGCAGACCCGAGATGGAATCCGGGCCACCCGTTTGCTTTTGGGTTTACCTTTGCACCCACTGCGATTCATATAGAGCCAATTTCACTTTGCCCCCCGTGGGCTAACTTGAGTCGCTGACACAAAAAACTCGATGATATCCTGACTTCGCTCGGGCCAATGTGAATGGATTTGATCACCTTCACAGTACAACGTTTTTACGCCCCCGGCACACCCTGAATAAGAGGAGCAGCCATTTGCGATTTTATCCGGAATAGGATCACATTTATTACAAGCGGCCCACCAACCCACCGCTTGCTGACCATAACCAGGAAACAGGCGATCCTTGCTGCTGTGCATGACCATAACCGGCAAGGGTTCAGGGCATCTGCGGTCGCGTAAATCATCATACGCAACCCCTGCTGCGCTCGGCGCAATGGCACGTGGGATGTGTCGTGTGCCAGTCATAAATGCTAATGCCATCGCCGAAGTCCCTCCATCGGAATGTCCGGTAACATAGACTTGTTTTTCATCAATACACCACTTTTTAGCCATTAAGCTGGGAATGGTGCCTAATTCTACGGTAGTGCTGGGCGATAATTCCGGATGATCCGCATAGGCCACGATGAGACCGGCTTGGGTAGCAGGAAAAGTGAACCCAGTTGTTTTTTCAGTTTTAGCCCGATTCGATCCCGCCGGAGAAAATACCAATAATAGTGGGTGGGCAACGGATGCATCATAATTGGCTGGTGTGCGGACATTGTATTTGATGCCGTTTTCGGTTTCTTCGCCATAAGTCTCTCCAGCGTCTCCACTGAGTTGATCAGCTTTGCAAAGACGTTGCCGCATCTCAGGCCGATACACGGCTTGCCCCAATTCTACCGAGTCGCCACTATGATCCATCAAAAGCATGACAACCATCACCAATATCGGTAACCCGAATAGCACTTTCTGCCAAGAATTAATTCTTAAAAGATAAACCTTTAATTGAGTCCTGAATCCGTGACTCCAC
>NZ_LUUG01000017.1 GCF_001644035.1 Methylomonas methanica
AAAACCGCCGCACCGACTTCCTGTTTAAGCTTGGCCGAGAAACGGCGCAAACACCTGAAAGAAGCGCGCAATTGTATGGAGTCGGGCGCGATAAAGCAAGAATACCTGGTCGGTTACCGACAATCCGCATTGCAAATACCCCTTTCCGTGCTATACATTGGTGCATTGATTAATGCTGTTAACTTAGACTTCAACGAATACGGGCGGGATTATGGAAATTCAATCGAAATTGTTAGGCAACCAAGACATCAATCCGGACACTATCATCAATTTTCCGCGCGGCCTACCCGGTTTCGAAGATCAGACCCGCTTTAAGTTATTTCATCAGGAAGGCAGTGAAATCGTCTTTTGGCTGCAATCGGTCGATAATGCGGAGCTAACCTTTTCCGCGGCGCATCCGGCTAATTTCAACATCAATTACAACTTTACGGTAACTGATCCGGAAGAAGCACTGCTGCAAATAGAGCCGGGCGACGAGTTGGTGATTTTAATTCTGCTGCACAAAGACAACGAGCAGGACAACGGCAAGCCGACCATCAAAGGCTCAATCAAATCGCCGATATTGATCAACGCCAACAAACGCATCGGCATGCAAAAAGTATTGGTGGCAATCGAACAAAGTATCACGCTGACCGAAAAGATCAGCGAAATCGACGTATCGGAAGCTTAACAATGCAAACAACCGCCGGAGACTGATGTCACCGGCGGTTGTTTAAATCAGGCGGCCTGAACAGGAATGGAGTGACTGGAATGGCTAATATGATTGTTGCCGTCGAAATACACCAAAGTCGGCTTGTAGTTCTTCAGTTCCTTCTCATCTAGGCTAGCGAATGCACAGACGATAATCAAATCGCCAGGACACGCCAACCTTGCAGCTGCGCCGTTAATCGAAAACACACCGGAGCCTTCTTCGGCGCGAATCGCGTATGTGGTAAAGCGCTGACCATTGTTAATGTTGTAAATATGGATTTGCTCGTATTCCCTAATCCCGGAAAAATCCAAAATTTTGCCGTCTATAGCACACGATCCTTCGTAATCCAGCTCGGAATGCGTTACCCGCGCACGGTGTAACTTAGCTTTAAGCATGTTTATGTTCATGGTAAACAAGGTCGAATACTAGGGCCGGCGATTATGCCTGAAATTGGAAGCGCTATCAAATTTAAGCATTAGCTTTTACCGGCAAAAAAACCGTAACGTCAGATACTTGTTTTAGAAAAGTAGAGGTTATCGATTAGACGCGTCTTGCCCAGCCTGGCAGCAGCCAAAATCAGCAGATTAGAGTCGCTAGCGTAGGCAGGCAATAAATCCGCGCTACGACAGATACTGAAATAATCGACGGCAAAACCGGCTTGTTGCAGATTCTGCCGCTGCTGTTCAGCCACCGCCGGATAATCGTCATACCCTGCCAAAATATCATCGCGCGCTGCGCACAAGGCTTGATAGAGCTTAGGCGCCTGCTGTCTTTGTTGTTCGGATAAATAGCCATTGCGAGAACTCATCGCCAGACCGTCATCTTCCCGAACCGTTGCCACGCCTTGGACGGTAACCGGTATATTCAAATCCGCCACCATTTGCCGAATCAGCGTCAGCTGTTGAAAATCCTTCTCCCCCAGCAGCAGCAGATCGGGCTGTACCATATTCAATAGCTTGCAAACCACCAATGCCACACCGTCGAAATGTCCGGGCCGGTTGGCACCGCAATGCAGGGCCGACAAGCCGCTGACCGAAATGCCGGTTTGCGTGGCTTGCGGATATATTTCGGTTACAGACGGCAGGAACAGCAAATCGGCACCGCTTGCTAGCAGCTTTTCCTGATCCTGCTGTTCGGTACGCGGGTAACTGGCAAAATCCTCGTTCGGTCCGAATTGAGTGGGGTTGACGAAAATACTGACCACCACTTTATCGGCCTGCTGTCTGGCCGTGCTAACCAGTTTGATATGCCCGGCATGCAGATTGCCCATGGTCGGCACGAAACCCACGCTGAGCCCCGCTTGCCGCCATTGCCGGATTACTTCTCTCAACGCGGCGACGCTGGTGACTATCTGCATAAGGAAACCTCTAAACATTCCCTCTCCCTCAGTGAGAGAGCTAGGGCTAGGAGGAAAATTACTGATTTAGCACCCTCATCCCAGCCTTCTTCCAAAGGGAGCAGGCGGTTTCCTGGATTTTTAGAGATCCCCATAAGCTTAATAACTGTGTTCGGAAGCTGGAAACTGCGCGGATTTAACCGCTTGGTGATAATGCTGTACGGCCTCTTCAATGCTGGAGGCATCGGCCATAAAGTCTTTGGAAAAGCGTGGCCGCTTGCCGGTGCTGATATTCAACATGTCGTACAGCACCAACACCTGACCATCGCAATCGATTCCGGCGCCGATGCCAATGGTCGGGATACTCAGCCGCTGACTGATTTCGGCGGCCAGTTCGGCGGGCACGCATTCCAGCACCAAAAGACCGGCGCCCGCTTGTTCGATTTTTTCGGCATCCGCAACGATTTGCCGGGCTTGTTGCGTTTCCCTGCCTTGTACCTTATAGCCGCCCAAGCGATTCACCGATTGCGGCAACAGACCCAGATGGCCGCAGACCGGAATGCCTTGATCAACCAGAAAGCGAATGACGTCGATCTTGGCACCTTCCAGCTTGACCATTTGCGCACCGCCGGCCTGCATCAAGCTTGCCGCATTCAGCAATGCCTGCTCCGGCGTGGCATAACTGGCAAACGGTAAATCGGTAACCACAAAAGCTCGCTTTCTGGCCATTGCCACGCTGCGACTGTGATACACCATATCATTCACCGTGACCGGCAAGGTACTGCCATGCCCTTGAATCACCATACCCAAGGAATCGCCGATCAGCAGCACATCGATGCCGGCCCGGTCCAGCAGCGCGCCGAAACTGGCGTCGTAAGCAGTCAGACAGCTGATTTTTTCGCCGGCTTTTTTCATCGCCGCCAGATCGCTGATAGTCAGCGTCTTTAAGGCATCAGCATATAAACTCATGAAGTTATTTTCCACAAACCGTCGGGCGCACAAGCTGCCAATAGTTGCGACAACGAATCCAGCCCCGGAATCGGCAAATCGCTGCATGCTACGTCAGCCAAGGGGTACAACACAAACGCGCGCCTGTACAACTCGGGATGCGGCACAATCAGGTCCGGTTCGTTGATAATCTCTTGCGCGTAAAGCAATACATCCAAATCCAGTGTTCTTGCTCCCCAACGTACGCTGCGCAGCCGGCCATGCTGGTTTTCGATTTGCTGTAATTGTCTGAGCAAAGCCAGGGGCTCCAACTCGGTAGAAATTCGCAGCACCGCGTTGACATAATCGGGTTGATCTTGTGGACCGACCGGTGTGCTGCGGTACAAGGGGGAGAAGGCAATTTCGGTCACGTCCGGCAAGGCCACGATTTCCAGCCTGGCCCGATTGACATGGTCGATGGAGTCTTCGAGATTGCTGCCCAAGCCTATATAGGCTTCGACAGCTGACTTAGCTAGCGTCATTGCCTATGGGAGCCGGCTTGCCTCGCGAACGGTAACGGCCGGTTTTACGGTTACGGGATTTACCGCCGCCGGATTTTGGCGGCGCGGTCATTCTTTCCCGCTCCGCATCGTCGGCTTCTTGAAAACCAGTCCACCATTCGACCAGCTCCGGATCGGCGCCGCCGGTTTCTGCCCGTAGCCGTAAAAAATCGTAAGCTGCCCTAAATTTTGGCTGTTCCAGCAAACGATAAGGCCGTGGGCCGACCGTCCTGGAAAACTTATTCTGCAAGAACCAGACTTCGCGCATGGATTGCGTGATGTGGCGGGGCAGCGCGGTGATCTTGATTTGTCTGGTCAGCACTTCGTTGGCGGCGTTTTGATAGGCCAGCGTTTCGTTTTCGCCGTGGGCGATGCGTCTTTGCGCAGCCAATTGCAAAGGCTCCCACAACAGCGCAGCCAGTAAAAAATAAGGCGTCAGGGTTTTGCCGTCGTTGAAGCGGGTGTCGGAGTTTTCCAAGGCCCTGATCAAAAACAAGCGCGGAAAATCCTGGTCTTCGCTGGCCAGACAGCGGTCGGTATCCGGAAACAAAATCGCAAACAAGCCGTAATGTCTGAGCATCTCGAAGGTTTGCAGGCCGTAGCCGGACAAAAACAATTTAATGACTTCATCGTAAAGACGCGCCGACGGGATGCTCTTCAGTAAATCGGCTTGGGCGTAAATCGGTTTTTCGGTGTCGGGATGCAGCGTAAAACCCAGCTTCACGGCAAAACGAATTGCCCGCAGCATCCGCACCGGATCTTCCCGATAACGCACTTCCGGGTCGCCGATCAGCCGCATCACCGCCGCCGCATGGTCTTGCATGCCGCCGGTATAATCCACCACGGAAAAATCGCGGATGTTGTAATACAGCGCGTTGACGGTGAAATCTCGGCGCCAGACATCTTGTTCCAGCGTGCCGAACACATTATCGCGCAACAAGCGGCCGTCTTCATGCACGACTTGCTGATCGGACTCTTCCGACTCCGAGCCACGAAAGGTCGCCACCTCAATGATTTCACGCCCGAAAAACACATGTGCCAAGCGAAAGCGCCTGCCGATAATCCGGCAATTGCGAAATACTTGCTTGATCTGTTCCGGACTGGCGTTGGTCGCTACGTCGAAATCCTTGGGTTCCCGCCCCAACAGCAAATCCCTGACACAGCCGCCCACCAGATAGGCCTCGTAATCGGCTTTTTTCAGGCGCTGCAATACTTTCAGGGCATTTTCACTGATTTGCGCACGGGAAATGCAATGCTCTGAACGCGGATAAATCTTCACGGCACTCGACCCCGCCGACTCATTGACCGGTTCGGCAACTTGCTCAACCGGTGAAAAGATTTTTTTGAAGAAACTAAAAATGACTTTATCCCTTATTTTAGAATGACGTTTGCCAGATTTTTCGAGGCTTCGGGCGCGAACGTCCTAGCGGGCTTATCATAACACCTCGCCAGATTTAAGCTCAATCAAGCACATTCTTTTACATTCCCTTGTGTTAAATGTAGAATTTCGCCATTCGCCGAATATTTGGTGTAATAACATAAAAATGGCTGTACTTGTCGCCCCTAGGCCGGCGGCGGGGAATTTATATCGGAGTGTGGAGCGTATGTTTAAAAAAATTTTACTGGGTTTCGTAGACCAGCCTGTATTTACTAGTCTATTCGTTGCCGATTTTGCGTTGTTGGTTTTCCATAGACCGCCCTTTCTGTTTTCCATTGTCATGATCGGCGCGCTGGTGGGCATGAGCATGTACATGGGGCAAAAACTGGCGATTTTCGAAAAATAATTGCGACAACCCGCTAAATCAAGCGTCCCAAAACCCGGCGTGGATTCACCGTCCGCGCCGGGTTTTTTGCGTCGGCTGGCCGCTGCTGGTTACGACGCCTTCTTACTGCTGGCGATATGGTTTTTCGCCACGGCCATCGCTCTACCCTTCAACGCCGGCCAGGCATTCGCCAGCGATCAGTTTTTTTATCCGCTCTATCTGCTGATCATCAGCTTTATTTTTTACGGCTGGTTTTGGACCCACGGCGGCCAAACCCTGGGCTTGCGCGCCTGGAAAATCAAAGTCAGCACCCTGGACGACCAATCTCTCAACTGGCGGCAAGCCGGCATCCGCTTCATTGGCGGCTTGTTGTCCTGGGCTTGTTTGGGGCTGGGATTTTTCTGGTGTCTATTCGATAAAAACGGCCAATGCTGGCACGATTATCTGTCTAAAACCCGTCTGGTTTTTCAGGAAGAAAAGCGCTGACGGCAAAAGCGGATATGCTATATTCGGCGCTCGATTAATCTCTCAGCCGGGAGCATACAATGAAAACAATAACAATACTTTTATCCCTGTTTGCCGCATTTGCGACGTCCACAGCCAGTGCCGAGGTCAAACTGCAAGACAATTCCAAGTTGCTGGGCAAATGGCAGGTCACTCACGAAGCGCTCGCACTGGATCGCGAAAAGAAGCCCTTGCATGTGACGTGGGAATTTCAAAAAGACGGCACCTTGATAACCACCGGTGAAGACGCGCGTAGCGGGATTGGCGAAATGACCATTCCGATCAAATATAGCGTGGCTGATGGTGTGATCAAAAAACAAATCACGCCAGGCCGGGAAAAATACGAAGATTGCGCTGTGGTGGAAATGGACGACAAAAATGTAATTTTGAAATGTAAATTTCTTTATTTGTTCATGACTCGCAAATAACAGCCGTCATACGTTCGGCCGACTCTCCACGGAACGGAAGCAATCGTTTTTCGTTCCGTAGAGGGGCCATCTAATACCACCTAGCTAACCCGCCTAACCGCAATCACCGCGCCGAAAAATACCAAGGCACTCGGCAGCATCGCCATCAACATGGGATTCATGTCGTAAACCAAACCGACATGACCGGCAATCCGGTCGAAGATGTTAAAGGTCATCCCAATCACGATGCCCATCATGATACGCGCACCGGTACTGGTGCCGCGACCAATACCGATTACGAATGGCGCCGACACCATCAACATTACAAAGGTCACAAACGGGTTGATCAAGCGGCTCCAGAATGCCAACTCGTAAATTTGCGATTTTTGATTGTTCTGTTTCAGGAAGTCGATGTACATGAACAAATCGTAAAGCGACAGATTGTCGGATTTGACTACGGCCACTTTCAACAAATCCGAGTCTATGCTGGATTTCCACGCATGTTCGGCTTGGGTGCCGGCAAATATTTGCTGGCGATTGATTTCGGATTGTTTGACGCTTTCCAGACGCCATTGTTTATCGCCTAAAAACTGCGCATGCTCGGCTTGCGTGATGCGGCTGAGTTTATGCGCCTCATCGACATCGTAAATCCGCACGTCGGCCAGCGAGCCGTCATCGAGAATTTTCCGTACATTGATAAAGCTGTTGCCCTCTCTCAGCCACATGCCATATTGAGAACGCATCACTACGCCGTCGTGCAGTGCGGTGGTTTTCAGCACTTGCGCAGCGCGTTCGCATGACGGCGCCACGAATTCGCCCACCAGCACGGCAACAGTCACCAGCAACAAACCCGCGAGCATAATGGTTCTGATGATCCAGGCGATTGATAAACCCGCGCCGCGCATAGCGACAATTTCGCGATTATTCGCCATCGAGCCCACCACGAACAAGCTACCCAGCAAAGCCGCCGACGGCACCAACTCGTAAAACACCCGTGGTGAGGTTAATGTCAAAAACCACAAAATCTGTTTCAAGCCGTAACCGCCTTGCCCCAAATCTTTTAACTCATCACTGAAACTGAACAGATTGAACAGCGTCAATAACAATATCACCGCAATCAAGGAACCCTTGACGACTTCCTTGACGATATAAATGGTCAGTACGTTGATCATGCCAGCTTCTCCTTAAGACTTTGCGACAACCATTGCCAGCCGTACAAACGCATCAACATCAATAAACCCAATACCAGTAATAAAGCATCCACCCAGAAATATCCCAACCAGGACGGTAACGCCCCGCTGATCACCCAACTGTGATTGACCCGTTGCAAATTGCCGTAAACGAAATAAATCCCAAAAGCCACCAGCATACTGCCGTATATGCCGCCGCGCGGGGACAGCTTGGCTAAGGGCACCGCTAGAAAAGCCAATAAAATGACCCCCAACGGCGTGCTGAAACGATCTTGCAACTCGGCGACATCCCGCAATTCCGGCGAAAGCCACAAATTTTCGGTAGTAGTCGCCTCGCGGCCCAAATTCAAAATGGTCACCTTTTTTTCGATCAGCACGGCATATTCTTTAAACGTCTCGATGGTGAAATCCTTGTTACCCGGTACGCCTTGAATCCGCTCGCCATTTTCCAACACCAGATACAAACCGCCGGGCAGATTTTTCAGCCAGCCATATTCGGCATTCACCACGCCGGCTTTCTCGCCTTGTTTGTTTTGCACAAACACCTTATGCATGCGGCCTTCGTCATCTACGTTTTCGGTGTAAAAAATCAACTCGCCGTCGCTGTACTCGCTGAAGCGGCCGGCGGCGATGCCGCGAATATCGGCATTTTGTTTATCCTGATGCATCAACTGCTCGGTTTTGGCCTCCGCCCAGGGCGAAGCCAGCATCGATAGCGCCATGCCCGCCAGACTTAACGGTACCACCAGCATGAATATCGCCCGATAAATGGTAAACACGCTGCCGCCGGCCGACGAAATCGCCGCCATCTCCTGCTCACGATACATGCGGCCCAACACCATTAACACCGCCATGAACAGCGCGGCCGGCAAGAAGGTGGTGGTGGCGACGACGATTTTCAAACCCAATAAGGTCATTACGGTATCGTTGGCGATATTGCCCTCGATAGCTTGCGCCAACACTTTGATAAATTTGCGGCTGACGATGATCACCACCAACACCACCAATACGGCGGTGACCGTCTGAAACAGCTCCTTGATTATCATTTTATCCAGCACCGTAAACAGCCGGAAAGGCCGGCCCGCGCTGGGTAATCCTCGCTCAATGCTCAACAACTCACTCCTAATTTCTAAGGTATAATCGAACCACAGACCGCTGCACCCGGCGCAAACCCTCAATCCCAGACACTTACAGACTACTCTCATGGACTATTCTATAGAAAGCTCACCCTTAGACAAACTGCAAAGCGACTGTCTGCTGGTCGGAATCTACGAAAATCAACAACTCAGCCCGGCGGCAATCCAGCTGGACAGCCTATTCGGCGGCTTGCTGACTAAATTAATCGGCCGCGGCGACATCAAGGGCAAAAACGCCGAAACCCTGCTGATTAATAACCTGCCCGACGGCAATATCGCCCGCATCGTGTTGCTCGGCTTCGGGGAGCGCGGCAAAGTCACCCGCAAGCAATACCGTAAAGCCTTGGCCGCAGCCATCAAAACCGTCAAGGATAGCAAAGTCAGCGCCGCCAGCACCGCTCTGCTGGATATAGACGTCAACGGCGCGGACAGCCAATGGAAAGCCCGCCAAGTCGTCGAGGTATTTAACGACGGCTTGTACCAATACAGCGCCACCAAAAAAGTCGACGACAAAAACCCGCTGCAACGCTTAGCCGTCGTTGCCGACGACAGCCAAAAAGCCTTGGCCGAAACCGGTCTGCAACAAGGCATCGCTATTGCTAAAGGCATGGAATTGGCCAAACACTTGGCCGATCTGCCCGGCAATATCTGCACGCCCACGCATCTGGCCGAACAAGCCTTGGCTCTGGCCGGTGAACACGACAAACTGAATTGCGAGATTTTGGAAGAAAGCGACATGGAAGCGCTGGGCATGGGCTCGTTCTTGTCCGTATCGCGCGGCAGCCGCCAGCCGGCCAAATTGATTTGCCTGGATTACCAAGGCGGCGACAGCAACGCCAAACCTATCGTTTTGATCGGCAAAGGCCTGACTTTCGACGCCGGTGGCATTTCCTTGAAGCCCGGCCTAGGCATGGACGAAATGAAATACGATATGTGCGGCGGGGCCAGCGTGTTAGGTTTGATGCGCATGGCGACAACGTTGAATCTGAAGCTGAACATTGTTGGTCTGATTCCGGCCTCGGAAAACCTGCCGGATGGCGCAGCCAACAAACCCGGCGACATCTGGACCAGCATGTCCGGCAAAACCATCGAAATCTTGAACACCGATGCCGAAGGCCGTTTGATTTTGTGCGACACGCTAACCTATGCCAAAAAATACAACCCGGACGTCGTGATCGACATGGCAACCTTAACCGGCGCCGTCATCGTCGCCTTGGGCCGGGTACCCAGCGGCTTGTTCGGTAATGACGACAAACTCTGCAACGATTTACTAAGCGCCGGCGACACCGCCTGCGACTTGGTGTGGCGCATGCCGATATGGGAAGAATATCAGGAGCAATTGAAATCCAACTTCGCTGACCTGGC
Organism: Methylomonas methanica; assembly: GCF_001644035.1. Lineage (GTDB taxonomy): Bacteria > Pseudomonadota > Gammaproteobacteria > Methylococcales > Methylomonadaceae > Methylomonas > Methylomonas methanica_A. Next base: position 9,880 of record NZ_LUUG01000017.1, read on the forward strand.
CAACATCGGCGGCCCGGACGGCGGCAGCATTACCGCAGCGGTATTTCTATCCAAATTTGCCGAAGAATACCGCTGGGCGCATATCGACATCGCCGGCACCGCCTGGCGCACCGGCGCCAACAAAGGCGCAACCGGTCGCCCAGTGCCATTGGTAAGCCAATATTTGCTGAATCGCGCATCGGCTTAATCAATGCGCTTTGGGCAGGTATCCTCCCCCTTTGAAAAAGGGGGATCAAGGGGGATTTATTTAGAAAATATCCCCTGCCCCTCTTTTTCAAAGAGGGGTGACAGCGACAAAGCCTAAATCACGCATCGGCATAACTTCCCGACCCTCAGACGCACAATTTAAACGACATGACCGAACCCAGTCATTCGCCAGCGCTCCCCGAAGTCAGCTTCTACGTGCTCACGACGCACGACCAGCAACAACGCCAGGACTTTGCCTGCAAACTCATCGAGAAAATCTACCGCAGCGGCCATTTTCCTTACGTGCTGACCGATTCGGCGGAGCAAGCCGAGCAAATCGATAAAGCCTTGTGGACCTTTCGGGCCGGCAGTTTTATCCCACATCAAATCTATCGCGGTGAAATCCCGGAATTTACCAACACCATCCTGATCGGCGGCGAAAACATCCCGGACGGTTGGCAGAAAATCGTCGTCAACCTGTCGAGTCTTTACCCACCGACCACGGCCCCGACCGAACGCATTCTGGAAATATTGGATAACAGCGAAGAATGTAAGCAGGCAGGCAGGCAGCGTTACCGGCATTACCAGCAAGCCGAGTTGGCGATCACCACCCACAAAATGTAGGGAGGACAGGGATTTGTGTCGCTGCGGCGACGGCTGGTTTTAATGTCGGGTCTCGGCCCGACAGCCGAGATACTTTCTTTTGTGCCGCCAAAAGAAAGTATCCAAAGAAAAGGCGGCCCGGATGCCGCTTTGATCCTACGCTCCTCGCTTTTGAACGG
>NZ_LUUG01000018.1 GCF_001644035.1 Methylomonas methanica
ATCATCGACACTTCCATCATCAAAGGCTGTGCCGGCGTGACTTTTTCCTCGGGTTTCAATAATTGCTGCAAACCCCAAATATGCAGCAACAATACCAGTAGGGTTAACAGCCTGAGCATGCTGGCGGGCCTTTCTTCTCCCAATAGCGTCCGCCAAAATGAGCCGGAACCGCTTGCCACCGCCGGCAGATAACCGCCGAATGACGCTAACTCTTTATTTTGCAAAGCATCCTCGTGGTTTTTAAATAAATACATATAAACTGTTGAATACAAAATTAAGCGCGATTCGAATTTAGCCGGGCATTGTAAATTAATACGTCCTAGCGCGACAGCCATCCTTACAGGAGATGACGCTATCCAACCATTCCCTACTAAGACGTTTCAGCCGATAAAATCCCCACTGGCTGACGACGATTTCGGGCTAAATTACAATCTGTGGCATAATTTCCGCTCCCGTCTTGTATCTCCGATTTATTCCATATGTCCGTAAAACAATCCGATCATACCCAGGGACAAGTCAACACACTGGCTTTAAGTGCGATAGGCGTGGTGTTTGGGGACATCGGCACCAGCCCATTGTATGCGGTAAAAGAGGTTTTTCACGGCGGTTTGCCGACCGACGCCACCCATGTGCTCGGGGTGTTGTCCTTGATTTTTTGGGCCATCACCTTGGTGGTAACCACTAAATACGCCATTTTTATCATGCGCGCCGACAACAAGGGCGAAGGCGGCATCATGGCTTTGATGGCCTTGGCGCTGCACGGTTCCAGGGACAATCCAAAACGTAAGGCATTTATCGTCACTATCGGTCTGCTTGGTGCTTCGCTATTTTACGGCGACAGCATGATTACGCCGGCTATTTCGGTGCTCAGCGCCGTGGAAGGCTTGCAAATCGTGGCGCCGCGCCTGGAACACTACGTTTTGCCGATTACCATCATCGTGCTCAGTGTACTGTTCTTTATCCAGACCAAAGGCACCGGCAAAGTCGGCAGAATGTTTGCGCCCATCATGTGTTTCTGGTTTGCCTCGCTAGGTCTTTTGGGTGTCGTCAATATTGTCCAACACCCGGATGTACTGATGGCGATCAACCCTTACTATGCGGTCAGTTTGTTGTTCGAACTGGGCTGGAAGGGCTTTTTGATCATGGGGGCGGTGGTGCTGGCGATTACCGGCGCGGAAGCCTTATATGCCGATATGGGACATTTCGGCTTGAAGCCGATTCGGCGTGCCTGGTTTTATTTCGTATTTCCGGCCTTGCTGCTCAATTACTTCGGCCAAGGCGCGTTGTTGATCGGCAATCCCAAGGCTGTCGAAAATCCGTTTTATTTAATGGCGCCGCACTGGGCCATGTATCCGTTGCTGATTCTGGCCACACTGTCCACCGTGATTGCCTCGCAAGCTGTCATTTCCGGCGCGTTTTCTGTAACCCGGCAAGCCATCCAACTCGGATACTGCCCAAGGATGAATATTCGCCACACCTCCGGCGACGAAATGGGCCAAGTCTATCTGCCTGCCGTCAATTGGTTGCTGATGGTATCGGTGTTTATTTTAGTGTTGAGCTTCAGATCTTCGTCCGCATTGGCATCGGCTTACGGCATTGCGGTGACCGGCACGATGATCGTCGATACCATCCTGGCGTTTATCGTGATCCAGGCACTATGGCAATGGAACAGAGCCACCAGTATTACTTTCCTATCGACATTTTTAGTTATCGATCTATTGTTCCTCTCTTCCAACAGCCTGAAAATCCCGCATGGCGGCTGGTTGCCGCTGGTGGTGGGTACGGTGTTGTTTTTAATTATGACTACCTGGATCAAAGGCAAGGAATTATTGGCCAGATATCTGGAAGAAAGAAGAGTGCTGTTTGAAGAGTTGGACGAACGCTTGAAAGACCGGCCCCTGGTTACCGTGCCCGGCACCGCCATTTATATGGCCCGCAGCGTCCACGGTGTGCCGCAGGTGCTACTGCATAATCTGGAACATAACCATGTGATGCACGAAAAACTCATCGTGCTGACCATCGTGACCCGCGAAGAACCTTATGTCGACGAAGCGCACCGGGTAAAAATCCGCATGTTCGGCGACAGCGGTAACTTTTATCGGGTGAAACTGTACTTCGGGTTTCAGGAGGAGCAGGACGTGCGCCGTGCCCTGCAACTTTGCTGCCACGAAGGCTTGGATATCGATCAAAAAACCGTATCGTTTTTCATTGGTAGCGAAAAACTTTCGTTCCGTCGTAAAAGCCCGATGCCGAAATGGCGGCGTTCCCTGTTCAGCTTCTTAACGCATAATTCCAGCAGCGCGATAGAGTATTTCAAAATTCCTGTCGAACGCGTGATCGAGCTGGGGATCCGCATCGAATTGTAGATTGTCCCGGCAATGTTAATCGCCGCGTCTGCCGAAACGGCCTCCCCAACCACCGCGCGGTTGACGGTCGCCGTCGCCATCCCTGCGACCGAAACCACGTTCTTGCCGCTCCGGCATCGATTGCTGCTGATGGGGCCTTTGTTCGGCGTGCTGTTCCCGATCAAAGTCCCGACGCCCAAAGTCCCGTCCTTGCCAACCGCCAACGCGGCGATCAAAATGCGGTGATGGTTGATGCCAGTCATGGCGATCGTCGTGATGATGTTTCGAGCGATAACTCGGCTGCACATAGTACCGGCCATACGTGATGCTGGTGCTTGGGCTGGAATAGCCGCGGCCATAGCTTTGGTAATGGCTTGCCGACGAATAGCCACTGCCGTAACTCCCATAACCACGCTGATAATAGCCGGTCGCGCAACCCGACAGGGTTAATGCGGCGATGGTGAGAATGGCGACTTGTATGGTTTTCATGACTGCCTCTTGGCTGGTTGGCCCTCTAATGTTGAGTTGGGCTCAAGCTTACTCCAGGCAGACTTAATCGATGCTTAAAGTCAGCCAGCAACCAAAAAATGTTCCGGCTCGGCAAGCACTGGATTGCTCAGCGCGCCGATGCCCTCGATCTCGATGCGTACCGTCTGCCCCGGTTTCAGATAACCGCGCGGCTTCATCTTCACACCCACGCCGGCCGGCGTGCCGGTGCTGATCACATCGCCAGGTTCGAGTGTCATCACTTGCGTCAGATACGCAATTAACTCGTAGCAGTTAAAAATCATCTCGCGGGTGTTGCCGTTCTGCCGCAACTCATCGTCCACCCAGGTTTTTAGGCTCAGATTGTGCGGATCGGCGATTTCGTCGGCAGTAACCAGCCAAGGCCCCAGCGGGCCATGAGTATCAAAAGACTTGCCCAAGGTCCAGGTCGGCGTGCGCTGCTGCCAGTCGCGCACGGTGACATCGTTGCAAATGGTGTAGCCGGCGATCACGTCATGTGCCTGTTCGACCGGCACCTGTTTGCAGCGCTTCCCAATCACGAATGCCAATTCGCCTTCGTAATCCACTTTGTCCGATACGGGCGGCACATGTATCGCGTCGCCGTCGGCGATGACACAAGTACTTTGCTTGGTGAAAAAAGTCGGATATTCCGGCTTTTCCATACCTGTTTCACCGATGTGATCGGCGTAATTTAAACCCACGCCCAGCAACTTGCCGGGACGCGGAATCGGCGCCAGCAGTTGCACATCGCTCAAGGGTAGGCGCTTGCCACCGGCATCAATCAGCTTTTGCAGCGCTTGTTTTGCCGGCTCTCCGGCCGCCAGAAAATCAAGCATATTGTCGGGCAAATCCGCGCCAGCCGCGACGATTCGCTCGCCAAGCAGCGCGCCGATTTGTATTTGACCATTGTATTTATAGCTCAGCAGTTTCATACCGAATCGACTCTTCATCTAACCAAAATCCGCATTGTATCGCAGTGCCGGTATCGCCCAGCAAAACCCGCGAACTAGACGTCTTATTTCTAAGCAGTGTCCAGTTATTGGACGTTCATTCTTAAAAAGTGCTGCCTCAAAGCCACAGACAATTTTCTCTAAGGCATTGTTAGTAAAGACTAAATCAAAATTCTAAATACTGGCACACGCGTTGCTTTCTGACCTCCGAGGCTGGCGTCAGTCCAGGCCAATCAGCGCTTCAAGGCAACGGAAAGTCACCGCTTAGCTGAATGACGACAGCCTCGCCATTCTTATAACACCACAACGAGGATTCAACATGGCTATAAGTACTGCTACAAAAGCCGCAACCGACGCGTTGGCCGCCAATCCGGCGCCCGTCAGCGTGGGTGCACAGGAAGTTCACCGCTGGATGCAGAGCTTTACCTGGGATTTTGATAAAAATCGGACCAAGTATTCCACCAAATACAAAATGGCCAACGATACCAAGGAGCAATTCAAGCTGATCGCTAAAGAATATGCCCGTATGGAATCGGTCAAGGACGAACGTCAATTCGGCAGTTTGCAAGACGTTTTGACACGGGTGGATGCCGCCAATCGCGTGCATCCGAAATGGAATGAATCGATGAAGGTCATCTCCAACTTCCTGGAAGTGGGGGAATACAACGCAATTGCCGCAACCGGTATGTTATGGGATTCAGCGACCGCACCCGAGCAAAAAAACGGCTACTTGGGCCAAGTGCTGGACGAGATTCGTCACACCAACCAATGTGCTTACATCAACTATTACTTTGCCAAACAAGGCCAGGACGCCGCCGGCCATAACGATGCCCGCCGTACCCGAGCAATTGGCCCGCTGTGGAAAGGCATGAAACGGGTGTTCTCCGATGGCTTCATTTCCGGCGACGCGGTGGAATGTTCCATCAACCTGCAATTGGTCGGCGAAGCCTGCTTTACCAATCCGTTGATCGTGGCCGTGACCGAATGGGCATCTGCCAACGGCGACGAGATGACTCCGACTGTATTCCTGTCCATCGAAACCGACGAGCTGCGGCACATGGCTAACGGTTATCAAACTGTGGTATCCATCGCCAACGACGAAGCGGCTTCGAAATATCTGAATACCGATTTGAACAACGCCTTCTGGACCCAACAAAAATACTTCACACCGGTGTTGGGCATGATGTTCGAGTACGGCAGCCATTTCAAAGTCGAGCCTTGGGTGAAAACCTGGAACCGTTGGGTGTACGAAGATTGGGGCGGCATCTGGATCGGCCGTCTGGGCAAATACGGCGTCGAATCGCCACGCAGCCTGCGCGATGCGAAAAAAGACGCGTACTGGGCGCATCACGATCTATTCCTGATTGCTTATGCCTTGTGGCCCACTGGCTTTTTCCGTTTGAGCTTGCCAACCCAGGAAGAGGCGGAATGGTATGAAGCCAATTACCCAGGTTGGTACGACATGTACGGCAAAGTCTACGACGAATGGCGCGCACGCGGTTGCGAAGATCCCAGCAGCGGCTTCCTACCGATCCAATGGTTCATCGAAAACAACCATCCGATCTATATCGACCGGGTCTCGCAAGTACCTTTCTGCCCAAGTTATTGCAAAGGCGAAAGCACTTTGCGCGTTCTGGAATTCAACGGCAAAAAACATTCCTTCAGCGACCAATGGGGCGAAAGAATGTGGCTGTCGGAACCCGAACGTTATGAGTGCCAAAACATCTTCGAACAATACGAAGGCCGGGAATTGTCGGACGTGATTGCCGAAGGCTTTGGCGTACGTAGCGACGGCAAAACCTTGATCAGCCAGCCGCACACCAACAAAGACGGCAAGCTGTGGACACTGGACGACATCAAACGGATTAATTGCGTGTTTTCCGATCCATTGAAAGCCCTCTAATCGTTTCAACTCTTTAAGGAAATTGCTTATGACTATAGAAGTGAATGGTGGCAGACGTGGCCTGACCGACCCGGAAATTGCCGCAGTAATCATGGCCGCCGTGCCCGACAAGCCATTGGAAACACAACGGAAAATGAACTATTTCATGAAGCCGCGCGGTAAGCGGATCAATGAATACGAAGTGTTGTGTTGCTACAGCCAGCCGACCCCGGACTGGATTCCCGGCGGGTTGGACTGGGGTGACTGGACCCAAAAATTCCATGGTGGTCGGCCATCCTGGAGTAATGAATCCACTGAAATGCGCAGCTCGGATTGGCTGGCGCATCGCGACCCGGCTTTCCGCTGGCATGCGCTGTATGTCAAGGATAAAGCCGAAGAGTGGCGCTATACCGACCGTTTCTTGAAAGCCTATTCTGCTGACGGCCACGTGCGTTCGATCGATCCGGTCTGGCGCGACGAAGTATTGGGCGATTATCTTGGCGCGTTCGGTTTTTACGAGTATGGCTTGTTCAATTCGCATTCCTCCGTGGTGCGCGATTGTCTGGGCGACACGTTGCGGATGAGCAGTGCGATGATTGGTCTGGACAAGGTCGACAACGCGCAAATGATTCAAGCGGAAAGAACCTTTTTGTCCAAATTGGTGCCGGGTTTCCCCGAGTCCACCGATATTCCTAAACAGGAATGGACTAAAGGCACTATTTTCAAAGGCGCGAGAGAACTGGTCCAGGATATTTGGCAAGCCACCTATGACTGGAACGAAATCCTGTTCTCGGGCCATATGATTTGCGATCCGATCTTCGGACAATTTGTGCGCAGAGAATTCTTCATGCGCTTGTCGTCTTATTACGGCGACAACTTGACCCCGTTCTTTATCAATCAAATGCAGTTGTATTTCTCGCAAACCAAGGGCATTACCACCGACATGTTCCATACCTGTCTGGGTGCCGACGTGGAGTTTGGCGATTACAACAATCGTTTGATGCGGGCCTGGGCCAATAAATGGCTACCCAGAACCGTTAATGCACTGAAAGATTTCATGGCTATTTACGCCACGATTCCGGAAATCAAAGGTGTCAGCGACAAAGCCGCCATTGAAGCCGCGCTGGTCCGGGTATTTGCCGATTGGAAACGCGATTTTGCCGATCCGATCAATTACAAAGTGGATACCGCCGCCCTCGTTAAAACCGTGTTAAGCGGACTTAAATAAGGAAAACTCATGTCTAAAAGTTCAAATGCTTACAACGCAGGCATTATGCAAAAAACCGGCAAAGCCTTTGCCGACGAGTACTTTGCCGAAGATAACCAAGTCGTGCATGAAAGCCATGAAGTGGTGCTGGTCTTGAAAAAATCCGACGAACTCAACACCGTGGTGGAAGAAATTCTGCAGGGCTCGCACAAAGCGGACAACCCTACGTTGGTGGTGGAAGATCGCGCCGGTTTTTGGTGGCTGAAAGCGACCGGGAAAATTGAGATCGACTGCGTCGAAGTCTCCGAATTGCTCGGCAAGCATTACAGCGTTTACGACCTGTTGGTCGATGTTTCATCCACCATCGGCCGCGCCTACACGCTGGGCGAAACCTTTACCATCACATCGGAATTGATGGGTCTTGACGTCAAACTGAAAGACTTGGCAGCGGCATAGGAGATAACCATGGCAAATATTCATGACAATCCGACCCGTAATGCCTGGATGGCAAAGATCGCCACATTGGATACCCTGGCAAAAGCGCACGCTTTCATTACCGATTTCCGTGCCAAGCACATGAGTCCGTTCAAAACCGACTGGTCGTTGGAATTGGATGGGCTTTGGATCGAGCTGAAAATTGAAGAGAAGCTGGCGCTATTGAAACACAAGGAATTCAATGACACTCAACTGCTCAACAATTGCACCTGCGGCGCCAATGCCCAGCAAGTCGCCAATGAAGTCATCGGCAAAATGGACGCCTGTGAGGACATGTACGAAGCAGAGCGCATTCATATCAACTTCAGACTGGCCTGCAAGCCGCCCGTCATGCCGGTCAATGTGTTTCTGGACACTGATAGGCAACTGGGTACCAAGCTGATGGAACTGCGCAACACCGACTACTACGCCCTGCCGTTAGAGGAATTGCGTAAGAAACGAGGCGTGAAAGTGATTACCTTACAGTAAGCGCCCGGCAGGATCGCCACGCTGTACGCGTGGCGAATCCTTTACAGCCAATAAACCGATAGCGGACAGAACCTACTGGTAGCTTACGTAGCAGTGAGCAAGGCTGCGTTTGTGTGCGCTTCGATCTCAACGAACCATTTCATAGAATCAGTATCATGGATTTTTTCTCAAATTTTAAGTCGGCGGTTACGCCCGCTTTTCCGAGTGAAGCCGACAAGCTCACCAAGCTATACGACATCGAGCCCTACGCTGCATTCTGCGAAGATCTTGAGTTTATGTGGCGTTGGACCATCTATCGCGACCAAAAACTGGTGCAGGAAGGGTGTTCGCTAACCCTGGACGCATCGAGGCGCGCGGTTGAACACGTATTGGCGTTTTTCAGCGTGTCGGCCAAAAGCCAATGCCTTGGAGAATGACATGAGCACCCATCAAATTAAAATCATTACTCAAGACGGGGAATCCGTTTGCTTTGATTGTTACGAAGACGAGGATGTCATCACTGCGGCGGTGCGGCAGGATATTTACCTGATGTCGTCGTGTCGCGAAGGCGGCTGTGCAACTTGCAAAGGATTTTGCGCGGAAGGCGATTATGTTTTGGGCAAATGCAGTTCGCAGGCCTTGCCGTATGAAGAAGAAGAGGCGGGTGAAGTATTGTTATGCCGCTGCTACCCCGTAAGCGATTTAGAAGTCGAAGTGCCTTATACCTACGACAGGATTTCATTCTCACCGGAAGGTTTGACGTTTGTAGCGGAAGTGATTGAGTTGTCGCAAATCTCCATCAACGTGATGAAACTTCTGCTGCGGCGCACGGGCGACGATCAAACCATTAAGTTCGACTCCGGGCAGTTTTTTGATTTGGAAATTCCCGGCACGACCATCACTCGTTCCTATTCCCCCGCCAATACGTCCAATAAAACCGGCGATCTGGAGTTTTTGATTCGCATCGTGGATGGCGGCAAGTTTTCGGAGTATTTAAAAAACGAGGCCAAGCTGGGCCAGAAATTAAATGTCAAAGGCCCCTCGGGCATTTTCGGCTTGAAAGAAAACGGCTTTACCCCACGCTATTTTGTCGCCGGGGGTACCGGGTTGGCACCGATATTATCGATGGTGCGCCGCATGCAGGAATGGGATGAGCCGCAGAAGTGCATCATTTATTTTGGGGTGAATACCGAAGCCGAGATTTTCCATTTGGACGAGTTGAATCAGTTGGCGGCGCAAATGCCGACATTGGAGCTACGAAACTGTGTCTGGAAATGTTCGGACGACTGGCATTGTGAAAAAGGCAGCGTGGTGGACATCCTGCGCCGCGATTTGAAGGATACCGGTGCCAAGCCCGATTTATATCTCTGCGGGCCGCCGGGCATGGTCGACGCCACCTTTGCGGTGTGCGCCGAAATGGGCATCCCCAAGGAACGCATCTACCTTGAAAAATTCCTGCCCAGCGGCTCGCCGTAACGCTACTGGCAAACAGGGTGCTGCGCTGCCGTTTCGATGCTCGGTAATCCTGTTTGCTGATCCAAATCAGCCTTTTTTCCCTGCCGAAAAAACGCGCAACCACGCTGAGGCGACTATGAAAGCCGACGATGTAGAGTTTCTTGTTGGTATGGCTGTGCAACTGGACGAAACGATCAGAAAACTGGTGATAGAAGAGCAGGAGATTTTTGAAAAATTAGGCGATGCCAGAGTTCAGGAATTAAAGGAGTTCTGGAATCAGGAATTCACTGGTGAAGAAGAGGTGGACTTTAAACGCAGCTTGGATTACTGGGACAAAATCCTGATTCGTACCTGGGCAAATGCACAACGTGCTCGTCAAACCCGTGCCCAGGTGGGGCAAACCTTAATGAAATTAAATTCGCACCTCTAACCAATTGGGACACCCAAGAAATGAGTAAACACGTTATTTACAACCCGGAAGCTCGCCAGCGTCTGCTGCAAGGCATCAATGCGGTGGCGCGAGCGGCGAGTGTCACGCTGGGTAGCGCCGGCCCCGCGGTGATGATTCAGCATCGAACCGACGGCATCATGCCCATCTTTACCCGAGATGGCGTCACTGTCGCCAATGCCATCGTCATGGAAGATCGGATTGCCGACTTAGGCGCGCGTATGTTGCGGGATGTCGCCGGCGCGGTGTCTCGCGAAGTGGGTGACGGCACCACCACGGCGATTGTTCTGGCGCAGAGTTTGGCGGTGGAGGCGCTGAAGAGTGTCGCGGCCGGCTTTCATCCCATGCAGTTGCAAAAAGGCATGGAATTGGCGCTGATCTTGGTGGAGCAGCATTTGCAAAAAACCGCTGTCACAGACAGCACGGATGACTGGGTCGAAAAGATTACACTGGTCGCCAGCAAAGGCGAAGCCGGTGTCGGCAAGTTGTTGAAACAGGCCTTGGCCGAGCTTGGCGAAGCGGGCACCCTGACCTTTCAGCTGGGCAATGGCCGCGCAGACCAGTTAGAGATTGTGGAAGGTATCCATTACGAGCAAGGCTTTTTATCGCCCTATTTCATCACCGATAAAACCCGCGCCGAAGCGGTTTTGGAGCGGCCCTACATTCTGTTGTACGACCGGGAAATCAGCGACTTTATGGATCTGGTACCCATTCTGGAAGAAGTGGCCGCTGAAGGCCGGCCGTTACTGGTGATCGCCGAGGCCTTAGTCGAGAAGGCTTTGACCGGCTTGTTGCTGAATCATGTGCGCGGCATTTTCAAAGTGGTGGCGGTCAAGCCGCCCGGCTTTGGTGACAAGCGCATCAATCGCCTGAACGACTTGGCCTTGTTGACCGGCGGCACCGCAATTCTGGAGTCGCATGCCATGCGCTTGGAAGATGTCACGCTAGCGCAGTTGGGTCAGGCGCAGCGTGCGGTCATATTAGAAGGCAAAACGACGATCATCGGCGCGGCTGGTTCGCGCGAACCGGTGAACACTCGCATATCGGCGCTCCGACGGGAATTGGTTCTGGTTCGTGCCCGTAAACCCGGTGAAGGCTCAGCCACCGGCAATTTACACGAAGCCGAAGAGCTGGAAGAGCGCATCTCGGTCTTATCGGGCAAGACCGGCACATTCAGTGTCGGCGGTATCACTGACATGGAGATCAAAGAGCGTCTGGTACGGATCGAAAATGCCTATTTGTCCGCCAAGGCTGCGCTGGCAGAAGGCGTTCTACCCGGCGGCGGCGTAGGCTTGTGGCGTTGCATGGCGGTGTTGGACGAAGTGATTGCCGAAAACGCCGAGCAGCAGCAAGGCATCGCCGTCGTCAAGCAAGCGCTCGGCGCGCCCCTGCGGCAATTGTTGAGTAATTGCGGCCTGAGCGGCGAAGAAGTCCTGATTCGCTTAGCCACCCAGGCTGATCCGGCCTTTGCCGTGGATATGCGACTGTTGAACTTCGGACATTTTTTGGACATTGGGATTATCGATCCGGTGAAAGTGCTGCGCATGGCCTTACGCAACGCGGTCAGTGTGGTGGGCACCTTGATCAGCAGCGAGACGGTGATCATGAACGTACCGGACCTCTCCGTCATGGCCGGCTATTCACCGGAATGGGCCGCCGCCACCCGCGAAGATCCGCGCATCTAATCAATACCCTTCCTACCTCCTCTCCACCTCCGAAAGTGAGAGCTTTCCCTCTATTCTGCAATAGAGTAAGGCAATGTGACGTTATGTCGCATTGCCTCTTTTTTTGATTTTGTTATTTTGGACGACATCGCCGTAAAAAGCAGCTAAACCTCTGTTTTTTATATTTTTGTTTTGTGCCGATACTAATTCGGCGCACCAAAATACAAGAGGAAAAATGGATATTGCCTTGCATTTGCCCCACAACGTTAAAATCATCAAAGAAGCCTGCGCGTTCAAAACCGCACTAGAGTTTGAAGTTGACCGACCGATACAAGCCTGGCGCTGGATGGCGCAAAGCCGCTGCGTGCCGGATCACGCGGACTGGGTGCGCGCGGAAGTTACAGAATCCTGGCGCCGCTGCCTGGAAGACTATCAATTGCCGTTAGGCAATTATGTGCGTTGGGATCATCTAAACACCGCCACCGACCCGCTCCCCGCCTTCTGCAATCAGGCGCAACGCATTTCGGATATGCTTAGCCGCTTGGGGCACCAATTCGACGTATTTTTAAAGGAAGCCGGGGTGATATTGGTGCTTACGGACGCCAATGGGCACTTGCTACAAGTGTTAGGCGAAAATCCGTTTGCCAGTCCCTTTATGCGGAGTTTGTATGAAAAACACAGCCGCTGGAGCGAAACAGTCTTGGGCAACAACGGCATCGGCACGGCAGCCCAGCTAAAAAAACCGATTGCGTTTCAGGGCATGGAACATTTTTTAAGCCTGCTACACCCATTCACCACGGTCGGTTATCCCTTGTTGGACCAGAACGACAACATACAGGCCGTGATCGGCTTGATCAGCGATAGACAGGAAAGCATGAACTCCTTGTTCGCGTTCCTACATCTGCTCTGCGTACTGCTGAATACCAATCTGCCTTTAACGCAAAACCCGGTGGCACAGGCCCGAGTTTTGGAAAAAATTCCGTTCAAGCTGGCTAAAAAGCCGCCCAGCCAGCACGAAGCAGCGATGTCCGAACAATTAACGGCCTTGGTCGACAAAGCTCAGAAGCTACAGCAGCACAAAATCCCCATATTGATTACCGGCGAATCGGGTGTGGGCAAGGATCATTTCGTCAATCTGTTAAAACACGCCGGACCGAGAAAAAATCAGCCTTTGATCGCGATCAACTGCGCGTCGATTCCGCATGACTTGATCGAAAGCGAACTGTTCGGTTACGAAGCCGGCAGTTTTACCGGCGCGCGCAGTGCCGGCAAACCGGGGAAATTTCTGTTAGCCGACAAAGGCATTCTGTTTCTGGACGAAATCGGCGATATGAGTCTGGATTTGCAATCGACTTTGCTGCGAGTGCTGGAAACCTCGGAATTCACACCGGTCGGCGGTAGCAAGCCGATTAAGGTGGACGTGCAAATCGTCGCCGCGACTAACGTCCCCTTGCTGGAAGCCGTGGAAGCCGGCCGTTTCCGCCGCGATTTGTATTACCGACTGAACGGCGCACAAATTCATCTGCCGCCCTTGCGCGAGCGCGACGACAAGCTCGGCATCATTCATCACATCTTGCAGCGCGAACTGGCAAATCTGCCCAACCCGCAGGCAATCAGCATTTGCCCCAGCGTCATTGCCTTGATCGAGCAACACCCGTGGCCGGGCAATATTCGTCAGCTGATCAACGTGATCAGGGCGACGCTTTACACCGCCGGCGACACCCTGATTACCCGCCAGGATTTACCGCTGGATTTTGTCGAAGAACTCGGTAAGGTAATGCCGGGGATCGACAATAATGCCTTGGACAACGCGCCAAGTTACCCGCTAGCGGCGGTGCCGGGCCGGGCCATGACCTTGGAAGACTGGGAGTTGCACGGCATTAAGGCCAGCCTGAGGGAATGCGCGGGCAATATATCCTTGGCGGCAAAAAACTTGGGCATAACCCGCACTACTTTGTACCGAAAAATAGAACGCTTCGGTCTGGATAAAATCGACTGGCGCGAGCATTCCAAAGCCGGTTAAATCAGAGCGATTTAAGCCGCGCGGGTCGCTGCCGGGCGCGTTGTGCGTTACAATCGCCAGTCGCACAACCGGTTGCTTCAAGAGAATAATAATGACACCCGCCGAATTTACCGCATACGCCCAACAAGGCTACAACCGCATCCCGATCTGCCGCGAAGTGCTGGCCGATCTGGACACGCCGCTCAGCGCTTATTTAAAGCTGGCCGACGGCCCTTATTCCTATTTGTTCGAATCCGTACACGGCGGCGAGCAATGGGGACGGTATTCGATCATCGGCTTGCCTTGCAAAACCCGTATCAAAATCAGCGGCCACAGCATCACGGTCGAAAAAGACGGTCAGGACACGCAAACGTTTGAGCACGCCCAACCGCTGGAGTGGATAGAAGAATTTCGGCAAAACTACAACGTGCCGGACGTGCCGGGTTTGCCGCGTTTCAACGGGGGTCTGGTCGGTTATTTCGGTTACGAAACCATCGGCTACATCGAACCGCGGCTGCAACCCAGCGGCAAGCCCGATCCTATCGGCGCGCCGGATATTTTGTTGATGGTGTCGCAAGACTTGCTGGTGTTCGACAACCTGTCCGGCAAAATGCTGCTGCTGACCCATGCCGATCCGGCACAGGACAATGCTTACCACAACGCTAAAGCTAAACTTGATCGTCTGGTAGAAAAACTCCGCAAACCGCACGCCCACCCGCAACCGAATGCCGCGACCAAGCATGTGCAGGAAACCGATTTTATTTCCGGCTTTACCCAACAAGGCTTTGAAAATGCGGTACTGAAAGCCAAGCAATACATCACCGACGGCGATTGCATGCAGGTGGTATTGTCGCAACGGATGTCGATCCCTTTCAGCGCCGCGCCGTTGGATCTATACCGGGCACTCCGCTGTCTGAATCCGTCGCCGTACATGTTTTTCATGAATCTTGACGATCTACATGTGGTGGGCTCGTCACCGGAAATTTTGGTGCGCCTGGAAGACAACGAAATCACTGTCAGACCCATCGCCGGCACACGGCCACGCGGCGCGACGCACGAACAAGATTTAGAGCTGGAAAAAGAACTGCTGGCCGATCCGAAGGAAATTGCCGAACACTTGATGCTGATCGACCTGGGCCGCAACGACACCGGCCGGGTAGCCAAAATCGGCAGCGTCAAACTCACCGACAAAATGATCGTGGAACGCTATTCGCATGTGATGCACATCGTTTCCAACGTCACCGGTGAATTGCAGGACGGCAAAAACGCGTTTGATGTACTGGCGGCCACCTTCCCGGCCGGCACCGTCAGCGGCGCGCCGAAAATCAGGGCCATGGAAATCATCGACGAACTGGAGCCGGTCAAGCGCGGCATTTATTCCGGCGCGGTCGGTTACATTTCCTGGTCCGGTAATCTGGATACCGCCATCGCGATCCGCACGGCGGTAATTAAAGATCAAACCTTACACATTCAGGCCGGCGCCGGCATCGTTTACGACTCGGTACCGCGCAACGAATGGGATGAAACAATGAATAAAGGCCGCGCGGTGTTCCGCGCCGTCAGCATGGCCGAAGCCGGCCTCGGAGGCAAAGCATGAGCGGCGTCAGATTGGTGATGGTCGACAACTACGATTCCTTCACCTACAACCTGGTGCAATATTTCGGCGAATTGGGTGCCGAAGTGGTGGTGGTGCGCAACGACGAAGTGACGGTGGAAGACATTGAGGCGTTGCGCCCGGACAAAATCGTCATTTCCCCCGGTCCCTGCACACCCAAGGAAGCCGGCATTTCCGTGGAAACCATCCACCGCTACGCCGGAAAATATCCGATTCTGGGCGTCTGTCTGGGACACCAAAGCATCGGTTACGCCTTTGGCGGCAACATCATCCACGCCAAGCAAATCATGCACGGCAAGACGTCACCGGTTTATCACCAGGATGCCGGTGTATTCAAAGGCCTGAGCAATCCATTTACCGCGACCCGATACCACTCCCTGGTCATCGAACAAACCAGCTTGCCGGATTGTCTTGAAGTGACTGCATGGACCCAGGACGAGGCCGGTAACATCGACGAAATCATGGGTGTCAGACATAAAACCCTGGATATTGAAGGCGTACAATTCCACCCCGAGTCGATCTTGACCGAACATGGGCACGATATGTTGCGGAATTTTTTGGAGAGATAATTAAAGGGCAGTTACTTGTTAGTCTTTTATAAACTAAAGTGCAACGGAGTAGCACATGTCAATTGATGCAGTAGAACAAGCAAATCGGATATTTCAAAAGGCTACACCAGTTCTGCACATTCATGGTGTCGGCGGAAAACATTGGCGTCGAAACGTTGCAAAAGGCAGTCGTGTTGGTCCTTGGTTGCAAGCAAAATATGCTGTGCTTGATCATGAAACATGGGTGGCCAAAATACCTTGTATGTATTTGGTTGCGGGGTCGGACGGAAGGATACGATATGTTGGCATATCGAGAAATAGAATGAAGGATCGTTGGCGGATATCTCCGGCATATGATCCTGATACTATGATCAGATTATCTGAAAATCAATTATTTCATAGTCAATGCTGGAAGTATATCGAGCGAGAAGCAGAAAAGAATCCAAATGCAACATTCGAAGTTCGTTGTATCAATGCAGATCAACTGTTACCTCTACTTGAAACATTCGGGCCACCTCTATCAGCATTTACAGCTCTTCGAGGTGACGGCGAAGGAATTGTTGCTGGTGTCGAGAGATGGTTGTGTAATAACAAGTGCGAAATGCTCGTTTCTTGGAACATCGCTATGACTGTTTAGGCAACGATGACAAACCGTCCAAGTTGTCGGTTTTTAAATCCAAACAAGTTTGGAGAATATCAATATGGGCCTAACCTACGCAGCGCTTAAACTAACCAACCTCTTCAACCGCAAACAAGTCGAAATCAATGCCCTGGTCGACACCGGAGCAACTTTTATGTGCGTCACCGAAGAAATTGCCTTGCAACTGGGTTTCGATATTACCGAAGTCAGTCAGCAGGTAGTGACCCTGGCCGACGGTCATCAGCGCAAAGTACCCAAAATAGCCCCCATCGAAATCGCGTTCGCCAATCGAACCTATGTAACCGAGGCTGTGGTATTGGGCAACGAGCCTTTGCTAGGTGTTATTCCCATGGAAGCAATGGATTTAATCGTCGACCCGCGTCAGCAAGTACTGATAGTCAATCCGCAGCATCCGAACTATCCGGTAGCTTTGGCTAAATAGCTGCCGCAATATCCATACTCACTTGACAGGTCTGTGACCCATCCAAAACATTCTGTCGCCATAATCGGCGCCGGCCCCGCAGGCCTGATGGCCTCCGAAGTATTGAGCCAAGCCGGCTTGAGCGTAACCGTTTACGATGCTATGCCCTCGGCCGGACGCAAGTTTTTGATGGCTGGTAAGGGCGGTATGAATATTACCCATTCGGAGCCGTTGAAGCAGTTTTTGTCCCGCTACGGTGCGCGGCGCGTGGAACTGGAACCCATGCTGAACGATTTTTCACCGGACGCGTTGCGGGCGTGGGTGCAAGGCTTCGGTATCGAAACCTTTGTCGGCACTTCAGGCCGCGTATTCCCGACAGAAATGAAAGCTGCGCCGTTGCTGCGCGCCTGGCTGCACCGCTTGCGTACCAACGGCGTACAGTTCCGAATGCGCCATCGCTGGCTAGGTTGGGTGGAAAATGACCTATGCTTCGAGACGCCAGAAGGCGAGCGAATTATCCAGGCCGATGCGGTGATTTTCGCTTTGGGCGGCGGCAGTTGGCCGCAGTTGGGTTCGACGGGTATTTGGCAATCAATATTGTCGCAGCGCGGCATCGCTGTTGAGCCGCTTAAGCCAGCAAACTGCGGTTTTGAAACGGCCTGGAGCGACTATTTTCGCGAGCGTTTTGCCGGCCAGCCGCTCAAGCCGGTTAGCATCCTATTCAGAAATCAAAATAACGAGTCATTCAACCTGCAAGGCGAACTGACAATAGCCGATTACGGTTTGGAAGGCGGCTTGATCTATGCGCTATCCGGGCCGCTGCGCGATGAAATAGCCGCCAGCGGTTCGGCGGCAATACAGCTGGATTTGCTGCCGGATCGCAGCTTGGCAAACATCATCGACCGTCTGGCCAAGCCGCGCGGTAAGGACAGTTTGAGCACTCATCTGCGCAAACGTTTGGGTATTAGCGGTGCCAAGGCTGCGTTGCTGCGCGAAGCCTTGTCTGCCGCCGAAATGGACGATCCAGCCAAACTTGCCATGACCTTGAAAGCGCTGCTCATTACGCTAAGCGCTAGCCGGCCTATTGCAGAAGCGATTAGCAGTGCCGGCGGCGTGAGTTTCACCGAGTTGGACCAACACCTGATGCTGCAAAAATTTCCCGGCTTGTTCGTGGCGGGAGAAATGCTCGATTGGGAAGCGCCGACGGGCGGCTATCTGCTCACCGCCTCCTTGGCCACCGGCCGCGCGGCAGGTTTAGGGGCCGTAGCTTGGCTTCGGCAGCAATGAGATGCGCGAGTTTTGCTGGCGGTTTGTTATCATGTCCGCCTGTAAATTTTTTGCCCTGCTGGGTTTCGCTTTGCTCTACCCAGCCTACGTCTGCCGACCATTAGAACTGATTCATGCAAATCCAAGCCACGCTGCAAAAACTTCTGGATAAACAAGACCTCAGCACCGAAGAGATGTGCGCGGTGATGCGTACCATGATGCAAGGCGAGCTGACCGATGCGCAAATCGCCGGCTTTTTAATTGCGTTGCGCTGCAAGGGCGAAACCATCGAAGAAATTGCCGCGGCGGTCAGCGTGTTACGCGAGCTGGTGCGACCAGTACCGGTGCACGGTGAACATGTGATAGACACCTGCGGCACTGGCGGTGACGGCGCGAATACATTCAATATTTCCACCACCGCCGCCTTCGTGGTCGCGGCGGCGGGCGGCAAGGTGGCCAAACACGGCAATCGCTCGGTATCCAGCAGTTGCGGCAGCGCCGATGTACTGGAAGCCGCCGGCATTAATCTGGATATGCCCGCCGAACAAGTGGCGCAATGCGTAGACGAGATCGGCGT
Source organism: Methylomonas methanica (assembly GCF_001644035.1). Lineage (GTDB taxonomy): Bacteria > Pseudomonadota > Gammaproteobacteria > Methylococcales > Methylomonadaceae > Methylomonas > Methylomonas methanica_A. The sequence continues at coordinate 18,470 of NZ_LUUG01000018.1, forward strand.
CGGCTTTTTGTTTGCCGCCAAGCATCACAGCGCGGTGCGGCACACGGTCGGTCCGCGCAAGGAAATGGGCGTACGCACCCTCTTCAATCTGATCGGCCCGCTCTCCAACCCGGCCAACGCCCCGCATCAATTGATCGGCGTGTTCGATAAACAATGGCTGGTGCCGGTCGCGGAAGTCCTGAAAAAACTAGGCAGCAAGCATGTATTGGTAGTGCACGCGCGGGATGGCCTGGATGAAATCAGCATCGCCGCACCGACCGACGTTGCCGAATTAATCGACGGTATTGTCCATTGCTACACCATCACGCCCGAGTGTTTCGGCTTGTCACGCGCCAGCCTGGAAACCTTGTCGATTACCTGTGCTGCCGATAGCCTGGCCATCATCCGGGCGGTATTGAACAACCAACCAGGCCCAGCCCGCGACATTGTTGCCTTAAACGCGGGCGCGGCAATTTATGCCGCCGATTTGACTGATTCGCTGGATGGTGGTATTCGCCGGGCGCATCAGGTGTTGGCGGATGGGAGTGCGTTGGGTAAGTTTGAGGCGTTGATTGGGTATTCCAAAGCCCACTAAAGTATTGACGAGATGTAATCGTTCGATTACAGTTTCTGCATGTACACAATCAAACAACTCCCCGCATTCAGCGAATGGCTGTTTGGCTTGAAAGATGGGTTGACCCGTCGCCGTTTGGCGCGCCGACTGGAAAAAGCCCAACAAGGCAAACTCGGTGACGTGAAAACCGTAGGCGAGGGGGTTTTTGAAATGCGTGAACATTTCGGTCCGGGCTGGCGGATGTACTACGTGCAGCGGGGCGAGGTGTTGATTGTGATGCTGGGTGGCGGTGATAAATCCAGTCAGACCGCCGATATTGCCAAAGCTCAACTCCTAGCCGCGTTGTTGGAGGACTGAATCATGACTGAAAAAATCAAAATCGCCGATTTGCCCGTGTTTGACATTACCGAACATCTGGATAACGATCAAGCCATTGCCGAATACCTGACTGTGGTTCTGGAAGAAGATGATCCGGCGGCCTTGGCTCATGCCCTCGGCAGCATTGCCAGAGCGCGAGGCATGACCGAAATTGCCAATGCCGCCGGCATCAGCCGCGAAGCCCTGTATAAAGCCTTACGTGCCGACGCCCAGCCGCGCTTCGAGACCATTGCCAAAGTTTGTAAGGCGCTTGGGGTTAAGTTGACGGTGCAGACGATAGCGGCTTGAGATTAGATCTGTGTCGCTATCGCGACGGTTCTTTGTGTGTCGGGTCTCGGCCCGACAGCCGAGATACTTTCTTTTGCTTGGCCAAAAGAAAGTATCCAAAGAAAATGCCACCCCGATGCCGCTTGTTTCCTGCGCTCCAGAGAGTTTGAGCGGGGTTGCCTGAAGGGGCTTCCCAGCCCCTACATGCAACGCGACGCATCCCTGCGTCGCCCCTTGTATGATGAAT
>NZ_LUUG01000019.1 GCF_001644035.1 Methylomonas methanica
CCCAGAGGGAGAGGGGATTTATAGAGCTCCCCCTGTAATCGTCTTAATTTTATGTGTTCAATAAAAATAATCAGAGCAATAAAAATCCACATGTTTAAATACTTTATTAATAACATTGGAAGTTACAAGCTATTTTGTTTCAGTGCATTAGTCTGCCAATATCGCGAAATGTCATTATTTGAAAATCTGGCGATGGAAAATTCATTAATATCAATAGAATTTAGAATAACCCCGTCTCCGGTAATTAAGTCGGCAATTATCTCTCCGAAAATAGGCGCGTATTTCAAAGCCTGACCGGCGCCCAAGCAGTGGTACAAATTAGTAAACTGGGTATCCGCACCGAGGATAAATTTCAAATCGGGCGTAATATCGAAAAACGAATGATAGCCGCCGGCATAGACCGGTTTTCCGATTTTCGGGAAACGATTAATCACCTTACCAAGATAATTATCCAGCTGTTGATGGGTAACATTGAAACTTAGCGCGTCATAAATTACGTTGGCGCCCTCCGGATTCATCGCCGTTCGGCTAAATGAGCGGGCAATATCCTTAACGTTACGGCTGCGTGGTTGATGCATATGCAAAATACTACCGCGCCAACGCCGAAAATAGGCTTGATTGACGTAATCGGCAATGATGGGCATGCCCTCGGGAATGTCATGGACGCTCACGAGAAAGTTGGCTGCATACACGGGCTCCAGAGCCACCGGGATATTCAATCCGATACCGGCAAATAATTCCGAGCTCCACGCACCGGCAGCATTGATCACATGCTCGGCAAAAATTTTGCCCTGGCTAGTAAATAGGGCGCTGATACCTTGCCCGGTAAGTTCAAAGTCGATGACGTCGCAATGCTCCAGGACATTGATGCGGTTCTTTTTAGCGGCCGTTTGTATGGCGTTTAAGATCTGCGGAGAATCCAGCTGCAACACGTCCGGCTCGTAGTAATACATTTCGTCCGGCACGGTTTTTAGGGCCTGGCGGCTTAGATCCATCACGTCGCGATGCGCAAGCATCGCAAAGTCTATTCCTTCCTGTTGCAGCATCTGCTCGAGCGTGGCCCAACTTTCAGAATCGCTTCCGGTAGTATTGTCGGCAATCCAGATAGCGCCGGATTGCTCGTAGGGGATGTTGACGCCCCAGAGTGGCTTCAGATTCTTCCAATATTGGGTAGCGATTTTGGCCATCCTGGCCGCCATCGGCGAAGCATTGGCGGAACGGACGATGGCACTATGCCGGGAACTAAGACCGGCACCCAGGACTTTTTTTTCGATAATAGCCACTTTGCCGCGTTTATTCCCCAGCCGGCGTTGCACCGAAAAAGCGCATGCCGCGCCGAGACAGCCTCCGCCAATCACCACGGTATGATAGTGCTTGTTCATCAAATCTCCGTGCAGCCCGGCGCTGCAAATCTGTTTTCCAGCGGCTATCAAATCTTGATAGCCGAGATTCCCCCATCGACATGCATGATTTGCCCGGTAATCCAAGCGGCATGTTCAGACAATAAAAACCAGGCCATCTGCGCAATATCTTCCGCTTCCCCCAAGCGCTTCAGCGGATGCCTCGCTGCGGCGGCCTGTTTTTTGCTCTCTTCGCGCAGTAAACTTTCCGCTAACGGCGTGTCGGTCAATGACGGCGCAATAGCGTTTACCCGGATTTTAGGCGCCCATTCCGCCGCCAAGGCGCGGGTCAAGCCCTCTATCGCTCCCTTGGATGCGGATACCGTGGCATGGTAAGGAAAGCCGGTTTGCACCGCCACGGTGCTGAACAACACTACCGAAGCACCGTCTGCCGCTTGCAGATTGCGTTGGTAATGCTGTAAACAGCGCACGGCACCGATTAAATTCAGTTCCAAATCCGCGATAAATTCCTCGGGCTTGATCCTGGCAAAGGGCTTTAAGTTGATACTGCCGGGGCAATACACCAAACCATGCAAGGGTTCATCGATGGCCGGCAATGCGTCGCTTAAAACATCGCAGCTAAAGTGCTTCAACGCGTTGGGCACCGCAGCAGAACGGCTTAAGGAGTAGACTTGATATTGCGGCGGCTGAGCCAAACCGGCAAGCTCAGCGCCTATCCCGCTACTGGCTCCTACAATCAAAACATTACGCATGTTGTGCCTCTGTCAGCCCATGAATCCAAGCAAAATCGGTATTTTGCGGTGGGGGTGCTAATGATTTCTTCTTGTATGCGCCGTAACAGACTGAGTTTTGCACCACTAGCCCCCCGTGCCCTCAAGGCTACCTCGCAGATACGGTTAGTCAATGCGCTGCACGCGGCTAAGCTGAGCGGGATAAACTATTCATTTTTTATGTTGCGAGATTTGCGAATGAATTTAAGCCGATCAGGCATCTACTGCGGCATCGCGGCTCCGGTAATCTGGCTGTCGCTGATTGGTCTAGCTGGCGCCATGCGCCCGGAGTTCAGCCACAGCTATCAGTACATCAGCGAGCTGGGCGAACGCGGCAGTGTTACGGAAATACCGATGCGTTACATTGGCTTCGGATTCGCCGGCTTTTTGTATGTGTGTTTTGCCCTTGCCCTCCCTGCAACCCTCCGCGAAGGTTGGCGTGTGGCGCTGCTTGCCACGCTAATCGGCCTGGACGGAATAGGGCGTATTGGGGCCGGCGTGTTCGCCTGCGACCCAGGCTGTGATGGCTTGTCGTCCAGTCAGGAATTACATCGGCTGTTTGCGATGACCGGGTTTTCCGCGGCTATTCTGGCGGCACTTGCTTGCGGCATAATATTCCGGCGCCACCCGTGGCTGAGCATTCTTAGCATTTACTCGATAGGCAGCGGCCTGCTGGCGACGACTTTACTCCTGCTGATGACTTGGGAAGCCAATCCCATCCAAACGCCCGGCCTGTTCGAACACTTGGCAACCGGCGTGCTCTCCATCTGGACACTGGTGTTTGCCGTGTGTTTATTGCGCGGTTCTGCTTTGTCAGATGAATAGCGCACTCCCTTCAAACTGCGCTGTGTAGTTATCACCCGGCCCTTAAATGTCCT
>NZ_LUUG01000020.1 GCF_001644035.1 Methylomonas methanica
GCATCCCTGCATCGCCCCTGCGGGCTATTCCGTTCAAAAGCTCCGGTGCTCGGCGCGGCATACGGGACGAAAACCATCCGATACGTAGGGTGGGCACATGCTTTTTGTGCCCACGCGGACAAACATTTCATTCCCCCGCAACCAAACCATCAACACCATCCCCCCCCGATTCAACGAACACACTTCTTAAACATAACGATGAAACGTAGGCGTAGGGTGGGCACGGCTTTTTGTGCCCACGCGGACAGACCGCTCATTCCCCCGCAACCAATTCATCAACACCATCACCGCCCCAATCCATCGAATACACACCCTCCTTAACATAACGATGAAACGTTGAATAAGGCCACTCGCTTAACCGCTGGCAATACCCGTGCTTCACCGGGTTGTAATGAATGTAATCCATGTGCCGGGCAAAATCGGTTTCATCGCGAATTTGATGCTCCCAATACCGGCGTTGCCATAAGGTCGATTCCCGATGTTTTTGTTTCGAGGCATTGATCCATTCGGCCCGCCGATATGCGTCACCACATGCCACGCTCACCTGCCGTTTGATCACACTCCAACGGGTTGCAAAATCTCCATCGTCAACCGGTAAGGTCCAAATACAATGCAAATGATCCGGCAACAAAACCCAGGCATCGATGGTAAATGGCCGTTTGGCGCGAGTGCTTGCAATCGCCTTGCGCAAAGCATCTCGTATCGGCTCATCACATAAAATCGCTTGCCGCCGAAACGTCACCACCGTGAAAAAATACGTTGCATCGGGATTTTGCGAGCGGCGGTAACGGGACATTATTTTGGTCGTTAATCTTCGGCGGCTAAATCAGGGTTTTTGGTTTTCCCCGCGTGGGCACAAAAAGCGTGTGCCCACCCTACGTTATTTCAATCTTGAATCCCAAAGCTTTGGTGATTGCTCGAATTAATTTTTCTGCGGCCTCGTAGTCAGTCGTATTGGAAAATCCAATAAGGTGTTTTACCGCTTTTTCTGGAGCGTGTCCCCACGCACGAATCCACCATCTGTACCAAAAAGGCAATTCAGTGAGACAAGCAGCCAAGTCGGCGGAATTACCTCGATTTGATTTAATACGATCTTCGTACAGAACCTTCATCCGGTCATTAAGTCCCTCGGCGTTCACAACTTGGGCATAGAAAATAAAATCGGCGAAAACCTTAATACGAAGATCCCTATACTGGAGTATTGGCTTCATCCAGAATGTTGTGACCCAGTAACCCACCGCACCAGCGATAGTTCCAAGCAAAACTGCGAATAATTTTTCGTCCATGGGTAAATTGACCTCGTTGGGTTTTATATGCTTTTAAGAAGTTAGAGCCGCATCCTACAACACTGCATAACACCAAACATACAAAATCATCCAATTACTTCCAATCCCTGCGGCGGGGTTACTCCCGTTATTCCGCCCCGAGCATCGCAGCTTTTGGCGAGATCAGCCCGCAGGGGAGCGGCAAGGATGCCGCTCGTTTTCGGAGGGGGCTGGGAAGCCCCTTCCGAAAACCCTCGCCAAAAGCGAGAAGCGCAGGATTAAGGCGGAATTCCGGGTGGCCTTTTCTTTGGATACTTTTTTTTGGCCACGCACAAATTCGTCTGGAACGAATTTGAACAGCCGATAGGCTGGCCCGCAGGGCGAAAACCATGGATGGTTTTCGTAGCGAAAGTATCTCGGCTGTCTGGCCGAGACCCGACATTAAAACAGCCGTCGCGCCAGCGACACCTTCTTACCCCCTCATCCTAGCCTTCTCCCTGAGGGAGAAGGAACGAACCATCCCCAATCAAATGCATAAACCAAATTTCTGGGCACCACACGCAAATCGAGCCAAGCTAAACATCACTTCCTCTCATATCCAAACTGAAATATCACCGGCGTCCCCTGATTATGAATAATAATCTCCTTCTTCGGCTCATCGCCCACAGCCGCCGGCTGCGCCACCCCATTCGCATCAACCGGGCCCTGAACTTCTCTCACCTCCACCCGCACATCCGGCATCCATTTGGGTTTGAACAGTTCGGTTTTCACGCGACCGGGTTGTTTCGGCAACGGCGCGTGTTCCAGCACATCCAGACAGGCGGTGCCGATCTGGTCGACCAATTTATCGACAATCCGCGCCGGCAACACATCCTTATCCAGGGCATGGGCGCTAAAGGTCGATTCGCGCTCTATCAATACCGCCTGATTGCCGGCATCGCGCAAGGTACAAGTAATCGGCAACACATCGGCTTTTTGAAAATCGGTCGCGCGCGGGTCGGAGTTGCCGCTGGAAAAGGAAAAACCCACCGGCGTTTCGCGGTGAACAACTTTGCCCAATTTGGCTTGTAGGCTATGGCTGTATGGCGCTTTGTTGGTTAGCGGAAACTCCCACTCTGCCAAATTCGCGCGGACACGCTCGGCGAGAACTGGCGATTCCACCGCAAAGCCAAACTGGCGCAGGTTATCTTCGCTGACCACAAATTCGATAGCCGATAGGGGTTTGCCGGCATCAGGGGCTTGGGCCGAGGCTGTCGAAAAGCCTGTGGCTAGTAAGACGCCGTAGCCGAATAGAATTGAAGGCCTGATCCTGGGCGGAAAGAACTTTGACCGCGACGAAAACTTCAAGGCGCCGTTAAAGCGCCCCCCACTTCCGCCCCGCTCAGCACGCTCTAAATCCCAAAACCACTTCAGCCTTAACAAGTTTTTCATAGCAATATCCTCTTTAACTTGCTGATCACTCTACGGAAACCCCAATTTCCCAGCCATACGTCAAATGACTGATGAGTCATTTACCCGATTGTGGCGCTGTCTGCAAAATTCAACAATCTCCCCGACGTTTTCAATCGCCATCGCCGCCGGCAATGGTTTGTTTAATCCAGATAAAGGGGAATGCAAATGACTGGTTTTAACCCACAAAAACTAAGCGGCCGGGCGATCGGCTTGCTGAGCGGGGTGGCCTTGGGCGCCATCGGCCTGGGACAGGCGCCCGAAGCGCAGGCTGGCGCGACGTTTAAAATCGACGATACCAAATGGGTCAGCGTCGGTGCCGGTTTGCGGACCAGTTTCCGGGCCCAGGAAGGCTCGGTCGGCGCGAACGCCGACAAATGGAGCAACGATTTCAATCTGGACAACATCCGTTTATACATCAACGGCCAGATTCATAAATATCTGAAAGTCGAATTCAACACCGACTGTCAAACCTGCGGCAACGGCGGCGAAGTGCGGGTATTGGACGCTATCGGCAAATTCGAGGTCACGCCCTACGCCAACTTGTGGGTAGGCCGGATGCTGGTACCCGCCGAGCGCCGCGAGATGAACGGTCCGTTCTACAGTGCGGTGTACAACATCTTCTCCGCCGGCACGCCGTTCGAGCCGTCCGATTACAACCTGACCATCAAATCCGACGGCACCTCGGCCGGCTCATTCGGCCGTGACGACGGTGCCACCTTCTGGGGCGCGGTGTTCGACGGTCGTTTCCAATACGCGGCCGGTTTCTTCCGCGGTCTGCGCGGCGGCGCCAACGTCGATGACAATATCCTGTACGCGCAACGCTTTGCCTACAACTTCTGGGACGTCGAGAAAAATCCCGGCTACTACACCTCCGGCACTTACTACGGCAAAGGCGGCGACATTCTGACCGTCGGCGTCGCCAACCAATATCAAGAAGATGGCGCTGGTGCGCTGGGTTCTCCCGGCAGCTTCCGCGGCACCACCGCCGACGTGTTGATGGAAAAAGTGTTGCCGGGCGGCGGCGTCGTCACCTTTAACGGCGAGTACAAAAACTACGGTATTACCGGCCCGTATAGCCAAGCCATCCGCGATGCGGAGGGCGCTGTCGGCGCGCCGGCCCAGTTCTCTATGTTCGAAGGCAACGCCTACGACGTCAGCGGCATGTATCTGTTCCCGCAAAAAATCGGCATCGGCCAATTCCAACCGTTTTTGCGCTACGTGAATGTATCGCCGGATAACAGCCCGAACCGCGAAGTTTACGAAGGCGGCGTCAACTACATCATCGACGGCCACAACGCCAAAATCTTCGCCAGCTACCAATACGGCGACCTGTTGACCAAAGGCTTGAACTACAAATCCACCGCCAGCGGCGAGAACGCCAGCCAGGTCATGGTCGGCTTCCAGTGGCAAATTTAATGACGATGGGGTACGCAAATTTACACCAACGCGACAAACCGTAGGGTGGGCACCGAGTAGGTGCCGACGCGAAGCAGAAGGCTTCACTGGTGGGCATTGCATGTCCACCCTACGAAACGGGCAATCCATCGCCCACGATTTCTTCTCGACATAGGATTATTACGATGAAAATATTGAGCAATTCCTTCCATAAACTGGCGACTGTCGCGGCCCTGTCCGCCGCACTGCTCGGCGCCTCGTCCGCCCGCGCCGAAGACACCATCAAAGTCGGCGTGCTGCACTCCCTGTCAGGCACGATGGCGATCAGCGAAACCACGCTAAAAGACACTATGTTGATGCTGATCGACGAGCAAAACAAAAAAGGCGGCTTGCTGGGCAAGAAGCTGGAAGCGGTGGTGGTCGACCCGGCCTCCAACTGGCCCTTGTTCGCGGAAAAAGCTCGCGAGCTGATCACCAAAGACAAGGTCGCGTCCATCTTCGGCTGCTGGACTTCCGTTTCCAGAAAATCGGTATTACCGGTCATTGAAGAGCTAAACAGCATCCTGTTCTACCCGGTGCAATACGAAGGCGAAGAGTCGTCTAAAAACGTGTTCTACACCGGCGCCGCGCCCAACCAGCAAGCGATTCCGGCGGTCGATTACCTGATGAACGATCTGAAAGTGCAACGCTGGGTCTTGGCCGGTACCGACTACGTTTACCCACGCACCACCAACAAAATCCTGGAAGCGTACTTAAAGTCTAAAGGCGTTAAACCTGCGGACATCATGATCAACTACACGCCATTCGGTCATTCCGACTGGCAAAGCATCGTCGCCGACATCAAAAAATTCGGCTCCACCGGCAAGAAAACAGCCGTGGTCTCCACCATCAACGGCGACGCCAACATTCCGTTTTATAAAGAACTGGGCAATCAAGGCATCTCCGCCGAGAAAATCCCGGTTATCGCCTTCTCGGTGGGTGAGGAAGAACTCTCCGGTATGGACACCAAACCGCTGGTCGGCCACTTGGCAGCCTGGAACTACTTCATGAGCGTGGATACCACCAAAAACGCGGCCTTTATTCAACAATGGAAGGACTACATCAAAAACCCGAAACGCGTCACCAACGACCCAATGGAAGCGCATTACATCGGCTTTAACATGTGGGTGAAAGCAGTCGAAAAAGCCGGCACCACGGATTCAGACGCGGTACAAAAAGCTTTGATCGGCGTTGAATATCCCAACCTGACCGGCGGTATGTCGAAAATGCTGCCTAACCATCACATCAGCAAACCGGTGTTGATTGGCGAAATCCAAGACGACGGCCAATTCGTCACCGTCTGGCAAACCAACAAACTAGTCGATGGCGACGCCTGGTCCGACTTCCTGCCGGACAGCAAACCGATCATCGCCGACTGGACCGCGCCTATCAGCTGCGGCAACTACAACACCAAAACCAAAAAGTGTTCAGGACAGAACTATTAACAGCGGATGTTACCCGCGAGGCTTGCGGCAGGATGCCGCGGGTCTCGCACCCCAAAAGAGGACAGACGATGCACACACCCCGTTTTAGAACCCGTTTAAAAACGCCGCCCGGCTCACACCCGGCTTACCTTTCCCCCAAGGACAGCTTCTTGAGCATGATGACTACAGCTTCTACTCAGGCCGGATTAACAGTCGGCGGCGTTTTTAAACGGCTTCCCAAACTTATCGCTTACTTGCTGGCGATGATCTTCCTCGCCGCCCAACCTGTCCTGGCCCAAGACGCCGGCACTGCTTTGCAGCAACTCAGACAAGGGAGCATGCAGGAGCGCGAACAAGCCATCGAAACCCTGGGCAGCGACAGCAATAACCTGAAATTATTGCAAGCCCTGCAGGACGGCAAACTGTTCGACTTCAAAGCGGAAGGCAAACTGGTCCTTGCGCAGGAAAGCGCCGCCGGTTACCAACTCAGCGATCCGCTCAGCGGCGCGGCATTGGCAGAAGTTGAGCGTGGCGCGGTAGGTAAAATCAATTTAAACAACAAGCTGCGCGGCGTGCTGCGCAAAACCATTGCGCTACTGCAATTGAACGACGCCGACCCTGTGTTGCGCCTGATCGCGGTACAAGCATTGGCCAATGAAATAGACGACAAAGCCGTGATTTTATTGCGCGATCATCTGGCCAATGAAACCGATGCCGACATCAAAACCGCAATTAACAAGATGCTGTTATTGCAAGACATCAACAGCCCGGAAAAAGACCAACGCATAGCCGCTATCGCCGCCTTAAAAGACCTGGACAGCCAGGATGTGGTCAACAAACTGCAAGCGGTGATAGACAAAGATGCCGACGGCAATTTTGTCGAAGCCGACAGCGACGTGCGCAATCTGGCCGAAGCCGCTTTGATCAAAATCCGCGAACGCATGCAAGCCTACGCCGCCGCCGAAACCGTATTCTTTGGCTTGAGTTTGGGTGCGGTGCTAGTGTTGTCGGCGATTGGTTTGGCTATTACCTTTGGGGTAATGGGCGTGATCAACATGGCGCACGGCGAACTGATGATGCTGGGCGCTTACACTACTTATGTGATGCAACAAATCATGCCGAATTACTTAGGCACCGCGCTGATCCTGTCGATTCCAATGGCTTTTATAGTTGCCGCCTTGGTCGGCATTGCCATCGAACGCGGCATCATCCGCTTTTTATATGGCCGGCCGTTGGAGACGTTATTGGCGACCTTTGGTGTCAGTTTGTTTCTGCAACAAGCGGTGCGCTCAATCTTCTCGCCGTTGAACCGCAGCGTCTCCACCCCCGAATGGATGAGCGGCTCCTGGCAGATCAACGACTTCCTGTCACTGACCTGGAACCGCTTTTACATCCTGATTTTCTGCCTGCTGGTGTTTACCGCCTTACTGCAAATTTTGAAACGCACAAAATTGGGATTGGAAGTCCGGGCCGTCGCCCAAAATCGCGGCATGGCTAGAGCGATGGGCATCCCCACCGCACGGGTCGATGCGATGACCTTTGGTTTGGGATCGGGTATCGCCGGCGTGGCTGGGGTAGCCTTGAGTCAGATCACCAACGTCGGGCCGAATTTGGGTCAGGCTTACATCGTCGATTCCTTCATGGTGGTGGTGTTTGGCGGGGTCGGGAATTTGTTCGGAACGTTGGTGGCTGGATTTTCGTTGGGGATTGCCAATAAGGTGTTGGAGCCTTATGCGGGAGCGGTGTTGGCGAAGATTTTAGTGTTGGTGTTTATTATTTTGTTTATTCAGAAGAAGCCGAGGGGGTTGTTTCCCCAGAAAGGGCGGGCTGCTGAATCTTGAGGTTTTTTTCGTAGGTTGGGTTAGCGAAGCGTAACCCAACACGACAGCTTTTAGATTATTCGATGGCTTTGGTTTTTGCTGTGTCGCTATCGCGACGGAGGTTTTGAAGTCGGTTTCACGAAACACATCCGTGTGTTTCGCCCTGCGGGTGCTTCGCATGCAAATCGGCAATCCTGCCGATTTGTCGGCCCGACAGCCGAGATACTTTCTTTTGTTTGGCCAAAAGAAAGTATCCAAAGAAAA
>NZ_LUUG01000021.1 GCF_001644035.1 Methylomonas methanica
CAGATTTGACTATTTCTCGAGGGTGTGAGCAATGAAGAGATTTTGCAGGATTTTCCTGACCTAGAGCATCAAGATATACAGGCTTGTTTATTTTACGCAGCCAAGCGTGTGAATTTTGAACGGCTGGCGGCGTGATTTATTGGATTGATGCGCAGTTGCCACCCATCATGACAACATTACTTCGGTTACCAGACAAAGTCATTTGACCAACAACGTCGAGGTTTGTAACATCAAGCAGCCTTGGTAGAATCGAGTTTAACGCCAAATAGTCTTCGGGAGGACTTTAGTTATGCAAGTCGTAGAATTTGAAGCAGATGCAAAAGGCCGGATGATTGAAATTCCCATAGAGTTTGCTGCCTTTGCCTCCAAGCACCTTAAAATCAAATTATCGATAGAGGAAGCAACGGATTCAACTTCGATAAAACCCGCCAAACGACTTTCCGCACTATCCATCGATACACGCTCGTTTCAATTTGATCGCGAAGACGCCAATGCCCGATAGGTATTTTCTTGATACCAACATCTTGATCTACGCCTACTCAAACAGCGAACCGCACAAGGCAGACATCGCCAATTCGCTGCTGTTTGAAGGCGAATCTATCATTTCTTTGCAAGTCATCAATGAATTTTCCAACATTTGCCTAAAAAAACTAAAGCTAAAGGAAAATGCTGTTATTGGCGCTATCCATGAAATTACCAGCGTCACCCATGTAGTTGGTTTCTCTTTAGCCACTCAGCTAAGAGCCCTACAGTTATGCGAAGTACATTGTTTTTCCTTTTACGATGCGTTAATTGCCAGCACCGCGCTGGAAAACCACTGCCCGATTCTTTAAAGCGAAGACATGCAAAACAATCAGTTGATCGACAACCAGTTGCGAATTGTTAACCCTTTTTAAGTCTGGGATTCGCTGCATTCCCCCAGCCTTTGCGCGATTGACAACAGGATCACCTTCCGCCTAACAATGTTTTCTACCCCGATCAAAACACCGTGACGGCGTGAGCGTAGGCTGATGACTTGGAACAAGGCTTCATGATCCTGGCAGACAATCCCCAGAGCGGTAGTTACCGTCCTGATACTACACCAGCGCTACAGTATTTATATCGGGAAAATACCTTATTCTGCAAAGAACTCTCACCAATGGCGTGTCGATAGTTCGCGTCATTCATGGCGCCAGGGATTTACCCAACGTGGTCTAATTGCCGATGCACATTGGCATTCCACTTCGGCTTTTAGCCTCGTGCGCAAGGCATTTAGACTTGCGCACAAAGTTTTTCGCTATCCTCGCCAGGCTTTAAGGCTCGCGAGTGAACCTGCATAGCCTTGCGAATTAAGCTCAAAGCCTCGCGCGCGAGGCAATTAAGCTTGCGCACGCGGTGTTTTGCTATCGTCGCCAGGTGTTGAAGTTTGGGCCCGAGCCACCATAGCCTTGCGAATCAAGCTAAAAGCCTCGCGCGCAAGGCAACTAAGCTCGCCCACGCGGTCATTCGCTATCCTGGCCAGGCATTTAAGCTTAGGAGCGAACCACTACAGCATTGCGAATCAGGCTAAAAGCCTTGCAGCCATGGCATTTTGGTTTATCCCCAAGCCTACGAAGCTTTCGCGAATAGCAAAATACTCTTACCGGCAGGCTATAAGGCTTTAAGTTCATGTCTCCCAGCGAAAATCAGGTCTGACACAGCCTAACCGTCCCGGACTTGGCTGCAATGAATCGCTGACATCAAGATTGGGGTCGACTGTATGTACTCCATCCCAACGTACGCGGTAAATCACCTCTAGGTACGTAGCGCCCTAGCTGCATCTGCCTCCCACCAAGCGCTTAAAGCGGCGTTTCTGCAGCCAACGTATAACACCGGTGACATACAGCGACAAGGGCACCAAGCCCATTATTAAAATGCATAACTGTCCGGTTAAGCCAAATGCCTCACCGGTATGTAAAGGGTAAAGCCATTCGACAAACGCATCTCCGGCACTGCGGTTTGTTCTATCCTTAGCATGCAGAATTTTGCCATTATATTGATCTATCCAAAGGCGTCTAAACGAATGCTTTTGATTGGGTTCGTCAAATTCTCGCTTGCTTACAAGATACACACCTTGCTTATCTTGAGGAAAATCAATTCGCCGATATTCCCCATCAGGGTAGCGCATGAGTTATAACTAAATCTGG
>NZ_LUUG01000022.1 GCF_001644035.1 Methylomonas methanica
TCCTGCCCCTTCGGCAACGTACGGCATCCATGCCGCACCCCTAACGGGCTATTCCTATCAAAAGCTCCGGTACTCGGCGCGGCATACGGGACAAAAACCAACGCAAGAAATTACAGTCTGTAAGCAGTGTTCATGAGCCCTGCTTATACCTTCGCCCCATTAGTTCATAAATGTCTCGTTAAGCTTTGCGAGTTCCGTTTTAAAGATGCTCATTTTGATTTTTGAGTTTTCAGGGAGGATAGTGGAAGCGGCCTCAAAAACTAATAGTAGCGATTCGCAAGCTGAAATTACAACAAGGTCAAGATTTGTGGTGTCGGCGTCTATTTTCATAGCGACAATTCTCCTGTCCTTGTCTAGAACGAGGTGTGATTCCAGTTCACGCGAACCTACATGTACTGCGAGACTAAAGATCGGGTACGCGGAATTGTATAAGTCACTCAGACCGGCTTCTTGCGCCCACCATTGGGTCGACTTTTCGGCTATATTTCGCTCTTCAATGTCAGATTTGATTTCTCTTGCGAGGTGTTCAGTTTGCTCAGTTTCAAAAGACTGGCGTAAACAGGGGCTAAGCAATTTTGACTTATTGATTAATTTCCTTCTGAACGGCTGATCCTCAAGTACATAAATTTCGGCATTTTCTCGGTTTTTTGCAATCGCCGTAATACGAAAAAGAATTTCGAGTAGGCTTCGAGCCAATATCTTCGCTTCTGCCGACAACCCGCGTTCTAATAACAATATACAGCCTTGAAAGGTTGTTAGACCTCGAAGCATTAATGGCGCAAGTAACAATTGTTGCAAGTCACCATCTGAAATTGAGGCGTTGGACGAAAGTTCGTTGGCGTAACGATTAAGTCCATATGCAAAGCTAAAGTAGGATGCAAACTTAGAGTGCAACTCCTGTTTTACCGCCTGTCCTTCTGGATCGAGAAACATAGTGGAGGCCCAACAGTTAATTAAAGAATTAATTCTATCCTAACTGAGTTCTATAACGGGGTTATCCAAAAATACATTTCGCGCCGTATACAGTCTTTAATACCATGGTTTCATTGCTAGTCATACGAATAAAAAGCCGATTTTGTTACAGCTCCACCGAAACGCACTGAAACTCTTTCTGCTCCCCGTCATCACTGAGCAATTCTACACGATCATTCTGACCAGGAAAAAAGAACGCCGCTTCGATATTTAACTCTCCTAGATCGATATGCTCCAGCCGCTTAAGCTTTCCGGAATCGCTGTCCCACAAATACAACCGATGCTTCTCCTGGCGATCTTCATTAGCATGGTAAGGGCCGGCGACGATTAGGTATTCGTGGTCCTGGCGCCAGGCGATGTCGCGGATGCCTAAGCCGTCTAAATTCAGCTCTATTGGTTCGGCGAATTGTGCGGCTTGTCCTTGCAGCAGTGCCAAGGGGTTGAGCAGATGTACCAGGATGGCTTTGCCGTTTTTTAGGTAACCGTTTTCGGTGTCGCCGCCGGCTAGCGGGTTTCTAAAGCCGATCAGTAAACCTTGCTCCGGGGTGGCGGCCAGACCTTCGATGCTCAAGCCACCTTTGCTTTTAGGTGGCATGCGTTCGGCTTGCTCCCAGTTATAGCGGGCAAAGCGTTTGTCCTGCTTTAGGTCTGCGATTAATTGTGTGTAAATCGACCCATAACGCTGGGCGCTGAATTTGCCTGGTTCGATTTCGGTAAGATGGGTGCCGAATAAGCGCCGCCTTGCCGGTCGTTCGTCGCCTTCGCTGTTGGTGCTGTGCGAGCCTATCCAGAAATAGACATCACCGATGCGGGCGCCGCCTTCCAGATCGATTTCCTGATGTTTGCCGTCTTTGATTTCGCCATCGAAAACTTCTGACAGGGCAATTGCCGGCTTTAGGGCTTTTTCTGCCTGTCTGTCGAACACGCTGAGTTCGTTGTCTTCGTCGTCCGCGACGATGAAGTAGCGGTCATTCAGCGCAATCGCGCCGGATACGTTTGACCGGCCTTTGTAGGTTTTTATATCCATATCGGAATCGCTGGCGAAATTTTGATTTCAAGAGAGATGGTCGATCGGCCATCCCTTAATTAATCCGGCCCGAATATTGTCGCTCCCACGAAAGCGGGAGCCCAGTTGCCATGCTGGATTCCCGCTTTCGCGGGAATGACGAAGGGTTGCTGATCTGCGCTGAACTAAGCTCGGAACTTACTCGTCCGGGCTGCCGATAAAGCGATAGACCAATGCACCTAATACCGCACCGATAATCGGGGCAACCCAGAACAACCAAAGCTGCGCCAAGGCCCAATCACCGACATAAACCGCCACGCCCAAGCTGCGCGCTGGATTGACCGAGGTATTGGTGACCGGAATGCTGATCAAGTGAATCAAAGTCAGGCCCAAACCAATCGCGATAGGTGCCAGGCCGGCCGGGGCGCGAGCATCGGTGGCGCCGAGGATGATCAGTAAAAACATCATGGTCATTACTACTTCGGTAATCAACGCGGACAGCAAAGAGTAGCCGCCCGGCGAATGTTCGCCGTAGCCGTTCGAGGCAAATCCGGCGGACACATCAAAACCCGCCTTGCCGCTGGCGATTAAATACAGCACACCGCCGGCGACGATGGCGCCGATCACTTGCGAAACGATGTAAGGCAGTAATTGATTAGCTGGAAAGCGGCCGCCCATCCACAAGCCAACCGACACCGCCGGATTGAGATGGCAGCCGGAAATGTGGCCAATGGCGTAGGCCATGGTTAGCACCGTCAAGCCGAATGCCAACGAAACGCCGAGCAAGCCGATACCCACATTCGGAAACGCTGCCGCTAATACTGCGCTTCCGCAGCCACCAAGAACTAACCAGAATGTCCCGAAGGACTCGGCAACATACTTTTTCATATGACTCTCCTGTGTGTTGTTATTGTTTTGCCTGTCATCGATCACTTGTTTTTGTTTAATAATCAATCGGCTAGCGCACTGTATTCTGTGTCTTTGTGTGATGTCAATCACAAAAAACGGCTAGATTCTTGCTTGGTACTTGCTATTTTCGGCTAGCGACGCGGTTGCGTGGAAGAGGGTGGATTTTGTGGCGCCGAGAATCGCCGAAGAATTAGTACGCGGAAGGCTGTGCTGTATGGCTAATTTCCCTATTCGATGTGAGAATTAGCGTTTACATCATTGCCCGACATCCTTACCGGTTAATCCATGTCCGATATTTCTCAGCACGGCCACAGCACCAACTTGATCGGCATGGCGACGGCGTGTATGGCAAGTCACTTGTTTAACGAATACCCCAAGCCCTTGCACATTGCCGGTACCCGCGAGTCGGCGCCCGGCTTGTTCGAGCATTTAGCCGGGCAGGCCACGTTGGCAGAGTGCGGACGGGTATTTCAAGATTATATGTGTGTGGTTTTCGGTTTCGAAACCGAACAGCGTTTGCGTGACGATGCCGAGGGTAGGCGGCGTTACCGCAACAGCTATTTGCGTCTGATTCAGGATTGGGGGCTAGATTCTAACAATGCGCAGGGTGCGGTGTTGAAGGGCTGGGTAGAAAGCCGTTTTGGTCTGTTTCCCAACTACCATAAACACCAGATTAATAGTTTTATGAGCAAGGACTGGATAACCTACATCGAAGAAAAGATGAATAGCCGCTATCACAACAATTGCATCTACATGCAGCTGGATTTGCTGTACGAATTTTGCCAATGGGTGATCGAGCGTTTTCAGGTGCCGGCAGCCACCCATAAAACCCTGTATCGTGGGGTCAATGCCCTGGATGATTGGAACGTTACCGAGCAAGACAAACAGCATAAAATCGTCCGCTTTAATAGCATCGTGTCTTTTACCGACCGGCCTAGTATCGCCAGCGAATTTGGCGGTTATATATTAGAAGTTGAGGTGCCGATGGTGAAACTGGTGTTTTTTAGCGACCTGCTGCCGCATCATGCTTTGCGTGGGGAAGGCGAATACTTAGTGATTGGTGGCGATTATCGAGTAAAGGTGCAGCGATGAACGAGCAGATAATGAATCGGGCCTTGGGTGCTTATTTGGGATTTGCTTGTGGCGATGCGTTGGGCGCGACGGTGGAGTTCATGTCGCCCAAGCAAATCCAAAAACGTTACGGCGTGCATACCGAAATGATAGGCGGCGGCTGGCTGGGGCTGGAGCCGGGGCAGGTTACCGACGATACGCAAATGTCGCTGGCCTTGGGCCAAGCGATAGTCGATCATCACGGCTGGAATTTGCGGGCCGTGGCCGACAATTTTCTGGCCTGGCTGGAAAGCGATCCGCCCGATGTCGGCAACACCTGCCGGCGCGGTATCCTTCGGTATCGTGACGAAGGTTTATTGATGGGTTTGCCGCGTGAAGACGACGCCGGCAACGGCGCCTGCATGCGCAATCTGCCGGTGGTGTTGGCGACCTTGAACAGACCGGACGATTTCGAGGCATGGAGTTTGGAGCAGAGCCGCATCACCCATCACAACCCGCTGTCCGACGCCGCGACCTTGGCCTTGGGACGAATGACCATTTTGTTGATTCGTGGCGAAGGCTTGGAGGCTTGTCAGAGAGAATCGGAGCGCTTGGTCGATCAATATAGCGAATTTGCCTATCAGCCGTATCTAGGCAAAGCTTCGGGCTACATCGTCGACACCGTGCAGACGGTGCTACATCATTTTTTCAACACCGACAGTTTCGAATCTTGCTTGATCGCCACTGTTAATCAGGGCGGCGATGCGGATACCACGGGTGCGTTGGCAGGGATGCTGGCGGGGGCGAAATATGGTTTGGAACAGATTCCGGAGCGGTGGCTGGGGAGATTAGATGGGGTTGTTGTGGAGGAAATACAGCGGCAGACGGAAAAGCTTGTACTGGTGATGTAAACGGCATCGGAACAAACGAGTAAAACTAGTGTTTAAGCTGGGTGTGCGCTAAGATCCTTTATCTGTTCATGGTGCATTACTTTTAGGTCCAAACGACATGAAAATACTATCTAAACAATCCTCGATTGTAATTGTTCTAAATGCACTCGTCTTTTTTCCGTTATCTGTATCTGCGTACACTTCTTATGCGATAACCGAGTTGCCTAGCTATCCCGGTGGAACTATTCCTCATGATATCAACGACAGCGGTCAAGTTGCAGTCGGGATCTATCGCGCTGGCTTTGGCGTGGATGATTATGTTACTGGTCCGAGTGGCTCTCTTCCTGCGACCTATTATTCTCCGATTTTGCGTAGTGCTGGCGGAGGTATAGCGGGCATAAATGATAAAGGCCAAGCTGCTGGGTGGCGGATGGAGATAGATGACATGGGGTTTCATCAATATGCCTTTTATACTCAGTCTAACAGTACATCTTTTACTTACATAAACACATTTGGTAAAGACGCTCGTGCGAATGCTATCAATAACAATGGGCAAGTTGTCGGATCTTCAGGGGGCTATTTGATGGAACGCGCGTTCATCACTGCGCCTAATTCGATAGACGCAATTGATTTGGGTACTCTTGGCGGTGCAAGTAGCTCGGCAAACGACATTAATGTCGGCGGACAAGTGGTTGGTGAGTCCAAAGTTGCTTCCGGTCAAACACATGCATTCGTAACAGGTGCTGACGGTTTAAATATGACGGACATCGGTACGCTTGGCGGAAGTGGAAGTAGTGGAAAAGCAATAAATGCCAGTGGTCAAGTTGTTGGCTCTTCTGACGTCGCTGATGGGGTTTCTCATGCCTTTTTGTACCAGACTGGTAATTTTGGAATGATTGACCTGGGTACTTTGGGCGGAAGAGATAGTGGTGCCAATGATATTAATGTAAGTGGGCAAATTGTCGGCTGGTCAAATCTTACCGGTAGCATAAATCGACGTGCGTTTATCGCCGAGGCGAATGGCGGCGAGATGGTAGATCTGAATTCATTTGTGGATTTAACCACGCTGGGTTACGGTGATAGTTTTTATTTTGCGGAAGCGTTTGGGATAAATGATCTGGGCCAAATTCTGGTTAAAGATTCCTGGTACGGAGTTGCATTGCTTACTCCCATTTCGACAGTACCTATTCCCGGCTCTATTTGGTTATTCGTTAGTGCAGTGCTTTGTTTAGTTGGTTACCATTCCAGGAAATTAGTTATTTCTGCTTAAGATTTAAGGGTATTCTCCAAAAGTCCTGCGGATAGAGAGCTGTTGCGCTTTTGTTGGGCTCTTACAATGCTAGATCCATTGCTGAGCCAACTCCAGCCGTCAATCCCATAGCCAGTGCCCCAAAAGCTGACTCGTACTCCGGCAATCAACATCGAAGCGCCCCCAACGCGGGCGGATAGGGCGCCTAGCGATACCAACAGCAGCAAGGAGCCGCCGGCCACGGCCCAAATCAATACTGCTGCCGGCGTCCACAACACCAGCAACAAAGGCAATATCGCCCCGACTGAAAAACTGCCAGCCGATGAAAATGCGGCCAACACCGGCCGCGCGGCCGAGGTGTCGGTAATGCCGAGTTCGTCGCGGCTATGCGCGCCTAAGGCGTCGTGTGCCATAAGTTGGCGGGCAACTTCGGCGGCCAGCGCTTCGTCCAGGCCGCGTTCGACGTAGATGGCTGTCATTTCCTCATGCTCATGTTCCGGATAGGCCGCGAGTTCCCGTCGCTCGCGTTCCAGGTCGGCGTGTTCGGTGTCTGCTTGCGAGCAGACTGACACATATTCGCCGGCGGCCATGGACATCGCGCCGGCTACCAAACCGGCAATGCCTGCGATCAAGATATGTTTGGCATCCACGCCGGCTGCCGCGACGCCCAAAATCAGGCTGGCGGTGGAAACGATGCCGTCGTTCGCGCCTAGCACAGCTGCGCGTAGCCAGCCGATCCGGTGGTTTTTGTGTCGTTCGATATGCATGTGGCTTCTCGCTCCCAAGTAAGTGAGGCTATGTCGATAGTAACCTGATTTTCCGTTCTAGACCGAGCATTGTTGTCTACTCTGAATGGGCTAATTTGGTGCGTTGCTTCCTGATTCGCCGTAATCGGCCTAGAATAAACGGCTCATATCTACAGTCATTGGTCGTCGATGAAAGATCAGTCGTTTACTTTCGAACAAATTCATATCGAAGTCGCCCGCAACGCGTCCGACGATTTCAACCTGTTTCATGACAAGCATAAATGGTTGCAGGTCACGCATAATCCGTTTAAAGGCCCGATTGTGTTGGGCTTTCAGTTGAATACCCTGATCGAATATCAGATGCGCTTATACCGGGAGGCGCATCACGAAGATCAGATCATCGCCGATAATCAGCTGCGCTTTAGCAACTATCAGATCATTTTCGTCAATGCTTTGCGGCCACGGCAGGAGATGAAGCTGGATATTAAAAAGACTTTGATCGCGACGATACCTGAGCTGACTTTAACCAATCGCATCGCGATTAAGTCGCAAGGCAAAACCATCTTGCTCGGGTATAAAAAAGAAACTAAACGTCCCTTGTTTTTAGCGGATACCGATATAAGCGACTTGCCGGATTTAAATGCATTAGCCGATAAAACCGTCGTGCCCGGCACCGAGTTTTTTCTGAAACGCAAGTGGATGAATAACGGCAACGTAAAGAACTTTCTGTCTGGTTCGTTTGCAGAGCAATCCGATTATTTCGACGAGTTATTGCAATTGGCGCAGTATCCGGAAGTGTTTCCATGCAGTTTGACGTCCGGCGCGTTGCTGGAGAAAGCGCAACTGGAAAATCACGATTTCAAGCGCAACCCGATGGTGTATACCTCGCACGACATATCGGTCGATCGCGTGCATCTGGCGAAACTAAAAAACAACGACAAGCTGCATATTCTGGTAAAGCAATTGCCGGAGTCGCCGGACAAAACCCTGAATCACACCAGCATCATGTTGCGCACCTACGAATGTTTCGGGGTGTTGGAGAACAAGGCGGTTTTGTTCCGGATCAAACTGAATTTGGTGCCTTTGGAAGAAATTATTAAAAATTTGAGCGGGAAAACATAGCCTCAGGCCGCGAAACACCTAGTCGCGGGCGAATGTTGTGAATTTTTTGGAACATAAAGTATAATCCGCGCTGTCGTTAGGCAAGGCCAGTGACGAGATTGCAAATTCAATTAATACAACACTAAAGATAAGGTAAGTGCTCGCAGTCAGGCATTTGCATTGTTCGAGGAAAAAAATATGAGTAATATCGAAGAACGAGTAAAAAAGATTGTCGCAGAACAATTAGGCGTAAAAGAAGAAATCGCGAACGATGCGTCTTTTGTTGACGATCTTGGTGCTGATTCTTTAGACACAGTTGAACTCGTCATGGCTCTGGAAGAAGAATTCGAATGCGAAATTCCAGACGAAGAAGCTGAAAAAATCACCACAGTCCAATTGGCTATCGATTATATCAACGCCAATCTGCAGTAAGTTGTTTCCAAAAGTTAGTGGGTGGTTTCCATCCACTAACCGGTTTATCCCCCTTCTCTGGTTGTCTTCTTTTTTTACCGGTAGTTTACTGTGAGCACACGTCGAGTTGTTATAACGGGCTTAGGCGCCATTACGCCGTTAGCCAATAATGTTGCCGATACCTGGGATGGCATTGTCAACGGGAAGAGCGGCATTAGTCCGATCGATTCATTTGACATATCCCCTTTTGCAACGACGTTCGGCGGTGTGATTAGAAATTTCAATATCGGTGACTATATTGCCGAGAAGGATGCCAAACGTATGGACGGCTTCGTCCATTACGGGATTGCGGCGGGTTGCCAGGCAATTGAGGACTCCGGTTTTGAAGTCACCGAAGAAAATGCCGAGCGCATCGGTGTGGCGATCGGCGCCGGTATCGGTGGTATTACCGGCATTGAAGAATGCTATGCCACCTATGTGGCGGGTGGTCCGAGACGGATTTCGCCGTTTTTTGTGCCGGGCAATATCATCAATATGATCTCTGGTAATCTGTCGATCAAATACGGTTTGAAAGGACCCAATTTTGCGATCGTCACCGCCTGTTCGACCGGTACTCATAATATCGGCGACGCGGCACGTTTAATCAAATACGGCGACGCGGATGTGATGGTGGCGGGTGGCGCGGAACGCTGCACGACTTCGCCGACTGCGATGGGCGGTTTTGCTTCGGCGAAAGCCTTGTCGCGTCGCAATGACAGTCCGACTACTGCCAGCCGGCCCTGGGACAGAGACCGCGATGGTTTCGTACTCAGTGACGGGGCGGGTGTTGTGGTGTTGGAAGAGCTGGAACATGCCAAAGCGCGCGGCGCAAAAATTTATGCAGAACTGGTCGGTTACGGCATGAGCGGTGATGCTTACCATATTACCTCGCCATCCGAAGGCGGCGAAGGTGCGGCGCGTTGTATGCGCAATGCTATGCGGGATGCCAAGGTCAATCCGCAAGACGTGCACTATATCAACGCGCACGGCACCTCGACGCCGGCCGGCGATATTGGCGAAACGCATGCGATGAAATTAGCGCTGGGCGACTCTGCTTATAAAGTGGCCGTCAGTTCTACCAAATCGATGATTGGTCATTTGCTGGGCGCAGCGGGGGGTATCGAAGCGGTATTGACCGCCTTGGCTATCCAGAATCAAATCGCTCCGCCTACCATCAATTTGGAAAATCCCGATCCCGAGTGCGATCTGGATTATGTCCCGAATATAGCCAGAAACATGAACATCGATGTCGCCATTTCCAACTCGTTTGGGTTTGGCGGTACCAATGGTTCTCTGGTTTTCAAACGTTACCAATAAGCGCTCCCGCTTCCGCAGTGTCTGGCTATGTTTTTATTAAACGGCGAGCACAGACACTGTGTCGATGTTTCTGATCGAGGTTTTCAATACGGCGACGGTCTGTTCGAGACCATCGAAGTATTTCAGGGCAAACCGCTGTTTTTTGATCGTCATCTAATACGCTTAGCTGAAGGTTGTCGCCGGCTGCTAATTCCGATGCCGGATAGTGCCTTGCTCGACGCTGAAGCCCGGCAACTAAGCAAGTCCAGCGAACGGGCCGTTTTGAAGTTGATGGTGACGCGCGGCAGTGGCGGTCGGGGCTACCGGCAGCCAGATCAAATTCTCCCTACCAGACTATTCAGTCTGCACCCTTACCCCGATTATCCCCAACATTTCCAAGCAGACGGCATTGCCGCGCGATTTTGCGAGCAGCGTTTGTCTTTGAACCCGAGCTTGGCTGGTATCAAACACATGAACCGCTTGGAGCAGATTTTGGCCAGAGCCGAATGGCAGGATAATGCCATTCAAGAGGGCTTGATGCTCGATACTCAAGACCGGGTCGTGGAAGGCACGATGAGTAATTTATTCGTCGTCAAGTCCGGCAGTTTGTACACGCCACCGCTGACGCAATGCGGAGTTGCGGGTATTTTACGGGGCTTGATTATGGAGTTCGCGCAGCGGATCAAACTACCGTTGTTTGAGCAAGCAATTGATCAAGCTGCCGTTTTGCAAGCTGACGAATTATTTGTCAGCAACTCGGTAATCGGTATTTGGCCGATTAAACGGCTGGAAGCGCAGGTCTTTAAGGTCGGTGTCATCACGCGACGTTTGCAAGACCTGCTCAACACAGCCCGCATGGCGGAGGTATAGCAGTGTTTAGAAGCATTATCGCGTTTACATTATTAATGGTATTAGGCTTGGTGTCGATTTGGGCCGGCATGCACTATCAACTGATTCTCAAAAAGCCGGTGGTAATGACCGAAACTGTCATTGAAATAAAAAAAGGCGATACGCTGGAATCTGTGGTGAAAAATCTGCGTGCGCAGCAGGTGACGGTGAATCGTTTGTGGTTCCGTTTGTTTGCCTATCGGAAAAATCTTGATCATTTGTTGAAGGTGGGTGAGTACGTGTTGGCTAAAGGTTCTACCGCCGCCGATATTCTGCAACAATTGACCGACGGTAAGACCCGTCAGTATTCGATTACGTTTCCGGAGGGTTGGTCCTTCAAGCAAGTGTTTAATACCATTAAGAACAATCCTAACCTGCAACACACGCTGACCGATAATCAACTGGAAGATTTGATGGCGCAAATCGGCTCGGATAAAAATCACCCCGAGGGTTTGTTTTTCCCCGACACCTATTTCTTTGAAAAAAATACCTCCGATGTCGATTTATTGAAGCGCGCGCACGACCGCATGCAGGCGGTGTTGAACGAGGAATGGCAAAAACGCGATGACGGCGTGCCTTTGGAAAATCCTTATGAGGCATTGATTTTGGCATCTATCGTCGAAAAAGAGACCGGCGCCGGCGAAGAGCGGAGAAAGATAGCCGGGGTATTTGCGCGGCGCTTGAAGAAGGGCATGCTGTTGCAAACCGACCCGACTGTGATCTACGGTATGGGTGACGATTACCATGGCGATATCCGGCATAAGGATTTGCGCGAACACACGCCCTACAACACCTATATCATCGAAGGCCTGCCGCCTACGCCGATAGCGATGCCGGGCAAACAAGCCATCGTTGCTGCCTTGCATCCTGATCACGGCGATGCCTTGTTTTTCGTCGCCCGCGGTAATGGCCGCCATGCCTTTTCTTCGACTTTGGCGGAACACGAAAAATACGTCGATCAATATCAACGATGACACACGGACGATTTATCACACTTGAAGGTGGCGAAGGCGTCGGCAAGTCCACCAATCTGCAATTTATCAAACAGCTGCTGGAAGAACGGGGCATTCCGTTCGTGCTGACCCGTGAGCCCGGCGGTACCGGCATTGCCGAAAAGATTCGCGGGATTTTGTTGGAACGGCAAGCGGAAAGTTTGACCGAGCAGGCCGAGTTGTTGCTGGTATTCGCGGCCCGCGCTCAACATATTCAACAAGTGATTTTGCCGGCTTTGCAGCAAGGGCAGTGGGTGGTATGCGACCGTTTCACCGATGCCACGTATGCGTATCAGGGCGGTGGCCGCAATATGAATTTGCAAACCATAGCCTGGCTGGAAAACGCAGTGCAGGGCGAGCTGAGGCCGGATTTGACCTTTGTTTTCGATGCGCCGATAGAAATCGGGATGCAGCGCGCCAAGCACAGGGGCGAGTTGGATCGCTTCGAAACCGAGCAGTTGGCGTTTTTCGAAAGAGTCAGGCAGGCGTATTTGCAACGCGCCGCCACGGATTTGCAGCGCTACAAGATTATCGATGCCAGCTTGCCTCTGCACGAGGTGCAACAGCAGTTGCGCAGCGAGTTGGTCGGCTTGTGCGGCGTGTGATGTCTACCCATAATGGGATTTATCCCTGGCAACAGGATAACTGGCGGCAACTGCACGCTTATATCGAGCAACAACGCATTCCGCAAGCCTTGCTGTTCTCGGGCGCTGCCGGTCAGGGCAAACGGCATTTGGCCGAATGTTACACCCGAACCTTGTTATGCCATAAGCCGCTGGCCGATGCGAATGCTTGCGGTCATTGCGTCGGCTGTAAATTGTTCGCGGCGCAAACGCATCCCGATTTTCTGACGATAGAGCCCGACGAACCCGGCAAGGCTATCGGTATCGATAAAATCAGACAGCTAATCGTCAAATTGGCGTTGAAGCCGCAGTACGACGATGCCTATAGAGTGGTGATTATTCAATCGGCTGACGCATTAAATACCGCTTCGGCGAATGCGTTTTTGAAGTGTCTGGAAGAACCGACCGAACGCACTTGTTTGTTGTTGATCAGCGAGCAACCTAGCCGATTGCCTGCGACGATTCGTAGCCGTTGCCAGAAAATCGATTGCGCAACGCCCGCGCATGAACTGGCGATGACTTGGTTGCAGCAGCAGGGCGCCGGAGAACAAGCCGAGTTGTTATTAACACTGGCCCAAGGTTCGCCGCTGTTGGCTAAGCATTACGCCGAACAGAATATGATTCTGCTTAGACAGCAGTATTTCGAGGCTTGGTTGCAGATCGCGCAAGGCAAGGAAAACTTATTGGCGGTAGCCGAGCTCTGGCAAAAGCAGGAAAAAATCGATTTGGCCGTGGTGTTGCGGTGGATGGCAAGCTGGGTTGTGGACATTGTCAAATATGCGTATCGGGCGGAATCGCCGGCGATTGCCAATCCGGACCTGAAAAATGCCTTGCAAGCCCTTGCCGAGCGGCTAGAATTGAAACGCCTATATCGGTTTTACGATAATGTGCTTACCACCAAGTCGCAATTGAACACGCAACTTAATAAACAATTGATGCTCGAGCAGCTATTGATTAGTTGGTCGCAACTGAATAGACAATAAGCGTATGGCAGAATCAGCAGCACCCAGGCAAGGTATCTTGTCCTTATCGATCAAAGATAAAAACGCGCTGTATGCGGCGTACATGCCTTTCGTAAAAAACGGCGGTTTGTTTATTCCGACTAAGCGCGAATACGAGATGGGTGAGGAAGTGTTCATGTTGCTCAACTTAATGGACGAAACCGAGCGCTTGCCGATAGCCGGTAAAATTATCTGGAAGACCCCGGCGGGTGCCGAGGGCTATCGCGCCGCCGGCATTGGCGTGCAATTCAGCGATCAGGACGGTGGCGCGGCGCGCAACAAGATCGAGACCTATCTGGCCGGCGCACTGGAATCCGACCGTTCCACGCATACTATGTAAATCTCCTCGTCGGCGGGATTGTCTCGCTGATGTTAACTCTGCGCAATTTCTCATGTTTATCGACTCCCATTGCCATCTTGATCGTATCGATTTGGCCCCCTACGCTAACGACTTCAATACCTTTGTCGATGCGGCGCGGGCTGCCAACATCAGCCATATGTTGTGCATTGCCATCGATATGGAAGCCTATCCGGCGATGCTGGAGCAGGTTATGCCTTATTCGGATATTTCCTTATCGGTGGGTGTGCACCCAAATGTCCATGACGGCCGTGAGCCGACGCTGGATGACTTATTGCAGTTGGCAGATAACGAAAAAGTGATCGCCATCGGCGAGACCGGTCTGGACTATTTTCGTAGCGAAGGCGATCTGGAATGGCAGTTTCAACGGTTTCGTACGCATATTGCCGCCGCCAAGATACTCAATAAACCTTTGATTATCCATACCCGCGAAGCGGGCCACGATTCCTTGGATATGCTGCGGGAAGAGGGGGCGGATCAAGTTGGGGGCATCATTCATTGCTTTACCGAGGATTGGGCTTATGCGGAAAAGGCTTTGGATTTGAATTTCTATATCTCTTTTTCCGGCATCGTGACCTTCAAGAATGCGGAAGCCATCAAGGATGTCGCGCGTAAAATTCCAGCCGACCGTTTTTTGATTGAAACAGACTCGCCGTATTTGGCACCGGTGCCGTATCGCGGTAAACCGAATTATCCGACCTATGTCCGCTATGTAGCTGAACATATCGCTGATCTGCGCGGGACATCCATCGAGGCGATAGCCGAGCAATCAACCGAAAACTTTTATCGCCTGTTTGCCGGATCTTCGGCGGATAGGCTGCGTCAGGCAAGCTAAAAAAAACGGCCGGCCCCATGTGTGATGGAGCGGCCGTTTAGAGAGGTGGGGTATAACTCTCATTCCCCAAACGGGGCGCATACAAGAGTTGCTTGCAGTCTACTGAAGCTAAACAGTTCTGAAAATGTGGCATATTGCCGCGTGGCAAATTGTCGCTGGCCTAGCGCTTAGTGTAATTCTTGGTGGCGCTGGTATGGCATCGATCTATCACTTATAGCCTGGGTTCTGGCTAATTTATTTTTCTCGTAATATGGAACTGGAATTAAGTGGTCCGCTAGGGAGTTTTCAACTCAAGCGCTTACCGTATCGCAAAAACGAATTGTTGCGGGCTTGGGACGCGGCAGACGAATATCTGTTGAATCACTTGGCTGCCACAGACCTTGCTGAGCATGCCAATATCGTGATACTCAATGATAGCTTTGGTGCGTTGGCGGTTTCGCTAAGTGCTTACCAACCAACCGCCATTTCCGATTCCTGGCTATCGCAGCAGGCGACACGCATTAACCTGGCATTGAATGGCATTGGCGAGGAGAGAGTGCGGTTGCGGAATAGTTTGTCGCTACCGGAAACGGGCATCGATTATCTACTGATTAAAATCCCCAAAACCCTGGCGCTACTGGAGTATCAGTTACATACACTCAAGCCTTTGTTGAACGCCGATTGCCAAGTAATAGCCGCCGGCATGGTGAAGAACTTGCCGCCCTCTGCCTGGAAGTTGCTGGAAGGTTTGATCGGACCTACACAACCCTCATTGGCGGTCAAAAAAGCCCGATTGATTTTTGGCCGGGTCGATCCAAATCTGCAATTGCCTGCAAACCCTTACCCCACACGCTATCAATTGGAGACCTGCGATCTTACGGTTTGCAATCACGCCAATGTGTTTTCCCGCGATAGCCTGGATATAGGCACCCGTTTCTTATTAGAGCATCTGCCGCAAAACCCCGAGTATCGCGAATTTATCGATCTGGGTTGCGGCAACGGTATTGTCGGCGTGCTGTTGGCGAAACAAAATCCGCAGGCGCGAGTAGGTTTTATTGATGAATCGTTTATGGCTATCGCCTCGGCCAGGGAAAATTTTTCGGCAGCTTTTGCCGACAGTCGGGAAGCCGATTTTGTGACGGGTGATTGCCTAACTGATTTTCCGGCGAATAGCGCAGATTGTATAGTCTGTAACCCGCCGTTCCATCAACAGCACACCATAGGCGATCATATTGCGTGGCAAATGTTCCAGCAGGCGCATAAGGTCTTGCGTAAGAGCGGTGAGTTACGGGTAATCGGCAATCGCCATTTGAACTACCACCTGACCTTGAAGAAGCTATTCGGGAATTGCCGGCAGGTAGCAGCCAATGCCAAATTCGTGATTTTCAGCTGCATAAAGAGCTGAGTTATTCGATATTTTTATAATGCAGTGAAGAAATCTGTTCGGACACAATCCCGATCAGAAATATAAATAAAGACGACAAAAACAGCACCGCGCTCATATTGGTAAATCGGTTTTCCGTGAAATAGGTGTAGCCGTAGTAGCCTGCTCCCAAGCTAAACACTAGGCTGCTGATGGGTAAAAATAGCCGCATGGGCGAGAACAGCACGCCGATCCGCAAGATAATTATAAAAAATCGAAAACCGTCATGCATCAGCCTGATATGGCTTTTGCCGCTGCGTTTGCCGGCGTGGATGGGAATGTACGCTACCGGGAAGCCCGAACGAAAAAACGCCATCGTGCTGGTGGTTGGATAAGAAAAACCGTTGGGTAATAGGTAAAGAAATTTGCGGAATTTTGTGGCCCGAGCTGCACGAAATCCGGAGGTAAGATCCTCTATTTTGTGTCCGGTCATCATTGACGCCAGCTTGTTGTAAAAGTTGTTCGCCAGACGTCGGAATAAAGAGGCATGGCTACCGGCGTTGCGGGCGCCGACCACCATGTCGTAGCCTTCGTTTAGTTTGTTAAGCAAGGCCGGAATGTCGCCGGGATCGTGTTGGCCGTCGGCGTCCATAAACACCAAAATATCGTTTTTTGCATGTCTGGCGCCGGTTTTGATAGCTGCGCCATTGCCCATGCTGTAAGGATGATCAATAACCGTGACACCGGCCGCGCGAGCGATGGCGGCGGTATCGTCTGTCGAGCCGTCATTGACTAGCAGAATCTCCGCATCAGGGTATAGCAGATGTAACATTGGCAGAAAAGACGGCAGATTTTTCGACTCGTTTTTCGCAGGGATTACGATGCTGATCGACGGGATGTTATTCATGAAAATCCAAAGGTTGGCGGGGAAACATGCCGAAATGTGGAAAACAGTCTAGCAGAATTAAATAGTATCGACAGCTGGGCTAGGCTTATCGAAACTGGTCCTTCATTAGGCGTAATTGCCTAAAAACCGCCAAGTCGGATTGTTCTGTCATGCCGATATTGCTGCGAATACTGACGTTATCCGCCCTAAAAAAGGGATTGGTTGCCAATTCCAGGCCGATAGTCGAGGGAAGGGTGGGGCGGTTTTGTTGGCGAAGTTTGGCGACTTGATCGATCCGCTGCCGCAATTGCGAATTGTCTGCATCAACCGACAGCGCAAAACGGCCATTGGCGGCGGTATATTCGTGAGCGCAGTAGACGCGGGTTTCGGCCGGCAAGGCTTTCAGTGCTTCCAGCGAAAGCCACATCTGTTCGGCGCTGCCTTCGAACAATCGACCGCAACCTAGCGAAAACAAAGTGTCTCCGCAAAACAAAGCCTGGCTATCGGCGCTGTAATAAACGATATGCCCTAAGGTATGGCCGGGTGTGTCGATGACCTGAAAACTCTGATTGCCGAGTTTTACTACATCCCCGTTGCCAAGCATGATATCAATGCCGGGAATACGCGCTTGGTCTGCTGCCGAGCCAACGATCTTACAGCCGGTTTGCTGCTTGAGTTGCAAATTGGCGCCAACATGGTCGCCGTGGTGATGGGTGTTAAAGATGTAATCAAGTTGCCAGGAGTTTTCGGTTAAAACATCGATAACCGCATCGGCAACAGCAGGATCAATGGCAGCGGTTAATCCGGAATCCGTGTCTTGTATTAGATAAATGTAATTGTCTTGTAGAACCGGTATTTGCAGGATTTCTAACATTTATCGATGTGCAATAGTTAATCAATACTTATTTTCTGGCAATGAATACCATTTGGTGACAATGGTAAGGATCGATTTTTTCAAAAACAGGCTGAATGAAATTAGGTAGAGGATATAAACCGAAGCCGTACCCTGTTACTTGTGAGAAACCAATAGTGTTTAGATATTTCTTTAGCGTCAAGTAACTGAATACCACTAAATGGCGGTGAACAGGTGTATCGGACTCGGTATCCCAGCGAAGTTCGTCCGCGCTGACCTTAAAAATCTCTTCCGATTTCATCAACATATCCGAGTCGGGGTGTGGCCCGCTGGACGGCATTCTTCCGGCAAGAATCAGAGTGGCTGTGAAATAAGTGCTGATGTTTGGGGTTAAAAGCACCAGTTTGCCCCCAGGCTTTAATGTTCTGTGCGTCTCCTTGAGAAAATGACAGCCATTTAGTAAATGTTCCAAAACAGAAAGCGCAAACACACAGCTGAATGTATCGTTTTCAAAAGGTAGCTTTTTATTCAGATCGCCCTGCTGAACATTAAGCTGCTTTAATTGGGCCGCATTGACGCTGTCATTGTCCCACTCGATACCGTGATATTGAGCGGGCGTTAAACCTATTTCGCTAGCGAGTCGATCGAACCAATAGCCGCTGTTGGCGCCACAGTCCAGGCATGCACCGCCATTCTCCTTTAGACCGGATACTATTTCCCTAGAGGCTAAAGAATAAGCTTCCGACATCGTGCGTTGGTACAAGGATTTGAAATAGCGTTGTAACATCTGGCTTTTTACGCACAAACCGCCTGAATTTTCGCCAATATACC
>NZ_LUUG01000023.1 GCF_001644035.1 Methylomonas methanica
GCCGAAAGGGGCTTCCTGCCCCTTCGGCAACGCGCCGCATCCCTGCGGCGCCCCTGCGGGCTGATCCGTTCAAAAGCTCCGGTGCTCGGCGCGGCATACGGGAGAAACCCCGCCCGAGCGATGTAAGGCTCCTTAGGGATAGAGTAATGCGCCGAATGATCTAAGGCCGGCATACGGCGCAATACGGCTACGCCTATTGAGGCCCTACCAATTGCGCCTTACGGCCTTGGGACGCAACTACCTGAAAGGCAAAATGGGCGACGCCTTGCATGCCATCCTATGTGGTGCCGGCCACAACATCCGTTTGATCCTCAGACGGTTGAGGATTTTTTGGTCTCGTTTTTGGCAGTCGCTGTCTCGGCTTTTGTCCGAATCATTTTTATCGTTCGCATGAGGACGGTAGTCATTGAGCAGTTTCGGCTTTTTGAGGGACGACTATTTATTTTGGTAATACTCATGTAATTTCATCCTTGTAGGATTTATCAATTTAATACAAGGCTGGAAAATAAAATGCATAATATCTTATTACTTGTGGTTCTTACTTTTCCAACAATTGGATTAGCTTCACCTGCTGCTTACCTATTTGGAGGTAGCCAACCAGATGGACTGGAGGGGCAAACGCTCCAAATTCAATTATCGAATGGAGAAGCCTATGTTGCCAGCACAATGACTGGCAAATTGGGCAGTGAGTCATATGCTGAAAATTTCGGTTGGTGGTCAGATACTATTGGTCATTTCGAGGGTAACTATAACTACTTCGCTGGTGACGACGGCTCTTTTGGCTCTATCAGGAATTTTTTCTCTTTTGATCTTTCCGATTTACAAGATACTGCCATTTCAGCAAGCCTTCATCTTAAGCCCTATAGCGCGAGCTATCCTTTCACGCCGATGCGCTATGATCTCTTTGAAGTATTTACTTCCGCTTCAGATTTAATTTTATCGTCTGGATTGAACCAAACAATATTTACCGACTTGGGCACAGGCAATCATTATGGATCGTATCTATTCAACTCTGATCCCAATACATTAAATGAAATTACAATAAATTTAACCACAGCAGCTATTGATTCTATCAATTCAAGAACTAATACATATTTTTCTATTGGAGGCACGGTTACGCCAGTACCAATACTTTCTTCAATGATTTTATTCTTTAGTGGATTAGTTTCTATAAGAGCTTTTAGGATAAGTAAAGTTCTGTGATTAAATAACTGTTTTTATAAGTTCAACCAACATTCTCTGTAAACTTTAATAGACTGTTTTTGACTCAGTCTGGGCTGACAGCCGTCTATTACCACCAACAATCTTCGGATCAACTGCATCCGATTCCAGAACAATTGGACTGTTCTTTGGGTAATCCCCCCATTTTGAGCAGAATCTAAAAGTAGAGGTTAAGCAGCGAGTGCCAACTTTTGTTTTGGAGTGATGCCGCCAATAGCCATGTTGGGCCGTTCATGATTGTACGGCCATACGATGCGCTTATAGGATGCTGCAGAGCCAGTGGCGAGGCGCATCGATCGCGAACGATGCGCCTCCTTACGTCGGCAGCATCCTATCTGATTTCAACCGATTGAATTTTAAATCCGCGGCGGGTTTTCTCCCGTATGCCGCGCC
>NZ_LUUG01000024.1 GCF_001644035.1 Methylomonas methanica
ATGGTTGGATAATACAAGGTACGAAAACTGGCGAGGAACAATGGTAACGGATAATGCCGACCGTGAAGGTGTTGAGTCTCGAAAACTATAGTTGGAAAGGGCTGAGGGTTTACGCTACCCCGCAAGCAACAAAATCACTGACGCCAAGGCGAGTCAGTGGTTTCCACCCGGGATCTTAGGCCGTTTCGAGTCCGATATTGAGATTAAGCGGTAACCCAGGAGATCCGTACGTTGGCGTTGGTTTTTTTAACGCACTTCCCGACAAGCCTAAACAGCGAGGGAGGAAGCCGTAACGTACGGAAGTCGGAGGTTCCCATAGTAGCGAAGAACGCGGGTAATGCTGCGGGAGCGAAGG
Organism: Methylomonas methanica; assembly: GCF_001644035.1. Taxonomy (GTDB): domain Bacteria; phylum Pseudomonadota; class Gammaproteobacteria; order Methylococcales; family Methylomonadaceae; genus Methylomonas; species Methylomonas methanica_A. The sequence goes on from NZ_LUUG01000024.1 coordinate 356, forward strand.
GGAACCGGTTCAAGATAACGGTCAAGGGAAACATGCCCCGACACCGAGCGGACTCTGTGCATGACAACAACACTTGAACGTTTCACACAATGGGCGCGGGAACCCCCGCAAAAGCAGTACACCGCACTGACGGGATTGCTGAGCAGTCCCATCGAGCTGTTAACTTGTTTTGACAAACAACCAGGCAACAAAGCGTTGGGCATCGACGGCGTTAGCAAAGCGGCGTATGCGGTTGATGTGGTAGAGCGAATCAAAGCGCTCTCGCAAAGCCTGCGTAGCTTGAGCTACAGGCCGAAACCGTCGCGGCGGGTCTATATTCCGAAAGGCAGCGGTCAGGTTAGACCACTCGGCATACCGAGCTTCGAAGACCGGATCGTACAACAGCAGATGTCCAACATCCTGCAAGCGATCTGGGAGCCGGAGTTTCGGGGCTGCTCCTATGGATTTAGGCCACGTCGAAATGCTCACCAAGCGTTGGCTCGACTGGGAGGGGTCATCCGAAACGAAAACACCCAATGGGTCGTAGAAGCAGACATTAAAGGTTTCTTTGATCATGTTAATCACGATTGGCTGATGAAATTTTTAGCCTATCGGATCAAAGATCCTGTGTTTCTGAGACTCGTCAGGCGCTTTCTCAAGGCGGGTGTCATGGAAGATGGTCTATGGAGGCATGAAGACAGTGGAACACCGCAAGGTGGGCTGGTGTCACCCGTGCTGGCCAATATTTACCTGCACTACGTGCTGGATGTTTGGTTTGAAAAGAAATTCGCCAAGACCTGCCGAGGCAACGCCCGACTGATTCGTTATGCGGATGATTATGTGGCCTGTTTCAATCGTGAGGACGAAGCCAAACGCTTTAGGGTGGACATGCAGGAGCGACTAGGCCAATTTGGCCTGGAAGTTGAGCCGAGCAAAACCGCCGTTATTCGCTTTGGCAGCCAAGCGGCCAAAGACTGCGGCACAGATGGGCTCAAGCATCCGGCGACCTTTAACTTCCTGGGCTTCACCCACTATGTGGGCAAGAGCCGAAAGGGACGATTTAAGGTAGGGCGTATGACGCAACGAGAACGGATGGCAAGAAGCTCAAAGAGGTCGGCAGGAAACTGGCAGCGCTTAGGGTACAGGGCGGGAAAGCCATGATGGACTATGCACGGCAGCATTTACGTGGTCATCTTGCCTATTATGCCGTCAGTGGCAATACGAGGCAGATTGGTAACTATGCGCGTCTAATTGCTCGTCTGTTGTTCAAATGGCTCAACCGACGAAGCCAAAAGCGAAGCTGTAACTGGAAGACCTTCACCCAGGCATTAAAAGCCTGGATGCCGTGCTTGAATGTGCAGCACTATTTGTATCCTCAACCCTTGTGAATGACTTGAACTGGGAGCCGGATGGTGTAACACTCCAAGTCCGGTTCTGCGAGGGTCGCGACGTGCAAGCGTCGCGACTACTCTCCATTCGGAGGAATGAAGTGAGCTTACAATCATTGTTTGCCTGCCTTATTAGCGGCAGCGCTTACTCCTAAAGATTTAATTCAACATGCGTCCGATTACGCTGCGCTAATCGGACCGTGCTTAAATCAGGGTAAGACCAAAATGGATTGAGCGGTTTTTCTGCGATAGTCAGTCTTCTAGTGAAAGTGATTTAATCACACGTTTTGTGTTACCTAATTGATAGTCCAAGGTTAGCTTTTGGTTTTAATCTGGACCACACCAACCAAAATTAGGAGTGATCCATGGCTACCATCTCAAAAAGTTTCTTCAATTCGGCCGCTTTCAATTCGAAAGTGATGGTTTTAATTGTTGGTTTGATTGCATTTAACAATGCAACTGCTCTCCAGAAAACGACAGTTCTCAATTCAGCCGCTACGGGTCAATTTATATCGGTTGGGCCGACAATTGATCCTGGCGTGTATCCAGTCCAGGATTTCACACTCGGTTCTCCCAGCCCAACTACCGTCGGTTTACGTTGGTTCAACCAGCAAGCGCCACAAACGCAAGTGATAAGAAGCATTAATGGTTCTGCTTGGCAAACGATCCAAACCTTTGCGGCGCTTCCTGACAATAAATATGCTTCATTCCTTGATGAAAATGCATCTGCAAACGCAGAAAATTGCTATGCCATTATTGTTTCGGATGCGACTGGTTCGGGGGCGAGCTTAACGTCACCCCAACGTTGTTACATTACCCGCGATGGTAGAGATGAGTTAGTCGTGCACCGGCTACAGCTGCGCATTCGCGTTCCGGATGTCAAAAATGCCGGAACCGATAACGGTGTCGAGGTGCTTTTGCAGACCCCGACTGGATTGGTGACAACCGTAACGAATTGGTATCCGCGCGGCAATCATACTTGGCTGGACTCGACCGATGACGACCTGGAGCGAGGCACGAATAAAACCTATGATTTGATGCTGAACAACATTTCCCAGGCATCGGATATCACTCTAATTTCACTCCGAAAACCGGGCAACGATAGTGTTTGTATCGCCGAATTTGAACTGTTAATCGATGGGCAATCGGCATTCCAAAAAAACTTTGGCACCAGTCAAGCACCATGCCAATGGCTTAATAGCAATAATCAACTGACTGCTTTTAGGAGCGAAATCCGTTCTTCTAGCGCATGGAATAATCTGGACCTGCCCTTTTTCTTTGGTATTGATGGCGATTGGCTGCGTTCCAGAATTGAAGCGACGTTTGGCCATAGTCTCCACGGCAAAGGTGAATTAAGAAATGGCAGTACGACGACGTCTCGTTTTGTGAGCGAAAGCAAGCTTGCGATGAGTGTTCCAATTATCGTTCATGACGCCAGTATCTTGGGTGATGTTGATAGTACCGTTCATTTTGACCTGGTGTTGTCGCCGACGGAAGATGCCAATGGAGATCCCGTTACAAAACTTTCTATCGAAAACATTGATGCCGATAGCTTTGATTTAGCGGCAGTTCTATTACCTGTCGTTTCACCGATACTTTATGGAGTTTCGACAACCATTGAGGGACAAGTGCAGCAATTCGCACCCGTTATTATCGGGGATGTGCCGGCTGGCACCCACCCTTGCTTTAGCCCAGAAGGCGGTATCAGAGTGTGTTCGGGTAGCAGTCCACGCCAAGTTGAAGCCGCGGTGTTAACGAAAGGGCGTAGCATCACCGCTGACAGATTAACGCAACCATAAACAAACCGACTAAGAGACGGAAAGTCTTTAAGTTAGTGCAAAAGGGGCTAGCTCGTAGGGCGCAATAACCCATGGGCATTGCGCTGTATGTTGATTCATTCGGCGCATTACGCAATTGCTAATGCGCCCTACGGCCTTGGAGTGGCTTTATTGGCCGTAGCGCGGTTTCAGGCTTCCGGGATGATGCCAATGCGCTTGAGGTTTTGAGTGTCGCTAGCGCGACGGCTAGGTTTAATGTCGGGTCTCGGCC
>NZ_LUUG01000025.1 GCF_001644035.1 Methylomonas methanica
GAGTGGGCATCCCGTTTTTTCGCGAATAGCGAAAAATGCCCCAAAAAAATGCAAACCTGCACACAGATTTGAATTATCGATACGGCAGATAATCACTATTCGTTTGAACAGATTAGGAGAACAAAATGGGCGATTGGGACTTTCTGCATGAAATGAGGGATCGTGGATTTAGCCAAGAAGCTATTACTGGAGCTATGGCCTGTGGCTATGCGCCTTGGGAGGGAGAAGGGATAGCAAAGCAAGAAAGAAAAGCTAAATGGGAGGAATTGAAATCCCAAAGGGACTCAGGCGAAATATCACCCGCAGAGTTCAAAAAGCGAAAGACAGAGCTATTCAAATAGCGCTTCAATTCGTCATTCTTCTCAGTTGCGTAATTGCACAACCTTGCACCCAAGAGCATCCGTTGAGGGTTTTATTGGAACAAGCAGGCCATCCAAGGACTCGCCTCGTTCAATATCGCCCGGCCACACTCGCAAATAAGCCAGAGCAAAGCCGCCATCTTTACGCTGTGGTCGGACAAAAAAGACCGCGCAATAATGCCCACGCCTTTCAAAATATTCTGCGCCAACGTCTACCAGCAAGCCGGTACACAGTACCGGCTTGCCGCCGCGATCCAAGCCCTTCCACTGGATAACATCGCCGGCCTGATACGGTTGGCTAGTTATCGCACGACGATGACTAGCGTTATCGTAATTATCCCAAGGCAAAAAGCCCGGTGCCCGTTGTGGCTGAACATTTAGCCACGGCGAGTTAGATTTCAAAGGTTTCATAAACAAAGCTCCCAAATACCGGAAAGGTCGATTTGCCCACAACGATTCGCTCTTTCGGAGGCAGATTGGAAAGCCTCCCCGCGAATCGATGTGGACAAATCTCGTTAGCCTAAAAAAACCAATTCCGCAGCCCTAAAAAACTGGTCACAGTAAAGCCCAACTGCATCACCACCAGCGCCCAGGTCTGCGTTTTGGTCCCGTGATACAACCACGCGCAATTCGACGCCAAAAACGCCACAAACCCATACCCCGAATAAGACGTGTTCAGGGCAAGCAAAAAGCTACCAGCAAGCCCAAGCACCGAACCAATCCAACCGACAACCGCCACCCGTTCAAATACCATCGCCGCACCCTCGCCAGGACCGCCGTCGTGCGATAGCGCGACGGCGAAAAAAAATAAAACTCAATGATCCCAATAGCGATGATCGTAGTATTGACCATCGATCAAAATGCAATTCTCTACCGTAATCGGAACCCGCTCGATACTGCCATCCGTTTTCAGCACATCGCAACTAACATCATCGAAGCCAAACCCGGTCACCCTAAACCGCCACGGATAAACCTTATCCCCCACTACTTCACGATCCTGAAAGTACCCCTGAAAATCGCGCGTTTCGAACATCAACACCCCCAAACAAACCCAATAAGACAACGGTAGCGACAGCCCGCCGCCGAGCGATAGCGCGGCGGCGGATCGGCATTTATGGCAACCTATAAATCCCGGTGCCTATTAAAAGCTGCTGCTCACGCAAACCATCCGTTACCACCTGACGCGTAACCAAACCACAAGCCACAAGCTCGTTAATCGCCTCGCGAACATCAAAAAAATGCTTCCCTTGCTCGGTGGCGGTCATGTGAGACTCAAGCGCGGCCACCAACTCACCGCGCCGCATAACCACCTCATCAGCCAACATCATCAAAGCCGCTTCCTTAATGGTTTGCTTCGGGCTTGGCCCTGGATTTCGAATAGTCAAATGAGACGGTTTTTTAGGCATCCAAGGGGCTTCGCTACAGTTCGTGTAATAGCGATACCCCCATTTATACAAATCGTGGTCTTCCTCAAGATAGCCGCTGATAACATAATCACGGTCAAACACCACGCCATAGTCGTTCGTGAAAATAACCGGCGTTCCAATTGGCAACAAATCACACATAATCAACCCCTATAAAAAGGGCCGCATCCTTGCGGCCAGTGCTCACTAAGCGGATTTCAATTTGCGCATTTCTTCGGCCAGTGTCCAAAGCGCCTTATTCAGTTTGACGTTTTCGGATACGCCTTTCACCTCACGGGCGCGGTGTGAGCGGCGAGTTTCTTTATTCATCACATTGACGCCGCCGCGAATGACTTTTTCTTGCAACACGTTAAACGTAGTGAACAAATCGCCGGCACGGTCGCCGGTACGGCGTGGCAATAACAACGCGTCATTGTCAACAACAACCTCGTCAGCATCCCAGCGAAGTTCTTTCGCGGCCTCCGCAAAAATACGGCGTTCTGCTGGGCTTAATACAATCGCTTGCATTGCATCCATGCACTCAAGCGCTTTAGGGGTTTGGTTGAGTACCTGATAAGTACCCTCGATCACATTGTTAACTACATCGCCGCTATGGCGGACGCGGATTTGCTCTATCTCCCCATCGCTTACGATCATTCCATTACTGCAAACCAGTCTGTAAAGGCCAGCGCTCAACTGATAAGAGCTTGTGCCATCGTGCGAATTGACTAACACGATTTCCGGCTTGACCTCACCCACGGTTGAAAAACCGTCATGCTGACGGAAACGCAACAAGTGTTTAGCGAAACCTTTTTTTGTTACATCGCGAACGCGGCTCTCAGTCGCGAACACAGGCAAAAAGCCCTCATTGCGTAAAGCGTCAACGATGTCGATAGTCGGGATGAACTTATAGCTATCAGCGCGGGATGCGTGTTTGTGCTCGGCGAACACCGAAGGGGCCAAGCGGCGTAATTGGTCGTTATCGAGTGGGTTTTGGGTTTTGGGTTTTGGTGCCGTAAAAGGAATTCAACATCGGAAATCTCCGTTA
>NZ_LUUG01000026.1 GCF_001644035.1 Methylomonas methanica
GTATGCTGCGCCGAGCACCGGAGCTTTTGATCGGAACAGCCCGCTAGGGGCGCCGCAGGGATGCGGCGCGTTGCCGAAGGGGCAGGAAGCCCCTTTCGGCAACCCCTATCAAAAGCGAGGAACGCAGGGAATAAGCGGCGTCCGGGCCGCCTTTTCTTTGGACACTTTCTTTTGGCGGAGCAAAAGAAAGTATCTCGCCCGCCGGTGCGAGAACCGGCATTAAAACAAGCCTCGCGACAGCGAATCATCATCTATCCCCAATAAAGCCAACATAGACCAGAGCACCACAACAACCTCAACCAAAAAAATTTGGATTTAAACTGGCAACGCCGACTTCGATAATCGCTTAGCCCAACACTATCCAAACACAGCAAACCCGCAACCCTATCAGCTTTTTTATCCCGGCTTGTTCATTTTTGCTACAGTTCCCCTTAAGATACGAATAAATGACTAAAAAAATGAATGCTTGAAATGTTCGAACGGCGTGGTAACTTTAGCCACTTAACCATAATAATAACTAGCTTAAGAGGAAACATCGCATGAGCCTAGACGAAAACAACAACGAGACCGAAGCCCAAAATCAAGCTGAAGAGCCTAAGCAACCGGAAACAAGTCCAGCCGCTGATTCCGCCGCTGCGGCAAAAAATGCGGCCGGCAATATCGTGGCTAATCTGCTGGCCCTAAAAGAATCCAACCCCAAAGTATTTTTTGGCGGTGTCGGCGCAGTAGCACTGATCGTGGTAGCCGTGTTTATGGGCGGCGGATCTGATGCCAAATTGCCGGTTCACCAAGCGAAAGCCATGGTCCCCGGACAAAATTACGTATTGAAAAGCCCCAATACTTACGATCCGAATGCAACTGTCAGATTAGTCTCCGTCCCCGGCTCTATGGCGGCTTACGATGATACCGAAGAAAATGATCGTGACGGCGCGTGCAAACACATGCCGCTTAACACCGCCGTCAAACTGATCCAAGCTCAGGCAGATACTACCGATAAAAATGTTCTGTGGGCTGAAGTAGAGATCACTGAATCCGGAGAATGCCAAGGCCGAAAAGCCTGGACTTCGGCAATAAACCTGCAATAACTGTTGACACAAAAAAATATCTTTTTATAATACGCAGGATAGTAAGCCAAGCGGGAATAGCTCAGTTGGTAGAGCACGACCTTGCCAAGGTCGGGGTCGCGAGTTCGAGTCTCGTTTCCCGCTCCAAATTTAAAAAGCCGCGGCAAATCGCGGCTTTTTTTATTGTCCCTATAAAGGCTGCGTAGCAAAATGGTTATGCAGCGGCCTGCAAAGCCGTATATACCGGTTCGATTCCGGTCGCAGCCTCCATTACTATATTTTTGCGGGAATAGCTCAGTTGGTAGAGCACGACCTTGCCAAGGTCGGGGTCGCGAGTTCGAGTCTCGTTTCCCGCTCCAAATTTAAA
>NZ_LUUG01000027.1 GCF_001644035.1 Methylomonas methanica
CAGATTTAGTTATAACTCTTATCGCTGTCATATCAACCACAGATTCAACTGCCCGAACAGCGAGTAGTAGGCGCGGAAGCCTTGCTACGCTGGCACCATCCGCAATTGGGCGTTGTCCCGCCAAGCACTTTTATCCCCATTGCCGAAGAAACGGGCTTGATCATATCCATTGGGGAATGGGTGCTCAGGGAAGCTTGCCGTCAGCATTCGAGATGGATGGAAGAGGGCTTGCCCGCACTGCGGATGGCCGTGAATATCTCCGGGGTGCAATTCAAGCAGCGGGAATTTTGCACACTGGTAAAGCGTTTGATTGAAGAGGGCTGCATAGACCCGCAGTATCTGGAATTAGAGTTAACCGAAAGCGTGGTGATGACGCAGGCCGAACACGCAGTGCAAACTTTAATGGATTTACGGGCCTTGGGCGTTAAGTTGGCAATTGACGATTTCGGAACGGGTTATTCCAGCCTGAGCTATTTACGCAAATTCCCATTGGATCGAATTAAAATAGATCAGTCCTTTATACGGCATATCAAAAATACGCCGGCCAATGAAGCAATCGTGCGGGCCATTATTGCCTTGGGGGAAAGCTTGGGCCTGGAAACGGTGGCGGAGGGGGTTGAAAATAGCGATGAGCTGGAATGCGTTACCAGTCATCACTGCCATGAGGTACAAGGCTATCATTTTGCCAAGCCGTTGCCGGGGGATGATTTTGGTGTATGGCACGGGCAATTTATTAGTTCCAGCCGGTGATCGTCGGGAGTAAATATAACTAAATATTAAATTCTCGACTTGAGAAAGCCCCGGGTAATTTCTGAGTATCAAGCGGAGCGGGCGCGGAAAAATCAGGTTGCTGGTTTTGCGTTAAGACCATAGTTTCTGAAGCCGAGGTTTGTAGCGAGAGTGAGCTTTTTCAAATACCTGATTCAGCCGGTCTTTTAATATTGAAGGAGTACAGCATCCATTTTGGTTGCAACGATTGCAATTTTGCTCAATTAATCGCCTGATGCTTTCTTGCAAACACCAAGCTTGTTCCACTAGTTTTTTAACTGATACTTCCACGTAATATTCTTCTTTGATCAGGAACTTGTCATGGCGGCGGAAAAAACAAAAGATGATAGAAAAAAAGTTTCTTTGAATAAAGAAACCTGTAAAACACTGAATACCTTCTCAAGGCTAAACGCCGTAAAGCTGCGCTTGGTTCTTGATGCGATGGTTGATATTGTCTTGATCGACGAACATCTCAGCAGTCGCGTAATAGAACTTGCTTTAGAAAAAGAGGCTATGGAAAAAGGATAGCAGACTCTGTGTTTTTAGTCCGACGTATCGGTAAACATTTGCGCGAAGTTGCCTGATTTGGCTTGGCCCCCTGTTCAATATGACGAAAAGTGTTTGGGAAAATCAAACCCGTCATCGTCGCGTCACAATCCACATAAATAATGTTCGGATGTTTATTTTTGAGCAAATAGCGAAAAGTATTCGTAGATCGTTAGTCGTCGTTCATTGAATCGATATGTGTTTTTATTTGTCGGCAATTTGGTCGGTAAAGTCATTCTAAGCGGGATATATGCAGCCTATAGAGATAACAGCCGAATGGAATAGCGATAAAGCCGCGTGGATAGCCACTAGCGTATTATTCGATCAGCTCGAAATCGAGGCGGCTACCATGGACGAGTTGATTGACTGCCTGAGAGCTCGAATCATGGACGTTATAGGCCTGGAGCAGATTGGTCGCGCTCCGGCGGGTAAGCAAACCTTTATCCTCACCAAAATCTGGCCAGTCAGCAGTCAAATTTCGCTTATCTAAAACAAGACATTCGATTCAATCCCGGCGGATCAATAGTTCGAGAATGATAGATCGCCCATGGAACTCTCGCTACTAACTCTCAACCTGCACACCTATCAACAACATCCCCTGAATTGCTGTTTCGACACTATGCATCAGCATGAACGAGAAGTGCATATCATCGCCGAAGCTATAGCCCATTTGGGAATGGATGTCGTTTGTTTTCAGGAGGTGGGTGAGTATTTGCACGACCCCATTACTCAGCCCTATGGCGAATCGCCTTCCAATATGGCGTTCCGGATTTGTCAAAAATTACGGCATTGGGGACACTGGTTCCATATTCATCAAGACTGGAGCCATATCGGTTTCCATCGCTGGCGGGAAGGCACAGCCATCATGAGTCGATACCCGATGCGACATAATTATTCGGCGTATGTGTCGGATGATCAGCGTAAAGACAATTATATGTCGCGCAATGTCACGGTTTCTTGCATTGATGTGCCTTGGTTCGGCTTGTTGCATGTCGCCAATGCGCATTTGAGTTGGGCGCATCATGGTTTTTTTCACGAATACGCTCGGCTCAAACAACTGGTCGATTCACGCCGGAATTTCGGCGTCCGGGCGGATTTGATCGTTGGCGATTTCAACGCGCCCGCTGGGGAACATGCTTATAACCATATCGTGGGCAATGGGGAATATGTCGATCAATTTTACGAATTACATCCCCACCACTTTTACAAGCCTAGCTATCACGGTCGTATAGACGGCTGGAAACACAGCCCGCCCAAACGGATCGACTATATCTTTAAAAGAAACGGGCATCCGCTACGAATTAAATCCATGGATATTATTTTTAATGATGAGTTTTATCCTGTCGTTTCCGATCATTTTGGCTATTTTGCCAAGTTCGATTTATTTTAAGTATTGGGGTGCATAAAATTCTTCGGTTAGCCGTGGGGTGTGATTTATTTAATATAGATGAAATATTTTTCATGTTAAATAAAATCACGCTGGCAAAGCCATCTCAAAGCGTGGTTGTTCTATCGAGATGGCGTCTAATAGAGCCGGTGTTTACCAAGTTTTTGACGCAGACACTAAGTAATTCATATGAAAATACGGTTTTTGGCTATTTTAATTATTATGGTACTGCCGGCTTGCGGAACCTTAATGGCAAAAGACCCGATTTGGCCGGATGATTTGCCCAGGTATGCTTATTTTTTTAATGAGTACCAGCGGGACGTAGTAAATACTAATACCTGAATCCGTGACT
>NZ_LUUG01000028.1 GCF_001644035.1 Methylomonas methanica
GAGCAGGGACTATACACGGCCATCGTGGCCGGTGGGCTGACATCATTGTTTGGCGGCAGCCGCGTGCAGATCGCAGGGCCAACCGGAGCCTTTATCGTAATTCTAGCCGGCATTACCGGCAAATACGGCATCGGAGGCTTGCAAATAGCCACCCTGATGGCTGGCATCATGTTATTACTGATGGGGCTTACCAAGCTGGGTGGCGTTATCAAATACATTCCCGATCCGGTCATCGTCGGTTTTACCAGCGGCATTGGGGTCATCATTTTTGTGGGCCAATGGAAAGACTTTTTTGGCTTGAGCCCCGCAGCCGGAGCCGAGCATTTTCATGAAAAATTTTGGGCGCTGGCACAGGCGTTTCCTGCGCTGCACGTTGAAACCACCTTGCTTGGCGGTTTGACCTTGGCGGTGTTGTTGATTTCCGGCCGTATTCTGAAACGCATTCCCGCCCCCCTGGTCGCCATGCTGATTGCCACCTGCGTGCAGTGGCAATTCCAATGGGACGGCGTAGAGACAATAGGCAGCGCGTTTGGCGGCATTCCGCAGAAGTTGCCTCAATTCCAGCTGCCGACAATGTCGGTATCCGAGGCGATTCAATTAATCGGACCGGCCTTTACGATTGCCTTGCTGGGCGCGATTGAGTCGCTGCTGTCTGCCGTGGTCGCCGATAGCATGGCCGGCACTAAACATGACGCCAATCAGGAATTGATCGGTCAAGGGATTGCGAACATATGCTCCCCGCTGTTCGGCGGCTTTGCCTCTACCGGCGCGATTGCCCGCACGGCGACCAATGTGCGCAATGGCGGCAACAGTCCACTGGCGGGGATTGTGCATACCTTGACCTTGATCGGCATCGTCATGTTGCTGGCCCCTTATGCGTCGTTGATTCCGCTGAGCGCGTTGGCCGCCATCTTGTTTGTCGTGGCCTACAACATGAGCGAGTTGCATCGTTTCGGGCACATGCTCAGAACTGCGCCGAAACCGGATGTGGCGGTGCTGCTGCTCACTTTTTTACTCACCGTATTCGGGGATTTGGTCATCGCCGTCAATATCGGCGTGATGCTCGCGTCACTGCTATTCATGAAACGCATGTCGGAAGCCGTGGGCATAGAGCAGCAAGCACACGACGCCGTCATGGAAGAACTCGATGACGCAGATTTTACGCTGCGAGCCAATACCGTGGTTTTTGCCATGGAAGGGCCTTTCTTTTTTGGGGCGGCGGCAAGACTGGAATCTGCGCTGGAAGTAATTCACGGTCATACCGAAATTCTGGTCTTGCGCCTGGAAAAAGTGCCTTTCATCGACGCAACCGGCCTGCAATCGCTGTGGGATTTGCTGGATAACTGCAAACGGCACAAAACCCG
>NZ_LUUG01000029.1 GCF_001644035.1 Methylomonas methanica
TCGATTTATGCAACAAAGCCAATTGGGCCAGTACGGCAATTAGTTCTTCTTTTGAGACTCTCATGAAGCAATCTTAGCATCCTGCTCAGTTTATTGTCATGTATAGATAGCAATAATTAGGATTTTATGCTGCTGATACCTAGTTTTTCGTAGGCTCGCGCATTCTTCTGCCTGGAGGCATGTCGTTCCCTTCGACAGCTCCGGCAGTAAGCCCATGCACACGAGTTTGTCAGCGGCAAAGCAATCCTTAATCCGGCGGAAACAGTCTGGCGCTTTGGCATTGATCGGGGAGGCATAGACCGTCTCGCCAGCATGACACAGCAGCAACTTCGTGAACACGCCAAAAGCAGTCGTGCAGTAATTCAGTTATTGCCTGTCTATGCCTCAAGCAACTTGCCCATGGTTGCCTATGTGGATCTTCTCCAACCTTGTATCACTGGAGCTGCGGAGAAACCCATGCCCTTTAAAAGCAGGCCAAACATAGGCGCAGACTTGCTCTTGGCGGAAAGACTAATCCAACTCGGCGCCCGTCCTCCAATTGTCAACCAACTTTGCCAGTTAACCCGAAATCAAAGCATCGGATTTTTTAAGACGGTACAAGGGCAATCGCCCAAACAAGGCATGCTGCCACACGATCATCAATGGCCTATCCGCTCGGCCCACAACAACATTCATGCCTCGCTATTTTTAAGCATGATTGAAGACATTCGGCACCGGCTTTCTACCCCGAATCTGAATGCGGCATTACTGGTTGCGTCCTATGAAATCTACAGCAATGCCGCTTCCAGAATTTTAGCCACTCGGCAACGTATCCAACCACGCTCCAGCCTAGATTATCCGTTAGATATCAACCGGGCTTGGTATTTAATCAGCCTGCTCTCGGCGGGTGATTTGGTTTTCATTCTTTGCGGGCGTTGCCACGCCAGTTACATGGGCATGATTCACCCTGATGCGTCATTTAGTCAATGCCCCATCTGTGATGTATGGACTGATCGCTCAGGTCGGCGACGCTTTATTTCCACAAAATCAAAAATGCTCACATTGAACAAACCAAGCGCTCGTTAGAGACGATCCATCAGCTACTAAGGAGAAGTCGCATGCTTATCGTTGTCGTCACAGCCACCCATTCCCAAATACCTCAGTCTATCCATGGCAAAAACCTCGCGCGACTAGCGCGCGAGCGCTTTGCCAATCAGCAATCGCTGACGATTGATTTTAAGGACGTTAAAAGCATCACACTGGGGTTCTTTCAGGAATTGTTTTTGCCATTGGTCGCCGAATTCGGATCCGATTTTCTGAAATCGAAACTGAAAATAGTCAATATGGCGGGGCACATCGACAACATGATGCAATCAGCATTCAAAAATCTCGAGGTCTACTTTGACAAACTGACGGCGATCGATCAACTGGGTTGCGATGAAGAGATTTATGCCATGAATCAGGCCTGGCTCATCAAAGCCAGAGAAATCGCACGGGAGAACCCGGTACTAACCGAACTGGTGCTTGGCATTACAGATGAAACCATGCGCTTGGCAGTTGTTCGTTTAACTTTAGAAGACATTGATTTCATTGCCCGCTCAAACTGGCTATGTTTTACCCCCAGATTTTCGAGCCAGTTTATTCAAAACATCAACAGAAAATCGCCACCGATGGTGGAAGCCATGCTCGGATTAAGCGGCACTATTGATTAAGAGAGGCAACTAATGCTCATGAAATATCAACAGCAAACCTTGGCAATAGAACTGCTCAATCTCCATGCGAAAGTCAAAATCGCGCATCAAGCAACGGGAATTCCGGTCAAGCTATTGAGACAGACTTACCGTCAATTAGATGGCCGATCGCCCAGCCGTGGATCCATCAAATTTTCCACCCGAGGCCTGACTGGAAGCCGGCGGAAATACAAGGACGTAACGCTGTTTGCCGTGTGCTATCGGGCTGCGTCAAACAAATCGGCCGACAATCAAATACAGACGCTGATAAGCGCTTTTGATGCCTACAAGCGTTCCTATCC
>NZ_LUUG01000030.1 GCF_001644035.1 Methylomonas methanica
ACAGAGTATCTAACGGGCTAATTCCGCCAAAAGCTCCGGTGCTCGGCGCGGCATACGGGATGGTCCGCTCTCGCAGAGTGTTTTGTTTGATCGAGGTTTTTTTGAGGCGCCAGTGGCTAACTTGTTAGATTGGAATACATTAGAACATAAGGTAAAGGCCTATATTGATGTTGAAAATGGAGTAGACACAGAGCAAAAAGCCTTTCCAATCCTCATGGTTGCAAGTCTACTTGGCGTATCTGATGAAGAAGCAGAAGACTCCATTACTGACGGTTCAAAAGATCGAGGTGTCGATGCCGTGTTCATTGATGATAGAGATGGCCGAAACGCTATCCATGTTTTTCAATTTAAATATGTAAATTCTTTCGAAAACACAAAGAAAAATTTCCCTAGTGGTGAAATAGATAAGTTAGTTTCTTTTTTTGACGATGTCTTGGATTTAAATAAGTCATTGGAGCAGTCTTGTAATCCGATTTTATGGAATAAAGTCAAAGAAATATGGGCTGCTCTTGATAAAAAGAACCCGAGTATAGAAGTTCATTTCTGCGGTAATACCAACATGATGGAGCCTGGAGAAATGGCGAGAGCTAACGTCGGGCTCTGCAAATTCAAGTACTTCAATGTGAATCACCATAGCCTTGACACAATTGTCGAGCTATTCATTGATAAAAAAACAACAAGAATAAATGATCAAATCCAAATCGTTGATAAAGACTACTTTGATAGGACTGACGGGAGTATTCGTGGCTTAATTTGTACAGTAGAAGCCTCTGAAATAGTTAGGATTATTGCCGATCCTCATGAGCCAAGTTCTGTGCGGAAAGAAATCTTTAACGATAATGTTAGAGTTTATTTAACCAGAACCAATAAAATTAACAGGAAAATCATTGAAACTGCCATATCGGATGATAATCCGCTGTTTTGGTATCTAAATAACGGGATAACGATAACCTGCGATTCATTTTCTTATCCAAAAGGGAAACGGGCGCCCATTGTAGAGTTACAAAACATTCAAATAGTTAATGGTGGCCAAACGTCCAACGCATTGTTCGAAGCAAGTAAGATAGCGCCAGAGAAAATTGATGACGTTCTTGTTCTCCTTAGAATTATAGAAACAAAATCTCAACCGGTTAGCCTTGCCATTGCTGAGTCAACAAACAGTCAAACTCCAATAAAAAGCAGAGACTTACGATCAAATGATGATATTCAGAAAAAGCTTGAAGAAGCATTTGAAGGAATGGAGCTTTTTTATGAGAGAAAACTCAACCAATATAGTGATAAGTCACGAGTTTTAAGGGTTGATGCATTGTCTTCTGGTCAAGCTCATCTGGCATATAGCCTAGAATTACCAGAAGTAGCGAAAAAAGACAGGGGAAGGATATTTTCAGACTTGTATGATCAAGTGTTCACAGATGATCTGCTTGCTGATGAGCTTTATTGTGCCTTAAAAGTATTAAATTTTATAGAAACTAAGAAAAAAGCATTACAGACTTGCATTAGAAATCAATCGCAATTTGACAAAAGGAATTTATATTTAATAGATGGAGCCTATCATGTGCTTTTTGCTGTAGGTCAAGTATGTGATTGTCGTCAGATTGATAGACTAGATTTTGATCGCGTGATAGAAGTTATTCCGGATGCATTACGATATGTAGGTGATATAGTTGAGATCGAGCAAAATAAAGACGAGTCATTTTCTTTTAATCGGTTCTTTAAAGATGCAAAGACAAAAACTAAAGTCGCGTCATATATTCAAAACTTGGAAAATACCGTTAAACATATTTAATATTATTAGTAGTGCAGCTTACAAACCTGAATGTTCAAATTAAATTTATCTAAGTATCGTGAATTCCGGGGGTGTCCCGTATGCCGCGCCGAGCACCGGAGCTTTT
>NZ_LUUG01000031.1 GCF_001644035.1 Methylomonas methanica
ACCCGGCCCTTAAATGTCCTCAGCTCTCACGTAAGCGGGCGTTCTTTCGCCACCCCAGTGGATTGTGAAATTTAAGGGCCAGGTTGACGGCAGGAACTTTCCAGTATTTAAACCGCCGAAATCCCAACAGAAAAACAGCGGGAGAAGGATGTGATAAGTGCTGTATATGCCGCGTTGGCGGCCTTATTGATAGTCTGGTTGTCACTGAGGGTTATCAAACTGCGGCGGGCGAAAAAAGTGATTTTCGGCGATGGCGGCGAAACCGATTTGCAAATCGCTATCCGCGCCCAAGGCAATGCCACGGAATACATACCAATATTGCTAATTTTATTGGCTCTATTGGAACTAAGCGGCGGACATGCCGCGCTGCTGCACACCGGCGGCGTGGCGATCATCCTGGGCCGTGTGGTGCACGCGCGAGGCTTGCTGCGCGCAAATCTGCATCAACGCGTACTTGGCATGCAAATCACTATTTTTACCTTGATCGGCTTGGCCGTGGCTAATCTGGGTTACGCCGCTAACGCGGTATTCGGGTAGCATTCGCTGACGCTTTGCAGACCACAATGATTGGAATTGCTCAATAGCTTAAGGTCGTTTGAGTAGCGCTAGAATACCCGTAGCAAGGGCGATTTCTCTGAGAAAGCATAAGAGCCCACCTATCAGCGCCAGCATCGACGCCACAAACAATAGCGAGACCACATTCGATAGATCGATGGCTAATTCCACGCTGACGAACATGGCGACGATGGATAGGCAAACCAGTAAGGCACAAGTGGTACACATGATAATGGACCATTGATTCCAGCGTGCCCGCCGCGTCAAGATCTGCAACTCTGGATAATGTTGCTCGGCTTGCGCGCCATCGAGATCACTGAGCAAACGGAACCGGTCCACGGTGCGCCCCAGGCGGCTGGTCAATACCCCCAAAATACCGGCAACGCCGGAGAGCAAAAAAACCGGAGCAACCGCTTGTTGAATCACATGAGCAACTGTCGGTATGTTGGCTATGGCATCCATAATGACTATCCGCAAAATTGAAAATTAAAAGTACCGCATTTATTCACCCGGCCGTTGAATTCCCTGGATTCGTGGTTCCCGCGAAGGCGGGAGCG
>NZ_LUUG01000032.1 GCF_001644035.1 Methylomonas methanica
AATTCTTCGCCGCCGAAACGGCACACCATATCGCTGCCTTCTCGAAAACCGTTCATCAACTGCGCGGTTTTCTTCAAAACGTCGTCGCCGGCGTCATGGCCGTAGTTATCGTTGAAGGTTTTAAAATGATCGATGTCTATCATCGCCACGGCCAGCATTTTGCCGTAGCGGCTCATCCGCAACAATTCCCGGTCCAATACTTCTTCCAGAAACCGCCGATTAAACAAACCGGTGAGCGGGTCGCGTATCGATAACTCGTGCAATTCCTCGCGCAAGCTCAAATTGGCCAAGGCCAGCCGGGCGCTATCGGCGGCCGCTTCGGCTATCGATAACTCGCGTTGAATATCTTCCGGGTTGTCACTGGTAAACCGGCGTTCGATATAAATCAAACCCAGGGCCCGCGAATGCGCTAAGAGCGGAATGCACAGATAAGGGCTGGCCCCCGGTTTTACATGGCTACAGACCGGATTAATGGTTTGGCCGACGCGCGCCATATGAATGCAACCACGCCGCATGCCCCAGCATTCGTCCGGGGTAAACACTGATTCCAGCTCGCTTTCCCCGCTACCCCAAGCATCCACCAACACCAGCGAGTTACCTGCGGCATCCAGCATATAAAGTCCGCCGACGGAACCGGCAAACAAGCGTACCAATGCCGCTTTGATAATCGGATAGGCCTCCTCCATTTTTTGGCAGCTCTGCAACAAATCGGTCATCTCGCGGATTAATTGCATATGCAAAATCGCGGATTCCAATTCGTTTTGGGCTTTTTTTAATGCGGTAACGTCCCTCGCGGCGGCAAAAATCCCGGCGACGTCGCCTTTCTCATCCCGATAAACCGAGGCGTTGTACATCACTTCGGTGATCTGGCCCGAGGCGTGGCAGATAGCCAGCGGGTAATCCGTGACTTTGCCTTGCGAAAATGCCAATCGATAACCATCCCGGGCTTTTTGCGGATCGGTAAAATAATTGGAAAAATCGCTGCCGATCAGTTGTTGGCGCGGCACACCGGTGACTTTTTCAGTAGCACTATTTACATCCATGATTTTGCCGTCGGCGCTGATGGTGACCAGTGGATCGAGACTGGCTTCGATCAGACTGCGGGCATAGGAGGTTTTAACGTTTTTCATGCACGCTACTCAATTGCGTTGGAAGTTCATGAGTAACGGTAGCGCTTATTTAAACGCTTCGCCCCATTGCCCCAGATAAAATCGCTGCTCCAGAGCCGCACGGCTGCGTTCCGCCTGCTCGCCGGCTTGAAAATCTTCGGCCAAGGTATTCGCCTCGGCTTGATAGCCCAATGCCAACATCGCCATCGGCGTACAGTCGTCCGGTAAATTCAGCACTTGCCGGGCTTTATCGGCATCGAAACCGCCCATTTGATGGGTAATTAAGCCTAAGGCGTTGGCTTGTAAACACAAGCTCAAGGAGGCAGCGCCGGTATCGTAAGCTGCAAAACGGTTGGCTTTGCCGTTATGATTGAAATTTTGCATCGCCACCGTCAGGATCAACACCGGGGCATTTTTTGCCCAGAGCTGATTTTTTTCGGCAATCACCGACAGCGCGTTTTGCCAGGCGGCGAGATTGCTTGTTTTGTCGCAAACCACAAAGCGCCAAGGTTGATCGTTAAAACAGGACGGCGCCCAACGCGCGGCTTCCAGCACGGCGGTCAAATCCTGGAGGCTGACCGCTTTATCCGGATCGAAAGCGCGCGGGCTCCAGCGGCTGGCGATCAATTCGTGAATCTCTACCTGGGTGGTGGCGCGTTTATGTTGCATGGCTGAGCCCCTAGTGTGTGCTTAAGTAATTTTTAGCGCGTGCCGAAGCGGCCCATTGCCAGCTGTGTGCCACGCATAAACCCGCCGGTAAATGTCGTAAATCAGCAAACCGGATACGCTAACGGATGGTAACTCGCCGACGCCGTCCCGTCCATTTTTAGCACGGATAGTCACCAAGCACCGAGTATGCTTTATAGCACTTGGCAGTTGGTGCTAAAATCGCGCGTTTAATATCATCCTTAGAATCATACGGCTAATCGGCGCAACCGTTATTTCAGCGGCCTAAGTCCGCAACCCAGCCGCTGAAATGCAACGCAGACAACATCATGACCATGGATTACAAACAAACCCTGAACCTCCCCAAGACCGAGTTTGCGATGAAAGCCAATCTGGCGCAACGCGAACCGGAGATGCTGAAAAAATGGAACGAAAACCAGCTCTATCAAAAAATTCGCGAGGTCTGCGCCGGCCGGCCTAAATTTGTGTTGCACGACGGCCCCCCCTATGCCAACGGCGCAATTCACATCGGCCACGCGGTGAATAAGGTGTTGAAGGACATCATCGTCAAATCCAAAACCCTCAGCGGTTTCGATGCGCCTTACGTGCCGGGCTGGGATTGCCACGGTTTGCCTATCGAATTGATGGTGGAAAAATCGGTTGGCAAGGCCGGGGTTAAAGTCACGCCTGCCGAGTTTCGCAAGGAATGCCGGGCTTACGCCAAAAAACAGGTCAATATTCAAAAAGAAGAATTCATCCGCTTGGGCGTATTGGGCGATTGGGACAATCCTTACTTAACCATGGATTTTGCCTTCGAGGCCGACATCGTCCGCGCCTTGGGCAAAATCGCCGCCAACGGCCATCTGAGCAAAGGCGCCAAGCCGGTACATTGGTGTACCGATTGCGGCTCGGCGCTCGCCGAGGCGGAAGTGGAATACGAAGACAAACACTCCCCAGCGATTGACGTGCGTTTCACCGTGGTAGACGAGCATGCCTTCATGGCCAAGTGCCACCATGCCGGCGACCGCGAAGGCAAAGGCCCGCTGTCGGTGGTGATCTGGACCACCACGCCTTGGACGCTGCCAGCCAATCAGGCCGTGGCGCTGAACCCGGACTTGGAATACGCCGTGGTGCAATGCGACATCGACGGCCAAACCGAACGCTTGGTCATCGCCGAAGCATTGTTGAAAGACGCCGTTTTACGTTACGGCATCGGCGAACATCACATCGTCGGTTACTGCAAAGGCGCGGCGCTGGAAAACCAGTTATTGCAACATCCGTTTTACGACCGGCAAGTGCCGATCATTCTGGGCGACCACGTCACTACCGATGCCGGTACCGGCGCGGTGCATACCGCACCCGGCCACGGCCAGGAAGACTATGTGGTAGGCATGAAATACGGCCTGCCGGTGGACAACCCGGTCGGCAGCAACGGCGTATTTTTGCCCAGTACCGAATTATTCGCCGGCCTGCATGTGTTTACCGCCAACGAAAAGGTGCTGGAAGTCTTGCGCGAGCGCGGCAAATTGCTGCATCACCACGCCTTGCTGCACAGCTACCCGCATTGCTGGCGACACAAAACCCCGATCATCTTCCGCGCCACCCCGCAATGGTTTATCTCCATGGAGAAAAACGGCCTGCGCGACACCGCCTTGAATGAAGTAAAGCGGGTGGACTGGATCCCCGATTGGGGCCAAGCCCGTATCGAAGCCATGCTGAATAACCGTCCGGACTGGTGTATTTCCCGGCAACGTACCTGGGGCGTACCCATCGCCTTTTTCGTGCATAAAGAAACCGGCGAACTGCATCCGCGTACCGGCGAGTTAATCGAACAAGTCGCCAAACGCATCGAACAACAAGGCATAGACGCCTGGTTTAAGCTGGACGCAGCGGAAATGATCGGTGCCGATGCCGAGCATTACCAAAAGATGACCGATACCCTGGACGTCTGGTTTGATTCTGGCGTCACCCACGCGGCGGTTTTGGAGCGGCGTGAGCAACTGCGCTTCCCGGCCGACCTGTATCTGGAAGGCTCCGATCAACATCGCGGCTGGTTCCAATCGTCGTTGCTGGCATCGGTCGCCATGAACGACGTCGCTCCTTACAAGCAAGTCTTGACCCACGGCTTTACCGTCGATGCCGAGGGCAAGAAAATGTCCAAATCCAAGGGCAACGTGGTGCTGCCGCAAACCGTGATGAAATCGCTAGGCGCGGACGTGTTGCGTTTGTGGGTGGCCGGCACCGATTATCGCGGCGAGATGTCGGTATCCGAGGAAATATTGAAACGCACCTCCGACGGCTACCGCCGCTTGCGCAACACCGCGCGCTTCCTGCTCTCCAATCTGGACGGCTTCGATCCGGCCCAACATCTGGTGGCCAAGGACGATTTGCTGGCACTGGACCGTTGGGCGGTCGATAAAGCTTGGCAGTTGCAAGAAGAAATCAAAGCCGCTTACAACGCCTATCAATTCCAAAGCATTTACCAAAAAGTACTGACCTTCTGCAGCATCGATTTGGGCGGCTTTTATCTGGACATCATCAAGGATCGCCAATACACCGCCAAGGAAGATTGTCTGGCCCGGCGTTCCGCGCAAACCGCGATGTACCATGTCATCGAAGCGCTGACCCGCTGGCTGGCGCCTATCACCAGCTACACCGCCGATGAATTATGGCAATTTATTCCGGGCAAGCGCGGCGAATCGGTGTTTCTGGAAACCTGGTACGAAGGCTTGTTCCCACTGGACGCCAACGCGACGATCAGCCGTGATACCTGGGATAAGGTGATGGCGGTGCGCACCGTGGTTTCCAAAGAACTGGAGCAACTACGCGGCAAGGGCGCTATCGGTGCCTCCCTGAATGCGGAAGTGGAATTGTATTGCGACGAAGCTTACGCCGCCGAATTGAACAAACTGGCCAGCGAACTGCATTTTGTATTCATCACCTCCAACGCCGGCGTCGCTGGCATGCAATTCTGCCCGGACGATGCGGTAGCGACCGAACTGGATGGCGTGAAACTGAAAGTGACGGTGTCCGAGCATGCCAAATGCGTGCGCTGCTGGCACCAACGCTACGACATCGGCGAAAATCCGGAGCATCCGGAATTGTGCGGCCGCTGCGTGGAAAATGTCGCCGGCAATGGCGAGACCCGTCGTTATGCTTAAGTGGCTGTGGATTTCCGCCGTGACGCTGGTGCTGGATCAGGCCAGCAAACTGGCGGTGGATGGTTCGATGCAGCTATTTGAGTCGATCCCATTGCTTCCGTATTTCAACCTCACCTACGTGCATAACACCGGCGCAGCCTTCAGCCTCCTGGCCCAGGCCGGCGGCTGGCAACGCTGGTTGTTTGCCGGTTTGGCGGTGGTGATGAGCAGCATCATTGCGGTATGGCTGTATCGTTTACAAAAGCACGAGACCTTGATGGCGGTGGCATTGTCCCTGGTCTTGGGCGGCGCAGTCGGCAATCT
>NZ_LUUG01000033.1 GCF_001644035.1 Methylomonas methanica
TGCCGCGCCGAGCACCGGAGCTTTTGCCGAGATCAGCCCGCAGGGGAGCGGCAGGGATGCCGCTCGTTTTCGGAGGGGCAGGAAGCCCCTTCCGAAAACCCTCGCCAAAAGCGAGAAGCGCAGGAAATTGGCGGAATACCGGGTGGCCTTTCTTTTGGTGACTTTTCTTTGGCCAAACAAAGAAAAGTCACTCGGCCGTCGGGCCGAGACCCGACTTATAAAACACCCGTCGCGATAGCGACACAATAAAACCAAAAGACATCAAATAATCTAATAGCCGACGTGTTGGGTTACGGCTACCGCCTAACCCAACCTACAAAACCAAACAACCAAATATGCTAAAACTCACCGAAACCACCAACACCGAAGAACAAGCCGACGACACCCTCACCCTCCCCTTCGAGGCCCGCCAAAAATCCCGCCAACCGGCGACTACAAAAGGCGGCATCCAAGTCGGCGTATTTCTACCCAGGGGCCAAACCCTAAAACACGGCGCAGTGCTGACTAACAGCCAAGGCTTTAAAGTGCGCATCGATGCCGCCCCGGAACAACTGTCGGTGGTGAAATGCAGCGACCAATTATTGTTCGCCAAAGCCTGCTATCACCTCGGCAACCGTCATATTGCCCTGCAAATTCTGCCGGACGAACTGCGCTATCTGGCCGATCACGTGCTGGATCAGATGCTGGTAGGTTTGGGGTTGACGGTGGAACACCATACCCTGCCCTTCGAACCGGAAAGCGGCGCGTATCACAGCCATGGTCACTGATCTATCGCTGTTAAGGCTGTTGCAACTGGTCAGCCCCGGCTTGCCGATAGGCATGTACAGCTATTCGCAAGGCTTGGAGCGGGCGGTGGACGACGCTTGGATTACCAACGCCGAGCAAGCTGCCGACTGGCTGCGCGGCTTGTTGCAAAACGGTTTGGGTTTGGTTGATGCACCGATTCTGGTGCGGCTTTACGATGCCTGGAGCGTTGACGATATGGCGGCGGTTGAACATTGGAGCCAAACCCTGACCGCCTGCCGGGAAACCGCCGAGTTACGCGCTGAGGATAGACAAACCGGCCAGGCGCTGGCCCGCTTGCTGGTGAATTTGGAATTACCGGAGGCCAATGACTGGCTAAAACGCCCGGATGCGACCTTGGCAAACTTGTTTGCCCTGGCAGCGGCACGCTGGCAAATCAGCAAAACCGATGCTGTCACCGGCTACTTATGGGGCTGGCTGGAGAATCAGGTGTTGTGCGCCGTCAAATTGGTCCCTTTGGGGCAAGTGGCCGGGCAACGGCTGTTAAAAAGCCAGGCTGGCGAATTGCCGGCTTTGGTGGAACGGGCTCTAGAACTGAGCGACGCCGAGATCGGCGGCAGTTGTTTTGGTCTAGCTCTGGCCAGCAGCCGCCATGAAATGCAGTATTCACGGCTATTCAGATCGTGAAATAACCATAACGTAGCCTCGATGCAATCGAGGTTTGAGCAACCTTCAATACCTTGGATGAAAACATGACTGATAAACAGATATTAAGAGTAGGCATCGGCGGCCCGGTCGGTTCCGGCAAGACGGCGCTGGTGGATGCCTTGTGCAAGAAGATGCGCGACGACTATGAAATCGGCGTGGTGACCAACGACATCTACACCCGCGAAGACCAGCAGTTTTTGATCCGCAGCCAAGCCCTGCCGGAAGAGCGAATTCTGGGTGTAGAAACCGGCGGCTGTCCGCATACCGCCATCCGCGAGGACGCCTCTATGAACTTGGCGGCGGTAGACGAACTCTGCGAGCGCTGGCCTGAGCTGGATTTTGTGATGGTGGAAAGCGGCGGCGACAATCTCAGCGCCACCTTCAGCCCGGAATTAGCCGATCTAACCATTTACGTGATCGATGTGTCCGCTGGCGACAAGATTCCGCGCAAGGGCGGTCCCGGCATCACCCGCTCGGATTTGTTGGTGATCAATAAAATCGACCTGGCGCCTTATGTCGGTGCCTCGCTGGAAGTGATGGACCGCGACGCGAAAAAGATGCGCGGCGAGCGGCCGTTTGTGTTCACCAACATCAAAGCCGGCAATGGACTGGAAGCGGTCGCAGACTTTATTGTCAAGCAAGGCATGCTGCAAACACATTGATGGCAGGACTACTAAGCCAAGGTTGACTTTTAGCCGATACTGGTATGCTCAATGACAATGGATCAGGAGGAAAAATGATAAAAACCGCGTTTTTAATCGCCAGCTTATGGGCTTGCTCGGTATCGGTAGTCGGCGCGGAGCCTTGCCCCGAATTGCTGAATTACAAAATGACCAAACTACGCTCCAGCGAGAAAATCGATTTTTGCCAGGCCTTTCAAGGCAAAGTAATTCTGGCAGTAAATACCGCCAGCAATTGCGGCTACACCCCGCAATTCAAGGGCTTGGAAGCCTTGTATCAAAAGTATAAGGATCAGGGCCTGGTGGTGGTTGGTTTTCCGTCTAACGATTTTAATCAGGAGTTCAGCGAAGCGGAAAAAACCGCCAACGTCTGTTACATCAATTACGGCGTGACTTTCCCCATGCTGGAAAAAAGCCAGGTGAAGGGCGCGGCAGCGAACGGCTTTTTCCAAAAGTTAATTAAAGCCACCGGGCAGGCGCCGGCCTGGAATTTTCACAAATACTTGATTGATCGCAGCGGCAACAGTGTGGCGGCCTTCCCCAGCGATGTGACGCCGGAACAGCTGGATTCTAAGATCAGCGCCTTGCTATCGGCCAAATAGTGTTGTAAACCTCACCTCTCGCCGGCGGAATGCCGGCATTTTTTATCAGGACGAGATGACAATGCGCAGAATAGGACTTTATTGGTTTGGGAATGATTTGCGGGTGCATGATAATCCCAACCTGCAACAAGCCAGCGCGGTCGTCGATCAGTTGCTTTGCGTCTATTGTCTGGACCCAGGCTGGTTGGCCCCCAACCAGTACGGCATGGCAAATCTGTCGGCCCAGCGTTGGCGGTTTTTAAAAGAAGCCTTGCAGGACCTGGACAGAAATCTCCAGCAAGGCGGCCAACATCTATTGGTTTGTTACGAAGCACCGGTGACGGCCATCAGCGCGCTAGTTGCCAAGCATGGCGTATCGGTGGTTTATCGTAGCCGCCACGGCGGGTTTCAGGAGCGGCAACAATGGTTGGCGCTGCAAAAGCATTTGCCGGGCTTACGTTTTGTCGAATCGGACACACAAACGCTGTTTAACTTAAAAGACCTGCCGTTTACCCAATTGCCGCAGTCCTTCACGCCATTCAAGGATAGCGTCGAGCAGTTGCCGGTCGATCACCCTTTACCACCGCCCGACGCTCTGCCCCCCAATCCTGAACCCAAATCGGATTGGCTATTAAATTTTCCGGTATATATACCCGCCAGTTCGGCCCTTGATCCGGATATGGCGTTTCATGGCGGCGAGACGGCCGGCAAAAAACATCTCAAATCCTATTTCCGCGGCAGTTACCCCAGCCGTTACAAAGACCTGCGCAACGAACTGGACGGTTGGGAAAATTCCAGTAAGTTTTCGCCCTGGCTAGCCCACGGCAATCTGTCGGTACGAAAGATCTATTGTAGTTTACGCCGCTATGAGCAAGAGAATGGCGCCAATGAATCGACCTACTGGCTGTATTTTGAACTACTCTGGCGCGAGTATTTTCAATGGTACGCCCACCAACACGGCAAGCGGCTGTTTGCGTTTCGCGGCATTAAACAGCGCCGACCCTTGACCTGCTTTTATCCGGAACGTTTTCAAAAATGGTGCAACGGCTACACGCCCTATCCACTGGTAAACGCCTGCATGAAACAACTCAACGCCACCGGCTACATGTCCAATCGCGGCCGGCAAATCGTCGCCAGTTGCCTGGTCAACGAGTTGGCAGTGGATTGGCGCTTCGGCGCGGCTTATTTTGAACAACATTTACTGGATTACGACGTGGCCAGCAATTGGGGGAATTGGCAATATCTGGCCGGGGTGGGCGCCGACCCGCGCGGCCAGCGACATTTTGATCTGGAAAAACAAACCCGGCTGTACGATCCGGACGGGAAGTTTATTCACAAGTGGCAGGCTGAAGTCCGTAATTTGCCCTTGGATTCGGTCGATGCCGCCGATTGGCCGGTGGACCCGGCGACTGCGAAATTGGCGTCAATATTATCGGCTTGATTCTTAACTTATCAGAGCCGCTTCTTAGCGTTGATGCAACAAGCGAAACAGCCAAAACCCGACAAACATCGCCGCAACGAACGCATAATTACCCAACACGCCAGCACTTAATCCCAGCAAGGCCGGCCCTGGACAAAAACCGGACAAGCCCCAACCAACACCGAATATGGCCGCACCGGTAATCAGTTTGCCATCCACACCGGTCGGCACGCGTGCGGAAGGCTCTTGCTCGCTATCAGCGGCATCGTTATTGCGGTGCATCAAATAGCGCGCCAGCCCCAGCGTCAACAAGGCACTAGCCATTACCAAGGCCAAACTGGGATCCCATGCCCCCGCCACATCCAGAAACGCCAAGACTTTGGCCGGATTGCTCATGCCGGCGACAATCAAACCCAACCCAAACAGCAGGCCGTAAGCGAATAAATAAACTGTATTTTTCATAGCGCGTTTCCGGTTTACAGCAAATGACGAACAATAAAAACCGTAATGCCGGCAGTCAGCATGAAGGTCAGCGTCGCCACGATGGATCGCACCGACAGGCGGGAGATCCCGCAAACCCCATGTCCGCTGGTGCAGCCGCCGCCGAGCCGGGTGCCGTAACCGACCAGTAGACCGGCAATTGCCAGCAAACCGGGCGAGGCATCCAGATCCAGCACAATGTCTGCGCCGCTCAAGCGATACAGGGGCGCGCTGGCCAGCAGGCCGGCCAGGAACCAGCCGCGCCAGACACTGCCCTCGCTCCATGGCGGTAACATGCCTGCCGCAATACCTGAGATGCCGGCGGTATGTTTATGGGTAAACAACAATAAGGCGGCGGCTAGCCCGATCATTGCACCCCCGGTCAGCGCGGATAAAATCGTCAAATAATTCATGCGTATGTGTTGCCAAAAACCGGGTATTGAATCAGAAACCGCAACACCAAACCAGATTTACCCGCTTTAACGCCTATTTATTGACCCGGCCTCGTCAGTTTCAGGGAAATGCTTGTTCACATCAACCGCTCGTTCTCCTTACTCTCCAAACAGTGACGAGCTTAAATAGCGTTCGCCGGAATCCGGTAGCACCGCGACGATGACTTTGCCGGCATGTTCCGGACGCTTAGCCAGACGTACCGCAACGGCAAGCGCCGCCCCGCTGGAAATACCGGCCATAATGCCTTCTTCCTTAGCAAGACGTCGCGTATAAGCTATAGCCTCATCGTCTTCTACCGGCTCGATCAGGTCAATCAACGACAAATCCAAATTCTGCGGCATAAAGCCAGCGCCTATGCCTTGGATCCCGTGTACCCCAGCTTGCAAGGGCAAACCGGCGCGAGTTTGGCTCAATACCGGACTGCCGGCCGGCTCGACCGCGACGCTAAGCACCGACTTGCCACAACTGTTTTTCAGATAGCGCGACACACCGCTAATTGTGCCGCCGGTGCCGACGCCGGCTACAAAAATATCGACCTGGCCGCCGCTGTCCCGCCAGATTTCGGGGCCGGTGGTTTGTTCGTGTATCGCTGGGTTGGCCGGATTTTTAAACTGCTCCAGCAATAAATAACGCTCTGGATCGGCTGCGGCGATGGCTTCGGCCCGCTCCACCGCGGCACGCATACCCAGTGCGCCATCGGTAAGCACCAGATTCGCGCCATAAGCCAGTAATAATGTGCGGCGCTCCTGACTCATGTTATCCGGCATCGTCAACGTGATAGGGATGCCGCGCGCGGCGGCGACCGCAGCCAAGGCAATTCCGGAATTGCCGCTGGTGGCTTCCAGTAAGGTTTTGCCTGCCGATAATAAGCCTTGACGCTCGGCGGCCCAGACCATAGACGCACCGACCCGGCATTTCACCGAATAGGACGGATTGCGGCCTTCAATTTTCACCAGCAGCGTCGCATTCAAACCCTGACTGATGTAATTGATACGCACCAAAGGCGTTCGGCCTATCGATTGGGAATTATCTGAGTACCAAGCGGGCATGGCTGGTTTCCTGTGGAAAAGGGGTTTTACTCTGCGTAAGAAAAATGACCTGGCCTTATTGTGCCGGATTCTAAAACCGTTCGCTGACGGCCGTTCCTAGAAAAGCTATCCAAGCAGCAGACCGATTTTTGTAGACCTCTCAAGTAGTTTATTTGCATAAAACCTGCGGCACACAGCTTGTAATACTTATTCTTCCAGCGATCAAACGGTGTAATAGAATCGTTATTTGAATTGAGTAACAAAAACAGGTATAAGCCTCTACGAAGGGGGAGTAATTTTTTATTTTTTGAGGTTGTATAAATATGAATATTTTCACAAATCGTTTAAAGCAAACCATGCTTCTGGCTGCGGGATTAAGCTTGGTAGCTCCTGTTTCAATGGCGAGTACATGGGCCGGAACGGCGAATTATAAAGCCGCACCTGGCGCTACTGGCGACGAAGCGATAGTGGGTCCATTTGATACTTACGATTTTGGTTCAGGCATTACCTTAGTGCAATTTACCAGCGCAACCACCTTTACTGCTTATTTCCAAACCATGGTGGATGGTCATTTCCTGAATAATGCAGGCATCAATGTTCCGGAATTGAATATCTCCGGCACAGGCTCGGGTTTTGAATTGACGGTAGCAGCAACCCTGAACGGCACATACAGTAATTTCTCAGGTTTCCAATCCTTCAGCTTCACGGGCGGAGCAGTTGATCTGTACTTTGACACAACACCCGATTACAGCTTTACAGGCGACAGCGGTTTCAGCGACGGTGCTGCAATTTTGTCTGGCACTGTAACCAACGGTTCCGGGGTCATATCACCAGCAGGAATAGGCGCCGAACAACTGGATTTAAATTTTTCCGGTATTTTTGGTAGCTACGACTCCAACGTCTACGCCCCAGCCATAAACGGCGGTCACTCGATTTTTTCAATAAATTTGAACAACTCATCTTTGCTGTCTGGAATCAATAGCGTTTTGGGCCAAAACAAAAGCACCGGCGTACTTGCTGCCGTGGATGGCTCGATCCAATTGACAGCAGTACCTGTGCCGGCAGCGGTGTGGCTGTTTGGCACTGGCCTGATCGGTTTGATTACTACCGGCAAACGCAAAAACAGCGTTGCTTAAGCTCTACATCTAAAGCACGTCCAATTCATCGCCCAAGCTATAGTGCCGATTGGGCGATGAATTATTCCGGACCGGCGTCTAAATCTGTAATCCTTTCGAAAACAACAAACAAACCCTAAACAAGCCCTCCCATTCGTCGCCGGCAATCTGGCCTTTGATCTGGCAATCCACATTCGCGCTAGCTTGCAAAACACCCTGCAAATCCTTGCTCTTCAACCTCTGCAAGGCCTCGTGCACCAACTGCTTGCGCTTGTCCCATATCTGATATTTTTTATAGAGAACTTCTGGGTTGCCGCCGCGTTTCAATTCCGTCTTGATATTAACCAGCGTTCGCGCTTCGCGGCTAATAGCCCACAGTACCACCGGCGCCGCGACGCCTTCCGCTTTGAGCCCGGCAAGAATTTTAACGGCCCGATTCACCTTCCCCGACAACAAAGCGTCCATCAACTTAAACACGTCGAAGCGGGCGCTGTCAGCGACATCGTCTTCAACCATTACCTTACTGATACGATTCGAGCCGTGCAAGATGTAGAGTTTTTCGATTTCCTGTGCGGCGGCAAGCAAATTGCCCTCGACTCGCGCCGCCAGACTCTTTAGCGCATCCCCCTCCAAATGCATGCCCTTCCGCTCCGCCCGGCGCTGCAACCAGTACAACAACTCCGGTCCTTGTAACGGCCAGACCTGCACGACGGTCGCCACTTTATCCAAGGCCTGAAACCATTGCGACTTCTGAGCCGCACTATCCAGTTTACCGGCCGTGATCAGCAATACGGTATCGTCGGGCGGACGCTGACAATACGCGCTTAGCGCTTTACTGCCTTCCAAACCCGGCTTGCCGGAAGGCAAGCGCAAATCGATGAGTTTTTTGTCGGAAAAGATAGAAAGTGATTCGGCTTCTAGGGTCAATTGCGGCCACTCGTTGCCGGTATCGATAGCAATGACTTGGCGCGTGGCATAACCTGCCGCGCGCGCGGCGCGGCGAATGTCATCCGCCGCTTCGCCAAGCTGCAAAGGCTCGTCACCGCTAACCAGGTAAACCGGTGCCAGCTCTTTGTGTAAGGCAGCAGTTAACTGGTCAAACTTCAGACGCATACTTATTTTTTCTGCGTATCGACGGCTATCCTGGCCCTGGCCAATATCATCCGCGCCACTTGCTTATAGATTTCGTTACGAATCAATTGCTCTTCGTTGCCTTTCGCCAGCACCGCAGTTTGGTCGTTGAAAAACTCCCTGGATATTTCGATCACTTGCTCGTCCATCAGCGCATTTTCCTTGCTGTCGAAAAATTGAAAGCGCAGATAATATTCCAGTTCGGATTCGCTGGATTTACCGGTAGAACCGATGGTCAGCACCCGGTTACGCATGTCTTCTCTGAGCACCTTAACCACCACGCCGGCATCGTTAGGGGAACCCACAATTTTGCCTTTCGAGGCTTTCATGATCGATTGCAACTCGCCCTGTAGCGGCGTGGAAGCACCAAACACATACATGTTTTTCAGCACTTCCGGCATCTCTATCGAGCCGCGCAGATGGTATCCGCAGCCGACCAGCAGCGCCAATATCCCGACCGACACTATTCGGCTCAAGTGATTCATCATCTGTTTCTCGAAAATCCAGCGTTTAAACAACGATATTCACCAGTTTTTGCGGCACGACAATCAGCTTCTTCACCGGCTTACCTTCCAGATAACGCTGCACATTCTCGTCGGCCAAAGCCAACGCTTCGACTTGCTCTTTGGAAGCCGTCGCCGCTACCGATAATTTCCCGCGCAACTTGCCATTGACTTGCACCACCATCTCGATGGCATCCTGTTGTAACGCCGACTCGTCGATTACGGGCCAAGCCGCGACCACGATGTCATCGTTATGTCCCAACTCGCTCCACAACTCTTGCGACGCATGCGGGATAATCGGGGCCAGCATCAAGACAATAGCTTCCAACACTTCCTGACGCACGGCCCTGCCATTGCTAGTGTCGTCTTCAAATTTATTCAACGCGTTGACCAACTCCATGTTGGCGGCAATCGCGGTGTTAAAGGTGTGGCGACGCGCCATGTCGTCGGTGACTTTTTGCAAAGCCTGATGCAACTGCCGACGCAACACTTTCTGTTCGTCGCTCAGCATGGCCTTGTCAAGAGTCTGACTGGGCAAACCGGCTTCAACGTGCAGATAGACTTGCCGCCACAAGCGCTTCAGGAAGCGGAAGGCGCCTTCCACACCCGCATCATTCCATTCCAGCGATTGGTCCGGCGGCGAAGTAAACATCGTGTACAAGCGCACTGTATCGGCGCCGTACTTATCGATCAACACTTGCGGATCAACGCCGTTGTTTTTCGACTTCGACATTTTTTCGACCGCGCCGACGGAGACCGGCGAACCATCTTCCAGCAATTTGGCACCGATGATCTTGCCCTTCGCGTCGCGCTCAACATCGATTTGGGTCAGATTGAAATAGCGCTTGTGGCCGTGATCGTCAATTTGATAGAAGGTTTCGGCGATCACCATGCCTTGCGTCAGCAAGTTCTTGAAGGGCTCGTCGCAAACCACCAAGCCTTCGTCGCGCAACAACTTGGTAAAAAACCGAGCATACAATAAATGCAAAATCGCATGTTCGATTCCGCCTATGTAATGATCGACCGGCAACCAGTAATTGGCGCGTTGGTCCAGCATCGCGGTGTCGCAATCTTGGCTGGAGTAACGGGCGAAATACCAGGATGACTCCATGAAGGTGTCGAAGGTGTCGGTCTCGCGCCGAGCGGGTTTACCGCACTTCGGGCAAGTGGTATGCGGGAAAGTCGGATGCGCGGCCAGCGGCGATTGCGAGCCATCCAGCACGACATCGCGCGGCAAGGTCACCGGCAACTGATCATCCTGCACCGGCACGGTACCGCAGTCGTCGCAGTAAATCACCGGAATCGGCGCGCCCCAATAACGTTGCCGAGACACGCCCCAGTCGCGAAGCCTAAAGTTGGTTTTACGCTCGCCTTTGCCGAGACCGGCCAGTTTGGCGGCGATGGCGTCGAAGGCTTGTTTGAAAGTCAAACCGTCAAATTCACCGGAATTTTTAAGCACGCCTTTATCGGTAAAGGCCTTTTCCGCAACGCTATCGTCGGCGCCATCAGCGGAAGCAATCACTTCTTTGATGGCAATGCCATATCTCTTCGCAAACTCGTAATCGCGCTGGTCGTGTGCAGGCACCGACATCACCGCGCCTGTACCGTAACTCATCAACACGAAGTTGGCGATCCATACCGGCACGGATTCGCCGGTCAAGGGATGGATGGCGTTGTAACCGGAAGCGATACCCCGTTTTTCCATGGTTTCCATCGCCGCTTCCGAGGTTTCCATCAGCTTGCAGGATTCGATGAAGGTTGCGATGTCGGCATTACTTTCCGCCGCTTTCAAGGCCAACGGGTGTTCGGCGGCGACGGCGACGTAAGTCACGCCCATCACCGTGTCGGGACGGGTGGTATAGATGCGAATCGGCGCGTCGAAATTTTCGACCGCAAAATCCATCTCGACGCCTTCGGAACGACCGATCCAATTGGCTTGCATGGTACGCACTTGTTCCGGCCAGCCGGGCAATTTATCCAGCGAGGTCAGCAGCTCGTCTGCGTATGCAGTGATTTTTAAAAACCACTGCGAGATTTCCTTTTTCTCGACCTGAGTATCGCAGCGCCAGCAACAGCCGTCGATCACCTGTTCGTTAGCCAATACGGTTTGGTCGTGCGGACACCAGTTGACCGGCGCGGTCTTTTTATAGACTAGGCCTTTTTCCAGCAGGCGCAGGAAGAACCATTGCTCCCAACGGTAATAGCTCGGATCGCAGGTCGCCAATTCGCGGCTCCAGTCGTAACCAAAGCCCAGCCGTTTCAGCTGGTCGCGCATGTAATCGATATTCGAATAGGTCCAGTCGGCCGGATGCACCTTGTTTTGCATCGCCGCGTTTTCCGCCGGCAAACCGAAGGCATCCCAACCCATCGGTTGCAGCACATGTTTGCCCTGCATTCTTTGGAAGCGGCTGATTACGTCGCCTATGGTGTAATTGCGGACGTGGCCCATATGCAGCTTGCCGCTGGGATAAGGAAACATCGATAGGCAATAGTATTTTTCCTTGCCGGTATCTTCAGAGGCAGTAAACACCCCGGATTTTTCCCAGTCGGCCTGTACTTTTTGCTCTATTGCCGACGGCTTGTAATGCTCTTCCATCCTATTCGTCTTTTGCTGTAAAAAGGCGCTAGAATACCTTAGAGACGCTTAAAGCTAAAGCGTGAAAATTAAAACAACACCGGGAGCAGCCATGGGCGAAAACAAACTGATCAAAGCATACGACGATCTGATGGGCCATCTTTACGAGGCGTTGGACGACACGCTGCACACCGTCGCCGACGCGCTGGAAATTGCCAAGGAAAAAACCAGCGCGCTGGGCGGCCACACTCAAGAAGAAATCAATAAAATCGCCGACTACGTGATGCGCGACGTCGAACATGTCGCCACCGCACCCGCCGCGCCCGCACACCAGCACAAAAACGACTCCTGGTCGGAATGGCTGAAGTTTGACATCGATTTGATCGAAAACTTTGCCTTGGACGCCTTCATGGACATCGCCGACAAAACCAAGGTCAAGCTGGCCGCGCTGGAGATGGAAGCCAAGCTCTATCATCCTTATAAAAGCGGTGAAGTGGCCGGTCCCGGCACCTTCGTCTGCGATGCCTGCGGCAAGCAAATCGCCTTCAAATCCACCAGCATCATACCGGCCTGCCCGGAATGCAAAGGCGACAGCTTCTCACGCGTTTGATATTGCAGGCTTTAACCTTATAATGCGGGCTTTTATCTTCTAGCAATCGAGGGCGATTATGCGCAGGGTGATTTTCAATCAGAAAGGCGGCGTGGGTAAATCTACCATAACCTGCAATCTAGCAGCCATCAGCGCCGTCGAGGGTAAAAAGACCCTGGTGATCGATCTCGATGTGCAAGGCAACTCCACCCAATATTTACTGGGAAACAAGGTCGCCGATTCCGACAAGACCATCGCCCACTTTTTTAAGGACAGTCTAGGCCTCGGTCTGTTCGGCGGCGGAAAGGAAGGCTTGGACGGCTTGATTCATGAAACGCCTTTCCCCAATCTTTACGTACTGCCTTCCCATTCAGACTTGGAGGGTCTGCAAAGCAGATTGGAATCCCGGCATAAAATCTACAAATTAAAAGAGGCGCTGGAAAAGCTGGAAGGCTTCGATCAAATCTATATCGACACCCCGCCCATCCTGAATTTTTACAGCCTGTCGGCGCTGATCGCCGCCGAAAAATGCCTGATTCCTTTCGACTGCGACACTTTCGCCCGCGAAGCGCTATACACGCTGATGCGCGCCATCGCCGAAGTCAAAGCCGATCATAACGACAGACTGGAAGTAGAAGGCGTCATCGTCAACCAATATCAAAAACAAGCCAATCTGCCCAGACAACTGGTCGATGAGTTGATTGCCGAAGGTTTGCCGGTACTTGAAACCAAAATCTCCACCTCGGTGAAAGTGCGTGAATCGCATAGCGATGCCCAGCCTTTGATTCACTATGCGCCGACCCACAAGTTGACCGAAGAATACCGGGCATTGCATTTGGAAATTCACAAATAGCGGTTTTGCAAGCGCCAACATTAAAAAAGCCAGCAATGCTGGCTTTTTTGTTTTAAAGGACACTACAAACCTGAGCATGAACGTCAGCGTTTACCCAATTAATTCCATCATCGATTTTTCAACTCTCTGGTTCAATCGACTAAAGGCCTTGTGCAGCACTTCCCAGCCCTCGAAAGAAACGATCACCCAATTCTCGGTTTTACGATCCCACTCGGTATCCAATAAGGCGCCCACTCGCACTAGCTGTTTAAATGTTTCATCGGAAGGCGCATCGATATGAGCTAAGGCAACCTCGAGTTGATCCGGCGGTATCAATCTGGCTACAGGCTGATCGTTGCCGGCGTGCCGATTGGTATACAGCAGATAACCAGGGTTAAGGTTCAGTTTATGCAAATCGTTACAGTAAGCATCAAAATTTTGCAGCGGGAACTGTAAAACATGGCTCATTTGCGTCCTCCCTTATGGAGCTAAATAATTATTTCGGTCAAGCTACACTCGTTGATAGACGCTTGTTGGGGCTTCAAAGTATGCGCCAGCCTTAGTTCGCGAAGCATGGCACGCTTCTTGGCTTGATGCTGCTGCATACGCCTGAGAATATCGTCCAAGACGCGCACGGCGCTTAGGACATGCGGCCCCTTGTTGATCATCACACACTCCGCCCTATCACCCATCGCGGCATCGGTAATTTCCGCCCGTGAGGGCATCCCTTCCTTGGCGAGAGTTTCCAGAACCTGCGTCGCCCAGATCACCGGCACATGGGCAGCTTCGCAGATCCATAATATTTCTTCCTGCACTTCGGCCAGACGTTCAAAACCGCACTCCACAGCCAAATCGCCACGGGCAATCATCACCCCGCAACAAGGCGCTCGCATAGCTGCCAGCAACATGGCCGGCAAGTTTTCGAACGCCCGTCTGGTTTCAATTTTTAGCACAATAGCCGGCCTTCTATCCCCCAGACGCGCCATATGTTCATGCAGCAGTTCGACATCGTGAGCGCTATTGGCGAAAGACAATTCCACAACGTCGGCATTTTCGACCACAAAAGCCAGATCCACGATATCCTTGGGCGTCAACGCACCGATCCTGAGCCTACTCTCGGGCAGATTAATCCCCTTATCGCCTCTTAGCTTTTCGCCGCGCGGACGCACATGGGTGATTCTGACCAGCACTTGGGCAAACTCAACTCTATCGATCACACCGCCGATCTTGCCGTCGTCGAACCAGATTGGCTCTCCCGCTCTAACATCGTCAAAAATCTCCGGAATGGAGCAACCGATCATGGCCGGGGTCAACACTTGGCCACTACTGTCGTAAGTTGCCGGCCGACCGGGCGCCAGATCGCGCGTCAAGATCAATAAATCGTCCTGCTTAAGCAAAATGGCATTTTCAGCTTGCGGCAACAGATTGATCGTCACTTGCCGATCTTCGGTATGAGCCACCTTACGCTCGTGATTCAAAACCGTGCCAGGCACGATATAAGCGCTTTGCGTCGCCTCCGCCCAATAACCCTGCTCGGTAACATCAACCACGGTCAGATTTCGTTTCGCGCCGCGGGCATCGGTGAATTTCAGTTGTTCGCCCAAAAACAACCGATGCAGCCATTCGGCTGGCAATAGCAAGGAGGCGTTAGCTGATGAAGGCGGAGAAGTCGGCTGGGAAACTTCTGTTAACCAGACTCGCGCCGGCGCGATGAGTCGGCCGTGGTCGTCGTGCGTCGGACGAATTCGCAGCACTGCCAAACGCGGATCGAGCGGACCGGTCCGCAACTTGGGACCCGCCAGATCCATCACGACACGGCAAGTTTTGCCCAGCGCACGCTCGGCTTGCCGCAGATGAGCTATCATTTGCATCCATGCCACCGTGTCATCATGGGCGCAATTAATCCGCATACAATCCATGCCTTGCTCAAGCAGATTATGAATTAGTGAATAGTCCTCCGCCGCTTCGCTGGGCATCGTCACCATGATCCGCACACCACGGCCATTTGCGGCCTCCCCCAACAAGCAAAGAGTATGGTCGACAAGCAATCGCTCACCGGCAGCAAAATCCACCACTACCGACTCTTGGGTAGGCGGCGTCCACTCCTGTCCGGTTAAGCGATGTAAAACCTCCAAAACCGCATCAATGGTTGCCAGCACATGCGACTCTGCCCGCCCCAACGACGATAGCCCGAGGGCAGCCAGCTTTAGTTGCAAGGGCCTAAGATCGCGGCGGCGCAAGGCTAGATAATGCAGCATATTACGCGCGCTATCCCGGTTATTGCCCTCCACTTGATCGATGCGCGGTTGACACCCTGCGGTTTCGGCAATCATTTCCGCGCGAATGTCCATCAACTCTCTGAGGACGTCGTCGACAACGGCGTCTTGTAAATAAGTGTTTTTGTTGACGGGATTCGTTGTCAAAGATCGCCTCGAAAGCCAAGCAGTTCGCTTGTCCGGTTAATCAGCTGGGATTGTTAATGCAACTTGCCTTAATCGCCAGACCGCCATGCCTTACATCGATACCGTCCAACATAAAAATCGCGTGCTCGGCGATGTTCCGGCAATGCTCGCCGCAACGCTCCATGGCTTTCATCATCTGCATCACATCTAGGGCTCTGCGGATCATCCTGGCGTCGTGCAATACCAAGGTCAATTGATGCTTGATACCTTCTTGCAGTTCCGACTCGCAATCCCTGTCGCACTGCAACAAGGCGTATGCCTGCTTGGAATCCCGGCTTTCGAAAACCACCATCAGTTTGTCCAAAATCAGCTTGATTAAGCCGCCGATTTTAACGATGTCCGTCAGCAGCTTTTGATTGGGGTCGCTGGTATTCGGGTCGAACAACACCGTAATCAGCTTGGCGAACTCGACAATCTCGACACCGATTTTCTCCAGCTCCACCGCGATTTTCGACGTCGATAGCACATAGCGCAGATCATTTGCCACCGGACAATGCCGGGCAATGATGTTCAATACCTCGCCGTCAATCTTGCTTTCGAAGTGTTTGACCTTTTTATGCCGCGATACGACTTTTTGCGCCAGTTCGGCATCACCGTAGTCCAGCGCCTGCATCGCCTGCTCCAACTGGTAAACCAAAAGGTCCGTCATATCCAGCATCAAACTGTGCATATGCCCCAAATCGGTATCATACGCATGCAAGGTATGCACATTATTTGGCGTGTCTGTTTGCTTCGTCATCGGCAGTTCTCTTGCTTGTTTAGCCAGGGTTTCGGTAATAAGCAAACCTTAGAGTAAGTAGATTACAGGAATGTGACATGCTCGCGCAGACACGCGAAACTTGGCTCGTTAGCCATTGTTTTTAAAAAACATATTTCTTAGAGCCACAGTCTACAGCCTATAAAAAACTCCCAAAAAACTCCGTCGCCCACATTCGCCGGCAAAAAAGCGACAAGCCGACTCTGTCATGCTGCTGTCATAAACGCAGACAAGAATAGCCTACGTCCGATACCAATATTTGGCGTTTGCTTATGAATACCTCTTTCTATCGCACCATCTGGATCTCCGACCTGCACATTGGCTCCACCCAATGTCAGGCCGATGCCCTGCTGGATTTTTTAAAACATAACGACAGCGAAAAACTGTACCTGGTCGGCGACATCATCGACTTTTGGGCCTTGTCCAAAAAAATGTACTGGCCGCGCGATCACAACACCATCATTCAAAAAATCCTGCGTAAAGCCAGACACGGCACGCAAATTATCTACGTACCCGGCAACCACGATGAAAACGTTCGGGATTACGATGATTATGTATTCGGCGACATCGTCGTGAAAAACTCGGATATTCACACCACGGCAAAGGGCAAACGCTTCCTGATCGTGCATGGCGACGAATACGACACCATCGCCAAGCATCACCAGTGGCTGGCAAAGATCGGCAGCCTGGGTTACGACTGGCTGATCGAAATCAACCGCTTCCTGCGGCTGTTTAGGCGGCTATTCGGCAGGCAATCGCACTTTTCATTGGCGGCGTTTGTGAAGTTCAAAGTCAAGAATGTGGTGCAATTTATATCCGATTACGAAGAAAGCATTGTCCGCACCCTCAAGAACGAAGGCCTGGACGGCGTGATTTGCGGGCATATTCATCATGCCGAAATCAAGGAAATAGAAGGCTTCTTGTACGTCAATACCGGCGACTTCGTGGAAAGCTGCACAGCGATTGTCGAACATCAGGACGGTAGCCTGGAATTGATCCGCTGGCTGGCGCAAGAAGCGCCGCAGTTAACGCAGCAGCAAGACGGAGAATTGCCGCACCTTGGCTAAACTGTCATCCGGCTAATTACTCAACCCTTGTCACGACTGAGCTGATTGTCAGTTGTATTACATGTCACCAAAACTTCGCTAAACCGTCACGGTATCTTAACCCTCCTGCAAGCGTAATCCCGGAAAATGTGACCGGGCTTGCAGAATTTTGGGAAGTTACCCAATGACGCGCTCGTCGCCTTCCCCCTTAGGCCGATGAGCGCGTTTCTCTGCGAGTCAGCTCAGGCCCAAGGCCTGTTTTCTGATTTTTAAGCACAGAGACCATCCAACCATGATCGCAAAGCATATCCGCAGCTACCCGCTGCTGGCGGCAGTTAGCGCCCTCAGCTTCTTCGGCAACGCCCAGGCTGCCACGCCGGTGTTTATCAACGAGATCCACTACGACAACGCTGGTGCAGATAGCGGCGAAACAATAGAAATCTCCGGTCCGGTAGGTACCAATCTGAGTGGCTGGTCCATAGTCTTGTATAACGGCAACGGTGGCGCCAGTTACAACACGAAAGCGTTGAGCGGTGTGATTACCGATCAATCCGGCACTGGTTTCGGCACACTAAGCTTTAGTTATCCGACCGACGGTATCCAGAACGGCGCGCCGGACGGTATTGCGCTGGTCAACGGCAGCACGGTTGTGCAATTTTTAACTTATGAAGGCAGCTTTACCGCAGTTGGCGGCCCTGCCACCGGCAAAGTTGGTGTAGACATTGGCGTAAGCGAATCCAGCGTCCCCGTAGGCCAATCTCTGCAACTGAAAGGCAGCGGCAGCAGCTATGAAGATTTCACCTGGACCGCCGCTTCGGCTAATTCATTCGGCGCCGTCAACTACGGCCAAAACTTCGGCGGCGTCACCCCACCGCCACCACCCGTCTCCCAATGCGGCCAAGCTGCAACGCTAATTAGCGCGATCCAAGGCAGCAGCGGCATCAGCCCCCTGAGCGGCAGCGTGCAACATGTGGAAGCTATTGTTAGCGCCGATTTCCAAGGCAGCACTAATTTAAACGGCTTTTTCGTACAACAAGTCAGCGGTGCGGATGCTAATGACGCGACCTCGGAAGGTCTGTTCGTCTCATCCAGCGTACCGGTTAATGCGGGCGATAAAGTACACATCGTCGGCACAGTTACCGAAACATTCTTCATGACCCGCCTGGAAAGCGTCAGCTCGGTCGATGTTTGCTCCACTGGTAACGCGCTACCCGCTGCCGTAGAGGTCAACCTGCCTTTCGATACCGCCGGCAACGATCCCGAACGTTGGGAAGGTATGCTGATTCAGCTGCCGCAAACTCTGACGGTCACCGAAAATTACAATCTGGGCCGTTTCGGCGAATTCTTGCTGTCATCCGGCGGCCGCTTGTTGACGCCCACGCAAGTTGCCACACCCGGTCAGGCGGCTATGGACGTTGCCGCACAAAATTTAGCTAACCAATTGTTGGTTGACGACGGTATCAACGTGCAAAATCCGGATCCGGTGATTTACCCGCAACCGACCGGCTTGAGCGCGGCCACCCCATTGCGCAGCGGCGGCTCGGTAGTTGGCGCTACCGGCGTGCTAGCTTACGACTTTGGCGTGTATCGTCTGCAACCGACTCAGCCATTAACTTTTGTCGCAGATAATGCGCGCGGCCCGGTTCCGACCTTGTCAACATTGGGTTCATTAAAAGTCGCCAGCTTCAACGTTTTAAATTATTTTAACGGTAACGGTTTGGGAGCCGGCTTTCCAACTTCTCGCGGAGCTGACACGCTAACGGAATTTAACCGGCAGCGCGCCAAAATCATTCCGGCTATTCATGCCTTGAACGCTGACGTGATCGGCCTGATGGAAATCGAAAACGACGGCTACGGCAGCAACAGCGCGATTGCCGATCTGGTGAACGGTTTGAATCAACTGGCCGGTGCCGGCACTTACGCTTTCATCAATCCCGGCTTGAGCAAAGTTGGTACCGATGAAATCGCCGTAGGTATTATTTATAAGCCTGCAAAAGTATCAACGGCCGGCTCGGTAGCTATTTTGGATTCCTCGGTCAACCCCTTATTTATCGACACCAAAAACCGTCCAGCCATCGCCCAAACCTTCCTGGATAAAACCTCTAACAAGTTAGTGACGGTGGCTGTCAACCATCTCAAATCCAAAGGTTCGGCGTGCGACGACGTTAACGACCCGGATACCGGTGACGGCCAAGGCAATTGCAACCAAACCCGCACCGATGCCGCACAAGCCTTAACAAGTTGGTTAGCCAGCGATCCAACCGGTAACGGGGTTAGTAACGCCTTGATCATCGGCGACCTGAACAGCTATGCGCAGGAAGACCCGATCAGCGCCTTGAAAAATGCCGGTTATCAAAACCTGCTGGAGACTTTCGTCGGCAATCAGGCCGCATACAGCTATGTCTTTGACGGTGCTGCCGGTTATCTGGATCACGCCCTGGCAAACGCCACGCTAGCGTCGCAAGTCAAAAGCGTCGCCGAATGGCATATCAATGCCGACGAACCCAGATCTCTGGATTACAACACCGAGTTCAAATCGGCGAATCAAGTAAGCAGTTTCTACGCAGCCGACGCCTATCGTTCATCCGATCACGATCCGCTGCTGATTAAACTGTTCGTACCCGGCGACCTGGATAACGACGGCGATGTCGATGCCAACGATGCCAACCTGATCAAGGCTCAGGTCGGCAAATGCAGCGGCAAGGCGGGTTTCAACCGCGAGGCTGATTATGACAAAACTGGCTGCGTGACTTACGCCGATTATCGGATTTGGTACAGCTATTACAACAGCTATATCGCTTCCTCCAGCGCGCAATAACACCGCTCTACCATCGGCAAACTGCATTTGCCGATGGTCCTGGACAAACCATTTTTAGGATAACAACATGAAAAACTTGATACGTATTCTGGCGCTATGCGGTGCTGGCTTATTACTAACAGCGCCCAATTGCCAGGCCGCGATCCTCTCCTTCAGCCTAGAAACGACCACCAACCCGATCCGCGTCGGTGATGTTTTCGATATCGATGTGGTGGTGCATGAGCTGTTCGCCGGCGATAATACCGATGAGTTATTGGCTTTTGGCTTCAACACCACCAGCTCGATCTCGGGCCTGTTGGAATTTCAAGGCAGTACCGTCAATCCGCTGTTTTCGGAGGATAGCTTACTGGTCAATCTGCATGCCGCCGGCTCGGCGTTTCCCGGCGTAAGCAGCAATCCGATAACTGCGCTGTCATTCAATCTCGCGACTTTGCATTTTAAAGCCTTGGCCACCGGCCAGGTTTCGGTGGCTATCGCTTCCGATTTGTCTGACTTCAATCAAGGCCTGATCTTTTTAAATCAAGGTTCGTTGGCGATTAATGCCAGCCGCGGCTTCGACATTGCGGCCGTGCCGTTGCCGCCGTCTTTGTTGATGTTTGTTAGTGGGGTGGTGGTGAGTTTGGGTGCGTTTTGGCGGAAGCTAGGCTAAAACTGGATGCAATCCGTTGAGGATTTTGTGTCGCTAACGCGACGGTTTCATCTAATGTCGGTTCTCGGACCGACAACCGAGTGACTTTTCTTTGTTTGGCCAAAGAAAAGTCACCAAAAGAAAAGCCACCCGACATTCCGCCAATTTCCTGTGCTTCTCGCTTTTGCCGAGGGTTTTCGGAAGGGCCATCCCTGGCCCTCCGAAAACGCGCGGCTTCCGTGCCGCGCCCCTATCGGGCCGATCTCGCCAAAAGCTCCGATGCTCGGGGCGGAATAACGGGAGAAAACCACTCCCGAAATCTAGTGAAAAATCAAAAACGTAGGGTGGGCAACGCTTTTCTGCCCACCGTCAGCGGTATATATTTAATGCCGCGTGGGCACAAAAACCGTGCCCACCCTACCCGGCTACATTCCTCCTGCTTGCAGCATTACCATGGATATTAGCAATGGTAATTGGCAGCAAATTGGGGTTTGCGAATCTGTTTGCATTTGGATACAAGCTGCACCCCGATGTTTCAATTCCCTTGGGCGTCCTTGAATTTGCTTTTATGTTTTTCGGACTGATTTGTTATTGGCGATCTGCATTTAATTGTTCGCGGCGCTGGTATGGTTATGTGGGGCGTACTGTGGTGGGAATTCGCATATTTGATCTACTAAGCCGACTGTTACTCCTCGTTGTTCTTCTATGCGCTCTTTTCCCGATAAAATGATCGCTACTTCATTACTTTCTATTTTGCCGAAGCCACAACTTGAGGCCGTGGCTAGGCCTAACATGGCACTCAACCGGAGCGCGGTTATAATATGGCTTTGTTTATTCAGCTTTCCGGGCCACGCCCGGTTAGTTCTACATTAGGCGTCACAGGAAATGCGCGAATCCCTACTCCGTATGGAGTTCTACGAGACGTACTACTACGCGAACATCGTTCACAACGTGCTCGGAGATACCTTCGACTTTCTCCGCAACCTCCACAGTTGGCACGAAGACCGTGAGGTCTCGCTATTCTTGCGGCCATTTCCTAAGCGGAGTGTCCTGCACAGCTTCTCCGAGTACGTTATCGAGGACCTGATGTACGAAACTCTAGATGATGTTTCTCTCGACTCCTTGGCTAACAACCCAAAGGCTGAA
Source organism: Methylomonas methanica (assembly GCF_001644035.1). Lineage (GTDB taxonomy): Bacteria > Pseudomonadota > Gammaproteobacteria > Methylococcales > Methylomonadaceae > Methylomonas > Methylomonas methanica_A. The sequence continues at coordinate 21,697 of NZ_LUUG01000033.1, forward strand.
CTATGGGTCGACCGAGCACTGAAGCACCACGGTATTGAGGCTCCGGGTTTCCGCCAGTGGCTTGCACAGCGCAACGTATCGCTCGCCGACGCTTCGGAAGACGATGTCCATGACTACCACACCGACCTTCGACTAACCGGCGAACTCGATGATCTCATGACGCAACTCGCGAACGAAGTGTTCTATGTTCTCTTCAGCAATCGAACACTCCTAGCAAGACTCAATGGCTACATCGCTGGTGTAGTTGGTGAGATTGGACGCGATCAACTTCAAGGCGATGACGCTCTGCTCCTTCAGAAGGATGGAGTACCCACTCGCGCCTACATCCCAGAATGGGCACGACGGGCGGTCTACTTTCGTGACAGAGGCATGTGCGCCTCCTGCAACACCGACCTCAGTGGTTTGGTTTCTGTCAGCAGCGTAGAGCACTACGACCACATCATCCCGTTGGCAGAAGGCGGGATTAACGACGTCACCAACCTGCAGCTGCTCTGCCAAGCGTGCAACCTGAGCAAAGGCAAGCGGCGGCTTGCAACTTCCAACAAGTACCAGGCTTGGTACAGCAGTGACGTCTAACACTTCGACCGAGCGGACCTACACCGGGGGGCTTGCCACTTGGCCCCCGAACCGGTTCAGATCATCATGCGCTTCGCGGGCCAAGCGCCAACCCGGCGGGATCCGCTCAAGGCCGTAAGACGCAATTCGTAGGGCGCCAATAGGCGTAGCCGTATTGCGCCGCATGTTGGCCTTAAAGCATTCGGCGCATTACGCTATCGCTAATGCGCCCTACAAAACTGCACAAATATTAGCTGGATTTCAAACTTCGCGGCGGGGGGTTCTCCCGTATGCCGCGCCGAGCACCGGAGGGTTTGAACGGATCAGCCCGAAGGGGCGCCGCAGGGATGCGGCGCGTTGCGTGCAGGGGCTGGGAAGCCCCTTCAGGCAACCCCGTTCAAATCCGAGTAGCGCAGGAAAAAAGCGGCATCCGGGCCGCCTTTTCTTTGGATACTTTCTTTTGGCGGAGCAAAAGAAAGTATCTCGGCTGTCGGGCCGAGACCCGACTTACAAACAACCGTCGCGATAGCGACACTAATCAATAACCCAGCTTCGAACAGTAACTTCAGAGTTATTTTGTTCATCGTTCAAGTTCAGAACACCATCACTCAAGCTATTTTCTCGACTATTCCGCTTCAGAACTCAATCCATCGAGCTCCGAACCGCTCCATTGGAGTTATTTTGTCCAACGACCGAGCTCAGAGCTCGAACAACAGAGAAAATTTCTCCATCGCTCCAGCTCGGAACTCCATCATCCAAGCTATTTTCTCGACCATTCTCGTTCAAAGCTCAATCGGCCAAGCTCTGAACCGCACTATTGGAGAAATTTTGTCCAATGGCCGAGCTTCGAACTCGAACGATGGAGAAAATTACGCCAATGTCCAAGCTTTTTTCTAAATCATTCTGCTTCAGAACTCAATCCGCCAAGCTCCGAACCACAAAAATGGCGTTATTTTGCCCAGCACTCGAACTATAAACTCGAGTACTCGAAAACCAAGATGCCCCGACTGAATCCCGGCTCACCTCATTCCCCAAATTTCATTGATTTCATTCTGGCCACACGAACTGCAGCCGCAACCTGGACCTAACCGGCAATACATTTGTATTACATTTCACGAAATCTTCATTTAGCAATCACAAGTTCATCACAAAATTTCTTTAGGCTGTACTTGCTTTACCTGTAGCGAAGGAAATTTATCAACCCCATATGAACGAGCAGCCAGTGACTTATAACAAAAACGCACGTGCTGTCTTTATCGGAGCACTCTAAATGATCAAAAAATCTGTTCTTGCCGTGGCCTTGCTGTCGGCAATCTGCACGCAAGCCGAGGCGATTACCATTACTGCCGACGGCGCCTGGCATGCGTTTGACGTAGACAATTCGGTGTCTAATTCCGGCGGTTTGGAATGGATAGACCTGGATAACAATGCTTTGAGCTTTGACTTCACCTTAACCGGCTCGGCGATTTTGCGCATAGTCGACGCCGGCTTCGCTGGAGATAGATTCAAGATTTTTAACACGGCCAGCGTAATCGGTGAAACTTCGACCGCCGTTAACAATTATCCAACTTCTGTTTACAGCGATTTTGACTTGGCTTACGCCAGCTCAGACTACAGCCGCGGCGAATTTCTGCTGGGTGCCGGCAGTTATCAAATCAGCGGCCTGCTGATCCAATCCGCTCTGGACGATACCTCCGCCGAGATTAACGCCACCGTCGGCGCTGTCAGCCTGACCGCCGTACCTCTGCCTGCCGCTGCGGGCTTATATGCAGTCGGCGCCGGCCTGCTGGGTTTGGTCTCTCGTCAACGCAAATCCACTAAATAAGGGTTAAACCAATGAAATTAAACAAACTAGCCATAGGCATCGCATTGGGCTTGGGCACACTGGGCGCGGCCAATGCCGTCACTACCATCCCCACTACCACGATCAAAATCGTCGCCTTCAACGATTTCCACGGCCAATTGGAATCTCCCGGCACGTTCCGGCAAACACCAAGCAGCGCAGCAGCCACCAATATTCCGGTCGGCGGCGTGGACTGGATGGCTGGCTATGTTGCCGACCTGAAAGCCCAAAATCCCAGCACGGTAGTCGTCTCGGCCGGCGACATCATCGGCGCCACACCTCTGGTTTCCGCACTGTTTCACGATGAACCCACCATTGAAACCATGAACCGTCTGGGCCTGGAATTCAACGCGGTCGGCAACCATGAATTCGACGAAGGCAAAACCGAATTGAAACGTATGCAAAACGGCGGTTGCCACCCGACCGACCCGAACTCCTGCCAAGGTGATTTGGTAGGCACGCCGGTGCCTTTTGAAGGCGCGGATTTCAAATTTCTGGCGGCCAACGTCGTCGAAACAGCCACCGGCAAAACTTTGTTTCCGCAATACGCGATCAAAGTCATCGGCGGCGTGCGGGTCGGCTTTATCGGCATGACCTTGAAAGAAACCCCAACCATCGTCACCCCAACCGGCGTGGCCGGCCTGGAGTTCAAAGACGAGGCGGCGACCGTGAATGCCTTGATTCCTAAATTGCGCGCGCGCGGTGTTGAAGCGGTCGTGGTGTTAATTCACCAAGGCGGCACGATACCGGTCATCCAAAGTGCCTCTACCATCAACAACTGCGATGGTGGTTTGAGCGGTTCGCCGATCAAAAGCATCGTCAACCAATTGGATGACGAAGTGGATTTGGTGATCTCCGGTCACACTCATCAAGCCTACAACTGCCAAATCGCCAACAAGGCCGGCCGTTTGATTTCGGTGACCAGCGCCAATTCGCAAGGCCGGGTATTGACTGATATTGATGTCGCTATCAGCACCGTGAACGGCGAAATCAGCAGCGTCAGCGCCGAAAACATTGTCGTCGATCGTAGCAACACCGCCATCACGCCGAATGCGGCGATTAAAACCATCGTAGACAATTACAAAGCCCTGTCCACCCCTATCGCTAACAGGGTGATCGGCAGTATCAGTGCGGCGATTACCAGAACCGCTACCAGTACCGGCGAGTCGGCCTTGGGCGATGTGATTGCCGATGCGCAATTGTTGGCTACCCAAAATGTCGGCTTTGGCGAAGCGGTGGTTTCATTTATGAACCCCGGCGGCATCCGTGCCGATTTGACCTTTCCGTCCAGCACAGCAGCAGAAGGCGACGGCAAAGTGACATACGCCGAAGCCTTTACCGTGCAACCCTTCGGCAATACCTTGGTGACACTGACCTTGACCGGCGCGCAAATCCACACCCTGCTGGAACAACAGTTCACCGGTTGTACCGTGGGCTATCCAGCCGGCGCCCCAGTAACAGGCCAAGCGTTCAACCGTATCATGCAAGTGTCGAATGGCTTTAGTTACGAATGGCGGGAAAAAGGCACGGCTTGCGATAACGTCGATCCAGCCAGTATCAAGATCAATAGTGTTGTAGTCGATCCTGCCGCCAGCTACCGGGTTACCGTGAATAATTTCATGGCGGACGGTGGCGATCAATACTATGTGTTGACGCAAGGCACCAACCGCCTGGGTGGCGCGCTGGATCTGGACGCGCTGGAAAACTACTTTACCGTTAACGGTACGATAGCCCCTGGCCTGCGAAATCGGATTTTGCTGGCTCCAGCTCCGGCACTTTAAGTTTTATGGATTAGTTGTAAGCTCTGTAGTAGTACTCGGGCCCGCTGGTACGCGATACAGCGGGCTTTTTTTTGCCTGGATAACGATGTTTCAGCGGCCACTGCCATACTGGCTAAAGCCTGAATCGAAACTTCTCAGCGAATTCAGTACCGCACCTGGGCTCCCGCCTACGCGGGAGAGACGATTTTTAAGAGCCGGGGTTAATAACTAAAAGCCTTTCGGGGGTTAATGATGATGCTCATGCCCCATTTGCGCTTGCACTTTAATCACGAACGGATCGGATTCCTTGTCGCCCAGATCGGCAAAATCGATTACGTCGTAACCGTTGACCGGCGTGGGTTGCCAGGGCGCGGCTTTCAGCGGATAAGCATTTAGCAATTCGGTACGCTCGGAAAACTCGCCATGTTCACGTTCAATCAATGCAGGCAAGGCCACGTCCAACCGCATCACCACATGCCATTTGGTGTCCGCGACTTTGCCTTGATATTCGCGGGTCGGAATGCCGTCGGTCCATTCGATTTCTTCGGCAGTCAGTTTGTCCAGCAGCTGGCTATCCAGCAACAGCGCCAATTTTTGCCAGGACGGCGTTATGTCCAGCATCCGTAAATCGCCGGCTTGAAACTCGATTGCCCGCTGGTCTTGGTGATACAGCTTGCGATGAATCAGCTCCTGGCCGTCGCGCTGCCACAGTTCGCCCAAGCCCAGTTGCGGCCTTTCTATCGTAATCTGCTGGCTATCGCGCCAGAAGCGCCAGCTGACTTTTGCGGGCAATGCCTGGTGCTCGTCGTGTTCGTGTTCTTCGCCGGTGCGGGTGGTGACGAACTCGGCGGCTACCGCCGGCAAGTTTGCCGCCGATAGATCAATAATTTGTGTGTTGGCGGCCTGCTTGGCCGGCACATGGCTGCAAGCAGCCAAAACAATCAATAAGCCCAAAGCAAACAATTTGCTTAAAAATTTGAAAATAGTGTTGAACATGGATCCTGCACTTTAGCGGTATTCAAAAAAATGTAACTATTCAGTGAGTCGCAAAACTCTGTAAATCGCCGAGAAATTGTTCCCTCTCCTGATGGAGAGGGTTGGGGAGAGGAGAATTAAACTAGCAAAATACTTTGTTTTCATCCCCTCACCCTCCCCTCTCCCGTTGGAGAGGGATTTTCGTGCTTCGCGGTGAATAATTTCAAAAAATCAGGGACGGCTAGCGTCCCTGATTCGGTTTGGGGAAATGGCCCCGGACTATTTACGCATGCCTAGCGCATCAGCCATCACATGATAAATCACGTTTTGTTCCAGCGTACCACGCACCAGATAAGCACCAGGGCCGTCTGCATAGATAGCCACGTCTTCGCCGGCGTGGGTCTCCGCACTCATCGGTACTGTCGCTTCCTGCATGTAGTTCGGATTAGCGGTATCAACCGCCGTCAAATCCGGACGCAATTTGCTGCCTGCATAAGCGGCGGCCACGGTGCCTTCGTTGGCGGGATTAAATTCCTTGCGTTGCAAGCCGCCGGTCCAGCCTGGACCGTTGGCATAGGTCAAAGTGGTGTAAGGCAAGCCTAAACCATCCTTCGTAGCAATGCCGTCAACAGCGGTTTTACCCAGGATAGGATTGCCGCGCGACGGGTAACCGGCGATGGTGAACACATGGCTATGATCGGCGGTCACCAGGATCAAGGTGTCTTCGTCACGGGTCAGTTGTTTAGCTTTTTTCACTGCATCCGACAGCGCCACGGTATCGGTCAAGGCCCGATAGGCATTGCCGGCATGGTGAGCGTGATCTATCCGGCCGGCTTCAACCATCAGGTAATAGCCTTTGCGGTTTTTTTCCAGAATTTTGATGGCTTTTTCGGTCATCTCGGTCAAGGACGGTTCGCCGGCGGCGTCTTGCGCACGGTCGGCTTCATAGCGCATATGCGAACGCTCGAATAAGCCCAGCAAATGATCGGTAGACGCTGGGTTTACCGCGTCGAACTGGGCTTTGTTCCAGACGTAGTCGGAATTGTTGTATTGCGACGTCCATTCCAAGGTCAGATCGCGGCCGTCGGCACGGCGACCTTTTTGGGTGGGGTATTCAGGGTCGGCAATCGTATTGGGCATGAAATAGCTACGACCGCCGCCCAAAGCCACTTCCAGGCCGTCGCCATAAGGGAATTCCAGTAGCTGGCGAGCGATGTCCTTCACGGTGGCGCCAGCCGGCAGATTGCTGTCGGCCTCCCAATCGCGGTTGGAAATATGTGCGTAGTTTACCGCTGGCGTGGCGTGGGTAAAACGGGCGGTTGTCACCACACCGGTGGACATGCCGCGTTCTTCGGCGCGTTCCAGGATGGTTTTCACGCTTTTCGCCGCAGTGACTTCGGCGCTTGGTTCGGTACGATTGATGCTTTGATCGACGGAAATAGCGCCGTCATTGGTTTTGATACCGGCCACCATCGCGGTAGCGGTCGGCGCTGAATCCGAGGTTTGTTGATTGGCGCTGGCCGTGACCGAAAACGCCAGGTTATTAAATTTTTCAAAACCCAGACGGTTGAACTCGCCGTCGCGTCCGGCCATTTGGCCTTCCAAAATCCGTGCAGCGGTAACGGTGGAAACGCCCATGCCGTCGCCCACAAACAAGATGACGTTTTTGGCTTTGCGCAGTTGTGCTACGTCTCGTTTGTTAACCAATACCGCAGCTTCGCCGGCTTTGAACCATTCGAGGCCTGATGTCGGTACTTGGCTGGTTTGCGCAGGTTTATGATAATCCCGATGATCGCGGTCGGCATGATCGTGGGCTACTGCGGCTACCGATAAGGTAAAACCGAAGGCGCCGACAGCTACCGCCGCCAGTTTTTGTGGATGTGTTTTTTTCATGTGTTGCTCCGAGAGCGGTTTACGGAGCCGCAACATTAGCGCTTGAATATGACAACCACGTTACCGGCAAAGCGAGATTTCACGCCGCAAAAATGCGAAAAGCCAGGTTAGCCGAAATGTCGCGGCTAACCTGGCTTAAGAGGATGCTTAGTCTTTGCGACCGCGTTTCATGCCTATCAAACCCAACAGCGCGGAACCGAACAACCACACCGCGCCCGGTACCGGCACGGCAGATACTTTATAGAGCGAAGTAGTTTCGCTAACTTCGTTAGCAACCGCCAGATAACTGCCTTGGGCGTTACTGAAGAAGCTCAGACCTTCCGGACCGACATCGCCGCCGGTGAACAACATATCCAAAAACGCCGGGCTGTTCAGATCGGTCAAGTCCCACACCATCACCGCATTGGAACGCTCCAGGCCCAGAAACAACAAGTCGCGGCCGTCAACTTTGCCGACTACCGCACTTTCCGGCTCCGGTCCTTTGTTATCGCTACGGCCATCGTCCCACAGCGCTTCGAACGCTGCATTGCCGGGATTTGCGGCGATCAGTGCTTTTATGGTTTGCTCTAACTTATCACCGGAGTCGAACACCATGGTGCCGTTGGCATCCAGAATCGAGAACGAGCGCGCGCCGAATACTTGCAGTTGATCCAGGTCGCCGTCGTTGTCGGTATCGCCGCTTTTTGAGACGGTCAGACGGTTGAGCTTGTCGTTATTGGTTTGCCAATCCGTACCATGCGCAGCGTCCATAGCAGCGTCGAGTATCGGGTCGATAGTGGCTGAACCTACCCGCACCTCTTCCAAACCGCCCGGCCAATCTTCACGAGAATCGCCTTCGTTGGCAGTCACGTAATATTGATTGCCGTCTTTGCTAAAACTGGCGATGCCATCGGGCATATACATACCCATCACGTTCCAGTTCTGGATATTGCCTTTTAAAGCCGCAGTACCGGCACCGTCTCGATCCGAGACATCCAGACCGTTACCGGCCAGACTGTGATCCTTCAAACCCAGCGCTTTAATGTCAGTAACCGTAGCGCTGGCGATATCGATAACGGCAACCGAGTTGGCCTCTTGCAGGGTCGCAAAGGCTTTGGTGCCGTCTTGGCTGACCGCAATATATTCCGGTTCCAAATCTTGCGCTACGCTGGCGTTCGGGCCGGTTAGGCGCACGCCGCTGGCTTTTAAAGCCGCCGCCGCACCGTTGTAAGCAGAAAATCCGGCAGTTTGGACTGCGAAAGTATTGGTGTTGATAATGCTTACCGAGCCTTCCGGATCGCCACTTGGTCCCACCAAATAGCTGCTGGGCTCGCCCTCATTAGCCACCAGCAAGCGACTGCCATCGGGCGTATAAGTCACTGCGTCGGGATTGGCACCCACTGTCACGCTTTGTTGCAGGGTGTAGTCAGCCGCATTGTAGAAGCGCACTAAACCCGCATCGGTTTTAGTCGGCGCGGTTAAGGCAATGGCGGCTTGGCCGTTTTTCACTGCGACACTATTAATGCCGCCGAGCGCGCCGGTGGAGATGCTTTGCAGCAAATTGCCGTTCATATCCAGCACGTCGATGCCGCCTTGGCCGATATTGGCCTGATTGGCATCGGTTCCGGCTACCCACAAGCGGTTATTAGCCGCATCGTAGGAAACGATTTCCGAACCCATGGCACTTGAACCATTCGCAGCGGAGTGATTAAAAGTCCATTCATGCGACCATTGAAAATTCGCGGCCGCACTGGCGTTGGCGGAGGCCAGCAGCGCAGCGATGGCAGCGGCGATTGAAGTGTGTTTCATAAAAATGCTCCTGAGGCACTATTTGTTTGGTGTTTGATGTAAGGATTTGTGAGCTGCATCGCACCGATATCGTCGGAACGGTAGTCTTGCGAATGGTAAATAGCCTTTGTGACAGTATTGTTAAGCCGGACAACATTAGCCCGATACCGCCAAGTTAGGCGGGCGCCGTGTGATTGAGGTATGGGGAATTTATTCGATCTTTAGGGGCAACAGTGCGCCTGAATTCGCGCCTACGCAGGCTGCTGTAGCGACAGAAATCTGCTTTCGAAGATCTCGTTCGGCACCGGTTTACTGAACAAGAAACCTTGCATTTCGTCGCAGCTCAGCAAACGCAGTAGGCGCGATTGTTCCTCGGTCTCCACGCCTTCCGCAACCACTTTGAGCTTCATCGAATGGGCCAGGTTGATAATGGTGGAGACCAGCGCCAGACCCTCCGGGGTTTCCGTCATCTCGATCACAAACGAGCGGTCTATTTTCAGGGTATCCACCGGTAGTTTGGACAGGTAACTGAGTGAGGAAAAGCCGGTGCCGAAGTCGTCGATGGCGATGCTGATGCCCATGGCGCGGATGGTTTGCAGGCTGGCGATACTGTAATTGATGTCGGCCATGATCAGGCTTTCGGTGAGCTCCAGTTCCAATCCGTCCGCCGCATGCGCATCGGTAGCAATGGCCTGTCTGACCTCCGCTATAAACCGACGGTTGCGTAATTGCAGCGGCGACACATTCACCGCGATGCGCACCGCAGTCAGACCGGCATTTCGCCAGCGCTGATAATCGCAAATCGCCTGACTCATCGCCCAGCGCCCCACCTCGTTGATCAATCCGGTTTCTTCAAGAACCGGAATGAAGCGGCCCGGCGGCACCAAGCCGGTTCGCGGATCATTCCAGCGGATCAGTGCCTCGGCGCTGGTCAGCTTGCCGCTAACCAGATTTACCTTGGGTTGGTAATGCAACACGAATTCCGCGTTATCGAGCGCCTGCCGCAGCTGGTTTTCCAGAGACAGTTTACCGGCGTTGGACTCGGTCATTTTCTGTGTATAAAACAGATAGCGATCACCCAACACTTTTGCTTTTTTTAGCGCCGCTTCGGCGTTGCGGAACAAGCCGACTGCGCTGGCGGCATCATCCGGATACAGCGCCACGCCGATTTTTAAGGCAATCCGGAACACCGCGCCTTCCCATTCAAAGATATGGGCCTGAAAGGCGTCCATCATTTGCTCCACCTGCCGCGCCCGGTCGTCGCCCGGTTTGATCGCCGGCAGCAGCAAAGCAAAATGATCGGCGCCCATTCGCGCCAATAGGTTGACATCACCTACATAAGCCGTGAACCATTCCGCCACTTGCCTTAACAACACGTCACCGGCCAGACGACCGAGACTATCGTTGATACTTTTAAAGCGTTCCAGATCGACCAAGACCAAAGCCAGTTGCTGTCCGCCCTTCTCTGCATTGCCTATATGCCGAGTCACTCGTTCAAGAAACAGACCGTGATTGGCCAGACCGGTCAGTACATCGAAATTTGCCAGGAACTCAAGCCGCTCCTGCTGGGCGATGTGATCGATCGCAAAGGCGATATCTTGCGACAGCTCGGCCAACACCTTCAATTCCTCGGCCAGGAAGAAGTCCGCCTCGCCGGCGTACAACACCAGTACGCCCAAGGCTTCGTCCGCGACAATAAGCGGAAATACCGCCAGCGAACGGATGCCGGATGCGGCATATTTTTTACCAAGCAGCACCCGGGGGTCGCGTAGCGAATCATTGGAGACTACCATAATTTTCTCCCTGAGCGCTCTGGCAACCATGGATTTGCCGGTATCCTCGCTTGAGGCCAAAATCCCCTTGACCGCCGCTAACAGCGCCTCATCCTTGCCTGCGGACGCGACCGGCACCAGCGTCATTGAATTTGGATCTTTGATCGCGATCAAAGACATCCGAAACCCGCCGGCATCGACCGCGATGCGGCTAGCCTCGCTGAACAATTCGTCTCGATCACTGACGCGCGTGATCAGCGAATTGATAGCGCTTAACATGGTCAATACTCGGTTCAGATACAAGATTCTAATTTCCGCTTCCTTGCGTTGGGTAATGTCTTCCGCAACCCCGGCAATTCTGATGATCTTGCCAAGATCATCAAAGACCGGAAAGGTTTTGACCCCGATCCAACGCATTGCGCCATCGGGGCGCACGATGCGATATTTGTCTTCGTAGGTCCCAGCCACTGTGGGTGTTTTCCGTTTATCGTAACGCCCATGGCCGGCCGCCCGGTCTTGAGGATGCATTGCTGCAAGCCAGGATCCCGGATCGTTGTAGAGGCTTTCACAACTTTGCCCCCAGATCTCTTCGTAAGCCGGACTGACGTACAAAGTGCGACGGCTATCGACATCGAGCAGAAAGATTACATCACGAATATTTTCCGCGATTTGCCGGAAGCGTAGTTCGCTGGTCAGCAAACGCGCCTCGTTCAACTTTTGCTCGGTCACATCCATATGCATGACTACGCCACCCACCGGCTGAACTTCGCCGACCGGGGTCATCGTCATCAGGAACCAGCGCTGTTCGGTTGGCGAATGGCAGGCATATTCAATGGAAATGCTGTTGACCGCGCCGCTCAACACCGACCGAATGGCGACCGCCGCCCGAAGTGCATCCGATGCACCTTCTCCCTGGGCGTTGTCGCAGATTTGCAAGTAATTTAGACCGACACCAAAGCCGATGTACGGAAAGGCATTCTCGGTAGCAAACTGACGCCAAGCCTGATTCACCGAGATGATGCGCCCCTGGCTGTCGAGCAAAGCAATATGCGCCGGCAGCGCGTTGAGGATGGCTGTCTGCCTGGCCGACTCGCTGCGCCGCAAGTACTCCTGGGCGCCGCCTAGCAAGAATGGCCGACCCGTGTGGTCCGCCACCGTATCTACTTGGCCTGCCGTCAGTTCTTCCAGACGCTGCCCAGTGGAGTGCAATACCCCGATGAGCCGGGCAATTTCTGCGTTGTTCTCCAATGTAGGCGGTATATCATCTGCCGTCATAGGGCGGGCACTTCAAGCCCTAAAGCCTGCAGCAGCGGCTGAGTCTGACTCAGGTTGCCCACGATGCTTCGCGCCGGCATCGGCGCCAGTCTGACCAGAGTCGGGGTCATGAAAATGCCGTCCGACAGGGCCCGCTTTGGCTCCAGAAACACATCAACAATCTCAATTTCGTGGCGTTCGGCCAGATAGATCAGGCAAAGCGCGGTCAGGTTGGTGCGCGCCTGCACTGAGTTCAGTGCGTCGCCGGCGACATAGAGCCGAAACTTGAATAGTGCCTGTTGGGTCATGGCGCCTGCTCTTCGGCATCGGCGCCCCGCAACTCGCCCATTCGGGTCCGGCTACGCGACAGCTCCCCGGCATGACTCTGAGTGGCTCGTAACAATGAGGCCTTCTCCAACTGCTTGGCCTGCAGTTCCACCTGTAATGACTTCAAGCGCACTTCCAACTCGGCCTCCTCGGCATCGAGCTTGACCCGTTTCAGCTTGACCACATCGTCGACAGCCTCATGCGCAACGCGCTCGGCGCGTTCCTTTTCCCAGCGCAGGGTGCCCATCAGCACCTCGCCGCCGGCGGTGTAAGTATCGGCCAGGGTTACCCCGTCATTGCTGAGAATTAATTCGCGGACCTGATTGGAATGCGCGGAACCTCGTGATTTGACAATGGACAGACCGCGATTGCGCTCCCCCGCCTGCACCAGATAATTCAAGTGAACCCAGGTGTCCACCAATGACGAAATCACCAGCGGCGAGCTGCCCTCGGCCAGACTTGACATCTCGTCCAGCAGTCTGGTGCAGACCATGGTGATTCCCTCCGCTTTCGACCAATCGATCAAGCGTTCCGCAACGCTGTGCACATTTAAATCATTGCCGGATTTGGACCAGGTGGACACCGGATCGATGACCAGACAACGGGCTTGATGCTCCTTGGCCAGCGTCTTGATTCGTACCAGATAGGTCTCGGCGCTGCCGGTAATGGCCCGGGCCGAGACCATCCGCAAGCTGCCATTGTTTACATGCTGCTCCAAGTGGATGCCGACCGAGGCCAGATTGCGGATCACCTCGGAACCGTCCGAATCAAAACTGACGAACAGGGTATGCTCGCCGCGCCCGCAGGCCGCCTCGGCGAAGGTGCCGCTCAAAGTGGTCTTGGCGGTCCCGGAAAATCCCGTGATCAGGATGCTGGAACCACGATAATAGCCACCGCCCAACATGGTATCCAGCCGCGACACCCCGCTGGAAATCCGCTCATTGGTCACCTCCGCATCGACCCGGTCCAGGGTGCGGGCCACGGCAACCTCAAAACCTTGCTTGCCGATCAGGAACGCCGATTCGTTTTCATCGAAGCTGGAACCGCGATACTTTTGCACCCGCAAACTGCGTTGCGACACGCCTAAAACCACGCAGTGATTCAGGATCACCGCGCAGTCGACCATGAATTGCATGAAACTGAAGGGGTTCTGACCAATGGTTTCGCTTTCATCGCCACCCGCCTTCAGGGTGATAATACCGGTCACCTCGTGCGCCAGTAGCCAGTCGTGCAAACGGTAGATCTCACGCCTTTTTGCCGCCGCATCGGGCAGCAAGGCCAACACCATATCCAAGGCATCGAAGACGATGCGCCGAGCGCCCATTTGTTGGATCAGCGCTTCCAGTCCTGCCAGCATCCCGCCGAGATCGAAATCTCCGGCCTGAATCAGCTCGGGCTTGGGCTGAGCGTCTACAAAAAACAGCTTTTCGTCTTGCAACTCGCCGATTTGCCAGCCAAAGCTTTCGGCGTTGGCGACGATACTCTTCGAGGTCTCCTCAAAGGCCACAAAGATCCCCGGCTCCCGGCACTCCAGCGCACCGTACACCAAAAATTGCAGGGCGAGGATGGTCTTGCCGGAGCCAGGCCCGCCGACCAACAACGTGGTCCGCCCATGCGGCAAACCTCCCCCGGTAATTTCATCAAGGCCGTTAATGCCTGTCGGCGCTTTCTTAGGATCTTTATCAAGGATGGAACGGCTTGGTTTCATGCATTTTCCCTCATAGCTTTCAACGAGCTGTGCCCTATCGCCCCCAGCTGGTTCTCGGCGGACCGCTTCCCAGCGGGATTGTAATCTCCGGATTGGCCAGGGCAGACCGACAAAACCTCGCGAGTCGCGCGAATAGGCCAACGAATCCACGGCCCCCCGGATAACTCTAACATCCTTAGTCACTATGCTGGCGCATGCGACTGATGTCTGTACGCTAGCCGACATAGAAGCTATAGCACCGTTTGTATTGACTTTATGGCAAAATATCACTAACACTAAAACTAATGCTTCGTAGCCTGACACAGCCTACTATAGAGGCCAGATGCGGGACGTGTATCCGCAATATCGTTAAGCTATACCCAAGGACACGAGAGTCGTTCGCTCAGCACAAGTCCGCTTAACAGACTGTTTATCTTGACAACAGATTCTTAACTTAACGACATTGAGGGTATCCGGGCGGTTAAGGCTTGGCGGATGCCTATTCCCGGCGAAGACACTCAATAATGATTGACTCGATTCCATATTTCAATTATTGTTGAAATATGGAAAATAAAACTGCTGTGATCGCCCTGGCCGCACTGGCCCAAGAATCCCGCTTGGCTATTTACCGGGCCTTGGTACAGGCTGGCCCGGCAGGATTGGCCGCCGGAAAAATCAGCGAAGCCACCGGCATTGCGCCGTCTTCCCTGTCGTTTCATTTGAAGGAATTGTCTTACGCCAACCTGGTCAGCTCGCGCAACGAAAGTCGCTATGTGATTTACACCGCTAACTTTTCGGTGATGAACGATCTCCTGGCGTTCCTGACCGAGAACTGTTGCAACGGCAACGCCTGCTTGTCGCTTGCGGCCTGTTCCGGCAATGACGCCGATACCACCGATTCTCTAACCTCAAACCCGACCGACAATCCATCATGAACGTATTATTTTTGTGTACCGGCAATTCCTGCCGTTCCGTCCTTGGCGAAGCCACTTTCAATCACTTGGCACCGGCCGGCTGGCATGGCATGAGTGCTGGCAGCAAACCCACCGGCAAGATCCACCCGCGCTCGCTGGCCTTGCTGGCCAGAGAAGGCATATCCACAGAGGGCTATTACAGCAAATCCTGGAACGATCTGCCGGTGACCCCGGACATCGTGTTGAGCGTGTGCGGTAATGCCGCCAACGAAACCTGTCCGGCCTATCTCGGCCCGGTCATGCGCAGCCATTGGGGCGTCGAAGATCCCGCGCATGTCGAGGGTACTGACGAGGAAATAGACGCGGCTTTCATGGTCGCTTACCGCATCCTGCGCCATCGCATCGAACAGTTTTTTGCCCTACCGTTGGACGAATTGAAAAACAATCCGGAGCGCCTGAAAGCCGAGCTGGATCGCATCGGCACTTTGGTGCCTCAGTAGTTAAGGAGTTTCCTGATGACCAGTATCCATGTATTTGACCCGGCTCTTTGCTGCAGCACAGGCGTTTGCGGTGTGGAAGTCGATCAACAGTTGGTCGGCTTTGCCGCCGATGTCGATTGGGCCAAGCAGAACGGCGCCGATATTGAGCGCTTTAACCTGGCGCAAACCCCTTTGGCGTTTGCCGAAAACGCGGTGGTAAAAGCCTTTCTGGAACGTTCCGGTGCCGACGCCCTGCCGTTGATTTTGGTCGATGGCGAAGTCGCCTTAGCTGGTCGCTATCCCAATCGAACCGAGTTGGCGCGTTGGGCAGCGATTAGCGTAGCGGAAGAGCAAGCCCCGTCCGGCTGTTGCAGCGGCAGCAGCTGTTGTTAACTTCTGCTGATAGTGCCGTGAACAGCGATAGCAAATTTCTCGATCAAGCGCCGCGCTTTCTATTTTTTACCGGCAAAGGCGGCGTGGGCAAAACTTCCATCGCTTGCGCCTCGGCGATGCAATTGGCGGATGCCGGCAGACGTGTGTTGTTGGTGAGTACCGATCCGGCATCGAACGTCGGCCAGGTATTTGGCATCGCCATCGGCAATCAGATCACCGCGATTCCGGCCGTACCCTGCCTAGCAGCATTGGAAATCGATCCGCAAGCGGCGGCGCAGGCCTATCGCGACCGTATCGTCGGCCCGGTGCGCGGCGTGTTGCCGGACAGCATCGTCAAAGGCATAGAGGAACAATTGTCCGGCGCTTGTACCACCGAAATCGCCGCGTTCGACGAATTCACTGCACTTCTAACCGACTCGGCCTTGACCACCGGCTACGATCACATCGTGTTCGACACCGCCCCGACCGGCCACACCATCCGCCTGTTGCAACTGCCGGGGGCGTGGAGCGGCTTTCTGGAGCAAGGCAAAGGCGATGCCTCTTGCCTCGGCCCTCTGGCCGGCTTGGAAAAACAGCGCAGCCAATATAAGGCTGCCGTTGAAGCCTTAGCCGATCCGCAGCGCAGTCGTTTGATCCTGGTCGCCCGCGCCCAACAATCGACCTTGCGTGAAGTAGCTCGCACCCACGAAGAATTAAACGCCATCGGCTTATCGCAACAGTTTTTGGCAATCAATGGCATCTTGCCGGAGAGCGCAACCTTACAAGACCCGCTAGCCAACGCCATCTACCAGCGCGAGCAACATGCTTTATCCGACATGCCGGCAGCGTTAAAAAACTTACCAATGGACCGCATTGAACTAAAGCCCTTCAATCTTGTTGGGCTGACGGCGTTGAGGCAATTGCTCAGCACAGCCGCGCCGCTGGCGATGCCTGACAATGACGTTATGCCGGCCATACCCGCGCCTAATCTATCAACATTAGTGGACGAGATTGCCGCCGACGGCCATGGCCTAGTGATGCTGATGGGTAAAGGCGGCGTGGGCAAGACCACGCTGGCCGCCGCGTTGGCGGTGGAACTGGCGCGACGCGGTTTGCCGGTGCATCTCACCACGTCCGATCCTGCCTCCAACTTAACCGACACGCTGAACGGCGCTTTGCCGGACCTGACAGTCAGCAAAATCGATCCGCATGCGGAAACCGAACGCTACCGCCAACATGTGCTGGCAACAAAAGGCGCCAAGCTGGACGAGGCAGGCCGGGCCATGCTGGAAGAAGACTTGCGCTCGCCGTGTACTGAAGAAATTGCGGTGTTTCAGGCGTTCTCCCGCATCATCCGCGAAGCCGGCAAGAAATTTGTAGTGATGGATACTGCGCCGACCGGCCATACCCTGCTGCTGTTGGACTCAACCGGCGCTTACCATCGTGAAGTGTCTCGGCAAATGGGCGATTCCAAACAACATTTCACTACGCCGATGATGCAATTGCAGGACCCGCGCCAAACCAAGGTGCTGATAGTGACACTGGCGGAAACCACGCCGGTGCTGGAAGCAGCCCATCTGCAAGACGATTTGCGCCGAGCCGGCATCGAGCCCTGGGCTTGGGTGATTAACAACAGTGTGGCGGCAACCACTGTGCTTTCGCCGCTGCTGCGCCAACGCGCTGTCAATGAATTGCCGGAAATCGACGCGGTAGCCAATCGATATGCCCAGCGTTATGCGCTGGTGCCTTTGTTACGGGAAGAGCCGACCGGCGTGGAACGCTTATTGGCATTAGCCGACGGTGATTCTCTAGCCGACAAACTCGCGGCAAATCCCAAAACTCAATAACCCTTTACCCTGGAGTGAGCGCGATGAAACGTCTGCACATTCACCTCGCCGTCGACGATCTGGCGAAAAATATCGACTTTTATAGTGCGCTGTTTCAAAGCGCACCGACAGTCCGCGAAGCCGATTACGCCAAGTGGTTGCTGGACGATCCGCGCGTCAATTTTGCCATTTCCAGTCGCGGCCGTCAGCCGGGTTTGGATCATTTGGGGATACAAGTGGAGTCGGGTGAGGAATTGGAAGCCGTCGAGCAAAATCTGGCCGCTGCCGAATTGCCGGTTGCAGCGCAAAAACAAGCCAACTGCTGCTATGCCCAGTCAGACAAATACTGGACCGTCGATCCGCAAGGCATCGCCTGGGAGGCTTTCCATTCCTTGCAAACCATTCCCTTATTTGGTGACGATCAAGTCGCGCAACTCGCACCCACCAGCAGTTGCTGCAAACCTCCGGCAGCCGATAGAACCGAGTAGCCAAACTATTGCCCGCATATCTTTGGAGATTTAAATGAGCACCCCGCATTGCCCGAATGCCCGTTTGTCATTTCTGGACCGCTTTCTGACCCTATGGATTTTCATCGCCATGGCGCTGGGTGTCGGTATCGGTTTTCTGTTTCCGACGGAAGTAACCGATTTCAACGCGGCGGTTTCGGTCGGCACCACCAACATTCCCATCGCTATCGGCTTGATCGTGATGATGTATCCACCGCTCGCCAAAGTCCGTTACGAAGAACTCGGCGACGTATTTCGCAACTGGCGTATATTGGCCGTGTCCTTGCTGCAAAACTGGCTGCTCGGACCGGTCTTGATGTTCGTGCTGGCCATCGTGTTTCTACGCGATTATCCCGACTACATGGTCGGCCTGATCTTGATAGGCCTGGCGCGCTGCATTGCCATGGTCATCGTCTGGAACGAACTGGCTAACGGCGACAACGAATATGCGGCGGGCTTGGTGGCATTTAACAGCGTATTCCAGGTCTTGTTTTATAGCGTGTATGCCTGGCTGTTCATCACCGTTTTGCCGCCCTTATTCGGTATGCAGGGCAGTCTGGTCGATATCACCATAGTCGAAATCGCCAAGAGCGTATTTATCTACCTGGGCGTTCCGTTTCTGGCCGGCTTTAGCACCCGTTTTCTGTTGGTCAAAGCCAAGGGCAAGGATTGGTATCACCAGCATTTCGTCCCGAAAATCAGCCCGCTGACCTTGATAGCGCTGCTGTTTACCATCGTGGTTATGTTCTCGCTGAAAGGCGATTTGATCGTGCAGTTGCCTCTGGACGTGGTGCGGATCGCGATACCGCTGTTGATTTACTTTGTGGTGATGTTTCTGCTCAGCTTTTTGATGGGCAGAGCCATCGGCGCCGGCTACGGCAAAACCACCACGCTGGCATTTACCGCGGCCAGCAATAATTTTGAATTGGCTATTGCGGTGGCGGTGGCCGTGTTTGGTATCAATAGCGGCGCGGCGTTTGCGGCCGTGATAGGGCCATTGATCGAAGTACCGGTGATGATCGCTTTGGTCAACGTAGCCTTCTATTTTCGCAAGCACGGACTGATTCAAAATTGACATGCGTTTACCCAACGACTCGTTTACCCAACCTTAAGCTTACAAAGGAACACTCTCATGGCAGCAGATAAATCAAAAGTCGATAGAAAGAAAATCGCTGTGGAAGAACCCACTTACGACCAGCTGAAAAATTTTTCCCGCTTTAACGGCTTAAAGACCCGGACGGTGGTGGCATCTATGGTAGATATAATGCTGCAAGACGAGATTTTGAGCCGCCGCGTCGTCGAGCAGTGCCTTGCTGCCGACGCAGAGGACGCCAATTAGCGCGTGCCAGACCTTGGTCGCCGGCAATTTCAAGCCTTGTTGATTGAAATCAAAGCTATCAATACAAGCACACGCAATAATTTAGCTCGGCATGCTCAATCGCACATGCCAACGCCGTTTTAGACTCATCAGCGATTAATTCAGGTGATGACGATGGATAATGACATTTTAATCGATCAAGCCCGGCAGCTTTATGCCGCATTGCACGCCAGACAGATCAGACTGTTCACTCCCAACCCTACTGCACTGGATCGCCTGGAACGCTTGGTCTTCAGCGCCTATGGCCGTTACCAGCGCCGCTTAAACCGTTGCGCGCTTTGTTACCAAACCCGCAAGCATGACTGTGTCCGGGAGCCCGGTAAAAAGCGTATTCCTTGCCAACGCCGCAACCCCTTCGCCCCGATTGCCGGGTTTTGATCGGCAATATTTTACTGTCCACGCCCGGCTAATTTGTTTAGTATTGCGCCATGGATGACGGCGAATTTGCATATCTTCTGCAGCGAGAACGAAAAACATCGTGCGGCTGGGTTGTGTGCATTGACGCATAGAGAGACAAGGCAGGCACTTTCGCTTGGCAAGCGGAATGTAACGGCTTCCACAACTAATCTTGTGGCGCCGCTCTTCCAGGTAGACTGCCAGTGAACGATTTGAAAAATCTAGCGCCGATTTAAGAATGGTGTGTGGGGTGGCTCATGATTTTTCAATTGCAATGGGACACGACGATTCAACATAACTGCCCAGTAACTCGACGATGAATAGTTTTATTCGATCCGTACTTGCAAAGGCGGACTATAGACCGGAAAGGCTCTTGCAGATGCTAAGAGCCGTGCAGGCGCAGTACCTGCATATTCCCCAGGCGGCTATCGAACAATTGGCCGCAGCCCTGCATATACCCCGCACCCAGATTATTGCCGTCGCGGAATTCTACAGTTTCTTGCACCTGACGCCGCAAGGCCGTTACGACATTCATATCAGCGATTCGATTACCGATAGAATGCTGGGCAAGGAAAAATTGCTGAATTATCTGTCGGAAAAGCTCAATGTCAAAGTGGGTCAAGTCCGCGCGGACGGTCTGGTCAGTTTGAATAACACCTCCTGCACCGGCATGTGCGACCAGGGCCCGGCCGGCCTGGTTAACGGCTATGCGTTGACGCATCTGGACTATGCCAGAATCGATGTGATCGCCAAATTGATCGAACAACAAGCCCCTTTGACCGATTGGCCAGCCGAGTTCTTCGCGGTCGACGAGCCGATCCGCAAACCCGGCCTGCTGCTCAACCAACCGTTCAATAATGGCGCGGCAATAGCGGCCACTTTTGCCCGTGGCTTGGCGGAAACCCTGGCGGAAGTAGACTGTTCCAACCTGCGCGGCCGCGGCGGCGCCGGTTTTAAAACAGCATTGAAATGGCGCACCTGTTCGGTGCAAGCAGCTACCCCGCATTATGTGATTTGTAACGCCGACGAAGGCGAACCCGGTACCTTTAAAGACCGGATGTTACTCGATCTCTACGCGGATCAGGTTTTTGAAGGCATGACCCTATGCGCGGCGATCATCGGCTCAGACCAGGGTTTACTGTATCTACGCGCCGAGTATTTATTCCTCTACGAGCAATTGCAGCGCGTGTTACAGCGCCGCCGCGATAGCGGTTTGCTGGGTCGTAACATCCATGGTCGGCCAGGTTTTGATTTTGACATCGAAATCCGCATGGGTGCCGGCGCTTACATCTGCGGCGAGGCGTCCGCGCAAATCGAATCGTTGGAAGGCAAGCCCGGCATTCCCAGGGTTAAACCGCCCAACTCGGTGATCTGCGGCTATCAACGCAAACCCACCGTGGTCGATAACGTCGAGACTTTTTTCGCGGCCACGCACATTGCTATTCAGGGCGGGCAATGGTTTGCAGAGGTCGGCACCGCGCAATCCACCGGCAGCAAGCTGCTCAGTATCAGTGGCGACTGCGCACGTCCCGGCATTTACGAATACCCGTTCGGCACTCCGATCGAGGATATTTTGCGGGACTGCGGTGCGGACGATGTGATGGGTGTGCAAGTGGGCGGGCCGTCCGGCACCTTTATTTCCAACCGGGAACTGCAACGGCGCGTGGCCTTCGAGGACCTATCCACCGCCGGCTCGTTTATGGTTTTCAACAGTAGCCGGAATATTTTCGACATTGTGCAGAACTTTACCGATTTCTTCGCCCACGAAAGCTGCGGCTTTTGCACGCCGTGCCGGGTCGGCACCACGCTATTGAAAAATCAGCTGCGGAAAATTGTCGAAGGCAACGGCGCCGCGGTCGATCTGGAAGAACTTAGCGAGTTATGCCTAATCGTCAAAAACAACAGCCATTGCGGTCTAGGTGATTCCGCCGCCAATCCGATTTTAAGCACCTTAGCCAGCCACCCCGAGTTGTATCTGAATCAATTAAAACAAAGCAGTTTTACACCGGGCTTTGATTTGGACGCCACCCTGGCCGTGGCCCGCCGCATGGCTGAGCGCGACGACGACGCGGCGCATTTATCGCAAGTGGAGAACTGACATGAGCGGCACCCTTTGCATCGACGGCATCGCCGTGCCGTTCAGCGACGGCCAAACCATTATCGAGGCCGCCCGCAGCGCCGGCGTATACATTCCTTATCTGTGTCACAGGCCGGGCTACGCCCCTTACGGCAGTTGCAAATTGTGTACGGTCAAAGTCAACGGTCGCACCAATACCGCCTGTACTCTCCCGGCTGCCGACGGCCAGACCGTCATCAGCAACAGCCCCGACCTGCAACACGACCGCCAGCGCATCACCCAGATGCTGTTTGTGGAAGGCAACCACTTCTGCCCATCCTGCGAAAAATCCGGTAATTGCCAGTTGCAGGCCGTGGCCTACCACCAGAACATGTTGGATAACCACTACCCGCACTTTTATGCCCAGCGGGAACTGGATGCATCGCACCCGGACATATTAATCGACCACGACCGCTGCATTTTCTGCAATCTGTGCGTGCGCGCCAGCAAGGAAAAAGACGGTAAAGAGGTGTTCGGCATTGCGGGTCGCGGCATCCACAAACGTCTGATCGTCAACTCCCCCAGCGGCAAGCTGAAAGACAGCGATATTAGCGTCGACGATGAGGCCGCCCATGTCTGCCCGACCGGCGCGATCCTGGTCAAACGCAGTGCTTATCTGGCGCCAATCGGCGAACGCATTTACGACCACCATCCCATCAGCGAAGTGGCCTGCGAAAAAGCGGTTCTCGACACCCAGGCAGCAAAAGGCCACGCCAGTTGCGACCAGGCCCAGCTAGCCGGTCAAGTCCCTCAGAACAGCGGGTCCGATTCCCACTACGCGGCATCAATGCCTCCCGCTCCGGATATTAAACATGGCCGCTAAGATTAAAATAGCCACCACCTCGCTGGCCGGCTGTTTTGGCTGCCATATGTCGTTCCTGGACATAGACGAGCGTTTACTGAGCTTGGCGGAAGTGGTCGAATTCGACCGCTCACCGCTCACCGACATCGAGCATTGCGGCCCCTGCGACATCGGCCTGATCGAAGGCGGGGTTTGCAATTCCGAAAACGTCCACGTACTTAGAGAATTTCGCAATAACTGCAAAATTCTGGTGGCGGTCGGTGCCTGCGCGATCAACGGCGGTCTGCCTGCGCTGCGTAACTTTTTTAAACTGGAAGATTGCCTGCTGGAAGCCTACCAAGACGGCATAGGCGTGGACAATCCGCAGATACCCAACGACCCGGAATTGCCTTTATTGCTGGATAAGGTGCGGCCTATCCACGAGATCGTCAAGATCGATTACTTTATGCCCGGCTGCCCGCCGTCCGCCGATGTGTTCTGGAACTATCTCAACGCATTGATCGAAGGCCGCGACCCGACTCTACCTTATGAATTAGTCCATTACGACTAATAGGGAACCGCTGTGTACGAATATCTTGAAACCGCCGATCCGGCTTTAGTCGCAGCCGGCAAATTAAAACGGGTCGCTGTCGATCCGGTTTCCCGCGTCGAAGGCCACGGCAAAGTGACCTTGCTGTTAGACGAAGACAATAAAGTCCAGCAAGCCCGCCTGCACATCGTCGAATTTCGCGGCTTCGAAAAATTCATCCAGGGCCGCCCTTATTGGGAACTACCGGTGATGGTGCAACGCTTGTGCGGCATTTGTCCGGTCAGCCATCATCTGGCCGCCGCCAAGGCCATCGATCAGTTGGTCGGCGTCGATCCGGCCAATCTGCCGCCGGCAGCGGATAAATTGCGCCGCTTGCTGCATTTCGGTCAGGTGTTGCAATCGCATGCTTTGCATTTTTTCCACCTGTCCAGCCCGGATTTGCTGTTTGGTTTTGAAAGCGAGATCGGCAAGCGCAGCATTGTCTCGGTGCTGGCCGACTATCCGGACATTGGCTTGCAAGGCGTGAAACTGCGCAAATACGGCCAGGAAGTAATCCGCATGGTCTCCGGCAAACGTATCCACGGCACCGGCGCCATTCCCGGCGGCATGAACAAAGCCTTAAGCCAAGCAGAGCGCGATTATTTAAAACAAGATATCGCGCAAATCGTAGTTTGGGCGCAAGCCGCTTTGCAACTGGTCACAAAAGTCCACACCTCCCACCTGCCCTATTACGACAACTTCGCGACGATCCGCAGCAAATATCTGAGCTTGACCAAGCCTAACGGCGCGCTGGAGCTTTATCACGGCGGGATTCGGGTGAAAGACGAACAAGGCGAAACCCTGGTCGACCATTACGATTACTGCGATTACCCGGCACTGATCCGCGAAGAAGTCCGTTCCTGGACCTATATGAAATTTCCCTACCTGACAGCGCTGGGTAAAGCCGATGGCTGGTATCGGGTGGGGCCGTTGGCGCGCGTAAACAACTGCGATTTTATCGACACGCCGCTCGCGGAAGCCGCCCGCGTCGAGTTCAAGCTGCATGGCGGTGAAGCGATGGTGCATAGCACCCTGGCCTTCCACTGGACGCGCATGATCGAATTGTTGCATTGCGCGGAAAGCATCGAAATCTTGCTGGACGATCCGGACCTGCTGAGCAGCGATCTGGTTACTAAAGGCGAAAAGCGCCACGAAGGCATAGGCGTCATCGAAGCCCCGCGCGGCACGCTGTTTCATCATTATCAAATCGACGAAAACGACATCGTCACCAAAGCCAATCTGATTGTCTCCACTACCAGTAACAACACGGCGATGAACGAATCGGTCAGGCAAGTGGCGGCGGAATATCTGTCCGGCCGAGAATTAACCGAACCCCTGCTGAATAATCTGGAAGTAGCGATCCGCGCCTACGATCCTTGCCTATCCTGCGCCACACATGCGGTGGGCAAAATGCCTTTGCAGTTGGAATTGGTCGATGCCGAAGGCAAATTGGTGGACAAACTGATTCGGCATAGCAACGGCGAATTTATTCACGGCAGCGAATGACCAAACCCATCCTGGTGTTCGGTTACGGCAACCCCAGCCGTGGCGACGACGCCGTTGGTCCATTAGTATTGGACTACCTTGCCGAACATATCGACCTGACCCGTATCGAATTGCTCAGCGACTTTCAATTACAAATCGAACACGCGCTGGATTTGCAAGATCGCGAGTTGGTGGTGTTTGTCGACGCTGCGGAAAACTGTCCGGAGAGCTTCACTTATACCCCACTCAGCCCGGCGCAAGACCGCAGCTACAGCAGCCATGCGCTGAGTCCTGCGGCACTGCTAGCGGTCTATCAATCCGTCAGCGAGCAGCCGATCCCGCCCTGCTTTTTATTAAGCATCCAAGCCGAAGCCTTCGAACTGGGCACGGGTTTGAGCGAACGTTGCAGGGCCAATTTACAACACGCTTGCCGCTTCCTGGAAAAGCTGCTGACGCAGCCGCTATCAACCATCGTTAAGAGTCAATCTGAAAGCTGAATCGACTGAGCTTTGGAGACAAGCGCCAGCCGAGCGCCCCATTAAAGTGCGGACAGAACCTGCGCACAACCTTATGCTGTTATACAATATTTAATAAAACTGTCATAAACAAGGAAACACCATGTTCTCTCTACAAACCATCTTTGGCAAAGGCGATAAATTTTATGGCTTGCTTGAAGCCAGTGCGGAGTCAGCACACGCCTCGGCCAAAGCCTTGATAGAGTTGCTCAGCACGCCCACAACCCAGCAATCATTGGAAAAATTTAAACAGGCACGGCGCCGGGAAAAGAATTTATTCAGCCAAATCAGCGAAGAATTGGTCAATACCTTCGTTACCGTGCTGGATCGCGAGGACATTGAAGCGCTAAACGGCGCGCTGTATAAAATCCCCAAAGTGGTGGAAAAATTTGCGGAACGCTACAGCTTAGCCTTGGGCCGCATGGGCGAAGTAGACTTCATCAGCCGTGCGCAGATGCTGGAACAAGCCTGCCAGGTTTTGGAGCAAATGGTGGGACAGCTGCGCAAAGGTATGGATTTGGATGAAGTCAAACGCCTAAACGATCAACTGCAAACCATTGAAGCGGAAGCCGACGACCAAATTCTTGAGCTGTATCGCGACGTCTATGCCAACGAAACCGATCCGATCCGCTACCTAGTCAAAACCAATTTGTTTGAAATCCTCGAAAAAGCCATCGATCGCTGCCGCGATGCCGGCAATGTGGTTTATCACATCGTCTTAAAAAACTCATAAAAGGACTGTCATGCTGACATTGCTTTTGCTGGTCATTCTGGCGGCACTGATATTCGAGTTCGTTAACGGTTTTCACGACACCGCCAACTCTATTGCCACGGTGGTTGCCACCAAAGTACTAACGCCCACCCAGGCGGTGATCCTGGCTGCGGTAACTAATCTGGTCGGCGCCTTGTCAGGTACCGCCGTGGCCAAAACCATTTCCTCCGGACTGGTCGATACCGGCATGGTCACAATCACCTCCGAAGTACTGATTTGCGCACTGACCGGAGCGATTATCTGGAATCTAATTACCTGGGCCTTGGGCCTGCCCTCTTCTTCCAGCCACGCCTTGATCGGCGGCTTATGCGGCGCTGCTCTGGCGGCGGGACACAATAATCCTGATGTATTGATATGGTCAAAAACCGCATTAGTCTGGACCGAAAACAAAGGACTGCTCTGGAAAGTGGTGATTCCGATGATCAGCTCCCCGATTGCCGGTTTTACCTTGGGCATTTTGATCATGGGTTTGTTGATGGCGATCATCAGCGGCATGAATGCCGCCGGCGGCCTATTGGGGCAAATTTCGCGGCCGAAATGGATCAATGCCTTGTTCGGAAAAGCGCAATTGGTATCAGCCGGTTATATGGGATTTGCACACGGCAGCAACGATGCGCAAAAAACCATGGGCATCATCGCACTGGCCATATTTACGGCAAACAACGCCGGCACGCTGGATCAATTGCCGGGTTGGGCGGAATTCCTGCGTCCGGACGGCGGAGAAAAAGACATAGACACCTGGATCGTGTTCAGTTGCGCGTTGATCATGGCACTCGGCACCTCGGTGGGCGGCTGGCGAATTATCAAGACTCTTGGCCACAAAATGGTCAAGCTGCACCCGATAAACGGCTTCGCGGCAGAAACCAGCTCCGCCACCATCCTATTGGCTGCCGCGCATTTTGGTATGCCGGTTTCCACCACACATAGTATTTCCACCGCGATCATGGGCGTAGGTTTTGCCAAAAACCCGCACACGCTGAAACTTTCCGTGATCGAACGGATTGTCTGGGCCTGGGTTTTGACCATTCCCGCCGCCGGCGGCATTGCCTGGGGCATGGTGAGTTTATTGCCAATGTTGCAGAATTAAGCCTGGACTCAAATCGCTGATTTGAATGACAGTCATAGGGAATTTAGGGTCGGGTTAATAATTGACTACGCGAATTCCCAGGGTAGCCTACTTGATAAGGGAGACTAATGCTGTAAAAAACCATATCCTTATAGCGCAGCCCCAAAAATCATTAGTCGCCCCCATTGAAGTACCCATACTTTTCCTAAATTTAGAGGTGACTGAAATGATGAGAGAAATACTGGAAATCGTGATGCTGTTGGGCTTGATGGGGGGGCCTGTTTTTCGTGAAACATGAGTTCGAGAAAGACAAGCGGGAAAGACTGAGCGACGGCAAACCGGAACCCAGAGAATGAGACAATTTTGGCTCTAGTCTATTAATAACAATTAGGCTTTCCTCCCAACATACGCGTAAAGCAGTGAGCATGGCTGTAAGATGTTACATATCTCGTTAGCCGTGTGCCATCGTCGACATTAGTTTATTCACTCGGCCAGCAAGCCAAATAGGCGGGGGACTAGTAGCCACACTCGGTTTGCTATGCCATTTAACGGCCCCATGAAATTTAAGGGCCGGATTAATAACCAATCGTGACTTGTTATGTCGAAAACGATCGATTGCCGTCATGTCCGGCAGATACGATGTTTTAAACATGCAATACCTATATTTACTTCGAGGCTTTCTTCGGAAATTTTGAAACGTATTATCGCAACATCCCACACATCCGTTCAGCGATAAGACTGAGATTCATGGCGAAATTCGTTGAGTTGCCGTTCGTGGTAGTAAAGATCATCCCGAGCGCGGTCTCTGTTACGACTTAAGTGCCTTATATCGTCACGAATTCTGGCCCGGTCTTTGTCGTTTAACTTGTTATCCCCCAAGCTACTTTCTTTGCTGGAAAGTTCGTTATCTATCCTTTCAAGTTCGGCGCGTTCTTTATGGACGGCGTAAGCCGCTGCGTGGTAACGGCTAAATACGCTATCAATCGATGGCGGGCAAACATGTCGATAATCATGTCCTTGCAAACCCTCTTCAAAAGCGTTCTCGATCCGACAGTATTCTTTTATGCCCTGTTCGCGGCCAGCAAAATACTGCGAATCATTCACCGCGACGCCGTATTCGGAACATGCTTTTTGGTGATCATTTAGCCTGTCACTCGTTGCACCGGAACGGCCGTCTTGAACCCCCAAACCAAACCAATCACCCCGCTTGCAGTCCTGTTGGCTAAGCGTTGCACAGCCGGTTAAAAAAACAGCAAATAGACAGCCAGTTAAGCGTTTCACCATGATTTTGCCTTCCCAATAAAGATTCACCATACAGTGAGAAAAGCTGCAATTGCTTGGAGCCCCACGCACACCCTAAAACTATTTCAATTAGAAACGGGATCGCTGGAAATTATAGTCAACGTTGAAAATTAAACGACTCAATACAGATAATCATCAACCAAGCTGAATCTGGTCATACCGGGCCGATTAGATGACATGTTGACCGACGACATAATCGATTTATGCAAAGATGCCTGAGATAACTTTAATCAGCCAATGAAAATTGGATTTCCGGACAAATTGAAATGACTGCTATTGGGAAAGTTGGAATGGGCAAGCCAGTCAAAACAACCAACTGAACCCCATAAAGACGAGACTAAAGTTTATTCCCCATCACAGGGCAACTGCAACACGCCATGGCCTCTATCGTGAATGCGGTAGAGGCTTTTCGGTGCATGCTAAGGGCTTATTTCCAACGGCGGTTGAATGTCCGACCGTAAATGGATAAGCGTAATCGATGGAGCTTGATGGTTACGACGCCGGATTCATCGCGATGGCAGCCGAATCCAGGATGCGTAAGGTCCTCAAAAAAGACATGGTACTGTTTAAGTTGGAGCTCTGCCGTCATCGTATTTCTTATCCTATTTCTGTGAAGACATAGACACTATAGGCTCTGAAATAAAAGGATTATTTGATCTAAAGCAAACATTAGCATAATGCAACTAATACATGGCAAAGCCGACACTGAATATAGACAAAACTGGCAGACGTTTTTGTGTGGCATCTCGCGGCTCCCCTAGCCGCAACACACTATGACATCAGGACTTTTTCTCCGTCAGAAAAATTCCATCACGCAATGTTAAACTGAGGAGCCAAGAGGACATAAAACGGGGTGTGTATGGGTTACGGCTTAAAGTGGGAACGTATCGGAGTGGTTAAGAAATTCGCTGAACAAGTGAACGATGCAGAATTCATGGCGGCTACCGAAGACGTGCAAAATGATCCAAATTTCGGCCGCATTTTGTTTGTCATAAATGATTTTTCAGAGGTGAGCGATTTCGAAGTAACACCCCCGATTATAAAGGCTTATTTTGCTAGCGTGGCGGATGCTTACCGCGTCAATGATAAGGTTAAAATTGCATTTATAACCCAGGATCGCGAGCTTGAAGCACAAATCAATACCTTAGTTCACACCAGTCCATTGCCCTATAGATCCAGAGTGTTTAAGTCTGTAAGTGAGGCACGCAATTGGTGCAAGGGACCAAAATTCAAAAACCCTTGATTTAATCAGTTTAGGTTTTTACTGATATTGATGGCCGAGTTGATTCGGATAATCAAATCTCGGGGCGAAAAGGGTTTCGTAATGTAATCATTGACGCCGACTTCAAACGCGCGAATCCGATCATTTCTTTCCGCCCGTGCTGTCAGAAGAATAACGGGTAACGCAGTGAATTTCGGATCGTTTTTTAAGCGCCGAGTCATTTCGATACCGCTGATACCGGGAAGCATCCAATCTAGAACCAGCAAATCTACGGAGGTTTCTGCTAATGATTGTTGCGCCTCTTCGGCCGTTGCAACAGTTGTTACATTCATTCCTGCATTTTCCAGCACCATCAGTAGCATATCCCTGATAGATTCCTCGTCGTCAACGACAAGAATATTTAAAGTTGGCATGATCTTTCATCGTGAAGTTATTGCAGGTAGCCCAGAGTTTCTGGCTAGAACAATGCAGACAAGTTATTGGGTAAGAAGGGGCGAATAGAGAAGTGTTAACAAAACTATGCTTCTGCCGTTAATAGTCGCCGTGTGACATATATTTGAATCACTGCCGCCGCCATCATGTCAAGCATACGGCTATTATGTTACGGAATTGTGACAATCCCTGCGGCACTTTGGCGAGCAGTAGTTTGGATAGGTTATTAAAATGACACGCATTAGCTGTCAAACAAAAAAGCATTCGTTACAAGAAGCCCCGGCCAATCCAGATGCACTAAGCATCTGCCCAGCCGGGCCTGTTGACAAATTAGGCAAGTTGACGGCGACGGAAATTTAAAGCCAACAACGCGGTTCCAAACAACCATGCCGCGCCTGGAACAGGCACCGGTTGTACGGAAGTTGGCGTGATTCTGAACTGGCTGACGATTTGCGGCGTGCGGTTGACGATGCCGGTCAAATCGTTGGCGATATCGCCGGTATCGTAGGGGTTGATGCCGTAGGTGGTAACCAACAACTGCTGAGTGAGCTGATCGATTTCAAACTCGGTCCAGCCGAAAGTATGCGTTGCCACATAATCACCTTGCAGCAATTCGGCTTGAATTTTGCCGTCGGCGCCAGCCAGATTGGCGTCCAAGCCTAGCGGGTCGTAACCCAGCGGCGTCAAAGCGCCATTGGTCACTGACTTGATGAAGCTGTCTTTGGCGGCGATGCTGGGCAACGCGTCGTAGAAGGCTTTTTGCTGTGGTGTCAGTAAACCTACCACAGTCGCCAGTTGTGCAACCGTTGGGCCAAACGGCGCGTCATAGGCTACGGAACCGGTGGTGATTTCGAAGGCATTGGTGGCTTTTTGCTCGCTAAAAGGCGTGAGTTGGTAGGTCAGGTTATTCACCAAGGTGCCGTGGATGTCGGCGGACAGGAACACCACGTTATCGATTTTGTTGTCGTCGATAAATTTCAATATCTCGGTACGTTCGGCGGCATACCCTTCAAAGCGGTCGCCGGCGCCAACCACCCCCAAGTTCTGCATCGGTTCCGGTACGGCGATGAATTTCCAGGTGACGTCATTTTGCTCCGCTGACAGCAGATCGGCTTTCAAATCGGCGATTTGCCGCTTGCCCAGCATAGTCCGGCTCGGGTCAAACGAATTTGCCAAAAAGCCGCCAACCGAAGCTTGACTTAACGGGTTCGCATCGGCCAATTCTTTGTCGCGGAACGAGCGTGCATCCAACACCATCAAGGCCGCATCATTGCCAAAGGTTTGGTTGCGGTACAACTTTACTTCGCCGGCAGTGCGAGCGTCGCCGGTGGCACCGTAAGTCTCGTTGCGAAGCGGATTGTATTCCTGAAAAGCCTGGATACCGTTGTTGTACAAGGTACTGTCATTGATCCGAGTGCCGGCGGGATCGGCGTTGAAACGCGCGTCGGTTGCTACGTCGGCTCCGCCGGCGAAGTCGTTAGTCACTTCGTGGTCGTCTATCGTCGCGAACACGGCGGTGGACTGGCGTAAATCGGCCAGACCGTTCAAGCCACCCTTGGCGCTATACACTTCGGCATGCTTGTTGCGATAGGCGGACAAGGATTGCGCTTGTTGCTGACCGCCGTTGACGTTGGAGGCTACATCGCCGTAGATGGTATCACCCATCGCTACGAAGAAATCCAGGTTACGCTGGCTGGCGTTTTTCACGGCTGGATACGGCAGCAATTCGCCGCGCCAATCGCCTGATACGCCAAAACGCAGACCGGTGGTGCTGCCTAGTGCCGCAGCAGTTTTAAACTGGCCACTTGCGACATTTCCAACGCTATCGGTTGCACGGTAGTAATAAGAGGTATCGGCGGATAAGCCGGACACATCCCATTTGACCGGTGCCAGCGGGTCGCTCACCGTTTTAAAGCTGGAACCCACAATCTGCGTAAATGCGCTATCAGTCGCGTACTGGAAATTTAAATCGCCGACCGTATCCGACCGGCCCCACAGCACGGCAGAGGTTTGGCTGACATCGCCGGCGGCCACACCGTTGGGCAAGGCCGCTTGGGCTTTACCGCCCAGAGCCACCAGAGTAGCAACAGCGATTAATCGAACTACTTTGAATTTCATGATGGTCTCCAAGGATTTAAGACAAAAAACGTGACAGAGTTGGCAACCCCGGAGTTTAAAACCGCTTGGTGACAATTTGATGAATGGCGCAACCCCTCAAAAATCCGAGTCTGGTTTGATAAAGACCCGAAATAGTCTGAGGACGCAATTGTGCTGATCTTTCAGTTGAATAGATTCCTGTAAAAAACGGTATATACGGTTTATACTGTTAATCGCCCTCACCCCATAGGAAACCGTAATGAACGCCAAGAAATCGAAGTCTAAAAATGAAGCCAGTCAATCTACGACGAATGAAGCCGTTATTGAACAATCAACTATAAATCCCGAACCCGAACTGATCGCCGAAACTATCGGTAGCGAAGAAAAGGCTTTGACTAAAAAAAGCAAACCTCAAAAAACCAAAGTCATTCGGGATAGCTTTTCTTTCCCGGAACACGATTATCGGAAAATTTCGGAATTGAAAAAAACCTGCTTAGCGGCGGGGATTCATGTGAAGAAAAGTGAAATTCTTCGCGCTGGCTTGTATCTATTGACACAAGCCAATCCGGAAGAACTAAAAAAAGCCATAGAGAAAGTGGACAAAGTGCCCACAGGGCGGCCAAGTTTAGCTAACAATTAAACCATCGGTGCTTAGTAATTTATTGGCAATCTTGGCGATTGCGGAGCAGAAAGTACAATGGCATGTTTACAAAGCACTTTCTGACCCAAGCTAACATTTAGGGGGCGATGTTTTTCTCAACAATGTGCTCTTCAAAAGAGAAAACATTGGGATCGTGTCTATCGATATTAGCTTTCACCCAATGCGAATTGGGGTTGCCGAAGGTTTCGACACGGGTAAAGTTTTGCAGTCTTGGCGCGCTGGATTCCCAGGGCATGATGAACGGGAATTCGCTGTCTTTCACTTCCGAAGGCAGTTTCGACGGCAGCGGTTTGTCGATGCGGAAATAGTGGCTGTCGCCATTGACCAGCACCACCGGCTTACCGAAAGCTTTGGTTTCGGCTGCCAAGGCCACGATGAAATCTTCATAGCCGGTCAGGTTGGCGGCGGGAATAAAGTCCCACATATTAGCCTGGACAAACAACATCACCCCAGCGGCATGCTGTTCGGCAGCCAGCGCGAAAGAGTCTTGCAACCATTGCAGATTAGCGGCGTTACGTTGTGCATACTCTTGCTCGGCCTCAACCTTGAAGTCGGCGCGTGTAGTCAGACCGTTATTGCTTCCAGGCACATGCAACCCTACAAACAATACGCCGCCATAGTTCCAGCGGATATTTTCAGGGAACTCCGGGCTTTGGCGATCCAGCGGCAGCTGCTTTTTACCCATGCTGCGGTGATCGTTAGGCGAAAACAGGCTACGCAAATAGCTTAAGCGTTCGAAAGGATTGTAACCGCCGGCTGCAGCCCTATGGCAATCCGTCCATTCGTTGTCGCCAAACACGTAGAAAAACGGGTGTTTCGCATCGTTAAATTGTCTAAAGCGCAATTGGTACAACTCGTCCTTACAAGGTACGCTGCCGCCTTTGAAATCGCCGTCATGCACCGTGAACGTGATCTTGGCCCGGTCCAGATCGGCCATCAAATTTACAAACTCGGGTTCTTGGGCCGGGGAATACGGCAGGTCGCCGATCAAGGCGATGGAAAATTTATCGGCATGCGGCTTGCGTCCATGCTCAAATCGAACATCGGAATCTGCCACTGCAAAATTCATCGTGCCGAAAAACAGCACACAGCAGCCGAGTGCTTTAATAGTCTTCATAACTTACTCCAAAACTTGTTTGTTATTGACCATCGCCAGCCTTTGAGAGGCGACTACGACAGTTTATTTAGGGGTAAGGGAGCAAGATGACTCGTCCCATATCCCCTGCCAAGTTTATAAAGAGCGTGTGTAAGTATCGTGACAGCAGGTAACGCCAAAAACTTGGGTTAACCCAGTGTGGCAAATTCGGCTTGTAACGTGGCCAGGAAGCTCTCACGGGCGACTTGTGCAATGCCGATTTGATGCTGAAGCCGTTGAATTTCGGCATCCACGATTTGCAAATTGGTGATTTGCGCTTTCGCGATCTCGCTAAGGCTGTCGATAGGGTGAGTTTTATCGCCTATAGTTAAAGTGGGGACTGTTGGGGTTTCGGTGGTCATATCAAGTTTGTGTTAATTACGCTTAAAAGAGCCTCTTTCTTAGGCAGCAATACCATTAAGTTCGCACAACCAGCGATTTATCCCATGGGATCTCTAAACTTTTAGAGGTCCCCACATCAATAAAGCGTTAACTTAAGGTTTTGTCTTCCAAAAGAAGCGGTGATGCTTAATCACGGAGCAAATTTTACCCGGCAATTGTTACAGTTTTTTAACAACAGCAACCAGCCTCATTACGTAACTTCAGATCAGATAATGCGTTATTTTCCACGCCGAATTAGATTCTGATCTGCAAGCTTGTTGGGACCAAAATACAGTACCTAACTCGAATAAATCAGACCAAGCGTTCGCTTAGCAAACAGACTCATCAACGCCCGTCGTTACCAATATTTTTTCAAAGGCCTTCGTTGAAATAATCAGGACACATAACCCTCCTAGTATGTAGGCGCGGCATTGCAAAGAATTAGCCGCAATCAAGCTCGGTTTGATACTAGGAGATTTAGATGCGTTTTCCTTCGCTGTTGTTATTCGACCTGGGCGGTGTACTGATAGAAAGCTCCGTGTTCGAACATTTGAATCGATTGCTGCCCAAGCCTCTCGAGAACTCGGCACTTAAGGAGCGCTGGTTACATTCGCCAGCAGTCCGGCAATTTGAGCGAGGTGAAACTACGCCTCCGGGGAGTCGCTATTTTTGCCGAAAGATTTTTTCGAGCTTCCCAGCAGGAAAAAATCGGCAAAAATTACGCGACCGCTTATGCCTTCGGCGCCCCGATTCGTCCGCGTCACCTCGTTCCGACCCAACAAGGGGTCGAAACATCGGCTCTCGCATGACTTGACGCCGTGTCGCGATGCCTTGCAGGTTTTCTCCGCTTCGCTGCGAAAACCCGCCCGGCGCTACGGCTATCGGGGACTAAAAATCTTCACTTCGCTAACGCTCCGTTTCCAAGATTTTCAGCGGATGAGTTTGCGGACAGTTTCATTGCAGAGTGGGGTCTGCGACTTGCCCCGCGGGCGTTCCTGAAAGCGTTTACATCCTGGCCCAGGCAGTTCTTTCCGGGAGCGCGAAAAACCATCCGCGACTTACGCGCAAACTATATGGTAGGTTGCCTAAGCAATTCGAATCCTCTGCATTGGCAACGCTTCGGCGAGCTTGAGGACGACTTTGATATCACCTTGTTTTCACATTTGCTCGGCGCTATCAAGCCCGATCCCGAGATCTTTGTGTTGGCGTTAGGCAAATGCGATGTTGAACCTTCCGAAGTCTATTTTTTCGATGATTGTTCCGCCAATGTGCATAGCGCGCAAAGTCTTGGCATCACGGCCTTTCATGTGGATGGCTTCGAATCACTACAAGACGTGCTAAATATTCAGGGTTTAATGCCTTAGTGCCTGTTGCGGTGCCCCGTGATGCCTGCCTATTAATTGACATCTTTAAAAATGTCTTCCTCTGCATAGAAGCGATTTTCAGTTATTACGTCGGCGGAAATCTTCTTGCCAACTAAATCGTGTACATCGGCAGTAATCCGCTCGATGATTTCCAAGGTTTCACCCTGTTGCAAAGACTTCAACAAGGCATTACCCCAAATGGACACGTGTCGGGTGTTTATAACGCGGGTATCGTTATTTTTTGCCCATTCGCGAGAAATGGACAATCCCAGATCATCCATTTTATCTTTAACTTCTTTAGCCAATGCCTGATCTTTAATTCTAAATAATAAATCTTGTTTAATATTATTCCAGCCACTGGGATAAAGTTCCCAACCATGATAAAAACGTATCACCCAGGTTAAGTATTGATCCAATGTTTGACTATTACCTGAATCCGTGACTCC
>NZ_LUUG01000034.1 GCF_001644035.1 Methylomonas methanica
GTTGACCTGCCGGGGCCGATTCGCCGAAACGGTCCAATCCTACGACTCTACCCGCGCTGCCGGCATATTTCCACCAGCTGTCGGTCACTCCCGCTTCTACTACCACGCGCTTGGTGACGCTTGGCGGCAATACGCTGTCCCGGTACGCCTGGTCTTGCGCTTCGAAGACGTTGGTCGATGGCATGGACACCACGCGGATTTTTTTGCCCTTCGCGCTCAAGGCGTCAGCGGCTTTCACGGCCAATTCGACTTCGGAGCCGGTGGCGATGATGATCGCGTCTGGTGCACCGTCGCTATCTTTCAGGATGTAGCCACCTTTGCTGATACCGTCGATCTGTGCTTGGCTGCGGGCCATGTGTTGCAGGTTTTGACGGGAGAAGATCAGGGTGCTCGGTCCATCTTGACGTTCAATGGCGGCTTTCCAGGACACTGCCGACTCAACGGCGTCGCAAGGGCGCCAGACTTGCATGTTGGGGATCATGCGCAGGGTGGCGGTTTGTTCGACAGGTTGATGGGTCGGGCCGTCTTCGCCTAGGCCGATGGAGTCGTGGGTGTAGACGAAGATGGTTGGGATTTTCATCAACGCGGCCATGCGCAGGGCGTTACGGGCGTATTCGCTGAACATCAGGAAGGTGGCGCCGTAGGGCTTGAAGCCGCCGTGCAGGGTGATGCCGTTCATGATGGCGGACATACCGAATTCACGCACACCGTAGTAGATGTAGTTGCCATCGAATTCGGGCTGGTTGACATCTTTGCAGCCGGACCACAGGGTCAGGTTGGAACCGGCCAGGTCGGCGGAACCGCCCAGCAGTTCAGGCAGCAAGGGACCAAAGCCGTTCAGGGTGTTTTGCGAAGCTTTACGGCTGGCGATGGTTTCGCCTTTTTCGTTGACGGCGGCGATGAAGGCGCTGGATTTTTCCGCCCAATCAGCCGGCAGTTCATTTTTGATGACCCGACGTTCGAATTCGGCAGCCAGTTCCGGATGTGCCGCTTTGTAGGCGGCAAATTTGGCGCTCCAAGCGCTTTCCAGTTGGGCACCTTTGGCGTTGGCGTCCCAGCCGGCTTTGATGTCGGCAGGGATTTCAAACGGGGCATGCGGCCAACCCAGGTTTTCACGGGTCAGGGCAATTTCGGCTTCACCTAAGGCGGCACCGTGGCATTCTTCTTTGCCTTGTTTGTTCGGCGAACCGAAACCGATGGTGGTTTGGCAGCAGATGATGGTCGGTTTGTCGGTGACTTTTTTCGCTGCTTCGATAGCGGCTTTGACGGCATCGGCGTCGTGACCGTCGACTTTAGGAATCACGTGCCAGCCGTAGGCTTCGAAGCGTTGCGGGGTGTTGTCCAGGAACCAGCCTGCGACGTTGCCGTGACCACGCACTTCACCATCGATGGAGATGTTGTTGTCATCGTAGAAGGCGATCAGTTTGCCCAGTTTCATGGAGCCGGCCAGGGAGCAGGCTTCGTGGGAGATACCTTCCATCAAGCAGCCGTCACCCAGGAAGACGTAGGTGTGGTGGTCGACGATGTCGTGGCCGGGACGGTTGAATTGGCCGGCCAGGGTGCGTTCTGCCAAAGCAAAACCCACGGCATTGGTGATGCCTTGTCCCAGAGGACCGGTGGTGGTTTCAACGCCGTCGGTGTAGCCGTATTCAGGGTGTCCGGGGGTTTGCGAGTGCAGTTGGCGGAACTGTTTCAGTTCTTCGATCGGCAGATTGTAGCCGGCCAAATGCAGCAAGGAATAAATCAGCATGGAGCCGTGACCGTTGGACAGAATGAAGCGGTCGCGGTTAGGCCATTTGGGGTTGCTGGGGTTGTGTTGCAGAAAATCGTTCCACAATACTTCTGCGATGTCGGCCATCCCCATCGGCGCACCGGGGTGCCCTGAGTTGGCTTTCTGTACGGCGTCCATGCTGAGTGCGCGGATGGCGTTCGCTAAGTCTCGGCGCGAAGGCATGTT
>NZ_LUUG01000035.1 GCF_001644035.1 Methylomonas methanica
ATGGCTAAAGAAAAATTTGAAAGAAAGAAACCGCACGTAAACGTTGGGACCATAGGTCACGTTGACCACGGCAAAACCACATTGACAGCGGCACTAACAAAAGTAATGGCTGAGCTGCAAGGTGGCGAAGTTAAGGCTTTTGATCAAATCGACAACGCCCCAGAGGAGCGTGCGCGCGGTATCACCATCTCTACCTCTCATGTGGAGTATGAGTCAGCCAACCGCCACTATGCCCACGTTGACTGCCCGGGTCATGCTGACTACGTCAAAAACATGATTACCGGTGCTGCCCAAATGGACGGCGCGATTCTGGTTTGCTCCGCCGCTGACGGTCCTATGCCGCAAACCCGCGAGCACATTCTGTTGTCACGCCAAGTCGGTGTGCCCTACATCGTTGTGTTCTTGAACAAAGCAGACATGGTGGACGACGCCGAACTGATCGAACTGGTTGAGATGGAGATTCGCGAGTTGTTGAATCAATACGAATTCCCTGGCGACGATACTCCCATCATCGTTGGTTCTGCCTTGAAAGCTTTAGAAGGCGAACAAAGCGAAATCGGTGTACAATCCGTAGTTCGCTTGGTTGAGGCGCTGGACAGTTACATTCCAGAGCCAGAGCGCGCGATCGACGGCAAATTCTTGATGCCTATCGAAGACGTATTCTCGATTTCCGGTCGCGGTACCGTAGTAACCGGTCGTGTTGAGCGTGGCATCATCAAAGTCGGTGAAGAGGTCGAGATTGTTGGTATTAAAGATACCGTCAAAACCACCTGCACCGGTGTTGAAATGTTCCGCAAACTGCTGGACCAAGGTCAAGCGGGCGATAACGTCGGCGTACTGTTGCGTGGTACCAAAAGAGACGACGTAGAGCGCGGTCAAGTATTGGCGCACGTTAACTCAATCAAGCCGCATGCGCATTTCAAAGCGGAGATTTACGTACTGTCCAAAGAAGAGGGTGGTCGTCATACTCCGTTCTTTAATGGCTACCGTCCGCAGTTCTACTTCAGAACTACAGATGTGACCGGTGCGGTCGATCTGCCAGAAGGCGTGGAAATGGTGATGCCTGGCGATAACATTTCTGTTGTCGTAAAACTAATCTCACCGATTGCGATGGAAGACGGATTACGTTTTGCGATTCGCGAAGGTGGTCGTACCGTCGGTGCGGGTGTTGTTGCTTCTATTATCGAGTAAT
>NZ_LUUG01000036.1 GCF_001644035.1 Methylomonas methanica
GGTTGAGCCAGAATATGCAAGCTTGCCTGATCTTGGGGTTATTGGTTTCTTCGTCCCGGCCTCCGAGCATAATCCGTTTATCTGCTGTTGTTCGTAAATACAAGTAGGCTTCTTTGGATTCCCAGATTAGACAGTTTTGGTACCAAAATTCTTTTTGGTGTTCGATTTGCTGACTAACAATGGCCCAAGTACTCTGTAGCTGAACTATGTTTTTATCGATTAAGTTAACTACTTCAAAGCCAGTGGCATAAATCAACTTATTACACTTGAGTTTATGGCCTTGGATAGACTTCAGGGCAACACCGTTTTTGCTGTGTTGGATATCGACTATTTCTGACCGATCATATATTTTCAGTCCCTTCTTGATGCAGTACTGAAAAATCAGATGGCATAACTTATAGGCATCGATTTGGGCGGAATGATTGCTATAAAGTGCAGCCGGAGCGGAAAATCCCATTTTTTCTTTAACCGTATTTTCATCCCAATATTGAATATCCAAACCGAGCGATGTATGCAGTTCATATTCCTTTTTGAGCATAGCTACATCTTTTTTATAGGATGCAAAATATAAGCTGCTTTTCCTTTCAAAATCGTCGTACCCCACTTTTTTACTGATTTTGGCCAAGGTATCAATCGACTCGGCACATAGACAATACGCCTTCTTCGCATGCCTTTCGCCCCGTAATTCAATTAATGTGCTCAAAGGCGTGTCGATCTGGTATTGCAAAAGAGCGGTCGTGGCAATGGTGCTACCAAGACCGATGCTCCTTTTTTCTATCAGAACGCAGGGGATACCCGCCTCAATCAAGATAAAGGCATTTATAGCGGCAGTAATGCCGCCGCCAAGGATTATCACCTCGCAGTTAATATTATTATCTAATTGCGGATAATCGTACGGTAGCCCATTTTTTACCAGCCAGAAGGGCAAGCCTGTTGAAAGATCCATATATAAAAAATTAATAAACTCAGTTAGGTTCAGGTATTATTAGCACTGCCAGCAATACCTGCTGTAGCGATAAAACGTAGTGCATCCTCAACAGACATATCAATTCCTATTACATGTTCGCGTGAGATAATAACCGTTTGTCCACCCACTTGATAACTAAATGGTATATATACAGCAATCTGATCATCGGTTATAAAAGTATGTGAAGTATCTTCAAAATCAGAAACTGTAATAAAACCGATCTGTTGGCTATTGCCAGGCGGTGCATTTACTAAAACGACTTGCTTAAATTTACCTTTATTCTCATGGGAAAATAAAGAGGTAAAGTCACGCATGGTGGTATAGATGCTTTTGATAAAGGGAATCTGGATCACCTGTGTTTCAAAGGTGTTAAACACTTTTCGGAAAGATCGAGACTCCAAAAAACACCCGAAGAAAAATACCAGAGGAATAGCTAACGCAACGCCAAAACCTCTTATGTACCAACTGTCTGGAAAGATAAACTTGAAAATATATCCTAGCGCCATCTCCAGCGTGCCTGCGAACCAGAAGAGCAGATAAAGGGTAAATATTAGAGGGATAATGGCAATTAAACCTTTGATGAAAGTTCTTCTGATTGACTTCATTTTTTATGTCCAATGAGTTTTATTTATACCTGAATCCGTGACTTA
>NZ_LUUG01000037.1 GCF_001644035.1 Methylomonas methanica
GCTCGGCGCGGCATGCGGGAGAAAACCCTCGCGCGATTTGCGGGGTTTGAGTTTGCAAAAATGTAGCCTCAGGGGAGTAGCTCCGAATAGCGAAGCGTATTCGGAGGAATGGAGGTTGCTCAAGCATCGTTTGGCTTATTAGCCACAACGCAGAGCAGCGTAATCCAACATGCGTCCGATTACGCTGTGCTAATCAGTATCTACGGCTCTAATTATCTTTAGGTGTAAGTTCGACATCAATCTGTTGAAGCACTTGATGCAAGTCATGATTTAGCTCTTTCCATTTGTCAATTATCTCTGTCATGGATATGAAATAAGGTTTGAAGCGAGGCAGGACCATAAGCGCCTAACGTGGGGCTAAGGGGCGCGGAGCCTGCATTGCAGGCGGAGCGTCCCTCTTAAGCGCAGTGTTAGCCATAGTTCGGTTAATCAGCCGCATATTGCGGGGTGACGCCACCGCGATAACCAGTGGGGATTTGCGCTTTGCAAACAGGGCAAGCGTAGTGAACCCACTTTTGAGAATCCTCGACCGGATTAAGGATGGACTTGCGCCCAATCTCGTAGCAGTTTGTACATATCAAATGCGGTGGTTCGGAGTTGCTCATGGATTCTATAAGCGCATAGGCAACACCGGCAGACCAGGGTTGTACCAGTTTGTACCTTTGCTTTTGTGTGTCCCATGCTTTTACGCGAGCAATTTCTTCTTTCAGTGCGCGTATTTCCTCAACCATCGCAGATTGGTCCGCATTAGCAGAAAGTGCATTTCCTTGGGCGGACAGAATGGCGCTCTGAAGTTCAATTACTTTTCCCTGAACTTCGGAAAGCGTCTTGAGTTCAAGGAGGCCCTTTGCGATGTCACCAGCGACCTTGAGTCCGGAAATCGTACCTTGGATAAGAGACAGGTCCATAGTGGCTCCGATATTGAAGTGGATAACAAGTGATTACATAGTTTCTGGATATCTTCATGAATCCGATGATATACATATTATGTGAATTCACGGGATAGTCTAGCTGGAAAAAGGATTCGGATTTTGTTCGAGCCAAAACAATATTCCTACAGGGTTGAGGCTGAAAATCGAATTAGGTTGGTTTGGTCTTCGATTGTGGGATGGGTTTATCCCGTATGCCGCGCCGAGCACCGGAGCTTTT
>NZ_LUUG01000038.1 GCF_001644035.1 Methylomonas methanica
TTGTCCTGCGCTCCTCGCTTTTGAACGGGGTTGCCGAAAGGGGCTTCCTGCCCCTTCGTCAACGCGCCGCATCCATGCGACGCCCCTGCGGGCTGATCCCGCCGAAAGCTCCGGTGCTCGGCGCGGCATACGGGAGAAACCCCGTCGTGGGATTGGTGGAGTAGCTCCGAATAGCGAAGCGTATTCGGAGGGATGAAGGAGAGTTGATCCATTAGCGATAGCGAGATTAATCCAACATGCGTCCGATTACGCTACGCGGACCTACGGACCTGCAACGCCTGGTTAGGCTTGCGCATTCTCGCTACACCACTCGATGTACGTTAATTTTGATTTGCTTCTCTTGTACTTACGGAGCAACTCAAATTGCTCATCAAACCCGATTTTCCGCCGTTGCTTGCTAATAAATAGACGGTCTTTTTGTTCATCTGTCTGTATGTAGATTGCAGATCTGTATATATTCAATTTCCAGTTTTCTTTCTTAAGAGTAACCTTCTCTCTTTCTCCACGCCGATTTGGCATGAAGCCTACTTGAATAAACGAAATCTCAATTAACGTGGCTGCAAGTACCGAGATGATCTCATCAATACTGCCGGCTCTTTTAACTGAATCAATGCCATCATTTCTGGCTTTGATGATTTCCTCAATCCACTCGCTATCATAAATCTCAACAGATTGTTGGATTGAGATGACCAACGCTTTAATCACCTTGGATATCTGAGTTTTCCATGTGGGAAGATAATTGGACTCCTTCAATGCGTACCACGCTTCTGCGCCAAGAATCCTTTCGATGGTGAATTTCAGCTTCGTGTATTTTGAATATTGATTCATGGCACCTGATAGCCAAACAAGTAATTAGATGGTTTCTGTATATCTTCCTGAATTGGATGATATTCCATTTTTGTAAATTTGAGGGATAGTCAAACTGAAAACGTGTTTCCGATAGTTGGGCTTTGTTAGGGAGCAAAAATAGCCTTGCGACACGAATAATGTTAAAGATCGACTTTATATCGGTTTTAGCTTTAATTCTGGGGAGGTTTCCCTCCCGTATGCCGCGCCGAGCACCGGAGCTTTTGAACGGATCAGCCCGAAGGGGTGCGGCATGGATGCCGCACGTTGCCGAAGGGGCAGGAAGCCCCTTTCG
>NZ_LUUG01000039.1 GCF_001644035.1 Methylomonas methanica
ACCACGCCCATCACAAAGCCCGACTCTGCATAGCA
Source organism: Methylomonas methanica (assembly GCF_001644035.1). Lineage (GTDB taxonomy): Bacteria > Pseudomonadota > Gammaproteobacteria > Methylococcales > Methylomonadaceae > Methylomonas > Methylomonas methanica_A. The sequence continues at coordinate 36 of NZ_LUUG01000039.1, forward strand.
GTCCGCGCATATGCCGGTTGCGGCAATATTGGCATGGCCGCCATAAGCCGCTTGACTCATGCCGTCGAAATTTAGTGTGCCGTTGCTGGGAGATGGTGCAATTGACAGTCCTGCTTGATCTTTGAGGGCGTTAATCGTCGATAAAATTTGCGCTTGGCCTGGATCGTAAACATCCTTAAAAGCTTGAAAATTGTTTAGTCCGGCTGGGGTGGTGAGTGTTGCCGCGCTAACCCCGGCCGAAGCGGCCGAGACAATATCCACCAGGCTTAACACGCCATCATCGTAATTGAGCTGGTTTGCCATGGCTGCCGGCATACTAAATGCCGGCGTTGCCCCGCTGTAGGTGTCCCGGTCTATGCTAAACGACAACTCAAGCGTGTCCTTATAAGGTACGGTAAAGTCGGCGTGATAGACGTCAACCGCCATGCGATTATCGCTTTCCTGATAGTGGCCGTATTGAAAATTGGCTTCCGCTTGCGCAGCGGGTGTGGCTCCCTGGGCTTGGAGCCCTGGCAGTGCCAGAGCGGCTGAAGTCAGCGCGGCAAGCGCCTTGTGTTTATCGTTAATTACAGCCACAGCCGCCACCACTGCCATTCAATCCGCCTTGAGACGCTTCCTTGCTAGTGAAAATATGGTCGCGGAAATGGCTTAAGTTCGGTTTAGGATTAAGCGCCATATCTCTTTTAGCTAGATTGCCCCTTTCCCAGGGCGAAACTTCGGCGCATCCTGCAAGTGCACAAATGCCGCACATCAATAGCGCCTTAAAAAGTCTATTCAACTGGTCCATTGTTGTTCTGAAAGCCCTTACGGGTTGAGTAATGATTTGATTTGCTCTCTCAGAAGTGCCTGATCGCCTTCGCGGAAGCCCAAATGGATTTTTCTAACGATGCCGGATTTGTCGAGTAGGTAAGAAGAGGGCATGGCTTTAACGTCATATATTTTCGGGCATTCGCCTTGCGGGTCGAAGGCAATGGGGTAATTCACTTGATGCTCGGTTAAAAATTGGCTCACGGTGTCGCGGTCTTCATCGAGATTAATCGCTACCACCTCAAAGCCGTCCTTGCCCAGTTCCTGGTGTAGTCCATTGAAAAAAGGCATGGATTTGATGCAGGGAGGGCACCAAGTCGCCCAAAAATCCAGTAAAACCACCTTGCCTTTGAAATTGCTTGGATCCACTGATAGTTTGGTCTCTGAGAATACGGCCGGACATGCCGGAGCGGGTTGGCCCAGTTCAACTGCGGTTGTGGAAAAACTACCAAGCAATAATAACGGGAAGAAAAAAAGCGCTTTATTCATAAGTTGCAAAGGGGATAGGAATTGATTCCTGTAAGCAGGAACCGTACCTATTTAAGATTTGGTGGGCAGATAAGCGGGTTGTGCTTGGGTTTAGCGAGAAGTCATTGAGATTTGGGTGGTGTTCAGGCCCACGGGCTGATTCTTGGCAGGGGTGGTGCGGGGCATATCAAGCACTATGCGTGAGTTATTTAACATAGTTCATTTTGTTAGCATCCTTGCTGAGTTGTTTTTGAGGGGGTGATCGACGCTTTTCGTTATGATTATTAAAGGGTTAAGGAATATGGTCTGGGTTTTGCTTTAGAGTTTTTACGGGGATTGTTAGGAAATGGCGATTGCGTTGTCAATCGTTCAGTAATTCTTTGAAATTTTTTAAGTCAAAGGATGATGTTAGAGCAAATTTCAAATTTTAAAATTAACCCAAGAAAGGAGATTTGATAGATGAATCAGTTAAGCACAATCAGCGCATTACTGCTTGCCGGCATGGCGTCGGTTTCAGGTGCGGCTTCCGCGGCAACTACCACCACCACCCTCAACTTCGATGGCATGAATCAAGCGGCCTACGGCGGTCATGCCAATATTGCCGCAACCGGTGTTTGTGCCGACTGCTATGCCGAGTCCGGCTTTGTGATGGGCGTGGT
>NZ_LUUG01000040.1 GCF_001644035.1 Methylomonas methanica
CGTTTCGGCGGCGAAGAATTCGTGGTGGTCACTACCGAAATCCAGCCGGATAAAATCTTGCAACGTCTGGAAGCCTTGCGTGCGGCTATCGAAAGCTTATCGCTGAAGTTCGGTAATCATCAGCTGCCGCAGGTGACGGTATCGATAGGCGTGGCGATTTATCCGGTCCACGGCGGCAATCGGCTCGATCTGTTAACCCGTGCCGACCAAGCCCTTTACGTCGCCAAGGAAGCCGGCCGCAACCGGCTTGTCGTCGCAGATGACGGGACGGACGGCGCGCGCGACTAGTGAGTCGGTGCTTGGCGCGGCTGATAGGCAAACGGCTTGGCCAGCGGTTCGCCGACGAAAATACCCTGGCCGGGTTGGGCGACGCTTTTCCAATACGCTTCAATCACACTGCTGCCGCGCAGGTAGAAGTACATCAGTACGCCCGGATTGGGAAATTTGGCTGGGAAATTACAGGGTTCCACCACCGCGCCATAGCTGGCGGTAGCGCCGGCCCGCAGCCATTCGGTGATATTCATCTGATCACTGCCCGACATCACACCGCCCGAGGAGGTGAGATGGTCGGCAACAGCGCCCGGTAAATAGTGGTTATCCGCCAGATGCGGCACCTTGGTCAAGCCGGTGAAATAAAACATCACGTCCTGGCGTCCCTCAATGTATTCTTGCTCCAGATAATGCACAGGCCAAAAGCTGGTCAGCGATTCGGCCACTTTTGGAAACAGCACGGCTCTGGAGCTGCGGGCCTGGTCCGAGGTTTTTAACAAGTATGCCGAGCCTTGCGGATGCGAATAATCCGAGGCAACGCCGGTATCGATCAGCTTTTTCGCCTCCTCGAAGGTCTTGCCGGCCACGGCCATGGTCGGCCGCCAGCCGTGCGTTTTAAACGGTTTATCGGTTTCGGAGGTGAAGTACGGGCTGTTATGGGTTTGTACGCAGCCTTTTGCGCAGAAGGATTCGCTAAAACCGGCCGCGAAGGCCGTGGTGATGGACATGCAATCGACGCGAAACGGTTGCAGCCAGGTTAAGGCAAAGGCCTGTACATGCTCGGGAGTTTTTTGATCGACTTCCTGCTTAACCTGCTCGAATTGTTGTTTGGACATTACCGCCTGTTTCGGCGCAAAACGCACATGTATCATCTGTTCAGCCGGGATTTGCCGCTGTTTTTGATAATAAGCGGCAATTTCCACACTTAACGGGTCGGCGTCGTTGACGATAACCGCCAGATCATGGCCGGTCAGCGCCGCAGACGGCCGATACATCGGCGAGACGGGAGCGGCCAATGTTGGCGTGAAAAGCAGCTGGCTGAGGATAAGCCCTATCAGGGCGAATTTGCATGAATTAACGGGAAACACGCGTTACTCCGTGAGGTTGGCGGTCGAATTAATCGGATCGGTCACTTTAACCGGACACTAATTAAATGCAACATTCATTGTAAAATTTTTCGACAGTGGACAGCTTCCACGTTTCACTTGTCCAATTTAACCCGGCCGTTAAATCTCGTCGCTCCCGCCTTCGCG
>NZ_LUUG01000041.1 GCF_001644035.1 Methylomonas methanica
TCGGGCCGAGACCCGACATAAAAAAAGCCGTCGCGATAGCGACACTAACGCCAAGTCTATTAGTCAAGCCCCAATTATTACCAGCACTCCATTCGGGTTGAGCCTGTCGAAGCCTTACTTAGAGCGCCCTTCGACAAGCTCAGGACGAACGGCATTTAAAGACCGGCTTAATAGTCAGAAGATCATGTAACCCATGGAAACCCTACTCAACATCTACTACCTAGGTATCAAAGAACTCCGCAGTCTAAGCCGCGACACCATGATGCTAGTGATGATCGTGTTCTCCTTTACCGGCCAAGTGTATCTGATCGCTACCGGCGTCCCACAATCGCTGCACAAAGCGCCGATCGCCATCGTCGACGAAGACCGCTCGCCACTGTCCCACCGCATCATTAACGCTTTTTACCTACCGTATTTCTTGACGCCAGTGATTATCGATCAATACGAAACAGATCACGGCATGGACGTTGGTTTATATAGCTTTGTGCTGGATATTCCCTCGCATTTCCAGCGCGACATGCTGGCCGGTCGGCAACCTGCCCTGCAATTGAATATCGACGCCACACGTATCTCGCAGGCCTTTATCGGCAATACCTACATCCAGACGATTTTGAACGGCGAAGTCAATGCTTTTGCCCAAGGTCATCGGGCAGTTGTCACCTTGCCGGTGGAATTGGAGATCAGAACCCGCTTCAATCCCAACTTAAGTTCGGTGTGGTTCGGCTCGCTGATGGAAGTGGTCAATAGCATCACCACCTTGTCCATCATTTTGACCGGGGCCGCACTGATCCGCGAACGCGAGCACGGCACAATCGAGCATCTATTGGTAATGCCCTTAACGCCGTTTGAAATCATGTCAGCTAAGGTCTGGTCTATGGGCTTGGTCGTTGTGGTGGTGGCGACCGCGTCTATCATTTTTGTCGTGCATGGCTTACTTGAGGTACCGATTCAAGGTTCGCTGGGTTTGTTTATTTTAGGTATGTTGTTGCACCTGTTCGCTACCACCTCCTTAGGCATATATTTGGGAACTTTGGCGCGCTCAATGCCTCAACTAGGGCTGTTGATGTTGATCATCTTGTTACCTTTGCAAATGCTGTCCGGCGGTATGACACCCCGCGAAAGCATGCCGGTGCTGGTGCAAAATATCATGCTGGCAGCGCCGACCACGCATTTCGTGTCACTGGCGCAGGCTATTTTGTATAGGGGGGCGGGGTTTAGCATTGTTTGGACTGATTTTCTGGCTTTGATCGGGATTGGGTCGGTGTTTTTTGCACTGGCATTGAATCGGTTTCGGAATACGATTAGTTCTATGGTCTGAGGGATTTTGTGTCGCTAGCGCGACGGCTAGTTTTAAAGTCGGGTCTCGG
>NZ_LUUG01000042.1 GCF_001644035.1 Methylomonas methanica
GTTTTAATATGGCGTATTCCTCAACTTTAGTCACTTATGGCAGTGGCACAGGGGTCGTTGTTGAAGTTGGTGATCACACTGAAATCGGACGCATCAATAGCCTGCTCAGTAGCACCATTGAGCTGGAAACACCGCTGACGGTTAAAATTGCTCAATTCAGTAAGTTATTGCTCTGGGTCATCCTGGGCTTGGCGGCGGTTACGTTTTTAATCGGAGTATGGCGAGGCCAGTCGTTGCTGGACATGTTCATGGCGTCTGTGGCCTTGGCTGTCGGTGCTATCCCGGAAGGATTACCCGCCGCCTTGACGATTACCTTGGCAATTGGCGTGTCACGGATGGCGAAACGCAATGCCATTATTCGCAAACTACCCGCAGTAGAAACATTGGGTAGTACAACTGTCATTTGTTCAGACAAAACCGGTACCTTGACCCAAAATCAAATGACGGTTCAGGTTTTGTATGCAGGCGGAGAATTTTTTGACATCACCGGCAGCGGTTACACGCCCGACGGCGACATTGGTCTAAATGGCAAGACGATAGTCCACCAAAATTTTCCTGCTTTGATGGAATGCCTGAAAGCCGGACTGTTATGTAATGACGCGCGATTAATTGCCGAGCCGGAGAGTTGGCGCATCGAAGGCGATCCCACCGAAGCCGCGTTACTGGTGGCGGCACACAAGGCCGGTTTACATCAAGTATCCGTTTGTACCGCCCATCCCCGTCTGGATGCCATTCCGTTTGAATCCCAACATCAGTTCATGGCGACCCTGCATCATAATCTGGCGATTGATAGTCGCCATGTTTACTTAAAAGGCTCATTGGAAAGTATTTTGGAGCGTTGCGATAAAGCGTTTGACCCGCAAATGCAGTTGACGGCATTGGATAAAGCGTTGATGCACCAACAAGTTGAACGCTTGGCGGCACAAGGGCTTCGTGTTTTGGCGTTTGCGCGTGGCGATCATGATTATGACGATGTAAAACATGATCAGGTGAAAGGCGGATTCATTTTTCTTGGTTTGCAGGCGATGATCGACCCGCCTCGCCCTGAAGCGATCACCTCAATCGCCGCCTGTTATCGGGCAGGCATTCAAGTCAAAATGATTACCGGAGACCATCCTGTCACGGCTTTGGCGATTGCCAAACAATTGGGCATGCGGCATGTCGAACGGGTTGTGACGGGGGCGGAATTACAGGCGACACATGAAACACAATATCCACAACTGGTGGAAAAATGTGCCGTTTATGCCCGAATTGCTCCCGAACAAAAATTACAGCTGGTGCAAGCTTTGCAGGCCAATGGGCATATTGTCGCCATGACCGGTGACGGTGTGAATGATGCGCCGGCCTTGCGCCAAGCCAATATTGGGGTTGCGATGGGACTTGGCGGCACAGAAGTAGCCAAGGAAGCGGCGGCCATGGTGTTGACCGATGATTTGTTCTCTACTATTGCAGCCGCAGTAGAAGAAGGGCGCGGCGTGTTTGATAATCTGATTAAATTTATCGTCTGGACTTTACCGACCAATGGCGGCGAAGGCTTGGTGATTAGCGCCGCCATTTTTGCCAATGTTGCCTTGCCGATTACACCGGTACAAATTCTGTGGATTAATATGTCGACAGCCGTATTATTGGGGCTGATGCTGGCCTTTGAACCCAAAGAACCCAGGTTGATGAGTCGCAAACCGCGCGACCCGCAACAACCGATTCTCGACGGTGTGTTGATTTTTCGGATTTGCCTGGTCTCGACTTTAATGTTGATGGGTGCGTTTGGGCTGTTTGAATGGGAGCTGGCACGCGGCGAATCCCTGGCTTCAGCACGGACTGTGGCGGCTAATGTGTTTGTTTTTTGCGAAATGTTTTACTTGTTTAACTGCCGCTCTTTAGAGTATTCAATGTTTCATGTTGGGGTGTTTTCCAATTTATGGGTGATTCTTGGCGCATTGACTATGACGCTCTTGCAATTACTATTTACCTATTGGCCGCCTATGCAAAAACTCTTCGGTACAGCTGCGATTGCCAGCGGAGAGTGGCTATTGATTTTGGGCGTAGCGACAAGTGTTTATTTGATAGTCGGATTAGAAAAACTAATGCGTCGCCGACTTTTTAAAAAGTGAGGATAATATATGAAAATTAATCTATTGCTTTTCTCAATGTTGCTAGGTGTATTTTTTAGCGATACTGTTATGGCAAAGCCGTATTCACCGGTATTGCCAACTCAATTTCCGCTAAAGAAGATACAAATAACTATTTCCAGTCAGTCTAATAAGGAAAACGCAGAAAGGTATCAAATTTCATTAAATGGCAATGGAAATAGTTATTTTAGTAAAAACAACGAAAAACAACCATTAAATATTGCAAACGATACCTTGATTGAGCTACTGAATGATTTCTATGCTGTGCATTTTTTTGAAATTTCGGATACTTTTAATGTTAAAAAAAAGGTAGTACTCAAGGATAATGAAACCGTAACTACCATTGTTAATAAAGAGCCTGCGATAGAGAGTAAAAAGGTTTGTGTTCAACTACGTGCATATAAAAAATGCCTTTCAATTGTTGACAATCAACCTTTGGGTATTTCACAAATAGTTAATAAAATTGAAACCTTAATTGGAGCAGCGGGTCATTAAGGTTGCCTCTTTTTTATCTCACCATTGCAGAAGCCATCTTTACATGCCGCTAGGATTAGAGACATTTTCAATGTATTCGAAACTGACGAACGTAGCGCTGCCGCGGCAGGCATTCAGTATCAACTCGTCCAAGAGCGTCGTGGATTTGGTAACGCTGAATGCTAGTTGTTGATCAGTTCTTCTGGATTTACATATAGGCCAATATTGGTTGAAAAGTTGTGAAGAGAGAAAACTGGCAACCACATTCGAACCCGTTTTAACAATTGCACCCCTTGAGTTTGTCACGGGATTAAAGGAACCTGTTTTGAAAGGCAGGCATAGCTAAACCCGCTTTTGCGTATTGGCCAACAGCACGTTCACTGCGTAAGCCACGGCAAAAACGCCCACCGGCACGGCTTGTGGCGGAATCGGAAACGGCAAGGTCAAACTGACTAGCAACAGATACAGCGCGCCCAGAATCAGATAAAGGCTGTAGCGATGAGCCATGGGGCTGGGGTAATCGAAGTTGGTCTGGCTGATTTTTCGCCGTACCAGTCCGTCGACGACAAACGGCAACAAAGCGGCCGCCAGGTAGGGAATCCAAATACACGCCGTGGTCAGGCGCTTGATCATTTGAAAAATCGTGTCCCACAGCACATTGAGTCGGCTTTCGATAAAGGGAAACAAATCGTTGCGTCCCACATCCTCGAAGCCTTTGGACATCTGCCGTTCGCGCTCGGTCGGGATGAAGTAGCGGAAAACACTGTCGCGGATGCCGGTGGTGACGAACAAGCGATCAAACCAGCGTTGAGCGGTGTGGCTAATCTGAGATTCTTTATCGGCCCCAAAATAGCCAATCATCATTCGGTCTTCGGCGTGCTGAAGTTCACGCGTCCAGCGGTCCGACACAAAACTGGCCACCAGGATCACTTCCAGTAGCCAAAGCATCAGGCTGAACAACAGATTGCGTGTCATGAGCCGGCGCTTTGGCGGTCTTGCTCAGAACGCAGTATCGGCAAGCGGCCTTTGACGATGCGGCCGCCGGATAACTTGGCGATGTAATGTAAGTCCGGCAGTTGGCCCAATAACTGGGGCGCAAACAAATCGCCTTCCTCTTCCATCAAACGTTCACCGACGTTGCCGGAGAACACGGTGGGATTGGTCGCGCTGGTGGCCACGCCCTGGGTGCGCATGATGTACTTCAAACGGGTTTTGGGCAGATTGTCGGTGATGTACTGCTGGGTTTCGCTGTCCATGATCCTGAGCGCGATCAGGTTGTTGACGTTGCCCAGCACTTGCCGTGCTTTGTCCTGAGAACCGGTGCGGGCCGCAAAATCGGCGAAGGTTTGCGTGGCGATGAACAGCCGAATCTTGGCGCCGCGGCCTTTGTTCAGGACCTGAATGAAGGGATCATTGATGACTTCCGCCGCCTCGTCGACGAACACATTCACCGGTCTATCCGAGACGCCGTAATTGTAGCGATCACCGGCGACGGCCGCCAAGTCGGCCAACAGAATCGAACCAATCGCGCTGCCCACCATGCCATCCGATAACGAGTCCAAGCCGATGTAAGCGACCTGGGCTTTTTCAATGATGTGGCCGGTATTGGTAATCGGCCGTAGATCATCCACGTCGTGCGGATTCGGTGACAGCAAAGGCCCCAAGGAACCCGAGGTCAGCATGTTCATGATTGGAATCAAGGACGCCACCATCTTGCTGAAGTGTGCTCGGTCGTGTTCGAACAAAGACAACAGGCCTTCCAAATCCAAATTGGGCAATTGGTACTGCACGACCTCCCGGTAAAATCGCACCAGGCCTACTGCTTTGGAATCGATGTCCTTGGCATTTTTCAGGTAAGGCCTCGCCTCTTGCCGCCAATGTCCCAGGTTGTTGTCGAAATAGCGTTCCAAGGCCTGAATCACCAGTGTCGAAGGACCGCCTTCCAGGTAACGCCTCAATTTCACTAGCGTTGGTCGTTCCTCGATCACCATCAAGCCCTGAATCACGTTGTCCAGTGATTTTTGACCGAACGCCTTGAACGGATCGTTACTGCTTTCGCTGGGCGAAATGGCGCTGATGCGGCTGGCGATTTCCGAAGGCCGGTTGAAATTGTGCAGGGGATCGAGTCGCACGCTGTCTTCCGGAAATGCTGGGTGGAAATATACGAAACGATCCGGGCGCTTGGCTAAGGCGCAGGCGCGTTTAGCACAGGCCATCAAATCCTTGTCGCCCTTGGGGTCGATGATGATTACCGCCTCGCCGCGCAACACGGCTTGAGTGACCAAGACGTCAAAGGCGCGAGTTTTACCGGCGCCGGTGGTACCGACCAGCAGCGTATGGCCGGCGGTATGCTGTAAGGGCTGACGGATGTCGCTTTCGGAGGCTTCCAAGCCGTGTATCCAAGCCGAGCCCATGCGTTGATGATCGCTGGGAATCAGCGTCGAAACATCGCGTTTCAAAATCTCATACGCCAATTGCGCATGCTTTTGCACCCAATCGAATCCCCAGCCGAACCATAACTCGTCGGGATGGTGTTTCACCATTTGCCCGAGTTTCTCGGTATCCAGGTATTGAAATCTAAATTGCCTCAAGCGTCGTTTGCGATACCAGAGGCTCACTGCCGCTGGCAGTCGGTAACAGACCATCACCACGCAAGCCGCCATCAACCAGTCGAACGGCTCTCGCGGCAATCCCGACCAACGACTGGTCAGGTACGCCAATCCGGCCCCTACGATCCAGCCGGTAATGGCATACACTTCAAAAATCGGCCGCCAGGGAAACTGATAGTCGTAATCGGATTTCATAAGCTTAGCCGCACCTGAATGCCTTCCGTCGCACGGATCGATCGACAATCCGGATGATTGGCGATATCGAGCATAAGTCGAGTTCGCTTGATCGTGGGGTTCTCGGTCAGAAACCGTTCCAGCTCGGTATTGGAAACCGTATGCCAGTTGCCTTCCGGAGATGATTCATCGGGCGGAATGTTTTGTTGCCTCACATGCGTTATCAGCAAATCGATTATTCTGGGTTTTGCGTGAGTTGTCGCTTGGGGCGGGTTTGATTTGGCAGCATTGGATTTGACCGAAATGTCTGAAACGTTAGCGTTAATCGATTCTTGGTCGCCGGACATTTTTGACGTGCCCTGAACAGTTTTAGGTTCCGGTTTCGTGCGTTTGTGAGGTTTGGATGGCTGCAACCGAATACTGGCGTTGTCAGCGCTGTCGCTTGGTGGTGGCACAGATGACACTGACGGTCTGGCTCCACCTTGGGGTTTTAATAATGCCTTCAGAGCCAAACTCGGTTCCAATGCTAGTAGGATGCCTCGAACTGATCGGATGGTTTGCACCTTGCGCATTGGCGATAGCACATCGGTGACCAGCCAGCCGGCGTCCTCAAGGGTTTTGATAAACTGATTGGGATCGACTCCCAGTTTTTCAGCAGTAGCTGGAAACGGCAGCAAGTATTTATCTTGAACTTCCAAAGCATCGATTCCCCATTGCCATTGGCCCTGAGTGAAATTAGAAGCGATGTTCAATAACCATTGTCCGGCGTGACCATGATCGTCCAGCCACGACTTGGCTTTGTCAACGGGACTATCAAGCGTTGGGATTTCAACCGTGAGTGATTCGGTTTCTGAGGCTGGATGACTAGATTCATGTCCCGTTGGAACGGATTTGGTTGGGTTTGGCGACACCTTGGCTTGAATCGGACAGGTAGGGTTGTCGTCCAAGTCAGACTGATTCGGGTCTTGATCCAGGACGGATGGCATGGGTTTAATGTCGTGCGTGAATTCCGATGAAGGAATGGCAGAAACGGATTCGGTTTGGACCAAGTGCGCGGGGACGTTTATGTTTTCCGAGTTAGCAGTCTGAAGCGGCGTATTGGTTACCGACACAAGATTCTCTGTGCTGGTTGGTGGCGTCAGAACCGCGATATTCTTGTTTTTTGCCGGCTTGGCGGTTTTGGGTATCGGATTCGAAACGGGCTCAGTTTTTACGGTAGGCGCATCTTGGTCACTGATTTCGTGAGCGGCTACCACGGTTGGCGGTTCGCCGCTGAATACCAGTTCCGCAGATTTCAGGCGCAACAAATACAGTGGGTTGTCCAAGCTATCAGGCTGCATATGCCAATAACGGTATTGCCGGCCATCCGGCCAGAATTTGGGAATTGCCAAACCTCGCTCGATCAAGATGTCCGCCAAGGTATCTTCGTCGCGGGGAATGCCGGGTACTTTGTCCTTAGCCAACAGGGTGACGATGTCTTGCGCGCCGGCCCGCCAGACGATATGCAGGCCATCCTCAAAACGCCATAGTCGAGCGCCTTTTTCGTTGACGGTCCATTGTCCGGACTTGACCAAGCGGCGCATGGCGTCGAACAGGTACTTTTCCACCGGCATGCCCAAGGCCGAATCGATGTTTTGATAATGCGCTTTTAAATCCCGTTCCACACTTTTGCAGTCGGCGGTTATCACCAGTGCGTAAACTTTGGAGCCGCGGTCCAAACCGTTAATGGTTTCCAGCATGGCTTGCATGATGTCGGGGCCGGACTCCAGAATGAATGTGCGCGCTTCGCGGGTCAGGACGCGCTCGATCACCAAGGCCGAAAACTGTTCGTGGCGTTTATGGCGGTTATCCCGCCAACGCAGAAAGTACCGGTCGATCTGATGTCGCACAGCCCAGTCGGTGATGTTTTCATCGCAAGGGTTCCAGGTATGTTGCCCCTGCGCATCGACCACGGCGATATCGGCGACCGGTTTGCCGATATCATGTAATAGCCCTGCAAAACAGACCGCCAGACGCCAGCGTAATTCTTGTGCTTTTCGTTCTTTGGGTGATGCTGACGTGGCAAATAAACTGCCCTGGGAAGCCAAGGTCGCCCAATGGGCGACTTCCAGACCGTGCCGAAATAAGCCACCGGCGCCGCGATGATGATGCGACTCCGACGCCGGCAACAAGTGGCTGTAGGCGGCATAGCGGCGTATGACCGGCGCGGCTATGGTTTGATAAAGACTATCCGGCATGGCCAGCGCCTGTTCGATGGCCGCAATCAATTCTGTTTGACTGGACAGGATGCGTTCCACAGGCGCAGCCGGCAGACCCTTCATGAACGGCGGGTAACGCGGCACGTCCTCATCCATCGTTGTCGCCACCTGACCGACAGGCGCGGACTCGACGCCAAACAGACGTTGGCAGATGCGAGTAATGAGCGTCGAAGGCGTATTTTCCATAACGCCGCATCTTGCCGGGAATTTTTCAATCGTCGCTTGCAGCTGACGACGAATTCGACGCCAGCTGCAAGCAGGCTTCACAAAAGAGTGTTTAGTGTAACGAGCTCCCTTTAATTTCTCTGGAGCTCTCATGAAATCCATATCGCTCGCAATCCATTGTCTTGTTTCCTTGCTGTGTGGCACGGCCTGTACTTCGCTGAATCGGCCCGATGCCGCCGTAAGCGAGACCGTCATCGAATCGATTGTGCCGATTCAACCCGAACAACCCTGGCGCCTGGATAATGCTTGGCAGACAGGAGGATTGGGCGGTTCAGTGCTGCGAGGTGCAGCAATGGAACACGTCGTCAGGCAAGCCGATCAGCCGCTTGGTGTTTACGTTGCGAATGACGACGTAGCGGATCGCGTTCTCAATGTCAGCACGTCGCACATTCCCGATCGCCAGGATGACAATTTGCAGGACATCGAACGCGCCTGGCGAAAATATTGCCATCACCAACTTGATATGACACCGGAGGAGCAGGCGCTAGTCAAAACCATGACTATCCCACACAACGTGCTGAGCCACGGCTGCAATCCTGGCAGCCTGAAGAAGTGAGGCGGCCGCCATGGACAGAAATAGTACAAACCATTCGCTCGACAATCTCACCGAACGTTTTCAGTCTCTGACAGAGCGGAAAAAAGCCAAATTGCGGGTTATCGAACCCTTAACATCGTTGCCCAACTGGCCGTCGGCAATTCGTGGTACGCCGAATGCTTGCTTGCGGAGCGCATTGTTTGCCGGCATCCAAGGAAAGGAACGGATGGCCTACAAAAAACGCACCCTGCTGGCTGCGGTTGATGGGATCGAGGTTCGCTACCTCGGCATACAGCTCAACCAATCAGATCTCGATGTCTGGATGCAGATTGTGCATTTGTCCCGGCAACAATTACCGGGATTCAGCGTGACCTTCAGCGCCCATGCCCTATTGACGGCATTGGGTCGCGGTAGCGGTAAAAGCCAACATGAATGGCTGAAAGAAGCGATGGCCCGCTTGGGCGGCGCCTTTGTCGAAATCACCTTTCACGGTCGGGATGCCTTCGGTGAAAAAGGCTTCTTGCGCTATTACCGTGACGAACTGACGCAGCGCTACGTGGTGGAATTGACCGAATCCATGCTGCGCCTGTTCGAGGAAGGCTACACCTACATTGAATTCGAACAGCGGCAGAAGTTGCGCAAACAACCCTTGGCACTATGGTTACACGGTTTCTTGTCGTCCCATGCCGCTCCGTTCCCGATGAAAATTACCACCGTTCACCGACTGAGCGGCAGTGGCTCGAAAACCCTGCGCGATTTCAAATATCGGTTGGGTAAAGCGTTGGAGGCCTTGGTGAGCATTGGCACTTTGGCTAGCTTTGAATTCGCTGATGACATGGTGAAAATCAAACGCCAGCCGACGCCCAGTCAACAACGTTTTCTCGACGACCAGCAGCACTAAAAAGCACGGCATTCGACCGACGCTATTTTCGGTCGGTCGAAGCCTCTCGATACGGCATTAGGCCGACGCGGATACGGCATTAGACCGACGGAGGCACGGCATTCGGCCGACAAGGTAACGGCATTAGACCGACGGGCACGGCATTCGACCGACAAAAAGCACGGCATTAGGCCGACGTTTGACACGGCATTAGACCGACGCTTCGAGCAAATTGTGAAATCGCCGCAGGCCTTGCCATTCTTGGGCTACAGCGACTCTTTCGCGCTGAAAATCGAGGGTGCTAATCTATATATAATCTTTATTTAATCTAAATAAGGGAATGTACATCTGTGGATAATTTCACCTTTTAAAAGAACGCTTGTTCACCGTGCCGGGGTTCTGCGAACATGCCATTATCTCTTCCGGCTTTCGCACAATGGCCCAATAGCTTTATAAAATTCAATTTCTGTTTGTCAGATTTCTGATTACGACTCCAGCTATTTGATGAACATTGTCGTTTTACATTGAGAAGAAAACCCAAGGCTCAAAAATGTCAAATTTAACGATCGGCAAACTAGCCAAACAAACCGAAGTCACTATCGAGACCATCCGTCACTATCAACGTATCGGCTTACTGACGGAACCACCGAAACCCGATGGCGGTTATCGATGTTATTCATCTGATGCGACTGCGCGAATACGCTTCATCAAACGTGCGCAGCAGGCTGGATTTACCTTGAAGGAAATTGCCACCTTGTTATCGCTTGATGGGGCGCATTGTGCTGACGTACGACAACTAGCCGAGCAGAAATGTCAGCAGATTGATCAACAAATCAGGGATTTAACGACTCTCCGTCAGATATTGGAAAGTCTGGTCAACGACTGTCAGCAGACAGCTCCAGCAGCTCATTGCGCTATTCTCGATGCGTTTAGCGATGATGCATCAACCCAAGCCTGATTTTAAATCACGCACTTGACTCTGTTCTAAACAACAGGGTTTAGACTCCTTGCCAGCATTGAACATTGTTTGGTTGAGGAGATTCGCATGAATACAGACCCTGAAACATCCATTAACACCCCGTCATGGTTAGGGTTCGGCGCTCTCTTGGCCGCTATAGGGGCTTCGGCATGCTGTGTCGGGCCCTTTTTATTTTTATCTTTAGGTATTGGCGGCGCATGGATGAGTACGTTGACGGGACTGGAACCGGTCCGTCCATTTTTCATCATCCTGACCCTGGTCTTTATGGCGTTAGGGTATCGAAAACTCTATCTAACACCTCAACGCTGTGAGGAAGGTGAAAGCTGTGCCACATCCGACATTCAACGCCGACAACGCCTGATGTTTTGGTTGGGTTCCGCATTCATTTTGATACTGCTGGCCTTTCCCTGGTTAGCGCCTTTTTTCATGGCTTGAGAGGATTCAGATATGACCATTAAATCCAGTTTGCTTATTTTAAGCTTGTCATCAAGTGTGTTGTGGATGCCGGCGGCTCATGCTGAAACGGCTGTTGCACAGCCAAACCGACAGCAAACGGTGACGCTGAATATAGAAAATATGACCTGTGCCATGTGTACAGTTACCATCAAGAAAGCTTTGCAGAAAGTCGAAGGCGTACAAGAAGTGACTGTCGATTACGATTTAAAAACAGCCACTATAATCTTCGATAGCCAAAAAACCGATAGTGCAGCCTTGATCAAAGCCACGACGGATGCTGGTTATCCGGGTTCCCTTGCCACACCTGTTGCTCGATAAGGCCGAGGATAGCGTCTATGTCTGATTGCTGCAGCTCCACTATTACCAAACAGATTTGTCCTGAATGCGGTTCCTCGTGCAAAAGCGTCGGCATGTCAACGCTGTACCATCAGGTAAGGTTTCCCGAGAATCAGTCAATCGTCATTGATAGCTATTATTTTTGTCCGGCAAAAACATGCTCAATTGCTTACTTCTCCAACGCAGGCAACGCTATTCCCAAACAGCTTTTACGAAGCTATCAAGCGATCCAAAACGACGCGCTTTGTTACTGTTTTGATATTGACGCCGAGCAGTATTTATCGGCGTTAAAAGCTCAGCGTGCGGAACCGATAAAGGATTTTGTCATGCAACGCACCAAGGCCGGGGAATGTGCCTGTGAAATCAGGAACCCGTCAGGCCAGTGCTGTTTAGCCAACATCAAGCGTTTGGAAAATCAATGGCTGGAACCAGGCATATTGAAACTCGATTTTAGACTCGGCGATTAACCGCTTTTATCTGAACAGAGACCTTCAATCCATTTAAGGGGCGGAACGAATATGGGATTTATGGCCTCACTCGGCGGGCGGGTTTGTGTTGGGTTCGAGACCCTTTCGATAACGCTGCACCGCGTCGCGAATTTTTCCCAGCCGATCGAGCTGTTGCCGGATATGGGCAAACTCGGTTTCCAGTTCTTCGACTAATTCCGCTTCCCAGGCGGGTTCGCCCTTCAGCAGGTTGCCGAGCGGATAACGATAGCCGCGACCTTTTTTCAGGTACTGAGCAATGGGCTTGGTTTGACCGTTTTGCCGCAACGTGGCCATGCGGTACCACTCAATGCTGAAAGCGCGTTGGTTTTCCCGGCAGCGGATGCGGACGCCGATTCGGCCCGATTCGCTTTTGTTGTGTTTCTGGCGCTGGCTTTTCATTTGGCGCCAATAATCATCGACCAGCACTTTGGCTTGCGCCTGGAGATGATCGCACTGGGTTTCGATCCAATGCAGCAGGTCTTGTTCGGTGAGAGTGGACTGTGCGTTGACAGGTTGTTCGCTGGACATGAATTTTCCTATTACTTAACTGTAGGGATAGACATGGACAATGCCTAAGGGACTTTCTGTTCATTGCGAGCCTTGGAAAACGTCTTACTGCATAGGTATTTGCACCTTAAATGCCTACCGCAGTAGGCATATCACTGTCATTTTCTCGATGGTTTCTTTAGGCATTGCCTCGGCAAAACGGCGTGATTCATGCCTATCTAGGAAATAACTTCGGATTTCGAACCGATTACCGTTGCCACGTTTCCCTACTAACGTAGGCAAATCGAAAGTCGATTCCTATTGGGATTTACGGGTCATCGCCAGTTCGCAATAACGTCGACATTTTAGGCAACCGATATGGGATGCCGATTGCAGTTGACGCCGAATTCGTGATCGTCTGCCGTCACGGTCGCGTTCTGCGATAGCTTTTCGAACCATCTTGCAGCTGATGGCGTTTTCGTCGTCAGCTGCAAAAGTGGCTGGGAAAATCTGACGGACAATGGCGCGATGAACCGAAACGCCATTTCTTTACCGATCATCATGAGCTTGTGTCTCAGAGCCTCTATGGCGATGGGTAAGGACGACGCGCCCGAGGTTTCCTATTTCGCCGACAAACAGCGCGGCTGGTTTTGGTATGAGGTGTTGCCTGAGCCGGTCAAAAAAGCCAAACCCGAAATCCAAGCCGATCAGGAAAAACCCAAGCCTGACAGCAAACCGCCTAACGTCGTTGAGGCTGAAATTGAAACCCAAACTCAAGCACAGACTGCTGTAGAACCCCAGCCACTGTCCTCGACCTGGTTGAAGCAAAACCTGGAGCATTACTTAAACCAAGCCATCGACGATCCGAGTCCCGAGAATGTGGCGGCGTTTTACTATCTGCAGCGGGTGATGATGGACAAAGCCGAGCGTTTTACCAATGCAGCGCGTTACGTGGTGATGTCGGATCCGCAACTCGATGAAACTGTGCGCCGGCCAGTGGCGACCTATGCGGCCAATGAAGCCAATCATCAGGCCAGCGTGGTGGCCGAACGCGCCTTGAAAGCGATTGCCGCCCAAGCCGGCATCTTGTTTTTCTTCCGGTCCGATTGTCCCTATTGCCATGTGCAGGCGCCGATTCTGGCGATGCTGGAAAACGCTTATGGATTCAAGATTTATCCCGTGTCGCTCGATGGTTTGCCGATGCCGAACGGCTTTTTCAGTCAGTTCAAACGTGATAACGGTCAGGCTGCCATGTTGGGGGTTGAACAGACACCGGCGCTGTTTCTGATGAAACCGCCCAAGCAGATTGTGCCGTTGGCGCAAGGCGCCTTGTCGTTAGAGGAAGTTACCGGACGGATTCTGCTGGCCGCCAAGGAAGCCGGTTGGATCGATGCCTCGCAATATCAAACTACCCAGGGCATTCGTAACACGCCGATGCTATTGCCGGCCGCCGGTAGCATCAGCCCGGCGGTCACTCAAGATCCACTGTCACTGATCCAGGCATTGCAACGCAGTGCGCAAATGAGGAGCACGCCATGACGTCGTTTTCGCTTCGATTACGCTATCGCCAAGTCGTCGTATTGATTTTGTTGGTTGAGAGTGCCGTTCCAGCCTATGCCGACCTGCAACAGGAAATGGACAGCATGTTCGGCACCATGACCAATTTTACGGCGCCGACCGCGCATTTGGGGCAGCGCCGTGGCGTGATTACCGGCGGCAGCTTGGTGGCACGCAATGGCATCACCAATACCAACCTGGTGTCGTTCGTGCCACCGTCGTTCAGTGCTGGTTGTGGCGGTATCGATTTGTTCGCCGGCAGTTTCAGTTTCATCAACTTCAACCAGTTCGTGCAATTGATGCGCAACGTGGCCGGCAATGCGGCGGGCTATGCATTCCAACTCGCCGTTGGCGCCATGTGTCCCTGGTGTGCGTCTGTGATGACCGACCTGCAAAAGAAAATCCAGGAGATGAACCAGATGTTCAGCAACTCCTGCCGTTTGGCGCAGGGCCTGGTCAACGATACGGTCAAAGCCTTCGATCTGCAAAGCAAGACCAATCTGTCCAATGCCTCGTTTACCCAAGGCATTTCGGATGTGTTTTCCAGTTGGACCAATACCAGTACCCTGGGTGATCCGGTACAGCAAATCAAGCAAAACGACCCGACCGATATGACCAAGATCATTCAAGGCAATCTGGTCTGGCGGGCCTTGGTCAATCAGAACGCTGGTGGTTGGTTTCGGTTTGGCGGCAACAGTTTACTGGAAGCGGCCATGAGTATTTCCGGTACGGTGATCGTCGATGCGCCTCAAGCCGCACCGGACGGCAAAGGCGAAAACAATGCCATCAGTGCGCCGCCGCCGGTGTTGCGGATCAAGGATTTGATGTACGGCAACGATGCCGGCAACAGTTATCAAACCGTCAGGATGTATACCTGCAGTGATGGCCATGACGCCGATCAGTGTCTGAAGCCCATTGTCCAGAACGTCAATCTGGTCGGCTTGAAACAAAGGGTAATGGAACTCTTGCTGGGATCGGCTAATAGCGGCAATGGCTTGATTTACAAATTCTCGACCAACAGCGGCCAGATCACCGACAGCGAGAAAGCATTCATGCAAACCGTACCGGATGCCATCGGCGGCATGATCCATAACCTGGCGAGGGAGGATGCCGGCATTGCCAAACTGTGGGCCGAAGAAGCGGCACCGGTGATTGCCTTGGAATTGGCGCAATTGATCGTCAACGATTTGCTCAATGCCGTGCAGACCGCGGCACACATGAACGACCACGCCTACGCCAAATTGCTGATGGATGCCTTGAAAGATGCCCGTGAGCAGATTCAAGACGAGTACGTCACAATCGCCGGTCGTTATGGGAATCCGCAAACCCTGATGGCGTTTTACCAGCAATTGATGAATACCGTGAAGCCTAAACACTACGGCACCGTGGCGCAGTTGCCGGCTTCCGGGATGGCTTGGCCAAGTCCTTAAACGTTCATTCCACGTCCCCCATGATGTATTTCTTCCTCGTTGTTTAAAAGGCAGGTCGTCCATGTTTGAAATCTTCTCCGTGGGCGATTCCGCCTATTTGCAAGCCGTCCTCAATGCCATCGCAATGATCTCCGGGACCGGTGATTACCGCACCGCGGCGGCCGTCGGCGGCTTGATCGGTGTCATCATCGTCATGCTACGGGCCTTGTTGCAATGGGATGGTCGCGGTATCCGTTATCAGGATTTACTGTTGGCGTATGTGTTGTGGCTGATGCTATACGCACCTTCGGTGCGGGTATCGATCGAGGATGCCTATACCGGTAGCGTGGTGGTAGTCGACAATGTGCCGTTGGGTCCGGCAGTCGTGGGTAGCGTGATGTCGAACATGGGTTATCGCACTACACGGCTGTTCGAACAAGGCTTTGGTACGCCGTCGATGACCGGCAATGGCTTTGCCGACAGTTTGCAGACCTTGACGGCGGTACGGAAGAATCTGTTGTCGCGGGTGAATTTAGGTGCGGCCAACGTGCCGAATGCCGGCAGCGACATGGAAACCTCGTTTGCCAACTACGTGCGCGAATGTACCTTGACCGGTGTCGATCTGAACCAGAAATCGGTGGATGCCATCTTGCGTGATGCCGATCCGTTGAATGCGATCAGGTTTGATTCCGACATCTACATGACGCAAATCTATGTCGGCGGCCAACCGCAAACCAAAACCTGCACGGATGCCTGGGCCGATTTGAGTGGGGTGGCCACCGGTAATTTCGCGACGGCGCTGGAAGGGTTGTTGCAGCCGACCTTGGCTGTGCCGGCAGCAGCTGACACGGTGCCGAAAATCCAGGATGCCTTCGATGCGTTGGCCGGGCCAGGTGTGGTCGATGCCGCCGATTACATGTTGATGTCGGCCATCATACCGATGTTCGAAAAAGGCGTCATCGGCCGGCATGAAGACGGCTTGCACTGGAACAAGGCGGCAATGGTCGAGCAAGCCATTCAGCAACGTAATACCCAGTGGGCGGCCGAACAAACGCTGTTTGCCAAGATCGTTCGACCCATGATGGCCTTCATCGAAGGTTTGAGTTACGCTATCGCGCCGATCATGGCGTTTGTGGTGATGCTGGGCAATGTCGGTATCCGGATGAATATCGGCTACTTCTCAATGTTGCTGTGGATCCAGCTGTGGATGCCGATACTGGCGGTGATCAATCTGTTCATCCAGATGTCGGCCGCTGGCAAAATGGCGGCGCTGACCACGGCCACCTACAATCTGCCGTCGATGATGGGCATTTACCAACTGGATATGGAGTTGCAGCAATGGCTGTCGATCGGCGGCATGCTGGCGGCATCGACGCCGGCCATTACCTTGATGCTGATTTATCGCGGGGCAGTGACCGCCACCCATTTCCTGGGGCGGATGGATGGCGGCGATTACGTGAACGAAAAAATCGCCACGCCCGACGTGATCAGCCCGGCGCCGGTCTTGAATGCCCAGGCGCAACATCAATACAGTCCACTTTCAGCAGTTACCCAAACCGGTGTCGACAAAGTGCTGCCGACCTTTACCGCCGGCAAGGACATGAGTGCGGCGGTATCGTCGGCTTACAGCGCTTCGGAACAGGCGACCAGCAGCTTCATGCACAGTGTGTCGTCTACGGCGTCGAAATCGGCTAGCATCAGCAGCGATGCGTTTGATAGTCGTTCATTGGGCAATCAAATCGCCAGCAGTTCCAGTTATACCGATGCTTACAATCGTCAGTTTGGCGAAGCCTTTGCCAAGAAACATGCCGATACCGGGATTTCCGCCGATCAGTTCTCGGCGTTGGTGGCCGGCAGTGCCAATGCCGGCGCCAAGCTCGGTAACGACCAACTCAGCGGCGCAATTTCTGGCCGCTTGCAAAACGACTTCAAAGTCAGTCAGGACAAGTCTGACGCCATTGCCGCCGACATCAGTCAAACCGTCAACGACAGTCAGGGCTATCAAGCGGGGTTGGCGAAAAGCCTGGCACTGGATGCGCAAACCGGCACCCGGAATGTGGCATCCATGGGCTTGCAACATCAATCATTGTCTTCGCTGCAACACAGCGCAACCGATGCGGTATCGGCTAATCAATCCTATCAACAAACTCTATCGGCTCAACAACGATTCGGAATTCAAGCCAGTTTCGGCGCGGCGGAAACGGGATACAAAATCGCGCATGATCTTGGCTTGATGGAACGTCTGGATCGCACGCTGGATCAATACGGCTTGCGCGGCGATACGCAGCGGTTGGCCTCGCAATGGAAAGCGGCGAGTTGGATTAGCGATGCCGATCAAGCCTATGCCGCCGCCGGGATGTCGTTATTGACCGGTTTTTCGTCACCCAGTTACCGCACGCTGGATGATCAACAATCGCACCAGGCGCAAATATCGGGTTATCAACTGCTCGGTGATGCATTTAATGCGCCGCAGGCCGATCAAAGCTGGGATGCCAGTCGGAATGAATCGCTGAAAGCCAATGCACCGGAAACTGGTAAGGTTCAAGCTTCCGTCGAACAGGCCCATCTCAACGATCCGCGCGCTGAAACCGAATCGCTGGATCAGCGTGCTCAAGCCCGAATCAGCTCAGCGTCAGGCAAAATTGCCAATGGCGAAGAAAGTATCGAAGCCCAGCATGATCGAAATCTGGCCGAGCGTGAACAAAATTCGAAAGAAGGCTTTGGACAATTGGCGAATGTCAAAGCAGAACACTTTAGGCAATCGATTGCGGCTGCGGCCAATGACACGCCTTCGGCCGCAGAGGCTTCTTACAATTATCTAGGGGGCAGTCTTTATAACTCCGCGAAAAATTTGGAAGCATTAGGATCGGTTAGTAACCAACATATCAAGGAGTTTGCAGAATATGTTCAACAATCTCAAGCGCAAGGAATGGGAATTTGGGATTCAATAAAATTTGCTTCAAACCAATCGTATTCTGGATTTAAGGAGGCTTCTCAAGTATGGGCAAATCAAAGAGTAAATGAGGTTGCAGATAAATTAACTCGGACTCAGCAAACTTATTATCGTGCCGCGATGTTTGAGGCGTTTGCGGGGATTGCTGTTGCTGGCGAGTATGGCGGCAACCTTGGTATCGCTAGAAGCCAGTTGATAGAAGAGGAAGGCAGTATCGAGGGTAATGATATTGCCAAGCTACTTAAAAGCGCGGCTGGTCAAGGTCGTATGGACTTAATCGATCAAATTGGAAATTACAATCGGGCGCGTGGCCGCATAAATTATTAACTTTCAATGAGATTGACTTCTCGCGACTGCAAAACCAGCCAGTATCGATCTAACGATCATAAGAAAAGAAGCTATCACAACGTAACGGGTTAAATCATCTCTAACATACATAATCATAATTGCGATCAAAGCTGTAGCCGACCAGTAATAGCGACTGTTGTGTGAAAACTGTTTCGCAATGAATTCGATCGTTTGATAAAAAAGTTCAGCTAGGCCGAACGCGCTGAAAACAATGCTACCGAATATCCCAAGGGCTTCCATCTCGCGAGGGATTATTTCCATCGTTGCAAGGAACCAAATCAAACCAAAGCCAGCAGCAACCAAGGCTATTCTTTTAAAAGCATCGAACGAAACAATTTTCTTGGAAAACCGTTGTGAAAATTGCTGTAGTCCGCTCGGAAACCGCGTAAACGTTGCGCCGCAGAAAGGGCAAACTGACTTGACTGGTCGGCCATAGTAAACCACCACTCTCGGCACCATGGATCGGTTGCATTCGTTGCAAATCACCGTAGCATGATGTCCGGCAAAGACTGAGGGTTTTCGGGTATCTTGTCGGCTTAATCGGGATGAAAATGTCGCCATTGTTGGCCTCCACTTCGAATATTCGGCTGATCCTATGTTCTAGTGGCTACTATCCCAAGATTTTTGGAAAGAATCAATTAGTCAATGATGTATCTGGATCTATGCATCTGGTTTAGCGGTTTAGCACGCACATTTGACAGACCTGCTGGTATTTGCAGCCATGAATTACCAAATAGGGCAAATGGCAGCTTGTACAGTAAGGTAGTTCAGCGAGTCCGTCTTTCATTGCTTCGGTGATAATCCAGGCTTCATCGAAATTTGCAGGTCGTATGCGGCCAAACGGTCGGCGTTCTTGAATATGGTTGGGATAGATTGTGCAAAAAGTATCCCAGGCAAAAATCATAGCGTTCAGGTCTATTTCCGATCTGATATCACCCGGACAAGCGCTTCGATAGATTGAAGCAAATAGGGCCATGTACAGAAACGATTCGCGTGCCTGCGGCATCGCCGTAATGCTGGGAACTAGCCCAGATACTGGACTTTCTCGGTGCAGCGAAAAATAAAGGTTACACAAGTCTTTGGGGCGCAGGGTTTTTATGACCCGGCATGCCAATACCGTACGAAGCTTTCGCTTCAGTAATTGATAGGCCCAATACTGATCTTTAAGCCGAGTAGCATAGGCGCAATGGTTGCTCATGACTCGGGAGGGTGGGTGGACAAAAGCATCAGGAGCTCAATGGCCCGTGCGTCGAGTACATTCGGGGCTTCGGGTTTTTGGATGTTTAGGAATTCGCTCCATTTGTGGGGATTGAATCGGGGAATAAAGGTCAGGCAATCGCTTCGAGCCAGGAGCTTCAACTGTTCGAGCGGCATCTTTCTGAGCAATGAAACCGCGTCTGCCGTTAAACCCAGGCAGAACATGGCTTTCTGTTCGCTTTCGGAAAAAATTAAGGATTGAGCGACGATGAGGTAGTCGATATTCAGTTTGTAGAGATTTTCCTCCATTCTGGAATCCTCTGTTGGCTAAAGAATCGCTCGGATTTGATCGGCCAAGGCGATCACCTTTTGCCCGTACTGGATGGCGGCCGGCTCGTTTTTCCAACTGTAATATCGCCCTATGCCATGAGCGAGATTGCCAGGTACCGATTGGATAGCCTCTGAGAGTACGCTAGCGCCAATTTCGAGATTGGTGCTCGGGATCAAGAGTTGTTCGGGTTTCGCAACGCGGTGGCCATGCCATCGCAGATTCACTTGCATGATGCCGACGTCGATATTGCGTTTGCCTTGATCCAGCATTTGATTGAGCAAAGCTTTGGCCTCCTGCTGACTGCTAGGAATAAAGGAGTTGCCAGCGTTATTGATGGCCCAGGGCCAGGGCATGACACAATTCTGTTCACCGTTTTTTCGCGACTCCGTGAGCGCAACGGCATACAGAATATAGGGGTCAATACGATGCCTTCGGGCTACTTGCCCCCACAGCGTGTTTTGTAATTTAGCGTTAGCTGCTGTGTGCTGACTGTTGCCACTCGTTTGAGTAGAATCAGCAGCCATTGATTCCATGGGGTGGCTGATGATGAAAAGGCCACCGATCATGCCAATCCAAAGGCGCTTAATAGGGATTTGGATTGAAATGCCAGGGGACTTAAACTCTTGATTTTTTATGTGAATAATGAACATCGCAAGCCCACCGTTTTGGTTTTGAAGCGAGTTTACGACGTTGCCAAAAATTCTATATGTTCGAAAAACTCCTCTTTTAGCTGTTTTTCGCCGATCCTCCTGCTTTTTTACTTGATCTTATGATCGGAAGGAATGTGATGACTTGGGTGGGTAGATGGTGGCTGAGGTTTATGGGTACCACCAAGAATATTTTTATGGCGCGAATTTTGGTTTGGTGACATATTAAATGGCACAATAAAGTCAATCGCGACACCAAGAATCAAATCATGCCAAAAATAGTCCCATCAGAAGAGCTGGATCGAATCGAGAAGCTTATTGCCCAATATCCTGAAGGTATTGGTGCGAAAGACATTGCGCAACAGCTAGACTTTGAAATCAAGGGGCGTACTTTGCAACGCCGTTTGGCCACATTGGTAGCAGAGCACCGCGTTTTTAGCGAAGGCGATGGGCGAGCACTGAAGTATAAAGTTGCAAAGCCTGGTCAGGGTTTCGACTCGGTTGATGTCGTTGATGGTTCGAGCCGGCAATTTGTTGACGAAGTCTATATTCCCATTTCGCCAGAAGGCGAAGAGATTAAGTCCTTTATTCGGCAACCTCGAACTCAACGATCTCCCGTCAGCTACCAACCCGATTTTCTGGGGCAGTACTATCCAAACAACACCTATTACTTACCAGCCAGTTTACGTGAACAATTGCATGCCTTGGGCCGATCGCCGGCTGAACAAACCCCGGCAGGCACGTTTGCTCGTGACATATTGAATCGCTTACTCATTGATTTATCGTGGGCTTCATCACGATTGGAAGGCAATACCTATAGCCGACTGGATACCGAACGCTTGATCGAATTCGGTCAGGCGGCTGAAGGTAAGGATGTCATGGAAACCCAGATGATCCTCAATCACAAGTCGGCTATTGAATATTTGGTACGCGACACTGAGCACGCCGACGTTGCAGCAGAAACTATTATTGCCGTACATGCCTTTTTATCGGATGGTTTGTTAGCGGACCCGATGAGTTGTGGTCGCCTTCGCAATCGTGCGGTCGATATCGGGGGTAGTGTTTATTTGCCGATTGCGATGCCGCAACGGATTGAGGAGTTGTTTGGGATTGTCATGACTATGGCGGCTGAAATCAGCGATCCGTTTGAACAATCATTTTTCCTAATGGTGCATTTGCCATACTTGCAACCCTTCGAAGACGTCAACAAACGGGTTTCGCGGTTGGCGGCCAACATCCCGCTGATTCAGCACAATCTCTGCCCGCTGTCCTTTATCGACGTGCCGCAACAGGCTTACGTGGATGCAGTTCTCGGGGTCTATGAGCTGAATCGAATTGAATTGTTGAGAGATGTCTACATCTGGGCTTACGAGCGTTCATGCCAGCAATACGTTGCCGTGAAGCAGCAATTAGTGCCGCCGGACATCGTTCGATTACGTTATAGAAACGAATTGGCTGAAGTGATACGAGCCATTGTCCGGGAGGGGTTGGCGACAGATGAAACATCGATCATGGCAGGCATTCCGGATTCAGTGTCTTCAGAAGACAAGCAGCGATTCATTATTTTAATACAAAACGAACTTAAAACTTTGCATGCGGGAAATGCAATTCGTTTTGGACTGCGTCCTCTGGAGTTTTCAGTATGGCGGGAAAAATACCAAACAGACCATGTGGAATAATTTATTTCAGCACTGGATCGTTACCATCAGTTGTTCCTGGAGCCTAATTTGTAACATGCTTCGGTGTAGCATTGGTGTAGTAAAATCGTAGTACTGCAACATATAAATAACGTTGATATTGGTGCAACTGTAGTAGGGTTTTAAATTGCGAGATCTGCAAGTTGTTGATTTTATTGATTGATAAAAAACTCTATTTGACTGGGGGACAAGGGGTCGTGGGTTCGAATCCCGCCGTCCCGACCAAGTTTTTTGAGGTAGACGATTGAGTAATAGCCCGCAAGTTAATAACTTGGCGGGTTTTTTATTGCCTGAAAAACTATAGGAATACATTAGGTTTTGATAATTAGTTATTTGATTGATGAAATTAAATTGAATGAATACGGCGGCTAATATTTCGATTTATCAAATATTTGAGACTGGCTTAATCCAATGTTGAACCGTTTTAGAAACAATATTGTCGTGCATCGTCCGGATCAATTATCCCGACAATGGGCGCAACGTATCGTTAACCGATATGCGGCCAGTGCCAAAGTAAGTGCAGTAGACGTTCAATCCATCAATATCGGCACATCGACACGCTTACGGCTTACCGTTAAACACGACGCCATCGGCGTCGTACCAAGTCGATGGTTTGTAAAAACGCCGTCGCTGGCAATTAAGTCCAGAGCGATTACCGCTATACCGCGCTTATTGCATAAGGAAGTCCATTTTTATAATTCGCTTTCACAGGGTGCTCCGGTGAATTTGCCGCAAATTTTAGCGGCTGAAAGTCTGTTAGGTCGCGGTACCACATTGGTAATGACAGACCTGGACGAACTGGGTTGTCGGCCCGGGCTTGCCGCCGACGCCTTGTCCCTAGAGCAAGCTCGGCGGGTGGTGGAAAAGCTAGCCGGTTTTCATGCTCACTATTGGGGTAATGCCGGGCTACTGAAAACGCATCGCTGGTTAAACGGCTTTAGTCACAATATCGAGAATCATATGGGTACCTTACTGGCGGTGCCTCTGATGAGACTTGGACTTGAGCGCGCGGGTCGCTTGGTGCCCAGCAAATTGCATCAATCCGCGCTGCACTATGCTGCGGATCGGCGGCGAATCACCAAGATCTTGGCAACCGGTGTGCAAACATTGGTGCATCATGACTGCCACCCCGGCAATCTATTCTGGAGTCAGGCTGAGCCGGGCTTTCTAGATTGGCAATTGGTGCGGATGGGCGAAGGTGTTAGTGACCTTGCTTATTTTTTAGCTACATCGCTGAAGCCGGATTCTAGGCGCGTTCATGAAAAACAGTTGCTGGAGCTATATTTGGCATCGTTAGCCAATCACGGAATTGGCGAGTTAGACGAAGAGGTGTATCACCAACGCTACCGCGCTCATTTGGTGTATCCGTTCGAAGCGATGATTGTTACCTTAGCTATCGGGGGCATGATGGAGCATAACAGCAACTTGGAGTTAATTGCGCGCGCTTCAGCAGCAGTGGATGATAACGATAGCTATGCGGCGTTAGCCCTATGAGCTTTTCGTGTGAGTGTTGGAAAGTAACTGTATGCTGGATTTAATCGGAGAATAGCGGTGGAAACTATTTGGCGGCGATTTTGAGAGCGATAGTCTTGAGGTAAGTTAAGAGACTTAACGCAATTATTGGATTTAATTGCTGAGCGCTACAGGTTTGTAGCTATAAGAAAATTTACAAGGATTTTTTATTTTCCATTTTGCCGTTTTTAACAAAATGAAAAATAAAATGGTGCCGAGGAGAGGACTTGAACCTCCACAGGGTTACCCCTACTAGCACCTGAAGCTAGCGCGTCTACCAATTTCACCACCTCGGCATTACCTGCTTGAGCAAGTAATTCGCGCATTATAAGTAAATGGTCGGGTTGTGTCAACTTTAAGCCTTATCCCGAATTGCCTCAAATTTAAAGTAATCCAAGACCTCGGCAAAAGAGGGGCGTTGCCTCACATTGAATGTAACCAAACACTATCGGATTACAACAATGGGAAAACGCGAACGACGGGTCTACTTACAAGCCATCCGAATGCTATCGACAAAGTGATCGAGCGGCGAAACAAATGATCCTGAACGAGTTTTGCGAGGTCTGCGGCTACGCACGCAAGTACGCGATTCGTTTACTGAATCGAAAAATAAAGCCAGCTGCTCACTCTGGCAATCGGCCTGACCCCAAACGGAAATATCAAGCCGTAGTGCTGCTGGAGCCCTTGAAACGCATTTGGTTCACCAGCGATGCAAAACGTCAGAAAAAATACCGGGATGGCGCCAAGTTCATCAAAAAATAGCAGGCGTCGCAAAAACCCCTTGTCAACGGGTGATCGATCATCCAGACATCTTGGAAGCCACCAAACACACGCTCCGAGAATATCATGCCGAACTCTATCCATTTGCTATCAAGGCGGCGATTGCGTAACCATTGAAACCCATTTTTTCAGGCATTCAGGCTACTTCTAATCTGAGGAGACGACTTTAACCCTTCGGTTACTTTTTTCTATGGGGCAGTAAGTTAGGATGACAGGTTGATGATTTGTTCCGTGGTTCTAAAAGTAAGGGCGTAAAGTGAAAGATCGATTCAAACCTTCAACACGATTTAGATCGTTGCACCGTTTTGTCTAATTGACAATAGACGTCTCTATTTCTCTGGCTACATAGTCGTTATCGCTGTAACTACCGAATCGACTCAAGGCGTTAATCCGAAAAACATTTACTGTTTTGTCAGCCTCGGAATATGTCTGGCTGCTACAGTTTATTCTCACCGAAAATCCATCAAGGCCGTTAAAAACCATCGCGGTTTGGGTGTTTAGGTCAGTGCAACTGCCGCCGTTGGCAATCCGGGCAATCGACCATTCGATGCCGGCGCGCGCGGCCTGATAGGCTCTAGCGCCTTGCAGTGCGTTGATGGAGGTACTAATTTGGTGGGCGCTTAGCCTAACCATATATGTACCCAACAGACCCAGCACCACAAGTACAAAAGTTGCCATCACAATCGAGAATCCGCGTTGTCCTGTCACGGCGCATTATCCACATGGATTTGTCTGATCAATCGAGTCGATTCTCCGGCGCTGTCCGTCAATGTGATGGTCAGTGTGACTATTCCGGAGTGCGACGCTGTCGCCGAACTATAGGCGAAATCGCAGCTACTGACATTGTTGGCTTGTAGTTGTCCGTTGGTGCCAGCGGGAGGATCAACTTGTGTGGCACTGATGCTGTAGCCGCTGTAACGCAATAAAGTGCCCGCAAGCAGATCGCAACGATAGCTCAGCGGCGTATCGACGATAAAAAACCGTTGTTCCGGCGATTGCAGCGGAAATTGCTTGGCAGTTCCTAGAATCAACTGGGTCGTTGTGGACGTGTTGTCTAAGGTGGCGCGATTACTGCCGGCATACGCATCGCTAGTGCCGCTGCCCAGGTTGTAAATAACCAGTTCTCCCGCCGGCGTATTTTCCAAGCTGCCCATGACATCGAAGCGATTGTCGCTTGTCGTAAAGTCCAGAACGTCGCCGCTGCCGTCCGCTGCTAATTTTGCTCGATAACGGCCGCCTTCGCTGATATGTAAAAGCTCTAGTGTTGTGCCGCCGCCGGCAATGCGGATGCTGTTGGGCAGGGCGCGGCGAATGTCGCGTTGCATCAGCCGAAGCGCCGATTCTGCGTTATCCACTAGTGTGGTGCGGCGCTCCAGATCGAGATAGCTTTTCACCGGCAGGGTAATAATGTCGGTCGTCATTGCCGCCAGAATGCCGACAATGACCAGCACTGTAATTAACTCGATTAGGGTAAAGCCTTGATTAGCGCGGCGCATATTAGTACTCGGCTCGATAACCCACCAAACGCAAATCGCTAACGCCTGGACCATTAACGGTAACGGTTATTTGTTTGGCATTTACGCCGTCGGTTAACGCAGTGCCGGCCGATACCGAGACCGTGACGTTATATTGCGATAAGCCGGCAACCGCATTGCCATCTTGATCGTGCACGCCAACGTCGCCCAGGCCTTTATAGTCATCGACATCGTCGTAGTCGGCTCTGGCACTAGTGCTTCCACCGCTATAGGCTTGGAGTAAAATTTCCTCCAGATAGGATTCCGCTATCGCGATGGCTTGATGCTGTAGCACCGGATTCGCGCTGTGGCTAACGGTTAGATTAATCACCGATAACACGCCTAGCAGTCCGATGCTGATTATTAGCATCGATAGAACCAACTCTATCAGCGTAACGCCGATTTGCCGTTGATATGGAATTTTCGCATATGGCTTAAGACGAGCTGTCATACACAAAGCCGGTGTCTTTTACCACGCTGATTTGTTTACCGTTACTTCCGACACTGATTTGCTGGTCGGCGGATGCGTCGCCTTTGGCCGTGAAGTAAAAGGTCGTGTCGCTTAAATCAATGCCGGTCTGACTGCCCTGATAACTCGACTCTCCTGAACCAGGTCTAGCCACCGTTAGATCGAAATCGGTGGCGACGTTGGAGGCGCACTTGCTGCGATTCGTCGCGGATGGGCGGCGCAATTCGAATTGATTGGCGCTAATTTGTACTTGAACATTGCAGCCGGTCGTCACCGCCAACTTTTGGGCGTGGCGAATGGCGCTGATGGTATCGTCGAAGAAGGTTCGTTCCTGATAAACCGACAGATCGAAAAACTTGTGTAATGCCGTTGCTGACAAAATACCGAGAATGACGATGGTCATTGCCAGCTCAACCAATGTAAAACCGCCTGAGCGGCGGTCCGAAATACTCAGCATCTCAGTCTAACAGAGGCTATGGTCAAAAGCTGGCACCACACATGACCAATACCCTTTATGATCGGCATGGCGGGCTAAGTCTTCAATATATCCGGTCAGAGCTTCTTTATTTCCATTACGAACAGTTACTGTTAACGATGCTGGCTGTAGCGGGGACCGATGCGCTGGTAGCTGCCGTGTATGTGATCTCGCAAGTAGCGGCAGTCGTTACGCCGGATGAAAAACCGATCTTTGTGCCGGCAGTAGTGAACGAAAGGTCGCCGGTCAAGCGGATGGCCGAGCCGATACCGGCAGCGGTTGCTGCTGGGTAGCCATACACCAAATCCACGGTACTGCCTTCCAGCGTTATGGTTTGGCCCGACGCGGCGGTTTTGCTTTCGAGCAGGGCTTGGGCGTGCGCAATGGTTATCGCGGAGTTAACCGCGCCAAGCGCACCTTCCAGCGCCGCTGCCCGGGCATCTGACGACATGTTGGAAAACTTAGGCAAAGCGGTGGCCGCTAAAATGCCTAAAATCACGATGACCATGATCAGTTCTATTAATGTGAATCCTTGCTGTCGATATAATTTCATTGTTTTTTCCGAAAATTAAGGCGTAAACGAATATTCTGTTAAAAGTAAGGTATATGAATTGCTAGCTATTGTAGAGCATGACCTAGTCTATACTAAGGTTTAATTTTGGTTAAATATTGCCAAAAAGTGATACATCTTCGGGTTTTAGTTCTGTTTAACCTACCGTTATGAGCATACGAAAATTTATTTTTTGCGACATCTGTAACCCACAAGGTTTGCGCTCGATAGAATTCCGGCGGGCGCCACGCAGTGACGAGCGCGTCGGCCGGCGCCTGAGTGACGGCAGAGCCTGGTTTGAGGGAGAGTTAAATTTGGCTGTCAATGCAGGCTGGCTGTGTACCGAGGACGGACGGCATATTTGTCCGGTTTGCCAAAATGTAACACACCAACCCTAATCTTACTTGGGAGCTTTGTTGACAAGAGTGCTTTTGACATTCCGGCAAAGACAGGCCTTAGAGTTATTCTTTCTGTTGATATGGAGTTTTAGTTACCCGGCCCATGCAGGAACCTATGCGGTTATTCCATATACCTTTAGCTGGATAGATGCCGGCAGCCACAGCAAATTGGGGCCGACTACCGGTGGGTTGTACTCGGCAACATACAAATTTACCGGTAACAGCGGTTGCGGCAGTAGTGTGCCGATTCTCGACGACATCATCAGCGACGATATTCCGTTAGGGTTCAGTTTCCGATTCGGTGCCATTGATTTTACCAGTCTACGAGTGATGTCCAACGGGCGCATTCAGTTCAACAACAATGCCACCTGCGGTTTCGGTAGCCCGGTAACGCAATTGCCCTATCCGAACGCCGGGCTAGATTACAGCATGCGCATTTATGGTAACGATCTGGACCCCACTTTAAAGTCGGAAGTGAGCGGTTATTCCACGAGCTGTATCAGCCGAGCGAGTTGTTATGTCAGCTATGCCACTGCCGGTTCCGCACCGGATCGGCAATTTGTGGTGACTTGGTATCACGTCCCGGAATGGACAAGCACTAATTCCGCCTCAGGTGCCTATGATTTACAGCTCATTCTCCAAGAAAATGGCGAGTTCATTTATCAATTTGGTAGTTCGGTGCGGGGCCCAGCCGCTGCCTTGGCGCAGATTGGCTGGCAAATAAGCACTAGCGACTATGCCGTCTCTTCTGTCGGGTTTCCCACCGATAACAGCGCATTTAAATTCTATATTCCCGGCTCCAGTACGACGGTACCGGGTAAGTTTAATGCATTTGATTCCACCACCGCAGCCGCAGACAATACTGGATATATCAAAACCAAAATTGCCGGCAGCAGTTTTACGTTGGATGTGGTTGCAACGAATAGTACCGGCGCAACCAGAACCACAGGTTTTACCGGCGGCGTTGCAATCGAGTTAGTGGATGCCAGTAGCGGCTCCTGCAGTACTTATCCGACGATTGGTAATGCGGCAATCGTTAATTTTACTTCTGCCGATGCCGGGCGAAAGACAGTTGCTTTTTCTGAAAGCAATGTCTGGCAGAATGTGCGGATAAGGATTAAGTATCCGTTTTTTAGTCCAAGTGTGATCGCATGTTCTACGGATAACTTTGCCATTCGCCCATACGAGTTGATGGCAGTGGCAAGTGATAGTAACTGGACTTCAGCCGGTACCAGCCGAACACTTAATGCGGCGACGGCATCCGCTACGCCAACCCATAAGGCCGGACAACCGTTTACAATAACTGCGACTGCTAAGAACGCAGTGGGTGCAGTGACTTCCCGCTATAACGGCACGCCAAGTGCCGGTACGGTCAATTGTGTACTGCCTGCTACGGGCTGCGTAATGGGTACATTTTCTGCCGGTGGATTTTCCAACAGTGCTGGCGTAGCTACCTCCACAACAGCCAGCTATTCAGAAGTCGGGGCCATCAGCAGTAGCGTATCTGATGCCAACTTTGCCGCTGTCGATACCGCTGACGGCTCAACTTTAGCCGAACGCACGGTGAGTTCTGCGATATTTACGATAGGACGCTTTGTACCGGACTATTTTGACGTTACGTTGAATACGCCGGTATTTTCGCCGGGCTGCGGACATTTTACGTATATCGGCCAACCAATTAAATATGCAACGCAGCCGGTAGCCGAGGTAACTGCAAAAAATGCCGCTGCGGTAATTTCGGTAAATTACACCGGCAGTTTATGGAAAATAAGCCCCAGCAACCTAAGTTACGGCATCACACCCAGTTATGCCGAAGCTAGTCAGAGCTTGACTGTTTTGAACAATAGCGTACCGATTGCGACCGATAACGGCAACGGTACCGGCAGCTTGAGCTTTGCAGATACCACAAGCAATATTCTTGCGATAGCTCGCGGCAATCCCGTTGCGCCGTTAAACGCCGAAATTGCCTTGAGTTTTAACTTGCAAGATACCGATGCTGTGCAGGTGGCTCGCATCAACGGTGTAGCTGGTAGCAATCCGGTGAAATTCGGGGCGGCGAGTGCCGGAAACGGCATTGCTTTCTCTGGCGGCAACAAAACCCAGCGCTGGGGACGTTTGACGCTAAGCAATGCCCACGGTTCGGAACTGACAACCTTACCCGTGCCCTTGTTCAGCGAGTATTTCAACGGCACTGCTTTCGTGACCAACACCGCCGACAATTGCACTAGTCTCAGCTCAAGTACTCAGCTAAAGCTTAGTAACTCAAACACCTCAGGAGGCGCCTTACAAGCAGGCACCACTGCGATGACAATTGGCTCAGGGACCTCGACCGCTATTTTGGCAAACACGCCTTTGCTCGCAGGGAACGGGGGCCTGAGTTTCAGTGCGCCGGGGGCCGGCAATACCGGCAATATTGATGTCAGTGCAGACTTAAGCAGTCTGCCGTGGCTGTTATTCGATTGGGATCACGACAACGCGCACGATGACGCGCCAACGGCCAAGGCCACGTTTGGTATCTATAAAGGCAACAGCCGACAGATTTATCTGCGGGAAGTTTACTAGCGATGCATATTGGTGGATAAATCCCACATCGGTAGAAATATACCCAATGCCAGCACCAGTACCATGATGCCGATCACTACGATCAATACCGGCTCAATGACGCTGGAGAGCACTTTCAGATCCGCATCAATCTCGCCTTCGTAAAAATCCGCCACTTCATGCAACATTTCCGCGATGTTGCCGGACTCTTCGCCGACCATAATCATTTGAATCACCAAGGGCGGAAACAAGCCGATGCTTTTTGCCATGCGGCTGATACTGTCGCCTTTTTCGATGCCAATCCGCATCTTATGCAGCTTGGCGCCGATGTATTCGTTGCCGACTGCTTTGGAAACAATCGCAATACCCTGAATCAACGGTACGCCGGCGGTTAATATCATCGCAAAGGCGCGAGAAAATCGTTCCATCGTCGCCCGTTCGACGATGCTGCCGACCGCCGGAATTTTTAGCAACAGCCAATGCCATTGCTTCAAGCCTTCCGGATTTTCCAGATATTTAGCAACCAACAAAGCCGCCGCGATCAATGCCGCCAACAGGTGTGGCCAGTAATTGACCGTAAATTCCGAGATCGACATCAGCAGACGGGTTTGCCAGGGCAGCTGCGCGCCCATTTTGTCGAACATGCCTTTAAAGGCCGGAATGACATAGATATTGACGATGACCAGGGCGATGCTGATGGCCGCGATTACCATGCCGGGGTAACGCAACGCGGTTTTGATGCGGTTCTCGGTATCCTTTTCCCGCTCCAGATAATGACTGATTTGCAGAAAAGCTTGTTCCAGGCTGCCGGTGGTCTCGCCGACATTGACAATGCTGAGCAATAGTAACGGGAAAATCCGGTCGTATTGCGCCATGGCTTGCGACAGCGGTTGGCCGGATTCCAGTTTGCGCGTGATCCCAACCAAAGCCTGCTTCAAGGCAATATTGCGGCTGGAATCGGCCAGGCTGCTAATGGCGCGGGACAGCGGCACGCCGGCTTTGGTCAGGCTATACATCTGCCGACTGAACAGAATCAGGTCGTTGATATTGAGAGCCCTTAAGGCGCGCCAGTGCGAAAATTGTTCCAGCAAGTCGGTGCCGCTAGCGATCGGTTCGATGGCGATGGGGGTCAAACCCCGGCTATTTAGGGTTTGTGCGACGGTCTGCGCGGATTCGGCTTCCAACTGACCGTTGATCAGTTGGCCTTTGGGATTGCGGGCCTTATAGGCAAAATTAGCCATCTCAGTTTTCCGAGATACGCATGATTTCGTGTAAGGTTGTAGTGCCTTGCTTGACCAGCTCCAGCGCTTGTTCAGTAAACGGCTTAAAACCCGGCGTGGCGCGGGCGGCTGAGATAAATCCGGCAGAATCGTTGCGACGCAAGGCGTCCAGGGTGTCGTGGTTCAACTCCAACAGTTCATAAACGCCGATGCGGCCGCGATAGCCTACGTGGTTGCAGTATTGGCAGCCGGCGCCTTTCTTAAGCGCAATGTCGCCGGCGCGTAGATTAAAGGTTTTTTCCAGCCAGATGCTTTGGCCTTCGTTGATCTCTGCGGCTTGTGCGCAGCGGTCGCAAATTTTCCTGACCAGGCGCTGCGCGACAATGACTTTTAATGCACTGGCCAAAATATAGCCTTCGATGCCCATATCCAGCAGCCGGGTGGCGGTTTCCACCGCGCCGTTGGTATGCAAGGTCGAGAACACCAAATGGCCGGTGATCGAGGCTCGAACTGCGATTTCGGCGGTTTCCCTATCGCGAATCTCCCCAACCAGAATTACGTCAGGATCCTGCCGTAGCGCCGAGCGCAGCACGCTGGCAAAGGTCAGGCCGATCTTGTCGTTGACTTGCGCCTGATTGATACGCGGCAGACTGTATTCCACAGGGTCCTCGGCGGTGATGATTTTGGTCTGCGGATAGTTAACCGACGATAGCGCCGCATACAGCGTGGTGGTCTTGCCGCTGCCGGTGGGGCCGGTGACTAAAATCAAACCGTGCGGGTTGCGGATATGGGATTTAAAACGGCTCAGCAATTCCGCAGGCATGCCGAGTAGCTCCAAATCCAGCAAACCCTTGGATTGATCCAGAATCCGCATCACCACCGATTCGCCACTTTGAATCGGCAGCGTCGATAGCCGCACGTCCAGCGCCTTGTTTTTGACCCGAATACTGAAACGGCCGTCTTGCGGCAGGCGTTTTTCGGAAATATTCAAACCGCACATCAGCTTCAGACGCACCATCAGCGCCGGGGCGATGTTGATGTTGTCCAACACTTGTTCGTTCAACACCCCGTCTACCCGTTGGCGGATGCGCAGCACGTTTTCGTCCGGTTCAATGTGAATGTCCGAGGCGTTGGTTTGCACCGCGTCTTCGAAAATAGATTGCAGCAGTTTAACCACCGGTGCGTCGCTGACTTCGCTGCTGGAGAGCAGGGCGTTCAGGTCGAATTGGTTTTCTGCCAGTTCGTCGCTGAGCTGGTCGGCCAGATTGCTGATTTCTTCGGTGCGGCGGTAGGCCTGGTCGATGGCGGTGAGCAAATCCGATTCGCGCACCACCGCCTGGCGTATGCGCTTTTTCAGCACCCGGCTCAGTTCGTCCAGCCCCATTAAATCGGTAGGATCGGCCATTGCCAGCAATACGTCGTTGGCGTTGCTCTCCAATAGCATTACCCGAAAGCGGCGGGCCAGGTTCTCCGGTAGTTCCTTGCAAATTTCCGGTTTGCGCTTGTATTGGGAAATATCCAGGAAAGGGATTTGCAGTTGCCGGGACAGGAAACTGAGTAAATCGGTCTCGGAAATATAATTCAGATCGACCAAGGTGCGGCCCAGCTTGCGGCCGGTTTTTTTCTGTTCGGCCAACGCTGTCATCAATTGCTCGTGACTGATGATACGGTGTTGTACCAACAAGTCGCCGATGCGGATTTTCTTTTGCGGATATTCCATGGCGGGTGAATTAATTCAGGGCGCTGAGACGTTGTTTAATATAGTTCACAACGTCTGCGTGCAAGGTGTTTTTGTCCAGCGCTTGCTGGTAAGCCTGCGCGGCCGCTTGCGTCTGGTTCAACTTGTCCTGGCAAATCGCCAAGCCCAACCAGTGTTCGGCTTTCTCCGGCTGTTGCTGAGTTAGTCGTTGGTAGATACGTTCGGCTGGTGGGAAGCGCTGCTGTTGTTGGTAGCCGGCGGCGAGTAAGGACAGATAAGTCGTATCGTCCACCGAGTCGGGGTTAATCTGTTCCAGTGTGTTTGTCGCTGCCGCAAAGTTTTTTTGCTGAACGTATAAATGCGCCTGAGTTTTTACGAACAATAGGTTGTCCGGGAATAATTGCAGGCTTTCTTGTACAAAATCAGCTATTTCTTCCGGGTTGGCATGCGCTTTTAACAGGGTTTGCAGGAGTAGGGTGCGTGCGCCCAAATGACTGGGGTTAAGCTGCAAGGCATCGCGCAATAGTGCGTCGATCATCGGCGCCGACTTGCCGGTTTTAGCGCGCCGGTACAGGGCGTCGGCCTGTTCAGCGGGCGTTTGTGTTTTAACGGGTTTGACTGCCGGCGCGACGATTGGCGGAATCGGTGCGGCGTTTGCAGGCGGTTGCGGCACTTCCGGCTCTACTGCTTTGCTTGATTGGATAATTTGCTCGGTTTTGATCGCTGCCGGTTCGGTGCCGCCGGTATTCGCTGGCGACGCCTCGGGTAGTGTTACTTTTGGCGGTTCCGGCACTGTCGGTGCCGATATTTGTGCAGGTGCGGCCGGCGGTGCCATGGCGGGCGCGGCAACCGCCGGCTGTTCCGTTTGGGTCGAGTGAGTTTGCCGCCACACGTAATGCACGGGCAGTGTCAATGCAAACGCAATTAACCAGTACCAACGGCGTTGATGCTGGGTATGTGGGGCCGGCCTTAGCTCCAGTTTTGGGGCGGACGTTGCATTTGCGGTGTTGCGTTGTTCCAAATCGCGCAACATTTGATTGATTAGGCTCATAAAGCTAAGTATGACGAAAAATAAACAAACAGCGAACAGCTGAGTAGCAGCAGCCACAGGAAAATGCTTCTAAAGCCCCAGGGCAGCTTTTTGTCACGGGTGTCGTCGGTGTCCAACGCGGCCAGTTGCAAATGCCGCCAGCTTATTTTGCTTTGGCCCTTGCCATATGCGGCCAACAAGGCTTTGTGCGTCAGAATATTGATCAGGCGCGGTATGCCTTGCGTATAAAAATGCAGCGCGTGGATGCTTAGCGGTGCTAACAAATCGGTATGCGTGTTGCCGGCGATTCTTAACCGATGCAACACATATTCGCGAATTTGCCGCTTATTCAGCGGCTGCAAGGTATAGCTAAAGCTGATGCGCTGGCGTAACTGGCGGATAGCTTTGTTTTGTAGCAGTTCATCCAGCTCGGGTTGACCGAACAACACGATCTGCAACAGTTTTTGTTTTTCGGTTTCCAGATTGGTTAGCAATCGCAAGCTTTCCAGGGTCTCCAGCGGCATGGCTTGGGCTTCGTCGATAATCAAAACTACCTTATTGCCGAGCTTGGCCGCCATCAGCAGATAGTCGTTGATTTGCGTCAAAGTGCGGCTTTGCCAGGCATTGCTGGAATAGCGGATGCCCAATTCCTCCGCGACCGCCAGATGCAAGCCGGCGGCGGATAAATGCGGATTGGGCAGATAGGCGGTGATAAACGGCGCCGGCAATTCGTTCAGCAGCATCCGGCACAGCAAGGTCTTACCGGTACCGACCGGGCCGGTGATCTTGATAAAACCCTCGCCGCTTTGCAAGGCAATCATCAGCACATTCAAGGCTTCACGATGCGTAGGCAGATCGCAGAAAAACTCGGTGTCCGGCGTCAGGTTGAAAGGCAGCTGATTTAGGCCAAAATGTTGTAGGTACATGTTTATATCGGTCGAATGAATTCGACCCTACAAGGGCTCATTTCCACAATTGCTTGCGTTCCAATTGTTGCATGCGTTCGCGGCTGTCTTCTATCGGTGCGTTCCAGTCTTGGCTGTTACCGATAATGGTGGGCTTTAACAGGATCACCAGTTCCGATTTTAGACCTGTGCCTTTGTTTTCTCGGAAGGCGTTGCCCAGATAAGGGATGCGCGAAAGTAGCGAAACGCCTTGCTTGTTTTCCTCGCGGTTTTCCTGCATCAAACCGCCGATCACGATGATTTGGCCGTTTTCGGCATGGACGATGCTGTCCGATTCCCGCACGGTATTTCTGGCCATGGGCAGGCTGTTGTCGTCGCCGTTAATGGAAAACTTTTTGTCGTCTTGTCTGACGCGAGTAATCGAAGGGTGAATGTGCAGGGTGATGTTATTGCTATCGCTGATCTGCGGCGTTACATCCAGCGCAATCCCGGAAAAAAACGGCGTCCAGGTAATGTCTTGCGTCACGGTATTGGTGGCGGCCGACAGGCTGTTGTTCGAGGCTATGTCGGTGATGAAGTATTCATCTTCGCCAACCTTGATCACGGCTTTTTGATTATTTAGTGTGGAGATGCGCGGGCTGGACAGGATATTGGTTTTACCCTGGCCTTCCATCAGTTCGATAAAAGCGTAGAAATCACCGGAGCGTATACCTAAGGTAAACACTTCGGTGGTGCCGGCCACGATAGAAGGCAGCGGATTGCTGGCGGTCAGAAAAGCTTTACTGCCTTCCCGAACAATAGTGGCCCAGTTCACGCCATCCTGATGTTTGTCGTCGAGGATGATTTCCAGAATTTTGGCTTCTATCACCACCTGCCGGGCTATCTGGCCCTGAGTGCTCTCCACCAGTTTTTCGACTTCGCGCATTTGCGTGGGGTTGGCGCGTACTACCACGATGCCGGTCTGCTTGTTTATGACAACCTTGGAGCCGGTTTTCGGGTTGCTCAGCTCATTGCTCTCAGCATTGCCGCTCGCTGCGTCGATGTCCACTATTGCTGAAAGCGACAATTGCAGCTCTTCCCAAAAGTCGGTTTTTGACGAGGTGGTGATCCAACTGCCGGAGGTGGAGTTACTGTTGCCGTTGGGATTATTGCCGGGGCTGTTATTGTCGTTATTTTGGTTGTAAGTATTATTGCGTCTGGAATTATTGTTAATTTGCCCGGACGAGACGCGGGTATTGGAACTGCCTTCGCGTAGTAAATCGATGCGGTCGATTTTGAATATTTTGGTTTGTAAAGTAGCCGGGTAAATGATGTAGCCGATGTCGGTTTTGCTGTAATCGTAACCGTAGACCTTCTGCACCGCGCTGAGCACCTGGGCGACGCTGACGTTTTTTAGCTCCAATGAGATACGGCCTGTCACATCTGGATGCACCACCATGTTTTCCTGGCTATCCACCACCAGGCTCATGAAAAACTCCCGAGCGTCGACTTCGTGTACCGACACGTTAAAAGTCGCCGGCTGGCTGGCTAAAGGCTCGCCGAGCAGGGTTTGATTAAAATCGGGAATCAATGCGTCCGTCACCGCCGTGGGCGGGGTAGGCGAGGGCGTATTGCTGGGGACAACGGCGGTCGGAAAGGTTTTGTCCACGTTGGCAGTCTTGACCGCGGCGGTTTCGCTACAGGCCGCCAGCAATAACGTCAGGGTGGCAGTAACAATTACAAAAGTATTGAGCATTGGGTTCATTTCACCGGTTTTTTAACGGAGGGGACCAAATAAAGTTTTTTGTTGACGCCGTTTTGTCTGATCAACACATAGCCAGGCTTGATCTGTACCAATCGGCTGCCATCTGCCAAGGTCTGGCCGTTGCCTATAGTCACGCCATTGATAGTCGCGCGTCGGCGGGCGGCGGAAATCCAGATAGCGGTCAGGCTGGGAAGCGTTTCGGCGTTGGGCACGTCCATTGCCTGCGCAGCAGGCAAATTGCCGGGCAAAGTCGGGTCGTGTAATTCCGCTTGCGTGATGCCGGGCAAGATTAGGGCTAAAAGGACGAGTGCAAAATAGTTAAACACCGAGTAAATCCTGTTCAAAACTTAGGGTGTATACCTGAATTCGGGTTTCGGCAAGCGGATAGTCTTTTACCTGATAGGCGATGCTATCCCAATGGATGCGCCAGGGCAGGGCTTCCAAGGCTTTCAAGTAATTCAAGGTGCTGAAGTAATCGCCTTGCAAGGTAATCACCATCGCATGCCTATACACCCAAATCGGTTCCTGATCGTTATTGCCGAAACCACTGGCGGGCAGGGTTTCTAGTTTTAGCAGTTTCAGGTTGCCGTGCTGTTTGAGCATATCGCGCAGAGCGGTCGCCATGGATTGGGCCGGGACGAATCTCTTGCCGCCTTCACTGAGTTGCTGTTTTAGGCTGTTCACTGCTTGCTGAAGCTGCTTCAGATTTTGGCGCGCATCGCTATTCAGATCTTTCCGGCCGGTGTCTTCAAGTTGCTTGGCGATTTGCTGTTGCGCTGCCAGTTGTTTTTGCAAAGCGCCGATTTCAGCCATAACCAACTGCTGTTGTTTGTTAAGCGGCTGATAGAACAGCGTATCCCAAACGCCCCACAGGGACAGGATAAAGGTACCTGCCACCATCCACTTTTCGCGGCGGCTAAGCCTGGCAAAACGCAGTTGAAACTGCTCAATGTTTGCCGGCATTTTTGGCCTCCTTGTCGTCCTTAAAATTTGCACTCACGCTAAAGTCGCTCAGTTCGGCGGCGTCGGCCGATTGCTGAATACTGAGCTTTGCAAAACGCCGGCTGGTGAACGGCGCGGTGTTTTGCAGGCGTTGTAAAAGCAAGGCAATCTGTTCCGGTTTATAGGCGCGGCCTTGCAGACGAATACTGTCGCCGGTGCTTTCGATGTTGATGCCGGTTAGCCAGGCGTTGCTGTCGGCTTGGGCCGCCAACGCCGCCAGATACCCGGAAAATCCTTGAGTTTGGTCGGAGCTATCGTCTGCCAATAGTTCCAATACGTGCGATAAACTTTGGTAGGCAGTTTGAGATTGCTGAATTTCCCGATTCAGCAAGGCATCGACTTGTTGGTTGGGATATTGGTTTTGCAAACTTTGTAAGTGAGTTTGTGCTTGCTGTAGCTGGGATTGCAATTGTTCCCGTTCCGCTTGTCTATCATGCAAACTGCGATTGGCGATGATGCCGACGATTAGCAGATAAATCCCCACGCCGATTACCGCCAACAGGTAAGGGTTGCGAAGCATGGCATGGTGCTGTTTGCCGCCGTTCTGATAAAGATTGATTTGCTGGATCATTGGCCGGCTTCCAGCGCTCTGCGCAGGCTGGCACCTATCACCGGTGCGCAAAGGTTTTGGGTGGCGTCGCTCAATAAAATATCGCTATCGACTATCGCCGATAAGTCCATGGCCCGAGCCGTAATCCCGTGGCTCATAGTCAGGAAGTTGATGATTTTTTGCGTATCGGTCGGCGTTAGCACAACCGCCAGACTGGTGATGGGCGGAATATCGAAAAAGTTTTCGACATAATCGAAAGACCGCTGGATTTCAAGGGCCAGGCTGTCGTGCTCAACAATGTCCGGTTCCAGGCCACTGTAGATAGTGCTGTCGGCAAGTTGCTGATAACCGCTGCCGATTTTACGGGATAGATACAGGGCGCCGTTTTTTTGAATAATCACCCGGCCGTTGTCTTTTTCCAAGTGCAACAAGGCGATACCTTGTTGGTTTTCCGGCAACAAGGTTGCCAGATTGCGTAAAGCGGTTTCCTGAATGTCGATGACTTTGACATGCAAACCAGCTTGACGGCAACGCTCGCTGAGCGTCGACACCAGGTCTTTGGTACAAGCTACTGCTTCCAGCATTTGCGGGGTGTTGGGCCGGTTGGATTTGGGTAAATAGTAATAATCGATAGTGGCTTGATCGAGCGGGTAATCGAGTAAGTCGGCAATCCGCCAGCCGACAGCTTGCTTGATTTCTTCTGAGTTAACGGCCGGCGCTTCAATGCTGATTGAGCGATAGTGTTCCGGCGCCAGCAGGATATGGCAATCGTATTCTTCCAGATGGTGGTTTTTAACCAGTGTTTCCAATTGGGGCACTAACTGCACTTCGCTGCTCGGCACGAATTCGGCATGCAACAAGCGTGGTCGCTCATGTTCCGCATAACGGGTGATGGCTATGGTAAAACCGTTTGCCACGAAGCTGACAGCCACGATGCCGGGCGAGATGCTGGGTTTTCGCAGTAATTTTTGCAGTAAGCGCACTGTGAGCGGTTTCCGGTAGAAAAGGCTATTTGG
The DNA here is from genome assembly GCF_001644035.1 of Methylomonas methanica. Taxonomy (GTDB): domain Bacteria; phylum Pseudomonadota; class Gammaproteobacteria; order Methylococcales; family Methylomonadaceae; genus Methylomonas; species Methylomonas methanica_A. The sequence goes on from NZ_LUUG01000042.1 coordinate 39,574, forward strand.
AATTGCAATAAAAAAAGCGAGGACGTGTCGATTCGCTGTTTACGTTTTTTTTGAAAGGCTTACAGCCTAACTTGCAACTAGTACGCGAAGTCTATACTAAAAGACCGGATTTACAGAAATTTGCGCGAATTCTAAGTTCGTGAATTAAATTACTACGAAAAGACTGAGGCGGGACCTTATTAGCCCGGCCCTTAATATCGTCACTCCCGCGAACGCGGGAGCCCAGAGTAGCGCCTTGTGCCAGCAAGCGTTCGCCGAATTGTTTTTGGCGAACGCTTATTTTTTGAGCTTAGTTGGCGGTGATAAGCTGTAAATCAGCTGATCCAAACAGAACGGGCTTTAAATGCTTTTTGTAAATGGCTGGCAACTACTTGCCATTGAATATTGCGAAAGAACGCATCGACATAATTACCGGCCGCCGCGCCGTAATCCATTTGATAAGAGTGTTCGTACATGTCCAACACCAGGATAGGTAGAGTCGCACTGGGTGCATTGGCATGATCCCACTGCCAATAATTTTCCAGCAGGCCGGTATGCAGGTTTAAACCCAAAACCACCCAGCCGGAACCGCCGCCCAGACCGGCGCCGATGTGTTTAAATTCCTTTTCCCAGGTTTCCACGGAACCGAAAGATTCGCTCAAAGCCTTACCAACTGTTACATCCGGCTTAGTGCTGCCACCCAGATTGGCAAAATACAATCGTGTAGTACCACAGGGTACGTATTAAATGTTCGCGCTTTAGATCGTTATAGATATAAGGCGGTAGCGTGGAATCTTCCAGGAAACCGGCCAATTTTTGTTTCACCGCATTCAGCGCTTTGATCGAGCCGGCATAATTGTTTTCCCAGTGGGAGCGAATCAGTTTCTCGGATATGCCGTCCAACTTCGCGGGATCGAAAGGCAGCGGTTTTATCTCCTGAACCGTATTAAATGCCGACGACAAAACGGTATTGAGGTCCGATTCGGTTTCGGCAAGACTGTTACTGCTCAGGGAAGCCAAGGCGGCACCGGCCGTGGCGGTGGCTAAGAAATCTCTCCGGGTATAGTCGTTCGTCATAAGTTCACTCCATGTTGGCTTAGCCAGGGTTTCAGAAAGCCAATAACAGCCCGGCCGCACCGCTGCAGGCGATGACCGGTATAACGCCGGCTTTGTAGCGAAACAAAGCCAGAATGGCAGCCAGGCCGATTAGTAGCGCGAAGCTGTCCAACTCGTCGCTAAACCCTCTGGGCCAGAACACGTGATAGGCAAAAAATGCGGCCAGATTCAGAATCACACCCACCACGGCGGCGGTAATGCCGGTTAACGGCGCGGTGAATTTCAAATTGTTGTGGGTCGATTCCACCAGCGGCCCGCCAGCCAAAATGAACAGAAAGCTGGGCAGGAAGGTGAAATAAGTCACGACAGTTGCCGCTACCGCACCCGCCAGAAACAGATGCTCGCTACCGAATAGTGCCTGGCTCCAGCCGGCGACGAAGCCGACGAAAGTGACGACCATAATCAGCGGGCCGGGCGTGGTTTCGCCCAGGGCCAGACCGTCGATCATTTGCGTCGGAGTCAACCAATGGTAATGTTCGACCGCACCTTGATACACATAAGGCAATACCGCATAGGCGCCGCCGAACGTGAGTAGGGCGGCTTTGGTGAAGAACCAACCCATCTGCGTCAATGCGCCGTCCCAGCCGTATTTGGCGCAAAGCCAGCCGATGACGCCACCCCAAAGGGCCAGGCCAATTAGTGCCAGATTCATCAGTTTTTTGGCATTGAAGCGGGCGTGCTCCGGTGTCGGGGTATCGTCGTCTATCAACGCCGGGCCGAAATGCTTGTTGGATTTACCGTGACCGCCGCCCAAATTGAAGTACTTGGGTGCCAGTTTTCCGCCAATGGCGCCGAGCACGCCCGCCACCAGCACGATGAGCGGAAATGGGGCATGCAATACAAAAATAGCCAGAAATGCTAGCGCCGCCATCGCCCATAGCCAGCCGTTTTTCAAAGCCCGAGAGCCGATCCGATACGCGGCAAACAGCACAATCGCGGTCACGGCGGGTTTGATGCCATATAGTACGCCGGCCACCGCTGGTAAATGCCCGTAAGCCATATAAATCCAGCCTAAGCCGATCAAAATCAACAAAGACGGCAAGACAAACAAACCGCCGGCCATGATGCCGCCCCAGCTGCGATGCATCAGCCAGCCGATATAGGTAGCCAGTTGTTGCGCTTCCGGGCCGGGCAATAGCATGCAGTAATTTAAGGCATGCAGGTAACGGCGTTCGGAGATCCAGCGTTTATTTTCCACCAGGTCCTGATGCATGATGGCAATCTGCCCGGCGGGACCGCCGAAGCTGATGAAACCCAATTTCAGCCAATACCAAAAAGCCTGTTTCAAACTCACGGACGGTGGTGGGTTGCTGAGGGCTTGATTGTCGTTCATGCGTCTGTTCCTGAAAAAGCTTGGTAAAAAGCGTCGAAAATCTTTTCGGCTTCGGACAGCAAATCATCGTCGTCGCTCCAGGTTTGCCTCATGCCGGCGATTAAAGCCTCCAGCCCGGCTGCTTCCGGAACGGCGATGCCGCCAACATCCAGATAGTGGACGATGGCGCCGATTCTATTCAATCCAGCGTTTTGGGCCAGGCCGAAACTGGCTTGCAATACTTCGTAGGTGACTTTGGCGTCGATATGGGTAAATGCGGCGCCGTCGAAATCAAAACCCAGTGCATCGGCTGGGCATTCGGCGATGTTGGCTAGCCATATAAAACGTGCCTCGTTGTCGATAAAGTGGCGGATCAACCAGGCGCTAGCCAAGCGGTCTATTTTAGGTCGATGCCGGCTGGCCCAGGTCCGGCCTTGGTAGTCGTCACGATTCAGCAATTTGATAGACCGTTGCGCGGCGCGCGGTTCATCGGGGCAAAGCGTATCGTGCAGCATGTATTCCAACTGCTCTAATGCCGATGCGGCCTGGTCACGTGCCGCACCCGGAAAAAAATCCAAACTTACCAACGCTTCGAAATCCTTGCGTAATCGGTTTAATTGCTTTTGTAGTTTGCCGGTATCTTGGTGATCGTGGTCGAATTGCCCTATGTTCGATAACAGGTTTGCGTAGTCGGCTGACCGGTCGAACAGGGATTCGAAGGTCTTTTGTTGTATTTCATCCGTGCCGTCAATCTGCAATATATGCGCAGTACCGCCCCCAGCCGCAACCTCGTCGCTGTAATACTGTAATGACAGAAGAAAGTCCGGTCGATTCGGTAACAAATACACCCCGTCGCGCAAGACCGCGCAACCCAAGGCCTTTAATCCGCGCCAGATACGCATCCGGCCGCTGGCGTTTTGGGTGGGGAGGCTGGCAATCAAGATTACCCAGGGCTTTGAATTCATATGTTCTTATATTGCAAATATGTAGAATACTCTACATAAGTTGTCATTTTGAAGTCAAATTAAATCCATTTTGCAAAGAATTTTTTTGCATGACGCCAACTTGTGCAAATTGGCGCTTTTTATGCTAGAAATCCAGTGAGGTTTATTGGTCAACTAATTGACATTAATAAGAAAAATTTTGTAACTAAGTGTTATAAAACTCGCCACGAAACAGGTATCGGACTATTATTGATGTCATCTCCGCGATTGTATTTGCGGCGTGGTTCGCAGTAATGATTTAAAAATGTGTTAAGCGATCAATGCTTAGATAGGAACCCGATTTGCTGTAGCCGATTGTTAATCGCGGCGGTAATTTTGGCCGCTGCCGGCTGATAGCTTAGACCGAGCGGGTTGGACAAGCTTCTGTAGAAGAAGGGTTTGTTCGCCGAGCTCATAATGCCAACTTTGGAACAGGAGGAAATCATGAAAGCCCATGATTTTTCGTTTCTAAAGCAGTCCAAACCAATTTCCGCCTTTATCGGCGGTTTGCTAGCTATTTGTACGCTAAACGTCCTTGCGGACGCGCCGCTACCGGAAAGCTTCGACACACCTTCCGCGTTAATTCTGACCCCTTCGGATCAAGCGCTGACAGCAGATGCCACTGATAGCTCGAATCTTTTGTTGAGTAATGCCGGGCGCGGCACGGCAAACCTTAAACCGAGTGAAAAACGCAAAAGCCGGCCGGTGAACTTGGGCTGCGGTGTTGATGTGAACCAATTTCCCAGTGAAGACAATTCGCTGTCTAGTCGATTCGTTGGGGCATGCGATTTGAAGCTTCGCTACTGAAATTAGGTATCTGTCGGTCTGGCGAGGCTAGGTCTGAAGTTTAAGTTTTACGCATGGAAATGCGCTTAGCCGACCAAATGTTGGATTTGCTGGCTGGTGATCGCGACGGTATTTAATTTGCGGATTTGCGGTTCGATGCCGTCGAAATTACCGCGAAACTCCATCAGGCGCAACTCGGCTTCAACATCGGCTACTTCCAATAGGTTTTTCAGGAGCTTATCCTGCATTTCTCGCAAGCCGCGCTGCCGGCCGAAATAACCTTCCAGGCATTCGCCCACCAGCATGAATGCCGCCGCAAACACCGTCAATACTGCAAACGCCAGTACCAACTTTGGGATGCCCTGGGTCAAGGCCGCTATCAATGCCCCGGCCGACAAGGTGGCAATGGTGCTGCCGATCAGACGCAAGCGCACCGAACCTCGCAAACGCGCGCTCAGCAAATTATAAATACTCAAACACTCCTGCTTGACCAGGCCTTTGGTGCTCATGGCTAAATCGACCAGCAACTGCGATTGCGACGCGCTGTCTTGCCCCAATAATTTTCCGGGCCTGAGGGTTTCGGTGTAACCAGGATGTTTCGCGCAAATTTGATCCAGCAATTCCGGTCTTAACCTGCTCAGCAGATTGACCAGGGCCTGGATATCAAGAGCGATTGAGTCAAGCATGCATATCTCCGCCGGGGCGTGTAAATGGACAACGGGCTCAATAATAACCGGGCTTGGCTATTGCGGGCACTGTTTTTTCGGCATTCCGCAAGTTTAGGAGAATTGGTGCAAAAGCCAAGGAGATAAACTTTGCTAAAGCAAGTGGCTTTAGTTTTAAACGATTAGACGGGGCTGAGACATGATAAGGATACGCGATTAAGTCCTTCGACTGGCTCAGTGCCCACAGGTTTATTGATTCCGTTCGTGGTGCGTTTGTCGAAATGGGCTAAGCAGAAGATCCACCACAATAGCGACCGTATTTGTCGCTTATGCCCCTATTCTAGCTCCAATCAAAATATTGTCGCTTTGGAGTCAGTCATGCTTAAAAACGCTTTCCCTGCTTTTATGCGGCCTATACGCAGCACTCGCGGGCGCAGATCAGAACAGTTCGACGCATATCAGCGCTTGGCGGCAATCCACCTATTGCGGCTTGTATTAAATATGCAGGGAAGCCTGAAACGAATCCAGTCATTGCGTTTTATTATGAACGACATACTCAGTATCCTGTTATTGGACGAAGCAGACAGTTTGCTAGGCGACCGCAACTGTGCCCACAGAAGCTGGGAAATTACCCAGGTTAACGAAATGCTCACCCAGATGGAAACCTTCTCCGGTATTTTCATTTGTAACACCAACCGGATGGATAAGTTGGATGCGGCATCCTTACGGCGCTTTGATTTCAAGGTGAAATTCGATTACCTCAGCCCCAATCAACGCTGGCTATTGTTCCAACGGGAATGCCAACGACTTCGCGGACAATTACCGTCCAACCCGGAAAACTTGGCTATATTCAAACAGCAAGTCCAGCGGCTGACCAACTTCACTCCGGGTGACTTTGCCGTGGTCAGTCGGCAAGTCGCGGTGTTACGGGAAATTTCACAGCCGGAAAGAATGATTCAAGTGCTGGAGCAGGAGTGTGAGGCGAAGGGGGAGGCGTTCGCGCAAATTGGGTTTGTACGTTAGTTTCGGTAAAAAATTGGTAGTATCAATTTGGCTTTGGAGAAGAATATTATGCTATTAGAGAAAACAGCAGCGGAAATTAACGATATCGTTGAGCGATTAGGAAATAGCCCAATGAAAGAAAAGTCTCATGGGATTCATAAATTTAAAGGAATGAAAATAATTGATGCCGCTAAAAACCAAGCAGCAGATTTTTTAAATGTTGAAAGACACATAATTCCTGCTATTACGTTGATGGATGTCGTTCTTGCAGCAAACAGAGATTACAACAGACAAGTGCAACCACACATAGCAAGAATAAAAGAAGATTACACCCATCTAACTTTCAAAGACCTTCAAAAAATGTTATCGACAAAAGATTATAAAGAATTTAAAAATGTATGGGGTCATAAAGATGAAAAAAAATACAATACATTAAAGACCCTAGTTGAAAAAATATTGACTCTTGGCGATTCTGTTTCAATTAACGAAGATTATGACCTGAATCCGTGACTCCAC
>NZ_LUUG01000043.1 GCF_001644035.1 Methylomonas methanica
AAACGGCAACAGCCCCTAGCAAACTATCCAAAAAAAAGACCAAACACGCTTGACTGAAAACAAAACCTTGCGAGTCAGTTTTGCAACAGATACCCGCACAGATTGACTAGCCGATTTCCGCAAATCCTAAATCTAAATTCCCAGCCAGTTTTGCGGGCGTAAAAATGTGTCGTACAACTCGACCTCCGGACTACCCGGTTCAGGCTGCCAATTGTATTGCCAATGCGCGACCGGGGGCATGGACATCAAAATGGATTCAGTCCTGCCGCCCGATTGCAGCCCGAATAAAGTCCCTCGGTCGTAAACCAAATTAAACTCGACATAACGCCCACGCCGATACAACTGGAAATTACGCTCCCGGTCACCATAGACGGTGTCTTTACGCTTTTGCACGATGGGCAAATACGCATCTAAGTAGTGATCGCCGACGCTCTGCATAAACGTAAAAGCTTGGAGAAAATCGGGCTCATTCAAATCGTCGAAAAACAAACCGCCTACGCCACGGGTTTCGTTGCGGTGTTTCAAAAAGAAATACTCGTCGCACCATTTTTTATAACGTGGATACACATCCTCGCCAAACGGCAGACAAGCTTGACGCGCAACTTTATGCCAATGCAATACGTCGTCACGGAATGGGTAAAACGGCGTCAAATCGAAACCACCGCCAAACCACCAGATAGAAGGCTCGCCGTCTTTTTTGGCGATAAAAAACCGCACATTGGCATGCGAGGTCGGCACATAAGGGTTGCGAGGATGCATCACTAAGGACACGCCCATCGCTTCGAATTGCCGGTTGGCCAGCTCGGGCCGTTTAGCGGTTGCCGATGGCGGTAAATTACTGCCAAACACGTGCGAAAAATTAACGCCGCCTTGCTCAAACACCTCACCATTCGCCAACACCCGCGAACGCCCTCCGCCGCCTTCGACGCGTTCCCAAGCATCTTCAATGAAGCGCGCGGTGGGTTCTTCCGCCTCCAAAGCAGTACAAATTCGATCTTGCAACGTCAGCAAATACGTCTTTACTGCGGATATATCGTTCTCAATCATGATAAAGCGCTGTCCTGTCGATAAAAATTTTACTCAGCAACCGCCATGCGGCAGCCCATTGGGCGCAAATTACCACAAATTATAAAACCACAACTCGGATAAGCAGTGGGCCAACACTTACCCCGGCACCCTGAAAGATCCAGGCAGCACCAAATAAAGCGCGTACCGCTATTTTTTATCTAAAAAATTGTTAGCTTGGAACACCGAAATTCGATAGCACTATTGGCTTGCTGTTTCCCGATGTACAATCCTATTTTTATTCCTTGATAAAAGTGTGGATACATTATGGGATTTGAAGAACTAGCATCGCTCAGAGATGAACTTGTCAAGCAAGCGGCGGCCAATAAACCGGTACAACAGCAAAAAAAGATAGCGGAGAAATCACCTGTCAAGAAGGCCGGCAAAGCTGATGCGTTAGTCGCCATCATCGGCTTACTTCAAAAGAAATTCCCCTTGGCATTTCCTAAAAAACCCGCTGCCAAACTGCCCTTAAAAATTGGTATCCACAAAGACATCCTGGCGCATGCCGATCAACTCGGTACAGATAAAAACCAACTCCGCACCGCCCTCAAGGCATGGTGTTGGGGACATCGTTACTGGGATTGCCTGACGGAAGATGCCGTCAGAGTGGACTTGCAAGGAATGCCGGCCGGCCAAGTAACAAAAGCAGATGCTGAACAAGCAAGTAAATTAAAAGCAGAACGCCGAAAGCAGCCCGAAGCAATCGACGCAGTAACTACCGAGGAAGCATAATTATTGCTCGCTCAGGAATTGCCAGCGCCGGGAAAGCACGGGGCCAAACTTTTGACTTTCCTGGGCGCCCGATCGCACGGAAACGCCGGAACAAGGTATTTCCGAAGCCCGCTTATCTGATTGCTGACGCGACAGCGCTTCTCTGCCGAGAGACCAGCAGTCCCCACCCGGACCCACTGAACCCACCGGCACGCGCTCATTCACCCAAAGCAACCCCGGTGTGTGCCGGCATCATCAGTTCCCGGAAAATTTTTGTCATAAAAATTCAACAAGCCATTAAAATAGCTGACGATTCTGCAAAGCTATCCCGGAATCACCACGTATCGACTGCAAAATTTGCGTCATTTTCTTCTCTCAATCACGCCTTAGGTTTACCCGCACCAAGGCAGCCTCTTCACGACCAAGCCTAAAACTAGGCAAAAGTCGGCATTACAGAGCCTTAAAGCCCCTCGGCATCCGCCAAGGCGTTACTCTTTATAGACTTTTCAAACTCCGACACTGGATCGCAGTTTGCCCGATCCTAGATTTTTAGTTCCCAGGAGGAATTATGTGTTGGAGTGGCGAGGCATCCGCCGCGCTTGCCGTAACCGGCTTTGCGAGCACTGCTTTTTTTTATCGACGCGGCGAATCCAAGGTCTTATGCCTGGCATTGGCCTATTTCTCACTGATGGAATTACTACAGGCGTATACCTATTCAGTGATAGACCAGTGTCTTAATCCGAATAATCAGGTCGCTACCTTTTTAGGGTATATGCACATCGCGTTTCAACCGTTTTTTGTCAACGCAGTTACCATGCACTTTATCCCGGAACCCTTACGAAAACGTATTGCGCCGTTTGTCTACGCACTCTGCTTTACCGCGGCCACTGTATTCATGATGCGGATTTATCCGTTTCAATGGAGCAGTTTTTGCTTTGACCACTACTATCAGTTTTTACCCGGCACTAAGCTCAAATTCCTAATGCCATTTTGCGGCACGGAGATTTGCTCAACATCCGGACAATGGCATATTGCCTGGGCCATACCGGCCAGCGGCAGCATTCAAATGGCTAACAGTTACGTTTACGCTGCCTTTCTGATGCCCTTGCTTTACGGTTCATGGAAACTGGTGCTCTATCATCTTACGACCGGTCCGCTTTTGGCCTATTTGACTACCAACAACATGAACGAATGGGCCGCCGTATGGTGTCTTTATTCAATAGGCCTGCTGCTATTATTAATTAAAACCCCCATCCGCCAATACTTGCATGTTACTAGCTGGTATGGTTGCCGCCATCCTCAGTTTTTTAAATAAATTGATAAATTAACCCCACATCCCTCAAGTTTGTTGAAGGTTCAATCCAACTAGGAAATAATGCACAAAAGGGTAGTTCTATACTGACAGCCAATCGCCGACAATGCCTACATAAATCTCAAACTACCCATCCATGGACTCAGATAAAATCTTCCGCAAAGGCTTGTTTGCAATCTTCTTAGGAGTTTTCGGCGTATCCTCGGTTTTACCTTACGCCCAAGCGGAATGGCATGGCGAACTCACTTTTCTCAGCGATTACTTGTACCGGGGCTACTCCAAGAATCGCGGCAATCCTTTAGCGCAAGCACATATCGATTATCAAGACCCCATGGGTTGGTTCGGCGGTGTGGGCGTTTCGCAAGTCAGCTTTGACGACCGCAGCTATAAAAATTACGCCGATGTGGAAATCAAACCCTATCTGGGATGGAGCCTGCCGCTAAATCACGACTGGCGTACTGAATTATCGGTAACCGGCTACCTGTTCGACGGTAAGATTTTTGGAAAGTATGCCGATTACGCCGAATTTTACGCATCCCTGCACTATCAAGACTGGCTCAGCGGAACGGTGTCCGTTGCGCCTAACGCCTATCGGCGTGAGGCAACGGTACTGAATTACGAGCTCAAATATCGCCGCGACATCCTCGACAATCTGCAATTTTCAACGGGATTGGGCTATTACCAAGCCAACAAACTATTGGATGAGGATTATTTTTACTGGAACGCCGGCGTGTCTTGGTTCATCACCGCCAATCTGGCGCTAGACCTACGCTACGCTGACGTCCATCTGGACGATCATCACGAAGAAATCCATCACCACGAGTTTTATCCACGCTTACAGGACAACAAGTTTTTAATCTCCGTGACCGCCGGCTTTTAAATAAAATTTCCCGCCTTTGAACCTTCCGGCTTCGCCGAGGAATACACTCGCACACCAAGCTAAAATCACAGGAATCCAGGTTTGAGCCATGCTGCGTTTAGTACCTAACCTACACCGACCACCCATGCCCGAACAGCCCCAAATTGGCCCGGACGAGTACGACTTGCTTCAACGTATCGGCGCAGGCGATACCGCCGCCTTCGAAGCTTTCTACAAAAACTACTATCCAAGGTTGTTTCGTTTCATCTTGCGCATGACGCGCCAGCCCGAAGCTGTCGAGGAACTAATACAGGAAACCTTGCTGGTGGTTTGGGAAAAGCCCCAGGGCTTCAATCATGAAAGCAAAATTTCCACCTGGGTGTTCGGCATTGCGTATCACAAAACCCTGAAAGCCATGACCAAAAGTGCCCGGCGTAACAACGATGTCGATATCGACGACTTGACCGAAACCATAGGCGATCCGACTGCAAATCCTGCGAATAATTGGGAAAACGAAGATTGGTTAAACTATGCGTTGGCCACTTTACCGCCGGAACAGCGCGCCGTCATCGAACTAACCTTTTACCACGGCTTATCTTATCAGGATGTCGCCAGAATCTTGGATTGCCCGGAAAATACCGTAAAAACCCGTATGTTTCATGCCCGCAGGAAACTGCAGGTTTTTGCCGATGCACAGGAGAAATAAGGCCATGAACTCACAGATTTCCTCACCCACTAACTCCCACTCCGACATGGTTTTGTTATTGCCCTGGTATGTCAATCAAAGCCTGTCAACAGATGAACGGCAGCAGGTAGACCTGCATTTAAAATACTGCCTGGTCTGTCGGCGCGAATTGCAGACATTGCGCAAACTCGCATTGGCCGTGCAACAAGCAGCCGATCTGGACGTAGCGGCCGAAGCTTCTTTCGCCGGTTTTAGAGCAAAAATGCAAACAGCCAGTCAACTCCCGCTTACCGTAAAAGACGATAGCCCCCACGACAAACTTACTGGCTCTAATGTAAAACCATTCAGCGTTGCTCGCGGATTTTGGCGGATCGCCAGCAATACCGGAAAAGGCCTAGCTATTGCCGCGTCCTTGTTATTGGTCACCCTGCCGGCTGCCGTGCAATACCTATCGCCGGCCAATACTACCGACTATCACACGCTTTCCGCAGCCAAGCCAAACGCAAGTCCGATCGGTGAGTTACGCGTGGTGTTTGCCAAGAATCTGACAGAAAAAGACATAGACGCCGCGCTTAGCCAAATTGGTGGGGTACGGGTAGACGGACCTAACAGTGTCGGCGCTTACACTGTCAAAATTACCGCCGGCAAACCGGATACTGACATGGCCGGCGCCTTGGCATTGCTCCGGAGCCGACAGGATGTAATACTGGCCGAACCGATTTTGCAACCGTAATTGATCATGAAATTAGTGCGCTTAAATCTGTTTATTTGCTTGCTGGGGCTGCTTAGCGCCTGCGCAACTACCAGCGATTTATCGTGGTTGGGCGACAGCAAAACTGCGGAAGAACGCCGGCTGCTGGTCACCTTTACTGACCGCAGCATTGATCGCGCGTTGCCGGCCAATACCTTGGACGGTTATCGCTTGCGCGGCCAATACGGCAACTCCGGCTGGAGCGAACATATTGCGCAGGAACTGGCCGAGCGCCATCATTTGCAATTCGTCGCCCAGTGGCCGGTTACGACCTTGGGTGTCAGCTGCGTGGTGTACGAGGTGCCGGACACCCTGCCCGTGAAACAAGCAATCGCAGAATTGCAACAGGACAGCGACGTGTCGTCCGTCCAGCAAATGCATAGCTTTCAGGTGCTAGGTAAACAGACACCGCCTACTCAGGCATATAGCGACCCATATCTGCATTTACAAACCGGTTTTAACGCCTTGCGGATAGCCGATTTGCACCTCACCACCACCGGCCAGGGCGTGCGTATTGCCGTCATCGATACCGGCGTGGATACCGAACACCCGGACTTGAAAGGTCGAATTAAATACTCGGAAAACACCGCGCCGGAACCCAGCGATCACAATCTGGCCGATATTCACGGTACGGCGGTCGCCGGCGTATTATCCGCCCATCCCAACAACGGCATAGGCATTGCCGGCATCGCTCCAGAAGCGGAAATTTTGGCATTTCGGGCTTGCTGGCCGGAGAAACCCAATTCCTTGGCGGCACGTTGCAACAGCTTTACCTTGGCATTAGCCTTGAATCAGGCCATTCGCATGAATAGCCATATCATCAATTTGAGCCTGAGCGGTCCCGAAGACCCCTTAGTACAGCAATTGATTGAAAAAGCGCTGACCAAAGGCATCATTGTGGTCGCGGCTGTGCCGAGTCAAATACAAGCCGGTGGCTTTCCGGCCAACATCGCCGGTGTGATAGCCGTTGGCCTGGAAAAGAGCGGCAACAACCAGCAAATCGCCGCGCCAGGCAAAGACATTCTGACGACCGTGCCGCACCAAGCCTATGACTTTATGAACGGCAGTTCCTTCGCGACGCCGCACGTAGCCGGCATGGCCGCTTTGCTGCTGCAATTGCATCCGGACTGGAAAGCCGCGGACATCAAACGCCGGCTCGGCAACGACGCCTCGACCGCCAATTTGCTCGATTCGAGTACTGCCCTAGCCTCTCCGGCACGCGCGCACTAGCCTTCACAAAATTCACCCTCAAGAATCGCGCTGATCCGCCGACTGATTTCGGCCGCACCGTTAATGGCTATGTTCTGTTGCGGATAAGTTCGGTTTATCGTCTCCCTGATCTTGGTGCTTAACCGTTCCGGCACTAGGTCCGTTTCCGTCAACGGCAACACAAACCCCTTGCCGGCCAGTTTTTCAATACGCAGACCTTGCTCACTATTACCGGCGTAAGGATACGCCAACGCCGGCGTGCGGGTGCTGATCACGTCCATCAGAGTGTTGTCACCGCCCAGGCTGATTGACAAAGCGGCGGATTGTAGATTCTCCTGAAAGTTGTTCAAGAAAGACACGACCTGGACATTAGGGCTGCTGACCAGAATCTGCAACTCGGCGATTTCGCTTGCGGAGGCTCTGGAGCTGGTGACGACCAGAAAATGGTAATTCGGCAGCAGTGGTGCGGTTCGGATCGCGGCGCGCAACAGAGTCTTGCCTATTTCACCGCCGCCCTGACTGACGACGATTCGGTTTCTTCGTACCGGCCAACTTGCCGGAGGCGGCGGACTGACGTAGCCTACATAAACCAAGCGGTCGGCAATCCCCGCAGTCAGGCTAAAAGTTTCTTCGAAGCGCACAATATTCGGATCGCCGCGCACGAATACCGTGTGAATATGCTCCCGTACCAGTTTCATCATGCGCTGTTCGGCGTCCAGTGGCGCCGGCACCAGAATTTCCCGGACAAAGCAAAAAATCGGTATCGCGCCGCAGCGCTGTCTGACGGTGGCAAACAAGCCAAGAATCTCTTTTTTCAGGCGCCGCCGGCCGAACGGGAAAAATTCGACAATCACCGCATCGTAAGGCCAGTTTACAAATTGCTCGATAGCCACGGCGCGCTCGGCCCAGACGGCTTCGATGGGCTTGTCGCTATCGGGTGCATAAAGTTCATCGGTGGCACTGTCGATTAAAATCGTCGGCAAACGCAGATGCCGAAAGCCCGGCAGTTCCGGCATTTGTTGCAAACCTTGTCCGCCGTGGATCAAATCCACATCGGCATAAGTCGACAGCTCGCGGATTACCAGCAAGCTGCTGGTCAAATGCCCCAAACCGACCAGGCTTTGGCAATAAAACAGGATTTTGCGGCGTTTCGAATGCATGGCAGCCGGCCCTTAAAAGCTGTATTTAAAGGTCAGATCGAGCTGGAAGGAGTTATTGCCTTCCAACGCGCCAAAAGCCGGACCGGCCATGAATAGCGAACCGGCAAATTGCACCTGTAAATGCTTCCATTCGTCCAGGGACAATACCAAATCGAACTCGTCGCCCAGCGTGCCGCTTCTGCCGTTGGGTGTGGCGCGAATCCGCGAATCGCGAATTGCCGACGACGGCGTGGCCTGTTCGTAGTGGTGGTAGAGCAAATCGATGGAACTTTGCTCGGAGATCGGAAAGCCCAACGCGGCGGTCATGATGTTTAAATTCGATAATTCCGGCCGAAACAGCTCGCCGTAATAACGAAAGCGCTGGCTGCCGGATAATTTGATTTTGTTGTTGTGTATCCCCGATTGCCGATAACTGCTGTCGGTGCCGTCGTTGGGATTGGAATCGCCGGAGCCGTAGGCATAGCCCAAGGTCAGGTAAGGTTCCAGGAACAGATTGCTGTACCAGGTAATGCCGGCGTCCATGCCCCAGGCTGCGACATGCCTTGGCGTTTGCGCTCTGACCCTAGAGACGTTGCTATTGATGTCGGTGAAGGTTTGGGTGGTCTCTTCCCCAAATACAAAGGCCGAATCCAGCCAATACCCGATCTTGCCGACATGCTCGATTTTGAATTTACCCATCGCCCGGCCGCCGAACCAATTCAGGTCACCGTCGCTTACGTCTTTACGATTGGCTCGGATCACGTCGCCGGGGCGTTGGTTGTCGGAATTATCGAACTGGCTCAGAAAGAACAAGGACAAGTTTTGCTTTGGATCCCATTGCCAAACCACGTCGCCCATCAGTCGCACCACCCGGTCGCTCACTGGATCGATGAAATCCTGATCCGATTGTTTGGAACCCAATTCCTTGGCGATGGCTAATTCGGCAAAAAGCGTGTCTTCGCCAAAATACACCCTTGCCGCGTCCAGTTCGTCGTTCCACCACCATTGACGCTTGTCCGCTATCCGTTGCCGGCCCAATTGCAGACTAAAACCCGAATCCAGTATCTGATGAATGAACAACCAGGCCTGGGTCAGTTTAATCCCGGCTTCGTATTGATCCAGCCCACTTTCGGTATAGACTTCCGGGTCGTAGTAAACATCGGACTGCACAAAAAATGATACCGATTTTGACCACTGGTAAAACAACTCCAGTTTCAGGTCTTGATAGACATTTGCCACATCGTCGTCGCGGCGCGGATCCAGACGCCGGTCTTCGACATAGCGCGGCTCCAGCTCGTAGGCACCGCCGATGGTCAATGGGTGGCCGAATACATCGACCTTAAACTGGTCTGCGGGCCGTTTGTCGCCCGGATTGATTCGTAGCGGCTCTTTTCTGACCGCATCGCCGTTGTCCTGGCGAAAGGCATTGTCATTGGATTTGTTCGCCGCCACCTGCCCGCTAGTGGTTTCGGCAAGCACGGATAGACTCAGCAAGGCGCCGCCGGCCAGTAGTGCGGTTTTTCCGGTTTTTTGTATGAATGAATTAAAGCTCATGAACGAAAGGCAAATCAGTGGTGTGGTTAAATGAGGCATGACCGCCTAACGGTCAGAACAGCCTGGGAATCAAGCGGGAACGAACGCCCCGGTGCATCAGAGCCCTGTCTGACTTCTAAAAATTCGCGCATCAAGCGGCAGTGTGTATGGGGATGTTCGCGGAATAGTTCTAATAAGGCTTGCAGATGCTCAAGGTCGTCTACGTCCATCACTGCGTGGTGCAGCATAATGCCCAGTGGTTCCGGATGCTCCGGATGCAACACATCTGCTATTGCTTGGCCAAGCGCAATCCAGGGCTGAGCGGATTTGATTCTGACCCCGCACCAGTCGATAGCCACCGGAATTTCCCGCAATGTCCCGGTATGGAGTGGCGCCGCGCCGCGGTTGCGCGACAGGGCTTGAAAACCGAGTTTAAGCAAGCTGTCGGCCGTGGCCTGGCTACAACGGTTCCATGGCGGCGTGAAAATCCTGTCCAGTGCCGACCCGAACAAGCACTCAAGCTGTTGTTTGCCTGCCAACAAATCCTTAAATTGTCGCTCTTCGCTGCGGCTGACGCCAAATTCGCATTTTCGGCCTTGGTTTTCATAGTTGTTATGGCTGTATCCATGTTGATGCAAACCCAACATAAACGGATTTCGCCGCCAACGGCCCAGCAGTGAGCCAGCAAGCGACTGGCTAAGCACCTCAGGAATCACGGCAAGATCGATGGGTATATTGCAATCTCGAAAGCACTCCAGCAATGCATACAGCCGATCATCATCCCAACCGGCATCGTCGTCGCGAAAGAAAATATCAATTGCTTGCTCTCGGGCATCCAATGCCATACGCACAGGTCTGAGCCAATCAGCAGGCATGGGCATACTCCTTTGGCAGCGATTCTGAGTTTGCGTTGTGTTTGTTTGCCAGTAACTCCTGAATCAACCGCACCGTATGGTCTACACCGGCCAAATCCAGGCCGGCTGGATTGGGTAAAAAATCCCTTAATTGCAATATCTGCTCGGCCAAACGCTGGCCCGACAGCTCCGCCGGATTCAGGACTTTCACCAAACCCAATTGCGCCAACTTTTGCGCCCGCTGGCTTTGCTCGTCTTCCTGGCCGCGCACAAACGGCACGACCAGAGCTGGGGTGCGGGATTCGAGAATGTCCATCACCGTGTTGTAGCCACATTGGCTGACAGACAGACTGTGCGCCTCCAGCAAAGGCTGCATCGCCGGTACCGAGCGCAGCAAGGTGAGACCTTCGATGCCTTTGACTTGCGCAGCTAAATCCTGCCAATCCGCTTCCGGTAAAAACGGGCCGGCGACGATGGTCATGGGTAATTTTTCAACGGCCCAATTTATGGCATGGGCCTGAACCGCTACTTGAAACAACGGCGCGCCAACCATGCCGCCGCCAGCTGATACCAACACGCCGCGCCGAGGCGGCTTTACCGCGGCGGCGATACGGCCTGGAGCAACAAAGCCGGTGTACAGTAACGGGGTTTTCAGCGGATGGCGCGGGCAGAAGCTATCTTCCAGGCGAGCGAAACGCGGATCGGCGTGTACCAACAGCCCGTCGAAATAGCGATCCGTAATCCAGCGGGCGCGTTCATCATGCCGACTTTGATCCTTGCGGGCGTTGACCATGATGTCGCGCAAACTGCACAGCACTAGTGGCCTGGCTTGTGTATCGCGGCGCGCGGTTTTTAATAGCGGCAACAACTCCCCAGCCAGTTTCTTGCGGCCGAATGGGAACAGTTCGATTAACACCACTTCCGGCCTGAGCAGTGCATAGGTATCCAGTATTAATTGCCGACGCATCGCCAATGATTCTTTGACGCTGTAACGGTCGTCCTGGCTGTACAACTGATGATCTTCGCCCATACCCAGCGGAGGCAGATTGAGCATATCCAGTTCGGTAACGGCAGACTGATGATCGGGGGCGCGGCCACCGTTCAGAAAAGTCACTCGAAATTCGCGGCTCAAGGCATTGGCCAAGGTCATGGCTCTGACCCAGTGACCCATGCCTAGCGAGTGTTGGCAATACAGGAGTAATCGCGGTTTTTGTTCGTTCATGCGGCACGCAACCCGTGTTGGAGTTTATACAGTTCGTGATAATGACCGCGCATCTGCATCAAGGCCTCGTGACTGCCTTGCTCGACAATCACGCCTTGTTTCAACACTAAAATCCGATCGAAATTGCGTATGGTGTGAAATTGATGGGCAATCACCAACACGGTTTTGCCGCCGTGCAGATTGTCGATGGCGTCACGGATCAGTGCCTGGGACTGGGCATCCACTGCCGAGGTCGGCTCGTCCAGAATCAGAATCGAGGATTTGCGCAACAAGGCCCGCGCCAGACACAGGCGTTGCTTTTGACCGCCGGACAGATTGCCGCCGCTTTCGCCCAAAACCGTGTCGTAGCCGTCCGGCAAATTACTGATAAATTCGTCGGCATGCACCAGACGGGCGGCGGCTTCGATGTCTTCCAGCGTGGCGTCCGGGCTGCCATAGCCAATGTTTTCGCGAATGCTGGTACCGAACAGAATCGAATCCTGCAACACCACACCGATTTCCCGGCGTAAACCGGCGCGTTGATAACGACCAACCTCGATACCGTCGATGCGTACGGCGCCCTGTTGCGGGTCGTAAAGGCGGATCAATAAGCGGGCGATGGTCGATTTACCGGCACCGGAAGCGCCGACCAAGGCCACCCGTTCACCCGGTTGAATATGAAAGGAAATATCCCGCAGGATAGGTTTGCCGGTCGGATAACCGAAGGACACATGGCTGAATTCGATTTCGCCACGCAAACCCTTTGGCAGCACCGCATCGGGCGGATCTTGAATATCCGGCTCAGTATCGAGGATTTCGCTGATGCGTTCGATACTGACGCTGGCCTTGGAAAAGCGCGTCGACAAGCGGGTGATTTGCCGAATCGGCTGATACATCTGAGCGATGTACGAACTAAACACCAGCACGTCGCCCGGCGTTAGCACCCCGGCAAAAACTTGCAGGCAACCGAATAGCACCACGATGCCGGCGCCGATCGCACTGATGATTTCGATCATCCGCGTCGCGCCGGCTTCGATACGCGCGGTGCGCACACTTTCGGTCATCGACTGGCTGCTTTCGGCATCGAAGCGCTCGCGTTCGTAATCTTCCATGCCATAGGTTTGCACCAGCGGCACCGCGTTCAACAATTCGCTGACCCGCGACGCCAAGCGCCCTTCGTTATGGCGTTGTTTGCGTGCCGAGCGTTTAACCCGGCTGTAAATCATCACGATGGCCAGGCACAGCAGCGGAAAGCTGGCCAACACGATCACACTCAATTTCACGCTCAGGCTGAACATGATCGCGAACATACCCAGCACAGTCAGCACATGGGTGGTAAACGTCAGTGCCGAGTCGGCGTAGACATCTTTCAAGGTATTGGTATCACTGGTGAGCTTGTTCAATAACTCGCCGGACGGCGTGCTGCTGTGAAACGCCAGCGACAGGCGTTGCAGATGATCGAACAACTCGCTACGCAAGGTGTAGACCAGCAAGTAGCCGATGCGCGAGGTCAGAAACAATTGGTAATAGGAAAACACGCCTTTGAACAAGGCAATCACCACCATGCTGCCGCAGAGTATCCACAACGCTTGTTCGCTACCGCCATACAGCAAGGGCTGCGCCGCTGCCAGCTGAGCCGGCAGCGGATGATTCAATAGCACATGATCGAAGATTAGCTTCAGCGGCCAAGGCACAATCAGGCTGGTTAGTGTGGAACCGAGAATACAGACGATGGCGGCAAAAATACTGCCGCGCACCCGGTGCAGATGTGCAAACACGATCTGCTTGAAGCGGCTTGTTGCTTGAATTTGGTTGGTCATAAGCGGTTTTCCAGATAAATTCAGTCGGCCAGCGGCCAGGGACGCAAAGCCAGGGCAATAAAATCGGCAACCCGTTGCGGCGCGGCCGATTTTTGCTGGATGAAGGCACGGTAAGCGCGGGTCAGCAATTGCCCGCGCAGGTGCCAGGCAAAACGTTGCGGATCGGTTTGGCCGTGGTTTGCGGCCGAGTAGGCCGTAAACAGTAGCCGAACGAGTGGGTCTGTCTCGGCAATCGGATAGGGGTAGTTGTATAAATCCGCCGCGAAATTGGCGAGATCCTGCAATGGATCGCCGAGCGCCAATTCGTCGTAATCGAACAAGGCCAAACGACCATTCGGCAAAACCAGCAATTGATCAATGTGAAAATCGCCGTGGATCAATCCCGGCATTTCAAACTCCGGGCGAGTTTGGCGCAATTCGTTAAGCAACGCTGCCAATGCCGGCTGGATGGCGCGATAGGCGTGGCTCAATTTATCGGCTTTCTTCTGCCACTCCTGCAACTGCTGCTGTAAGGTAACGACCGGTAAAGACGGCGGCGTGAGCTGGTGAAAAGCGGCAAGTGCATTGGCCAGGGCCGGAGTTTTCTCTGCAACACCGGTTGCGAAATCCAGCTCGGCCAGCGCCTGGCCCTGCAAGCCTTCCAGCCATAAAGTGCGACGGTCGGCGGTGTAAGCCAGGGCTTCAGGCATGACAAAGGCCGTGGCTGATTGGAACTGGCGTTGCAGCGTGCGTAGATTGTTGTAAATTGTCTGGCCGCGTTCATCGGCATAAGTTTTACCGTAAACCACTCGCGCCGGTTCAACCTCGCTGACCGCGAATCGGTAACGCGCCGTGCAGCGAATTTCCGGCCGGTAATTGACGATCTCGATAGCCGACACTGGCTGCTGGCCCAACTCGGGAATCTCACGACTATCCATCAGCTGCGCCAGCCAGGGCATAGCCGGATCGTTCGGAAAGCGCCAGCCAACCATGCCCAGTTCGGCCAGATGAATCGCTTTTTCACCGCTGGCTTGGGCTTCGGCAAAGGCCTGATGGCTGCGTTGGCCTAAATAGGCTCGGGCGTAGAGTATGCGCTGATCCGCAATCGCTGATGGCAAACGCCGGCCTCGCAAGTGGTAAACCAGCGATAAAAACGAGCGCTCGCGGTTTTCGGCAAGGCGATAGGTTTTGTAACGCGGATGTTGAATCTCACAGCCCGTGATCTGCCAGTCGCCGGCCAGGCATTCGGGCAAATGCCGTTGCAGTGCCGAGACCATCAATTCCGTATCAAGTAAGGGCGCAAACTGATCCAGTGGATTGCTCATGTGCGCAGCCCTGGATAATGTCGGCCGTGGTATTCGCCGCCCAACCGAATCGTCATCACTTGCGGTTTGCCAAGCCAGTCTATGGCGTACAGATACTTGTTTTTGACGTTAATCTCGGCTTCGACGCTAAAGTCGTTGGCCAGCAGCCTGGTCAGTATCACTTCATTGGTGTTGCGATGGCCGACAAGCAGAATCGCACCGCTGCTATTGGTCAAGATTTGCTCCAGACTACCCAACACCCGGTTCGTGAATGCCGAATAAGCTTCGGCGCCGGGTACCATGAAACCGTGTTTGTCATGCGCTCGTGCCGCCCATAAACGGCAGGCTTCTGGGTCTCTTTCGTCGACATGTCTACCTTCCAGAATACCCAAGCCGATTTCCCGCAAATCATCCAGTGTTTGAATCTGCAGGCCGTGCATCGCGGCGGCAGGGCTGGCCGTCTGTATGGCCCGCGTCAGGCTGCTGCAATAAATCGCGCTCAAGGTTTCCTGTTTCAATACATCAGCCAAGGCCTGGGCCTGTTCCAGGCCTTTCGCCGACAGGCGGGCGTCGGCGTGGCCGGAGATGCGTTGCTGAAGATTCAGCTGGCTTTGGCCGTGTCTGGCCAAATAAATGCGTAAGGGCCGATCAAATGAGCGCATCGCAGGCTCCGGTTGGCTGTTTACTGAGCGCCAGGTAGTTTTCGCTGAGCGCCAGATAACTTTGGATATGCGCGATGCGCAAGTCATCCATTTGCCGCAGGCTGCGGCGGGTGACTTCGTGAATCAGCGCGGCGGCTACCTGCCAACGCAAGGCTAGCAATGAAACGGCATGGACGCTATGGGCCATGTAAGAGCGGACCAAATGCTTGACCAGCGGATGCACTTCCTCGACAGAATCACCTTCCCGCAGGCCGTGCAGATAAAAGTTGGCTATCAGACTGGCCAAATCGGCCAGCGGGTCTCCCAAGCAGACGCAATCCATATCGATCAAGCCCAGTTTGTCGCCGTCGACTAAAAAGTTGTTCAGCTTTAAGTCGTGGTGTAGCGTCGCCAGGGCCGGTTTCGGAAGATTAAGCTCGTCCGCCAACAACCCTGCAACCGCACTATCGATGCGTGCCGCCAGTTCCGGCCGGGTTTGTTCGGCAAGCCTAACGGTTGCCAGCAGGCCTTCGGTAATATCGCTTTGACTGAAACGTTGTGCGGTATCGATTTTGCAGGCATGCAATGCCGCTACGCACTGGCCGATACTTTCAGCCAAGGCCAAGCCCTCGGCTGTTTGCAAATCGGCCCAGCACAATATCCTGCCAGGGACATGCGATTGCCAGAGCGTGCGGGTTTGTGCGTCATAGGCCAGAGCCTTGGCGCCCCAGCTAAACTGGCTGCTAAGTTGCTGCATCACTTTGAACACGTCACGGCCGCTATCGTCGGCGAAATTTTTGGCATAGAACAAGTGACTTTGATCGAATCCGGCCAGCAACACCCGGTAGCAGATCATGCAGGAGCGCTCAGGCAGATAATGCAAAACTTCGGATTCGACAGCCAGGACCCGATCATCCCCGGCTAAATCTGGCTCACCGAGCCGATATTTGATGGCTTCCGCATCCAACAGGCCCGGTAAATGAATCAGCTTGCGATCGTAAGGAAACGCCCAAATCAGCATGGCGGGCTCGTGCAAAAGCGTCAGTGCGCCTGCCGCCAGCTCGGGCCGCTTGCTACGTGCCAATTCAAACTCCCGGCTGGCCGCGCCCGGCGGACAGAGGCGGCCGGTCACGTAGCGCGATTGGAGAACTTTGTCCGATTGGGCTTTAAGCCGGTAACCGATCACCAGACTCTTACCGGGTTTATGGCGTTTTTCGCCGATGTAACATTCAACATGGTCGGGTGTAATGCCGGACATGCCCAGCACCCAGCCCAGCAACGGCCCCATCACGCCCGGATTCAGGGCATCGGCCATTTGTGGGAAGCATGGGTCTAGCTTCATGCCGGCACACTCCCATCGATGGCGTCGATTTGTAGCCGGCCCTTGGCGTAATTCAGACAAACCGGCTTGCCGATGCTGTCCAGCAGTTTGCGTCCGCCAATTTCCAACCATTCCGCCGCATAAGCTCGAACGCTGAGGATGCCGTCTTCGGCATCGCGGCGGATAAACACGAGTTGTGCCCGGCAGATAACGTCTGCAAAGTGGTATTCAGATAAACCAGGCTGATGGGCGACGAAAAAGCAATCGTGATAAGTGGTAGTTTCTGATTGAATGCGGATAATGAGCGCCAAAGCCTGGGTAGCGGGCACTGTTTGACCAAGACTAGTTACTGATATGGCCTCAACGTGTAATGCCGGAGCGCTGTCTTTGTAGGGATAAAGAACGGTTTGAAACCAGCCGCTACCCTTGCATTGCTGGCTAAAGCTTAATACAGGCGCGGGGTGCTTGACGCCGTACTCCGACGACACCCAACCTGGCTCCAAACTCGTCGCAACCTCGGCACGTCTCGCTTGCGCGATCAACAGATCGGGCGCCTGAATGCCGTGGCCTTGTTCGGCTTCCAGCCTTTCGGTTTGGCCTTGTGCTTCCGGTGCCAAATGGAAAAACTGCTCGTAACGATGCGCTTCGGAGGCAAGCAACAGATCGCTGATAATCCAATATTCGGCTTCGGCGAAGAAAATGCTGCGCTGATGCTCCACTTCATAACGCGGACTCAACGCGCGGCCATGCACAAAATCAAAGCCTTGGTTCGATTCAAAGATTAATACCGCTGCCCGGGGTTGCGGGCCGACCGGCTCATGACACTGGTAGGCTATCTGATCCTTACCATCGACCATGACGGTGTTGTGTGCAGATGTACCTTTAAAGGCAAGCCGCCAGTTGACGCCGTCGCTGTCATATTCGTGATAGGTATAACGGCCTGGATCGACGATCAGCGAACGACCATAGGCTGCCATTTCGAAACTCAACAAGTCGTAATGACCATGGCTGCCAAAGCCCAACTGGCCGCAGTCGAAAAACAGGTAACGGCCATCGGCATAAGGCCGCTCCGCCCAGCCGCTACGCAGAATGCAGTAGCCGCTGTCGGCAAACAGGCGCGAGCGTTGCACGGGCGGCTTGCCTTGTTCGCCCTGGCTAAGTACATAACTCAAAGCGTCGCTGGGATAATAACGCTGGGCTTTGCGTAGTAGCGACAGATAGCTGTTGATGTCGCCATCGTTGATGGCCGGCAGCCACCCGTCCGGCTTGTGGGCATAAATGGAAAACTCCAGCGCTTTACGCATCACAGCATCGAACTCCACAGGCAATGTCAGCCTGTTCAAGTCCGCCAGCTCGCGGACCCGCAGAAAGTTTTTCAAGACGGTGTGGTGATAGTCGGTGGACAGTTCTTTTTGCACGCCGTCGGCCAGAATATCTTCGCGAAGATTGGCCAGTAGTTCGTGTTGGGCAAAGGCCAATAACTCGGCGGATTGGCTTAACTCCGGGAACAGTAAGGCAACCGCGAAAATCGCCGACAATTCGATGGTGCGGTGATTGCCTTGCGGCGTTAAATTGCGGCTGAGAAACACAGCCTGCGACTGAATCGAACCCAACAAAGCCAGCAAAAACTCGGCGGTAATCGCCGAGCATTGCCGACCCGGCACGAAGTAATGGTAAGCCAATAACCATTGCTGCAAGCGGCGACCGGTCACCTGGCTGTTCACAAAACCGTCCGGCACGTGCTCAATCCACGAACTGACCAAGGCCACCCATTTATTGGCATAGCAGTCATCGCCGCTGCAATCGTAGGCCAGCGCCAGGTCGCGAGAGTAATAAAACTTGTGCAGCAAAATCAGCCATTCCAGATCAGGACTGGGGTTATGCAGCCAATCAAACTTTTCGCCCAAGCGATGGGTTTCGTTATTCAGGGTAAATTGGTTATCGAGAATCGGTGCCGCGCCGGCAACATGTTTGGCTTTTCCGGCTGACAGCGGAAAGTAATTGTCCAAGTCACGCTGGCGAAAATGCGCCAGTAACTCAGCATGAGTCAGCGCAGCGAACGGTGTCGCCAGCAAAGACTGCGTGGGAAACACCGTTTCGCTTGGCGCGTCAGACGGTGCAGACGACTCCATGATGGGATAACTGGGCTTCATGATTTATCCGCGCTATGCCAGGCTAAAATCCGCCCCTCTCTATCCAGGCGACGGAATAAAAACGCACTCTCAGTATTTAGATCGGCAAACTCGTAACCGGCGCCCGCGCGATGCGCCAGGAATAGCTCGTCGTAGTATTCCCCTCGGGCTTGTTGATTATGAAGCCGCAAGGCACTGGCGCTAGTGCTACCGACCGCTTGACCGTTTTGGCTTACCGGTAATTGTTCCAACGTAAACTCCGGAGGTGTCGATTGATACGGAAAAAGCACGGTCAAAAAGCAATAGTTAGCGGCATGCGCGGAAAAATTGACGACCGGAGCGGGATGTTTTACGCCGTAGCTAGGTGAAATAAACCCCGACTCCAGTGTTAATCTGGTGTCCAGTTGCGGTGCTTGCAGGATGACCAGATTCGGTGAATCGACCCACAACCCGGCTGAATTGACGGAGGTTGTGGTGCGATGCTCGGCCAGCGCATCCAGATGAAACCGCAACTCATAGTCGTGAGCTTGCTCCGCGCGCAGTAAATCGCAGATCAGCCAGTATTGGCCGGCGATGAATAGGATTTTGCGCTCGTGTATTACCGGGTATTCATGGCTGGCGGCGATGCCGTGCAGATAGTCAAAACCCGGTCGATGCAGCGCGCATTTAAATTCGCGCGCCGGTTCCGGGCCTTGGATTTTGTATTTGCGAATATGCGGCGCATACAGCGTCTGGTTTTTACCGTCTACCTGCACAGTGTTGTGATAGCCGGTACGGCGAAACAGCACGCGCCAATTGGTGTCGCCGGATTCGTCGTACGTATAACGGCCCGGATCGACGATCAAGGAGCGGCCGTAAGCCGCCACTTCGATATTGAGTAAATCCAGATGACCATGATTACCGGCACCCAGCGGCGCGCAATCGAAAAACAAGTAGCGCTCGTCTTGATAAGCATCGTCTTGATCACCCCAGCCGCTACGCAGGATGCTGTAGCCGCTGCTCGCAAAGGTTTTCGAACATTCGGTTGGCGCCTGGCCCTGTTGACCAGCTGTGGCGACGTAAAGCATCGCCGGATCGTCATACAGCTCATGGCCTTGCCGCAGCAAATCCAGGAAATTGGCGCTGTCGCCATCACTAATCGCCGGTATAAAACCGTCGGGTTTATGCGCATGCAGGCAAAAGCTCAAGGCTTTTTTGATGGTCTCGTCCATGTCGGCCGGCAGTTCAATGTTGTTCAACATCGCCAGACGGCGAATGCCCAAGAAATTGCGCAACACGATATGGTGATAATCGGTCGATAACTCGCAATGCACGCCGTCGGGCAGCAAATCGGTTTGCAGATTGCGTTGCAATTCGCGAATCGAAAAACTCAGCCATTCATCAGCACCGCGCAGTTCTGGAAACACCACCGCTGCCAGGAAAATAGCGTAAAGCTCCAGCGTGCGATGATTGCGGGCCGGGGTCAGGTTGTCGCACAGATACGCCACTTGCTGTTGCAGCGAGGCCAGAAAGTCCAGGTGAAACTCCGCATCAATCAAGGGTTCGGCGGCTGCCGATACAAAATAGCGGTAGGCAAAAATCCAGTTTTGTACGCGGCGGCCGGTGACGTCGCTGGACAGAAAATCCACCGGAACGTTGTCGAACCAACTGCGGGTGAGTGCTTGCCATTTGTCACGGTAGCGGGTGTCGTCGGTTTGTTGGAATCGTCTGCCCAAGCCGACTGCGTAATAAAATTTATGCAGCAGAATCAGCCATTCGACATCGGCACAGGGATTACTCAGCCAATCGAATGCACCATCAAGCTGGTAAGGCTGGTGATTAAATTCGAAACGGTTGCGTAAAATACCGTCCAGTTTTTCCGGGGTATTTTGCTCTTCATCGATCACCGAAAAATAGCGGATCTGCCGGCGACAGTGAAAATACGCCAACAACTCCACCGGCGTCATATTGCAGTATGGAGCAGCCAGCGCCAGCAGGCGCGGATCGGCCTTAAGAGTGTTCAGCACAGCAGACATGGGCTTCCACCGCTTGGCCTTCCAGGCAGGCGTCGAACAATTTTTTCAGAGCGACGGTCGTGTGGCGGGAATTGAAATCCCTACAAACGGTTTGCCGCGCGGCTTGACCCAGACGCAAACGCAAGGCTTGATCGTCTAATAAGCGTTGGATAGCGACGGCCATGGCTTGGGCATTTTTTTCCGGCACCAACAAGCCGTTGATTTGGTCCTCAATCAATTCCGGAATCCCGGATATGTCGGTCGAGATCACCGGCATTTCCATCGCCATTGCTTCGACCAAGACATTGGGAATGCCGTCGCGGTCGCCGTTATCGACCACCAAACAGGGCAAGGCAAACACATCGCCTTGCTGATAAATACCGCGCAATTCTTCCTGCGTCACCGCACCGGGCAGGCTGACGACGTCTTGTAAATCCAGGTCGGCGATCAGTTGTTGGATGACTTGCGCGTATTTATCCGCGCCGCCGACGATGCGGCAGTTAAATTTGACGCCGCGATCACGCAGAATCGCGCAGGCTCTGACCAAGTAATCAAAGCCTTTTTTCTCGACCAAACGACCGACCGATAAAATGCTGGGGATGTGATCAGCCGATTGCTGTTCGCGCGGTGCCGGCACAAACAAATCGGTATCCAGACCGTGATAAATCCGGTGCACATCGATATCGCTACCCTTGCAGGCGTCCAAATGTTCCTGATTGGCGCCGGTACAAGTCACGGCGAATTTGGCGCGGCGCATTTTGATTTGTAACAAATCGCCGGGGTTCAGTTCGCGCAAGTAAATATCCTTGGCATGGGCGGTAAAGCTGAACGGCAGGCCGCTGATACGGCTGGCAAACATGGCAATCGTCGTCGCGCCGTGACAGAAATGCGCGTGTAAATGTCTAATGGCCGGATTCTGTAACACCGATTCGGCGATATAACCGGCTTGCAGAAATTCCTTGATAAATACCGTGCGCGGCCACTCCCGCCAGCCATTCCGATATTTAAGGCTCATGCCCAAACATTCCAGCACCGCACCTAGATAGTTTATGGGCCTCTTCAGGAATAGCCGGCCATGGCTGGGCGCGAATTTCGGTAGGTTTTCGATCAACCAGGCCAAAAAACTATGTCCAGTCAAATCGCTGGCTTGCGGCAGATAAGTCACCGGCGCGTGGATGGCGTCGACGACGGCGTGATGCTTTTGGCCCTCAAGCTGTTTGATCGAAAAGATCGACAGCTTTAGTCCCAAGGTTTCCAGCAAGTGGATCTCATTGGTGATGAAGGTTTCCGAGGTACGCGGAAAGCCTTTGAGAATGTAGGCGACTTGCGCCTGGCTGTCATGGTTTTGCATTATAAAATCCAAAAATCTCCGCTCGGCCTTAAACGGGCCGACAGGTTTATCGCAACGATGAAAGGTTTAGTCGGCCGCTACGCTGCGGCTTGAAGATCTAATCCGCGCTTGCGGTTTTTCCGCACGGCCATATAACAAATCGCTGATCGATTCACTGATGCGCGGCAACCCCCCCATGTCGATTTGATACAGGCGGCTATGATGGACGTTGGTGCGACCCAGCTCTTCTCGAACCGTGTCCATAAGCAATTTGGGCGTCAGATGGTTGGGGTGAATAGCACGGACCAGACCTTGTAAAGCCAGGCGTTCCGCACGTATCCATTGTTCCTGAGAAGGTTTGACGCGCGGCACCAGAATCGCGCGCTTACGCAGAGTCAACAATTCGCAGGTGGAGTTGTAACCGCCCATGCTCACCACTAAATCGGCTGCTTCCATACAGGCCATCATGTCGGTGTTAAATTCTTGAATCACCACGTTTCGGCAGCTGCGAGCCAACACTTCAAGCTGATGGCGACGGCTTTCCGACATTTCCGGGCCGCATATCATCAGGGTCATGGTGTTGTCGCCCAGATCCTGACGACTCAAGCCTTCCAGATAACTGTGCAGCAATTGGTAGCCGTCTTCACCGCCGCCGGCGGTGACCAGCACCAGACGTTCCTTGGTGCAGCCGATTTGCTGCCGAATTTCACCGGCGCGTTTGTCGCTGCGTTCGCGGGCTATGTAGCCGCAGAAATCGACTTTTTCGTGACTGACCTCGGGGAATTCGTATTCCTTGCGCATGTCGTAAATCTCCGGAGAACCGACCACCAATACCTTGTCGTAGTGCGATTGAATGGCATCGTGGTAACCGTTTTTCTTCCACACCGGTATCGTGCTTTCCGGAGTGTCGAGGATGTCGCGCAACAGCAAGACCAGTTTGGCGCGGTGACCACGACGTTGCATGAGATGCAGAGCGGCACCTAATTCGTCGCTGACGCCGTAGGGCTTTTTATCGACCAAAATCAAATCGGGATCGAAATCCAGCACCGCGCTGAGGATGATATTGCTGCGCAGCTTGAGCAATTGCTCGTATTCCATATCCAGGAATTTCACCGAATAGTCGCCTTTGACATTGCGAGACAAACAAGGCAATTTGATGTAATCGATACGGTCAGGAATTCGGAAGGCATGCAGCATCGGCGAGCCGGAGAGAATCAGTACCGAGACGTTCGGGTCGCCATCCACCAGGGATTTAGAAATTGCCAGCATCCTGCGAATGTTGCCCAGACCGAAGGTATCGTGAGAATACACAATGATTCTTTTGGATTGGTTGATAAGCGTCATGGCCCGGATTCCTTTTGCTGCATCGTTCACTATGCGGGCGCAAGCAGTTTCCAGTGTGGATGATCTGGCGCCCGGTTCATTTTCCGTAACCAGACAAAACTGTGGTTACGTGCAGCGTCTATTCCCGGGCAAACAAGCAAGGTTCATTCAAATCGGCATTTTCATCAAACTTTAATGTGGCGATGTTACGGCGCTTGCCCACAGACAGCATTGACAGGGCTCCCAAGCGGCATGTTGTGAACACAAGCGAAAAAACTGAGATCTACGGAAACCGGGGTTTTTAACCGCTTCGGGAGTTTTGCGCCAACTGTTTACAAGATGTGCGATTCGGCATTCGATCTGTTCTGCTTCGCTGCCAAACAGCGCAGGGGAATTAAGAGGATTTTAAGCAATTTGGAGAACAATCCGCCGCGACTGAAACAATCCAACAAAGGAGGATATATGTTCAGGCTTATAACGGTATTGTTAATCGGCATGTTATGTTCCGGGACGGCTTTTGCGCATGGAGATGACTGGGGACATGGACACCATAGGCGGCATCATCACCATCATGGGCATGGTTACCGGCCATATTTTAGAACGCATAACCCTGCAAGAATGGGCCATTACCCGCCGCCGCCACCCCGTTATTTTGCGCGGCCGCCGTTAGACTATTACGGCTACCCGCAGCGGCCCATGCCCAGATATGACTACAGGGATCGCTGGTGATTATTAACCCGGCACTTAAATACCGCCGCTCCCGGGAAGGCGGGAGCCCAGCGGCTATGCTGGATTCGTGCGCGGTCTAATAGCCCCAGCCTTCGCGGGAATGACGAATCCAGCGAATTTAAGGGCCTGGTTGCCACGGTCAGAAACCCTGGCAGCTTTCCCCTAAACATTAGTATCGACGCGCGTTAAATCAGACCGCCACACCCTGCGCATCGAACAAGCCTTCGAATAAGGCAGAACTCAAATAGCGTTCGCCGGAATCCGGAAGCACCACCACAATAGTCTTGCCGACATTTTCCGGCCGCTTTGCCACCCGCACCGCGACCGCGACTGCCGCGCCGCAGGAAATTCCGGATAACAAGCCTTCTTCCCGCGCCAAACGCCGCGCATACTCAATCGCTTCGTCATTACTGACTTGCTCGACGGCATCGACCATGGACAAGTCCAATACGTCGGGCACAAAACCGGCGCCTATACCCTGAATTTTATGCGGCCCCGGCTGCAGATCTTGGCCGCTACGGTACTGACTTAACACCGGACTGGCTTCCGGCTCAACCGCGATGGAAACAATGGGTTTGCACTGCGTGAGTTTGATATAGCGAGACACGCCGGTAATGGTGCCGCCGGTACCGACGCCGGAAACGAAAATATCAACCGCACCGTCGCTATCGTGCCAAATTTCCGGACCGGTGGTCTGTTCGTGAATTTGCGGGTTGGCGGGGTTTTTAAACTGCTGCAACAGTACGTAGCGCTCCGGATCGGAAGCAACGATCTCTTCCGCCTTGGCGATAGCGCCTTTCATGCCTTTCGCCCCCTCGGTCAGTACCAGTTTGGCACCATAGGCCACCAGCAATTTGCGGCGCTCGATACTCATGGTATCGGGCATGGTTAAAGTTAGCGGGATGCCGCGCGCTGCTGCGACAAACGCCAGTGCAATGCCGGTATTGCCGCTGGTTGGCTCGATCAATTCCTTGCCGGGCCCAAGCAGACCGCGCTGCTGCGCGTCGTTAATCATCGCCGCACCGATCCGGCATTTCACCGAATATCCAGGGTTGCGCCCCTCGACTTTGGCCAATAAGGTGACTTGAGCGCCGTCAGTGATGCGGTTAAGCCTGACCAGCGGTGTTTTGCCGATAGACTGCGAATTGTCGGGATACCAATATGCCATAACGTTTTCCTTCAAAATGGATAGTCCAAAAAAAGCCAGTGCGCATTGACCTGCACTGGCTGCTTGTGGGGTTGAAATCAGTGCCCCCTGCTAAGTCAGAAAAATATGCATCAACACACGTTCTAACCGGCAGTAGTACTACGCTTCCAAGATTGCGCCAGTTTGAACATTTTTGCAACATGCAGCTTGACCAACCGCGCAACCCAGAGATCGCAAGTCATAACTCAAGAGACTAAACGACAAGACGCTGGCAAGCACCGCTAGCCAAAGCGGAGCGTTACCGGAAATTTATGATTGGAGATTTTAGGTTTTGAACCTGAAAGCGCACACCGGTCGGCATGCGCGGAATTGGAAAACTTTACTTTTTGGATGTTCTGATAATTGACGTCAGATGACGACCGCATTGTGCGCAAATAAAGTTTCCAGTGGGTACGCCGGAGACATATTCTTTGGCCAAGGACGGGTGGTCACAGTGCTCGTCATTTCTACTTTTAGTCGATGTGTCTACTTTCTTTGCGTCCATAATCTTCCCCTTGCTTTACACATACTTACTTGATTATTTAACAAATTTATTTACGTTAAAAGATAAGCAAAAAACATACACAGAGAACACAAGCTTATGTACTTAAAAGACTTTTAATTGCCGCAGACTAGATCAAGCAAAAGCCGAACGGTGATTTGTAAATTTTCTCGACTTAGCGATTTATGCTAACCATCGAATTTATCGATACAACAGCTATTTACCATTCTAATTTGACGAATTTGAGCGGCTAATATATTGAAATCGAAAAAATCAACTGAGCCAGTTTGTTTGCTTGCAGAACAGGCCACTGTAAAAAATTTCGACAGCTGATAAAAGCCTGGTGTCTAGCCGGCTACAAGGGAATTTACCGGAGCGAATGCCATTTTTCAAGCCGCCTGACCGCGCCCCCATTTGGGAGAATATTCGGAAAAATAATTGACCTTGAACCAAACCAACAGGCACAAAAAAAGGGGCTAACAAGCCCCTTTTTTACGATTGCGTTAAGCAATCTATTTAACGGCTTCAGCAATTTTGTTAAACGCTTCAACCCGCTGTTTGCCGGTGTTGGCTAAATCGATGCCGTTCTCGACAATCATTTGAATCAAACCTGGAGTGCTGTAGACGATTTTACCCATGTAAGCAACCACAGGCACTGCGACAATTGCGCCAAACAGCGTGCCGATGCCGATCATGTGCAGCATTTTAGTAATCAGTACCACGATATCCAGCGGTAACAGAATCAAAGTACCGAAGTATAAAAGTACGATGAATGTAAACAGCGCGAACACTACAAACTGCAGCAGTCTTACCAATGCGACATTAAGGTTTTTCATGTTTATTTGTCTCGAATGAATGAAGAATCTTTTGCAAACACAGGCAACGGCCTTGATTTTCGTTGCCTTTTTAGCCGTTAGCCAACTGCTGGCATTATAAAATAAAAGCCCTACTGTTTCTTGCTTTTTTGCCTGTCAAATGCGGCTTGGGCAAGTAAGCATCAGGCTAGAATTGATATTCTTCGCGTTTCTTCTCGATAAAAAACGGATGTAACAACGCGCCGGCGACGAAACCACCCAGATGCGCCCACCATGCCGAATCGACAGCAACATTATCTAAAAAAGTGGCGGTAAATATATCCCCAATCTGGATGATCACCCAAAACCCAAGAAAAGCTATCGCCGGCACATGGAAAAACAGCGGGTAAAACAGAATAGGCACCAGTATCACCACCGTGGCCTGCGGGAAACGAAAGAAGTACGCGCCCAACACACCGGCGATAGCCCCGGATGCGCCCACTACCGGCACCGCCATCTTTGGGTAGAAATACCACTGTGCATAGGTTGCCAACAGTCCGCACAATACATAAAACACCACAAAGCGTTTATGTCCCATCAAATCTTCGATGTTGTCCGCGAAGATCCATAAAAACACCATATTCATCAGTAAATGGCCGAAGCCGCCGTGCAAGAATAGACTGGTAAAAAACGATAAGTAATAATCCGGCGGCAAGCCGAAGCTATACGCCCAATCGGGATTGGAATAGCGAATCGGCACCATGCCGTACATGTAGACAAAGTGCTGGCCCATCTCGTCCGGCATAAACAGCATCACCACATACACCGCAATGCAGATAGCCATGATACCCCAGGTCACATAAGGCTTGGTAAGGCACGGTATCGAATCTCGAATGGGTATCATCTTAGGCTTCCTAAAGTAGTGGGCACATGAATCAGAGGCTAATTAAAACTTTTCGTTCCAAGTCTTCTCAAGCCGTTGCACCGAAACCGGAAAAGCCGTTTTCAGTTGCTGGGCAAACAAGGACACCCGCAATTCCTCCAAACTCCAGCGGAAGGTATCGCGCTCGGGCATTGGTACCACAGTCTTCATTTGCTTTTCGACATGCTGCCAAAAGCGTTGAGACAGTCTGTGCAAACCTTGGATATCCGCCGAATCGGGCTTTTGTTTATCCAAGCGACATTCCATGGCTTTCAAGTACCGCGGAATTGCTTGCACCTGCGCCAACGGCGTGTACCGCAAAAAACCGCTAAATAGCAGCAGGCTTAATTGTCTTTCCAGATCCTCTCGCAAACTCGCGCTGACGCCAGGCTGTTTTAATCGCTGTCTGACCGTTTGGTAGTTTGCCATGATTTCCGTGACATGCTTGCCCACCTGATTCCCGACCGTGACCAACATCGATTTTTTCGCCGCCAACGCCGCTTCGAACTGCTGCTGGCTGCGGATTGTGTTATCCACCACGAACACGCTACTAAAAACCAAGAATAGTAGATCTTCCTTGAAATCGCCGCCCGGCCGTTCCTTCAACAAAGGATGTTTGGGCAATTGGTTGTACGCCAATTGCAAAGTAGCCTGCACACCGCTGTTTTTTAACAAATACTGTGCGTCCTTTCGGCATTGCAATTGAAACAACTTGGTCAAACCGTCGAAATGCGCCAGCTCGGCCTTTTGCTGGGTATCGAGTATCCTCACCCCCACTGTGTCGCCTTCATCGACAATCGCCGGAAAACCGATAAAGGTCTGACCTTTTTGCATGAACTGCCAGGTCTCCGGCAAGTCATCAAACGCCCAGGCAATACATCCGGTGTGGTTCATCTCTTCCTGCGCCAGCTTATCGAAACTGTCGCCGGCCTTCGTCGCATAGTGTGCTTGCAATTTGGCCAGATTGCGGCCATAACCCAAGGCCCGACCATGATCATCGACGATGCGAAAATTCATTTTTAAATGATCCGGCAAGGCATCAGGCTGCCATTCGTTCAGCGGTATCGATTCGCCGGTCAATTTGCGCAAACGGCCACTCAACCACTCGAACAGAGAGCCCTTAAAATCCGGCTCTATTTCCAGACAAGCTTTGGCGGTGTTCGGCACCGGCACGAAATGTTTACGCAGATGCTTGGGCAGCGACTTGATCAATGCGGTGACTTTTTCTTCCAGCATGCCCGGCACCAGCCAATCGAACGGCGCTTGGCGGATTTGATTGAGCTGATGCACCGGCACGATGGCCGTCACGCCGTCCTCATCGTGCCCCGGCTCGAAGCGGTAATGCAGTTCGATCGTCAAATCGCCGATTTTTTTGCTGTCCGGAAAATCCCAATCGTTAATCTGATTGTCGTCGCTGCGCGTCAGATCGGCCTTGGTTAAAAACAGGATTTTCGGATTATCGCGTTCAACCTGCTTGCGCCATTGATCGAGGGTAATGCCGCTGACCACCTCGGCCGGCAACTTTTTATCGTAAAACTGATACAGCCATTCCTCGTCTTCCACCAAATCGACGCGGCGTCCCTTGTGCTGAATGTAGCCCACCTCTTCCAGCAAGGCCTCGTTGGCCTTAAAAAACGGCGCGTTGCTGTGATAATCGTGATTAACCAGCGCATGGCGGATAAACATTTCCCGCGCGGCTTTGGGATCGACGTTTTCGTAAGGCACTTTGCGCTTGGCCTGCAAGGTCAAACCGTATAACAGCGTGCGCTCGTAAACGCCGCTGCGGCCGGCGTTTTTTTCCCAATGCGGGTCATAGTAATTGCGTTTGACCAAGTGCTGCGCGGCAGCTTCTATCCATTCCGGCTCGATTCTGGCCACGGTGCGCGCGTAAACCTTACTGGTTTCCACTTGCTCGGCGGCCATAATCCATTTCGGCTTTAATTTGTGCTGACCGGAACCGGGAAAGATGAAAAACTTTAGTCCACGCGCCCCCAGATATTCGTATTGCTCATGCCTGAAGCCAATATTGGACAGCAAACCCGGCAACAGCGCGCAATGAACCTGCTCGTAGTTGGCCGGATTGTCGTTGGACTTTAACTTCAATTCACCGCGCGCCACCTGCATGATTTGCGCATGGATGTCGTACCACTCGCGCATGCGAATATAAGACAAGAAATTATCCTGGCAATATTTGCGCAGCTTGTTATTGGTTAAATGCTTTTTCTGCGCCTCAAAGGTATTCCACAGATTCAACAGTGTCAGAAAATCGGATTCCTCGGCCTTGAACTGCGCGTGCTTGGCCTCGGCTTGCGGCATTTTGTCGGCCGGTTTATCGCGCGGATCTTGAATGCTCAAGGCTGAGACGATGATCGCCACTTCAGTCAACGATGCCAATTCCGCCGCCGACAACAACATCCGCGCCAGCTTGGGATCGGTCGGAATCTTCGCCAATTGCCGGCCGGTATCGGTGAGCTGGCCGGCCTTGTCCAGCGCATCCACTTCAAACAACGCATTCTTGCCGTCGCGGATCATCTTGTCGTCGGGTGGCTCGACGAACGGAAAATCCTCTATGTCGCCCAGCTTTAAGGCCGCCATCTGCAAAATCACCGACGACAGATTGGTTCGCAAGATTTCCGGTTCGGTAAATTCCGGGCGGGCCAGATAATCCTCTTTCGAATACAGCCGGATACAAATGCCCTCGGCCACCCGGCCGCAGCGCCCTGCCCTTTGGTTGGCGCTGGCTTGGGAGATACGCTCGATAGGCAAGCGCTGAATCTTGCTTTTATGACTGTAACGGCTGATGCGGGCATGACCGGAATCGATCACGCAGCGGATACCCGGCACGGTCAAGGACGTTTCGGCGACGTTGGTCGCCAGTACAATGCGCGGCTTGTTGCCGCTGGGTTTGAACACCCGCTCCTGCTCGCTGACGCTGAGTTTGGAATACAGCGGCAACACCTCGTAGCGGGCATTATTGTGCGACTTGCGCAATGACTCGGTGGTCTCGCGAATCTCGTGCTCTCCGCTCAAAAAAATCAGAATATCGCCGCGCATATCCCGATACAACTCGTCTACCGCATCCAGAATGGCTTGCTGCAAATCGGCGGACGTTTCGTCGTCTTCCTCAATCAGTTCGATGGGCCGGTAACGCACATCCACAGGATAGGTACGACCGGAAACATTCACAATCGGCGCATCGTTAAAATGCTTGGCAAAACGCTCCGGGTCGATGGTGGCGGAGGTAATCACTACTTTTAAATCGGGACGCTTCGGCAACAACCAGCGCAGATAGCCCATCAGAAAATCGATATTCAGGCTGCGCTCGTGGGCCTCGTCGATGATGATGGTGTCGTACTGATTTAAGTAAGGATCGTTCTGCGACTCCGCCAGCAGGATGCCGTCGGTCATCAGTTTGACGAGCGAATTGGGATGGGTCTGATCGTGGAACCGCACCTTGTAACCCACCGCCTGGCCAATGGGCTGGCCCAGTTCCTCGGCGATGCGGTCGGCAACGGTACGGGCGGCGATTCTTCTAGGCTGGGTGTGGCCAATCAAACCGGTTAAGCCACGACCAATTTCCAGACAAATCTTCGGCAACTGTGTGGTCTTGCCGGAACCGGTCTCGCCGCAGACGATGGTGACTTGATTATTGCGGATTAGCGCGGCAATCTCATCCTTCTTGCCGCTGACCGGCAAATCCGGGTAATTAATCACCGGTACCGACGCGCGACGCTGATTGCAGCGACCGTTTGAGCGCTCGATCTTGTCCGCCAGTTGCTGCAAGGCCCCGCTTACGTCCTTGCCCTTACTCGCCTCGCTGCGCAAGCGGTCCAGTTGCCGCTTCAAACCGTGGCGGTCGGTACCCATGCAGTTTTGGAGATTTTTGGCGAGTTGTTTGAGAGTGTCAGGAACAGACATGGGGATGGCGAATATCGTAAAAGCCCGGCATTATAAGGGCAGACGGGGCGGTTTTACATTTGACTTGCGAGAATTAACCTGACTTCTGACGATCAAGTTTTGCCACATACTCTTGCATACCGCGTACAAAACATTCGGCTTGCACGACGGCATCCGCAGCTTGTTGGAGATCAATCGCATCGCCGGTGTAATCCGCCAACAAACGAATTTCTTGGACGCGATTCAGTGACCGCCCAAGTTCTACCGCTATCAAGCCCGGCTTAACCAAATGCAAACTGAATAGCGTGATCAGGCCATTATGCGTGCGACAAGCCTCGTCAGGAATCATCCGGCCACTGATAGACAGAGCCGCTTGCGCGGATTCGAACATTGCATAATACGCCCGGTTGCAAGCACCCTCGCTGTCGCCGTCGGCCAGCAGCAAGTGCGCCGATGCCAAGGCTCGTTCGGCTTTTTGCAACCATTCGTGGGCATTCATAACCGCACACCGTCGCGTTTCACATTTTCCAATAAGCGCGGGTGCGTGGAGCTTTCCGGACAATCCCACTCGGATTGCCATATCGGCAAGGGCTGGATCAATACCCCGGTTTCCAGCAATACATCGTAAGCAATGTCCGCCAAAGCCAGCTTGGTTTCCAGGAATGGACCGGGCGCACCGGACAACAACACCGCCACATCGGTGTCGCTTTGCGCCTGATAATCGCCACGCGCCCGACTGCCGAACAACAGCGCTCCGACTAAGCGGAAGCGGCCAGCCGTTCGACCGATAAATAGCTGCGCAGCTGCTAGAGTGTTAGGGTCGATTGGACGTGGGGGCATAGGTAAAGGTAATGTTCTAGAAAACCAAGCCGTATCTTACTATCAGCCGACACCTGGCGAATCGGTATTTTTGCTTAATGTTGGCAATACACTCACCCCTAACGCAGACTCGCTGCTACGACCCGGTAAAATCACCAAGTTGGATCACGGCCCGGCGCATCTCCGCTACGCGCCTACCCAGCCTAGGGCCCTGAGTAGGCTATTGATGCGTCCGATTTCAGTATGATCGCCGACTTCAACAACGATCCCTGCGCCACTGATGTCAGTGTTTCCAGGGCTTGATGATGCCAATCTGATTTTTGAGGTTTCATTTGCTTTATCGTTGTCGCATTGCTGCGATTGAGCCGAACGTGCTTAATCCGGTGGCCAGGAAATTTCGTGTCGTAGCACGTATGAACCAACGCGGAATATGGGATCGAAGCAAAACCCAACCGGATTGCACGATATCAATCCGCGCCGGATTCCGAGTCGTCAAATCCCGGATTCCGCTTGCGCTCCATCCAGGCTACTTGCTTAACGGCATTGCCCTTGCCCGACGGGATTTTTATCTCGTTCGTAACGGTTTACTCGCTTGGATTGCCGACTTAAAACGTTGGGGACGGGTTTGCAAAAACAGTCTCGCTAAGGGCGACAAGTTTGTTCGAATTGGTTGACTGGGGCCATGAAAAGTCCAATCGCGCCGCCACGGTTTCCAGCCATTTCGGCAAGCGACCTTGGCGTTGCCGGATAAACTTTTGCCAGACATCCAGCCAATTTTGCTCAGGCAGTGCTTCGGCGTCGTATTGGCATAACCAAGCACAAACACATAAAAACTCGGCGCGATTGTTTTGCTGATCTGTCTTGGTCAGTTGCGGCCAGAGGGCGATGGATTGCTGAAATTGCTGAGCGGCATTTTGGCTTAAACAGCCGTGCACAAAACGCGCATAAAACAGACAGGCGGGTTGTTTGTGTGCGGCAATAAAATCCGGTAATTCAGCAATTTGTCTAAGCGCTAAGCTCACCGAAGCAGCCGGCAAACTTAGCCATTCAGCAAATAACCAATAACATTGAACAGTAAAGTGGTCGATGTTAAATCGTTGCGGAGTTTTCAGTGCCAAGCGTTCGTATATTGCCAGCGTCTGCCGGGCATAGCCTGCCGCCTCATCGTTTCGCCCTAAATCACTCAGGTGACTCGCATAGTTGTTCAGCGAACCGGCGTAATCCGGCTCAAACCGATCCGGTCTTTGTTGTGCCAGTCGTTCGCGAATTGCCAGCGCCTGCTGGGCATAGTCTGCCGCTTCATCGTTCCGGCCTAAATCACTCAGATGACTCGCATAGTTACTGAGTGACAGGGCGTAATCCGGCTCAAATC
>NZ_LUUG01000044.1 GCF_001644035.1 Methylomonas methanica
GTGGAGTCACGGATTCAGGAAATACTCAATCCTGTCAACTAAAGCCCTAAGGAACCTCCGAAAAACAACCATTTTTAACGGCATTCACTGTCAAAGTGAGTAAAAAATTTCAATATTCGCTCGGTTTTTGATCAAACCATTGGTTGTTCGCGAAGAACTCGCCCGTTTCCGGGTCTATTTTCAAATTTCGGACGTAATCAGACTCCGACGTTCATAAGCGTCACCGCGCAGCACGTTGGCAATCGCCGTCAGGAATGTCAAACGCGCCGCGTTTTTGGCCAAGCCGCGATAGCGATTCTTGGCATAACCAAAACGAATTTTGATATCCCGAAACACGTGCTCGACCTTAGCGCGGCGGCTGGCTAGTTCGCGGGCAGCCTGGCGCAGTAACTGGGCCTGCTCGCAATCGTCTTGGGTTAACTGGGCCAATTTGCCCGGACGCATCGCAATCACGCAGACCGGGGCGCTTTCGCTGGGCATCTCAGAACGTTTGTCCAAGCCTTGATACCCGATCGCCGTGTACAAATTGTTCCTCACCGTGCAGTAACGACGCGGCTTCGACAATGTCGCTAAGGATGAGTCGGATTAGGCGACGGCGGAGCAGCAGGAGTTCGGCGACACAGA
Organism: Methylomonas methanica; assembly: GCF_001644035.1. Lineage (GTDB taxonomy): Bacteria > Pseudomonadota > Gammaproteobacteria > Methylococcales > Methylomonadaceae > Methylomonas > Methylomonas methanica_A. Next base: position 625 of record NZ_LUUG01000044.1, read on the forward strand.
GGTGCGGCATATTGGGAATGGTTATGGGCTTACCACAGCTTATCCCTTCTGAGTTTTAGCAGGCCAGCGAAAACTCAGAAGCAGTTACCGCCCAACGATTTTGAGGCCTCAAAAAAATAGAATAAACAATCTAAAAATGATGGCCTTTTCCCTGCCCAACAACGACGATACTCGAAAGGTTGGTTTGCGACCTGAGCCTGGAAGACCGAATCCAAGCCATGTAGCGATCTAGTAAATACCCCCTGCTTCTCTTGTACCATGGGAGCACTTAACCTACCGGAGAACCCAACAGAAATAGGCTTCCACAAACTCCGCCCGAACCAAATACCTACAATAAATAGTGTCTGATTCATCGTTTTTTCCCAGTACCGAATTCAAAAAACCGCTTTGGCTTTCAATCCCGAAACCAGCTGTTCGGTAAAAGCCTGCTTATCTCGCACATCCAAATGCGAGCCATCCGGCAATGCAAAGTTTAAAGCCGGATAATCCTGAGAATTAAAAGTAATTGCTCGGCTATGGGCGGCGAATACATCCCAACCGAATTGGCGCGGGCTACGGTGCTCATCGATAGCGAAAATCAATCCCGTCATCGGGAAATTGATAAAGGCGATTTTGCCGCCCCGCTCCAGAATCCGGTTGCTTAGGCGATTGACGTAGAAAAACTGCTCCGGTGCATAATGGGTCGGAGCCGATTGTTGCAAGGCGTCGATCACCAAGCGTTCGAAATCGGCTTGCGAAGCCACTTTAGCGAGATCGACCGTTTGCCCAAGGTTGCGTAACACCCGCTGAATATAAAACATCGGTTGTTCGACCAATTGATAATCGGCATCGCGTTGCCGATTGGGTTTAGTGCTGAGATAAAGCGGCCTAACCTTGCCAGGCGTGATCAAGCGTATCAGCAGGTCGCTGGCCGGCATGCCGCTAGCGTATAACGCGGACCATTGTTGCACTTGGCTTTTCAATAGCGTTTCGAGTTTGGGCGCCACCAAGGCTTGGTATTCCCGGTGATAAAAATCTATCCATTCGTTAGCCCGGTCGGTATGCTGCTTTTCTACCAACTTCCAGACATCGCCGGACACCAGCACGGTGCCGGTGATACTCTCATCAGCGGCTAAATCAGCCAACACCGGTAAAAACTCCGAACCGTCTATCGCCAGCTGTACCGGTGTCAAACCGGTTGTGGCAGCCAACACATCCAGGTCCACATCCAGTTGCATCCGCGAGTCGCCGACTAAAATCAACGCCTGCTTGCCCAACAAAACGGCTTTGCTACGCTCGGTGGCCCATAATTCCTTGCTGTCCTGCACCGTGGGTTGAAAGCCGATTTGCCGTAACCTCAGCTCGACGACCGTTAATAAAAGCACCCCTATTAACGTGCCAATCAAAAAGCTCTGTTTAAGGTCTTGCCGTGGCAAGCGATCACTAGAATTGGAAGTAGATGAATGCACGACTGTCACCCGTAGAAAAAATACCCACACAAACCATCAACAAGGCGATGACGCTGGTTTTGACCATGGATGAGAAATTATCGAATCGTTGTTCAAGCCTGATTTCCCGACTAGCCATGTGCCAAATCAGTGTTGTAGTCATTACCGCCACGACTACAATCCTGCTGAGCATGGCTAATTCGCTACTGCCGGTCGTATTGGTCAGCGCCTCTACTATTGCCGCTAAATTGTCGAAACCTTGCGCGCGAAACGGAATCCAGGTCAACGACACGATTACAAATGTCAGCAAGATCAAAACCAATTTTGGCGCCAGCCCTGTTGGACGATAAGCCGTGATTTGTTTGATGCCGTGTTCAATGATCAGAAACAAGCCGTGCAAACAGCCCCAGACCGCAAAGGTCCAGGCCGCGCCGTGCCACAATCCACCCAAAATCATCACCAACACTAAATTAAACGCGGTCCTGATCGGCTTGCCCCGGCTACCGCCCAAACTAAAATACAGATAATCCCGCAGCCAACTGGACAGCGAAATATGCCAGCGCTTCCAGAAATCCGAGAAGCCCAGCGCGCCGTAAGGGCAATGAAAATTATCCGGCAAGCTAAAGCCCAAGGTCAGCGCGGCACCGATTGCGCATAAGGAATAACCGGCAAAATCGAAAAAGATTTGCCCGGAAAACGCCAGCACCCCCAACCAGACATCCAAACCTGGAAACGCGCCGGGCGTCGCGTAAATCTGATCGACTACCGGTGCCAGGGCAGTGTCTGCCAAAATGGCCTTGGCGAATATTCCAAATAAAAACAGCGTCAGTCCCCAAATAAATTGTTCGCTGCTGGCTTTTTGCGGGGTTTTACACTGGGGCAAAAACTGCGGTGCGCGGACAATCGGCCCGGCCACCAGCTGTGGAAAAAACGTCACGAACAAGGAAAAATCCAGAAAACTGGTTTCGGCGGGCGTTTTGCGTTGATAAACGTCCAGCGTGTAGGACAAGGTCTGGAAGGTATAAAAGGAAATACCTATTGGCAACACGATGCCCAAAGGCAGCGGTTGATAATTGATCCCCGTCAATCCGAGCACGGCGGCAAAACTTTGATTCAAGAAATCCGCGTACTTGAAAAACCCCAGAAACCCCAGATTCACCAACAAACTAATCGTCAGCAAGCCTTTGCGGCGTTCCTGGTTTTTCGCGGCCGCCATGGTTTTGGCCAGAAAAAAATCCACTGTGGTGGAAATCCACAGCAACACCACGAACGGTGGATTCCAGGCCGCATAGAACAGGTAGCTGGCTATTAGCAAAACAATTTTTTGCGCTCGCCAATTGCTTATCGAGTAATGCAGAGCTAAAACGACTAGCCAAAAAATCAGAAATAAAAACGAATCAAATTGCATAGGCCGGCTGCCAGGTGAAACAGGAGCGACAGTATCGGCCCTGTAAAGTCAGATATAAGCGCTAGCAAGTTTGCTTTTGCTAGTGCCGGACAAGAATAGTCCATCAATGGCAGTCATGCTTAAGAAGCCTTACGGGCGGCAATGGCTTGGCTTAGTTGATAGACAGCCATCGCGTAAAGCGGGCTGTGGTTGTAGCGGGTAATCACATAGAAGTTATGCAGCCCCACCCATAAGTCTTCTCCCACTTGTTGCTGGTAAGCCAGCAGTTTGACCGTTTCGCTGGCGGCTAATTGTGTCGGGACATCCACCCCTAAGCGGCGCAATTCGCCGACATTAGTATCGGGTTTAACGCCCTTGCCTAGCGCTTGCCGATAAGCGTCGCCGCGCGCAGTGACCGGGTAAGCCACAGCCCCGCCGGGTTGCCATTGGTTGCGGACGAAATAGTTTGCCACACTGGCTATGGCGTCGGCGCTATTGGTCCAGATATTCCTTTTGCCGTCCAGATCAAAATCCTTGGCATAGCCGCGAAAACTGCTGGGCATGAATTGCGGCAAACCCATCGCGCCGGCGTACGAGCCCATGGGTTGCAGGGGATCCATATGTTCTTCGCGGGCTAACACCAGGAATTGTTCCAACTCTTTCAAGAAGAACTCGCTACGCGGCGGATAGGCAAAACCCAAGGTCGCCAGCGCGTCGATCACCCGGTATTTGCCGGTATGCGCGCCGTATTTGGTTTCCACACCGATAATGGCGATGATGATTTCCGCCGGCACGCCGTATTGACTTTCCACGGCTTTCAAGGCTGCTTCGTTATCTTTCCAAAACTGCACGCCGCCGGCGATGCGCGCTTCGGTCATGAATATCTCGCGGTACTGAAACCAGGGCTTGCCTTCCGCCGGTTTGGACATCGCATCCAGAATGGGCTGTTGGATTTGCACAGCCTTGAACAGGTTGCGCAATTCCGCTTCGTTGAAATGCTGTTGCTTGACCAGGTTATGAATAAATTGTTTGAAGCTGTCGGTTTCGGCGACCTCAGCGGACGCCGAGCCCGCGCCAACTAGGGTGGCAGCTAACAGCCAGGCGGATAGTTTCATTTTCATGTGCATAGACCAATTAAACGGGTAGTAATTTACGGTGCGTATGAATGGACATCAGAATGCCAAAGCCGGCCATCAAGGTCACCATTGAGGTGCCGCCGTAACTCACTAGCGGCAACGGCACGCCGACCACCGGCAATACGCCGATCACCATGCCGATATTCACAAATACATAGACAAAAAAAGTAAACGCCAAACTACCGGCTAACAGGCGCGAATAGGTATCCTGCGCTTGCACGGCGATATAAAAACACCGGCTGATGACCAGCAGATACAAAACCAGCAGACCGACGCAGCCGAACAGGCCAAACTCCTCGGCAAACACCGCAAAGATAAAGTCCGTAGAGCTTTCCGGTAAAAAATCCAGTTCCGCCTGACTACTGCCCAGCCAGCCCTTGCCGTTGATGCCGCCGGAACCGATAGCGATTTTCGACTGGATGATATGGTAACCGGCACCCATCGGATCGGCTTCCGGATTCATAAACGTCAATACTCTATTGCGCTGATAATCGCGCATGAAATGCCACAAAACCGGCGTCAAAGACGCCAGTAAAGCCACAATGCCCAGCATGAACCACCAGGATAAGCCGGCAAAGAACAATACCGCCGCCCCGGAGCTGGCAACCAATAGCGAGGTCCCCAAATCCGGCTGTTTTGCGATCAGCAAAACCGGCACAATCAACAGAGTCGCCGCGCCCAACACATGCTTGGGTTTGGGCGGCAAGGCGCGCTCCGACAAATACCAGGCCACCATCATCGGCGCGCTGATTTTGGTAAATTCGGAAGGCTGAAAACGAAAAAACCCAAGATCCAGCCAACGCTGAGCGCCCATACTGATCTGCCCCATCACCGCTACCGCCAATAGCAGCAACACACACACGCTGAACAGGGCCACTGAAAAAGTTTGGAAGCGGCGCGGGTTGATATGCGCCAACACGATCATCAGTAAAATGGCGAAACCCATACGGGTGGCGTGCCGAATCAGCAGGGGCAGTTCCTGGCCGCCGGCACTGTATAAAATCACAAAACTGGTGGCGCAGATCAGTAACAAGCCGATGAACAGCGGAATGTCGATATGCAGCTTTCTGAGCAAATTTCCTAGCAGCGACGGTGGCTGGAATTGTTCGTTGCGCATTTCGGTTCTCATGGCTGAGCATCCTTTTTCTGATTCAGATAGGCATCGATAATTTCGCCGGCAATCGGCGCCGCCACCGAGCCGCCGTGACCGCCGTGCTCGGCGATGATAGCCACCGCGATTTGCGGATCGTGCACCGGGGCAAAAGCTATGAATAAAGCATGATCGCGCATTTTAAAGTCGATGGCGTCCTCGTTGTATTTCTCTTCCTGCTTGATGGTAAACACTTGCGCTGTCCCAGTCTTGCCGGCAATTTGATACGTAATGGCCTTGGCCAAGCGGCCGGCGGTACCCCTGGAACCGTGCACCACATTGGTCATGCCTTTGATGATATTTTCGACATTTTGCGTTTTCAATGGGATCAAGGCATCGGCTTTACCGCCGATCATGTCGGCATAATCGGCGCTGATTATGCTATGCACCAGATGCGGCGTGATCACTTTGCCATAGCTGGCGAGCGTTGCCGTGGCATGGGCCAATTGCAAAGGGGTGGCCTGGGTGTAACCCTGACCAATTCCGGTAATCAGCGTTTCGCCGGGAAACCAGGCCTGACTGCGGTAATGTTTTTTCCAATCCTTGGACGGCATCAAACCGTCAACTTCACCGACCAAATCAATCCCGGTTTTCCGACCGAAACTGAATTTATCCATAAATGCATGCATCTTATCGATGCCTAGAGCCAGCGCCAGATCGTAGAAATAGACGTCGCAGGACTGGGTGATCGCATCGTTCATGTCGACCATGCCATGCCCGCCCTTTTTCCAGTCGCGATACTTGTGATCGACATTCGGCAATTTGTAATAGCCTGGGCAGAATAAACGGTGGTTGAATTCGGTGACGCCGTATTCCAGACCAGCCAAGGCCAGAAACGGTTTGACGGTCGAGCCGGGCGGATACTGGCCGCGCAAGGCCCGATTATAGAGCGGCTGATCCGGCGAATCCTGCAAGGCCTTGTATTCTTTTCCGGTAATACCCGAAACAAACGGATTGGGGTCGAAACCGGGCCGGCTGGCGAACACCAGTACGCCGCCGGTCTTAATTTCAATCGCCACCGCTGCACCGTTGTATTCCGATAAGGCATCGTAGGCGATTTTCTGTAAATCGATATCCAAGGTTAGATAGATGTTGGAACCGGACACCGGCTCCACTGTCGCCACGGTATTGACTGCCCTGGCCTGAGCGTTGGTTTCTATCTCTTCGTAACCGGCGGTACCTAACAGATGCTCTTCGTAGGTTTTCTCAATGCCTGTTTTACCTATGTGGTTGGTACCCCGATATTTCGCCAGCGGCAAGGTTTGCATTTCCTTCTCATTGATCCGCCCCACATAGCCCACGACATGGGACGCCAAGTCACCATAAGGATAATGCCGCACTAAGCGCGCATAAACATCGACACCGGGAAAATACGGCCTGACTACTGCGAATTTCGCCACATCCTCGTCACTGAGGTTTTGCAATAACGGCGTGCTGGTAAAGGATTTGTTGCGCTTGCGCTGCTTTTGAAAAAGATCGATTTTTTCTTCGGAAATGTCCAGCAACTTTTGCAGCCGCAACAGGGTGTCGTCGATATTTTCGATCTGTTCGGGAATCAGTTCCAAGCTGTAGGTCGGCACATTTTCCGCGAGCATCCGGCCCTTGCGATCATAAATCACCCCACGAGTTGGCGGCAGCGGCGAAATCTTGATGCGGTTATCCTTGGATAATGTCGCATAGTGCTCGTGACCGACCACCTGCAAATACACCAAGCGCACCACCAGGCCGGCGATCAAAAACAGGATCAGGATAAAAGCCGCGACGATGCGGCTTAAAAATAAGCGACTTTCGGCAAGCGGGTCTTTGATGGCGAATTTTCTATCCATGCTCCGTTAGACGATGCGCGCCATTACCCGAATATAGCGCAGCACCACAAACACCAGCGGCCACACCAAGGTACCGGATAACACCGGATACCAAAACGCCAGGGGCAGGCGATTGCCAGCTTGCATGCTTTCCGTGCCGAAAATAATGCTCTGCGATGCAAACAAGCACAAAAACACAAACACGCATTGCTGCACCATCGGAAATTGCCGCAAACGCCGGTGCTCGTTGATACTGAAATAGCAAATCAGCGCATAGATTAAGGCGTACTGGCCGAGCAAGCGGCCGGTTAAGACATCGGTCAACAAACCTATCGACCAAGCGCTGAACACGCCAAACCGTTCGGGCAAGGCAATGGACCAATAAATCAACACCAGTACAATCCAGTCCGGATTGAATACATCCATGCTGGGAAACAGCGACATGACCCGCAGCACCATCGCCGCTCCTATGGTGGCGAAGAAGTAAACGGTGGCCGCAAAATCAAGGCGCGACATTCTCTGCATCCTTGGGTTCGGGTTCTGCCGGGGCTTTGCCCGGTTCCCCTAACACGACCGGCGTGGAGTGACTCCAGACGATCAAAAACTCGCGGCTTTTATCCAATTCCGCTTTGGGCGTGGCGTAGATATTGGCAAAGGATTTGTCCGGTCTGGCTTCAAACTTATCGACCACGGCCACCGGATAACCGGCCGGAAACACACCGCCAAGCCCAGAGGTAACCAGTAAATCACCCGGCACGATGTCGGCGTTATTGGCTAGAAACGGCAAATGCAGGCGATTAGGCTGGCCGGTACCGAAAGCAATGGTACGCAAACCGTTGCGGTTGACCTGTACCGGTATGGCATGATCCGGATCGGTAATCAGCATCACTTCCGAGCTGGACGGTAAAGCCCTCACCACCTGGCCGACAATGCCATTGGCATCCAACACCGGTTGTTCAGGATGTACACCAAAACGCGAGCCTTTGTTGACCACCACGGTATGTTCATAAGGCGCAAGTTTTACCGAAACCAGCTCAGCGACCAGCACCTGCTCGCCAAGCTGAAAGGAATTTTCCAACAGCATCCGCAGACGGGTGTTTTCTTTTTCCAAGGCCGCGAATTTCAGCAATTTCGCGTCATTTACAAACTGGGCCTCTTTCAAACGCCGATTTTCTTTTTGCAATTCCACAAAAGAAATGACCGTTCCGGAAACCGTCTGGTAAAAATCGACCGGCAGGCTGGCAAGCGACTGTAATGGATAGGTAAACACCGACAACAAGGAGCGTAACCGCTCCAGGCGTTCACTACGGTAATCGATCACTAACATCGAAATGGATACCAGTAATGCCACCAGTAAACGGGTATTAAGCGAAGGGCCTTTGGCAAATAAGAGTTTTATGGCAAACCTCTAACAATCAAAACGCGACAAGCAAGACCGGCACCCATCGACGCGAAAGCAAGAACAATCAACCTCCGCTGACTGGCATATTATGTGCCGAGCGGCATAAATTTCATAGAAAAGGCCGCTGTAGCCACTTTGCGCGGTTACAGCGGCCTTTCAGAGATGTTTGGCAGCGGCGCTTATTCCAAAGAAAACGCCGAAGCACCTTTAGAATCCAACATTTCCAACACCATGCCACCGCCTCGGGCCACGCAAGTCAAAGGATCGTCGGCAATATACACCGGCAGGCCGGTTTCCTCGGAAATCAAGCGATCAATATCTTTTAACAAGGCACCGCCGCCAGTCAACACAATACCGCGACTGGCCACATCCGCGCCCAGCTCCGGTGGGGTTTGTTCCAACGCAACTTTCACCGCGCTGACGATGCCGGATAACGGCTCTTGCAAGGCTTCCAGAATTTCGTTGCTGTTCAGCGAGAAACTGCGCGGCACGCCCTCGGCCAGATTGCGGCCGGTAACCTGCATTTCCCGGACTTCGCTGCCGGGATAGGCCGCGCCGATTTGATGTTTGATTTTTTCGGCGGTCGCTTCGCCGATCAAGGTACCGTAATTACGGCGTACGTAGCTGATGATCGCGTCGTCGAAGCGGTCGCCGCCGATTCTAACCGACGCCGAATAGACTATGCCGTTCAGGGAAATCACCGCCACTTCCGAAGTGCCGCCGCCAATATCCAATACCATGGAACCATGCGCGGTATCCACCGGCAAACCGGCACCTACAGCAGCCGACATCGGCTCTTCGATCAAATACACTTCTCTGGCGCCGGCCATGGCTGCCGATTCGCGAATCGCGCGTCGCTCTACTTGAGTAGAGCCGCAAGGCACGCAGATCAAAATGCGCGGACTGGGCCGCAGCAATTTGTTTTCATGCACTTTTTTGATAAAAAATCGCAGCATGCGCTCGGTGACCGCGAAATCGGCGATAACGCCGTCTTTTAGCGGCCGGATTGCGGTGATATTGCCGGGCGTACGGCCCAGCATGCTTTTGGCATCGGCACCGATGGCGGCGATGGTTTTTTGGCCGCGAATTTTATCTTCTTTAATCGCCACCACGGAAGGCTCGTTGAGTACGATTCCCTGGCCTGGAACATAAATTAACGTATTTGCCGTCCCTAAATCGATCGACAAATCATTGGAAAATAGGCCACGAATTCTTTTAAACATTTTATGCAGTACCCTAAGCGCACACGGAAAATCCCACTACTTTAACAATCAAGCAGGTATTTGAGCAAGATATAAAGTATCATAGTTTTACTAAGAAAACCTGGAGTTAGAAGAATGTCGTTAACGGCGAATGACGTTAAAAAAATCGCTCACCTGGCAAGGCTGGGCATTGCTGAACAAGATGTCGAACACTATGCAAAAGACCTATCCAGCGTACTGGAATTAATGACGCAGATGGGCCGGTTAAACACCGCCGGCGTAACGCCGATGGCGCATCCGCTGGACCAAATGCAACGCCTGCGCGAAGACGCCGTGACTGAAACCGATCAGCGCGACCATTTCCAAACCATCGCCCCGCAAACCGAAGCCGGATTGTACCTGGTTCCCAAAGTCATCGATTAAGGACGATTATGCACAAAAAAAACCTTAGCGAACTGGCAGCAGGGCTGCGCAGTAAAGAATTTTCCAGCGTCGAACTCACCCAATTCTTCTTGGGCCGCATTAGCCAGCACCAGGACCTGAACGCGTTTATCACCGTTAGCGCAGAAAGCGCATTGCAACAAGCCCAGGCCGCCGATCAACTGCTTGCTGCCGGCAACGCCGGACCGTTGGCCGGCATCCCCATCGCCCAAAAAGATATTTTCTGCACGCTAGGCGCGAAAACCAGCTGCGGCTCGAAAATGTTGGACAATTTTATCGCCCCCTACAACGCAACCGTGGTTGAACACTTCAACAGCGCTGGCGCAGTGATGCTGGGCAAATTGAACATGGACGAATTTGCCATGGGTTCGTCCAACGAAAACAGTTTTTACGGCCCGGTACGCAACCCCTGGGCAACCGATTGCGTACCCGGCGGCTCGTCCGGCGGCTCGGCGGCGGCAGTTGCTGCGCGCCTGGCGCCTGCGGTGACAGGCACCGACACCGGCGGCTCGATTCGCCAACCGGCCGCGCTTTGCGGCATCACCGGTCTGAAGCCGACTTACGGCCGTGTGTCCCGTTACGGCATGATCGCCTACGCCTCGAGTTTGGACCAAGGCGGACCGATGGCGCGGAGCGCCGAAGATGCTGCTTTGTTGCTGCAAACCATGGCCGGCTTCGACCTCAAAGATTCCACCAGCGTCGATCAAGCCGTGCCCGACTACAGCACCGGTTTGAACGACAGCCTGCAAGGCTTGAAAATCGGCCTGCCGAAACAGTTTTTCAGCGCCGAGCTGGACAGCCAAATGGCTGCCACCATTCAGGCCGCCATAGCCGAGTATCAAAAGCTGGGCGCGGAAGTCAAAGAAGTGGATATGCCCAACCTGAACTTGGCCATTCCCGCCTATTACGTCATCGCCTCCGCCGAATGCTCATCTAATCTGTCCCGTTACGATGGAGTGCGTTTTGGTTACCGTTGCAAAAACCCTGCCGACCTAACCGACCTTTACACCCGCTCGCGCGGCGAAGCCTTCGGCGCCGAAGTGAAACGCCGCATTCTGATGGGGACTTACGCATTATCGGCCGGTTATTACGACGCTTATTATTTAAAAGCCCAACAAGTGCGCCGCCTGATCAGCGACGACTTCAAACGCGCGTTGAGTGAAGTCGACGTGTTGATGGGCCCCGTCACACCCAGCACAGCATTTAAAATAGGCGAAAAAACCAGTGATCCCATTCAAATGTATCTGGAAGACATCTACACAATAGCCATCAACCTGGCCGGTCTGCCGGCGATGTCGATTCCGGCCGGCTTCATTGACGGCAAACCGGTCGGCCTGCATGTCATCGGCAATTACTTCAGCGAAGCCAAATTGCTGAACGTCGGCCATCGCTACCAGCAAGTCACCGACTGGCATCAACAAGCTCCTAAAGGTTTTGAATAACGGAGATTAGTGATGGCTAAGATCACCGAATTGTCGCAGCTGGATATTAACGGCACATACAGCTACGCCGATTATCTAACCTGGCAACTGCAGGAAAGCGTTGAGCTGATCAAGGGCAAGATCATGGCAATGTCGCCTTCACCCAGCGTAAAACACCAGACGGTGATTACCAACCTGGGAGGTCGGCTGTACCAGCATTTTCATAAAAAACCGTGCAAATTATTTTTTGCCCCGTTTGATGTCAAACTCTACGATAGCCGCAAATCCAAACTCAGTGATCGGGACGTCTTCAGCGTGATACAGCCCGACTTATGCGTGATTTGCGACAAAAACAAGCTCACCGAACAAGGCTGCGACGGTTCGCCAGACTGGATCATAGAAGTACTCTCGCCGGGCAACAGCAAACGCGAATTACGATTGAAATTTGACTTATACCAGGAAAACGGCGTCACCGAATATTGGGCCGTGCATCCCTATGAACAAGCCGTTTATCAATTCGTACTCGATCAAAGCACCGAAAAATACCAGTTACACGCCATGCACCCCGGCGACGAGATCGCCACACCCTATTTATTCCCCGACTTGCAAATCGACCTGAACGACGTTTTTGCCGAATAAGCTTTAAAGGAACCAAGAATGAACTCACAATGGGAAGCCGTCATCGGCCTGGAAATCCACACCCAACTGTCTACTAAGTCCAAAATATTCTCCGGCGCCGCCACCGCTTATGGCGCCGAGCCTAACACTCAGGCTTGCGCAGTGGATTTAGGCTTGCCCGGCGTATTGCCGGTGCTGAATAAAGACGCAGTGCGCAGGGCTGTGACCTTCGGCTTGGCCATTGATGCGGAAATTGCCCCGCACTCGGTGTTCGCCCGCAAGAATTACTTCTACCCGGACTTGCCGAAAGGCTATCAGATCAGCCAGTTCGAGCTGCCCATCGTCGGCAACGGCCATCTGGACATCGAAGTTGATGGCGAGACTAAACGCATCGGCATCACCCGCGCCCATCTGGAAGAAGACGCTGGCAAATCCTTGCACGAAGACTTTCATGGCCTGACCGGTATCGACTTGAACCGGGCCGGTACACCGCTGCTGGAAATCGTCTCCGAACCGGACATGCGCTCGGCCAAGGAGGCAGTGGCTTACATGCGCAAGCTGCACGAACTGGTGCGATACCTCGAAATTTGCGACGGCAATATGCAGGAAGGTTCGTTCCGTTGCGACGCCAACGTCTCGGTCCGCCCGAAAGGGCAAAAAGAATTCGGCACCCGCGCCGAAATCAAGAATATCAACTCTTTCAAATTCGTCGAAAAAGCCATCAATCACGAAATCGAGCGGCAAATCGATGTGATCGAAGGCGGCGGCAAAGTCGTCCAGGAAACTCGGCTTTACGATGCGAACAAAGACGAAACCCGCTCGATGCGCAGCAAGGAAGAAGCCAACGACTACCGTTACTTCCCCGACCCCGACCTGTTACCGGTGTTGATCGAAGACAGTTTGAAGGACGAAGTCCGCGCCACACTGCCGGAATTGCCGGATGCCAAAAAGCAACGCTTCATTGATCAATACGCCCTGGATAACGAAAGCGCCACCACCTTGACCTCATCCCGCGAACTGGCCGACTTTTACGAAACTGTTGTCAAAGCCTCCGGCGGCGAAGCCAAGCTGGCCAGCAACTGGCTGACCGGTGACGTGCTCGGCGCATTGAATAAAGCTGGCTTGGAAATCAGCGATTGCCCAGTCAACGCCGGACGTCTGGCCGGCCTGATCAAACGTATCGCCGACAACACCATTTCCGGCAAAACCGCCAAACAGGTCTTCGACAAACTCTGGAACGGCAGCGACAGCGCCGACGAGATCATCGAAAAAGAAGGCCTGGTGCAAATCACCGACACCGGCGCCATAGAAGCCATCGTCGATAAAGTCATCACAGCCAACCCCGTGCCGGTCGAACAATACCGGGCCGGCAAGGACAAAGCGCTGATGGCGCTGGTGGGGCAAATCATGAAAGAAACCCAAGGCAAGGCCAATCCGGGCGAAGTGAACAAGATGCTGATCGCCAAGCTGAAAAACTAAGTCAGAGGCGCGTCCCGAATCGCTGAATTAATCGTCATCCCCGCGCAAGCGGGGATCCAGAATTTTGATTTTCCTGGGTTCCCGCCTGCGCGGGAACGACGAAATCGGTACCAATAACTTAGGGCTTTCCGACGTTTGTAGCCGGCATGTACAGAATTTCCGGCAATACCACTTCCCAATGCTCGCAACGCAGATTTTCGGAATTACCGGCGGTTTTATGCCTAACCGAAATCGCCGCCACTAGCACCTTAACGATCTCGCCTTTTGGCGGCGTAAAGGCCAGCGCCATCCGTGTGATAGCCACTCCATTTAAATCCGCTAATTCCCATCCGGCTTGTCCCTCGCTTTTGGCCCGTAATATCAACTCGCTACCCACGTCCAGCGCGGCAATCGCCCGATGAATCGGCTTATCGGCAGAGAAATAGCCGGGCCAGGACAACACGACTTGCCCCAAATCGGCTAACCATGTACGTTGCCCCAATTGCTGGAAAGCTGATGAGTATTGCGGTTGCGTTTTAACGCAAAGCGCTTCGCAGTCCCGAACAAAAGCGTGCCTCCCACCGGATCTGGCAGATATAGTCAGAGTTTTACGGGCACGGGTCATAGCCACATAAAACAGCCGCCGCTCTTCGTCGCTGGCTTGCTGCCAGCCGCCGCCATCCAGAATCAGGACATTATCGAATTCCAAACCCTTGGCACGATGCGCCGACAATAACAACAGCGGTGCATGCCGGCTATCGTTTTCGCCGGATTGGCTGCCAGAACCGAATTCGTAAAGCGCGTCGACAAGATTGCTGACCACCTGCTGGCATCCAGGCGCGACCGCCTCGGAGGCAATGATGAATTGCGCCAGCATGGCTCGATAAGGATGTTCGATCAGGTCATCGACAGCCTGCCGATAACGGCGTTTAAACCAGCGCGACAACGCTCCCCAGCGCAATAGTACCCTCGGGTTGCGGGCCTTTCGCCGCTGCTTGTTCAATAAGGCCAGCAAGCCATGGCCTTCCCTAGTGGCATGCAAATTCAGCAGATAATCGTCACGCAGCAAACGCACCGGAATGCCTTGCAAGCGGCACAATTCCGCCATCGGCTCCAGCGTTTCCCAATGTCTAGCAATCACCGCAAAGCGGCCCCAGTGGCTGGTTCCCCCCAAATTCGCCAGCCGGTTCAGCCGCACTAACTCGGCCAACGCCACCTCGACTTCGCCATCCAACGCCGCTGGTGTTTCCAGGATATGCACTCTACCTTGAGTCAAACTATCCAGCTCGGCAAATTCGCCGCCCTCCGCTGCCTCGCGGCGGGCGTGATTAATTTGGATTGCATGCTGGGTTTTCATCCGCTCCCGCACCGGCGCAATTACCCGATTCGCGCAATGAATGATATGCGCCGTGGAGCGATAATTTTCTATCAGATAGAAAGTTTTGGCCTGATAGTCCACGGCAAACTGTTTGATGAAACGCACATTCGCGCCGCCAAAAGCATAGATGTTTTGATCATCGTCACCCACCGCCAACAAGGACAATTTATCGTCCTCGCTATTGATGGCTCTACCGGCCAACGCACTGATTAGCTCGTAATGCTCGGCGTTGATATCCTGATATTCGTCCACCAGCAAATAACGCAAGCCAGACAGCAAGCGGTCGCGTTGAATGCCCGGCCCCAGCTCGTCGCCCTGCTCGGCTTGTTTTAGCAGCGCAGTGGCATGTTTGATTACTGCTGAAAAATCGACCGACTCACCATGCTCGGCAGCCACTGCATAACTGGTGCCGGTCAAGCGCATCGCCAGCCCATGCAAGGTTTGCACGGTCACGCCGGCGGCATCGGCACCAATCAAGGCCCACAAGCGTTTGCGAATTTCAACTGCGGCAAAGCGGTTGTAGCTCAACACCATGATGTCTTCCGGCAACACCATGCATTCGCGCAGCAACCAGGCCACCCGATGCACGATGACCTTGGTTTTGCCGGAACCGGGGCCGGCCAGCACCAACTGACTGCCCTCGGGCGGTGCGGCGACGATGGCTTGCTGCTCTGGGTTTTGCAAATCGGTGAGGATGCGCCGGTGCGCGGCTTCGGTGGTGGCCATTTCCAGAATATCCTGGCGGCCGGCAAAATAGCGGCGCACGAATTCGTGTCTGTCCATGCCAAAGTAATCGACGATAAACGCCATCGCCGCCTGAATTTTGCCCAACGCCAGCCGGGCATATTCCGCCATCACATGCACCTGGATAATCTTGTCTTTGTAATGCAAAGCCAGCTCGGCGTAATCGGATTTTTTAAACTGCCGGCGCCGGGCTTCGGCATTTAGCTGAATACTCATCGCCGCGCGAAACACCGCCTTGCCGCGCGCCAAATGCAATACTTCGTTGCTGTCCAAATAAAGCAGCGCCGCCGCCAGCGCCACATTCCAGTCGCGCACCTCCAGATCCTGCAAGGTCAGATCGGTTTGCAAGGCGGCTTCTAAATCGCCTTGCTTGCAGGTGACCAGCAGATTATTACCCTGCCGCTGCGTCAGAAAGTAATTCAGCAGCGCCTGAGCCAGCCGCATGCGCTTGCTGCGGATGTCATCAATCTTCTGCCAGCTGCGCAGCAATTTGAGATAGCGATTATCCTGGCCCGCCGGGCGTAACGCGAAAAAGCCGCGCTGGCTGGTACTATCGCCAAAGGCTTCGGCAAACGATTTCATCAAGCGGGTCAATTTGTCCGGCGTTAATTCCACGCCGGCATCGCGGCGCAAGGTATCGCACAGCCGCCGCACATTCAGAATCTGCCATTGCTCCCTATCCGCGTCCGGCGCCGCCTCGCGCAGACTGGCGATCAAGGCATCTTCCAGCTTGCGCAAGTCTGCCAGCCGATCCGCCGTGTCGGGATCGCGGTACAGCGTCACGCCGATTTCGGTATCGTTGGAGACCAGTTTAAAGCGGTCAAGCTCCCGTAACATGCTCTGCACTTCGTGAGAGTTTCTGCCAGTCGCCAGCATCAAGTCGTCGGTGCTGATGCCTTCGTCATCTTCGCTGTAAAACAACTGCGACAACAGCGCCATATAAGGCTCAATGTTCGCATTAGGCCCCAGCTTTTTCTGCAGCAAGACCTGAGCTTCTTCGAGACTGGCAACCTGCAAGCTACCCGGAAACACCCGGGTATGATTTTCCTGCCTTTCCAGCAAACGCGCTTCTTCCAGCCAAGCCACCGCGATGCGGACCTTGGTGTCGGCATCGGCGGCGTCGGGATCAATGCCGTGCTTGTCCGGAATTTCCAGCAGGATTTCGCCGCTGGTGACTACCACCGAACCTTCGCTACGGTCTTTACGCTCGATGCTACGCAACGCTTTTAAAATCGCGAGAATATCGTGCTGGGTCAGCCGCGAGTTACGCAGCAAGCGAAACTGCACATCCAGATCGGCATCGTCATACAGCAACACGCACCGCGCCGGATCTTGATCGCGCCCGGCCCGGCCCGCTTCCTGCAAATAGTTTTCCAACGAACCCGGTGTGTCCAAATGGATCACCAAGCGCACGTCGGCTTTATCCACACCCATACCAAAGGCATTGGTAGCGGCGATCACCCGCAGCTCGCCGGCAATAAAGGCATCCTGCACTTGGCGTTTTTGCTCGGGCTGCATGCCGCCGTGGAAATAACCGCAATCCAGCCCGGCCTGTTTCAAAAATTCGGCTGTTTCTTCCACGGTTTTCTGCCGGGCGCAAAACACGATGGCACCGCCCTCGTCCCGCAAACTTTGCTCCAGCAAGCGCAGCACTTCCGGGTATTTGGCTTGCGCCGGCACCGCATGCACTTCATACAGCAGGTTTTCCCTGCTAACGCCGCCAGTCAAACACGTCAGCGTAATACCCAGGCGCTTGCGAAAATGTTCAACAATATCTTGCACCACGTCCGGCTTGGCGGTAGCCGTAAAGCAAAACACCGGCGACGGTTTGTCCTTTTGCCGAGCCTTGATAAAGCGCGACACATACAAATAATCCGGGCGAAAATCGTGCCCCCATTTGGATAAACAATGCGCCTCGTCGAACACCCAGGCGCCCACTTCTCGATGCTGCAAAGCCTTGGCGAACGCCGTACTTCTAAATTGCTCGGGCGCGACAAAGATCAAACCCAAATCACCCAGCCGCAACTTATCCAGCATCACTTGCCGCTCCAAAGGATTCAGCAAGCTATTGATGTAACCGGCGCAGGTGATGCCCCGTGCTTCGAGGTTATCGACCTGATCCTTCATCAAGGACTGCAGTGGCGAGATAATCACTGTCAGACTGCCGTTGCGATAAAAGCGCGCCAAGGCAGGCAGTTGATAACACAAGGATTTGCCGCCGCCGGTCGGCAAAATCGCCAGGGTCGGCGTGCCGGCAAAACCGTGTTCGACGATGACTTGTTGCAAGGACCGGCCATCCTCGGTAGTCGGTGTCGGCCTGAACTGCGTGATGCCCGGAAAATAGCGTGGCAGCAGTTGCGACAGGTCGTGTTGCTCCCGGCACCAGTCGCACGCGGCGTCGCCGCATGGCACATCACGCAAAATAGCAATCAGTTCGCGGGTTTTCGGGAAGGACAAACTCACCCAGGGCGGCAACACCGAATTGCCGCCCGCTACTCGAAGCCAGGCCAGCACATAAGCCAACGATTTACGCCAAGCTGGATCAGGCAAATAGTGAGTAACGATTTGCTGCTGTCCGGCGCGGCACACCTTGCCGTTGGTTGCCCGTTGCCAGGCAGCTTGCACATCAGGCAAGGAAGGCCGCAACGCCGCGCGCAAGCTGGCAAAAAAATTCGCCACGCCTTTACCGTTTTCCGGCGTCAACAAAAAATGCAGACACAGCGCTTCGTCGGGCTGCTCCGCCACCCGCTGTCGCAAAGCCTCGGCCTGGTCCAGAAACAATTCGTAGGCCAGTTCCGCATCGCGGACCGGATCGTTACGGGTGGTGGTGCAGAGTTTGTAGTCTTTCACCAGACGATGATAAGGATTTTGCGGAAAAGCCACCGGCGACAATTCCAGCGTATCGACCAGCGGCAAGCGATGCAGAGCCAGATCGGGATGTAATACCGATAAGGCCGGTTGATCGAAGGCAATCACGTTATGCCCCAGCACAAACGCCGCGCCTTCACTGATTTGATCCAGCTTTTGCCGCAAATCGGCAGCTTTGCCGGCTAATCGCAAGCGCGCATCGGTATCCGGCCGATATGCGCCGATCTCCCGCAGCTTTAAACTATCCTGCCGGGCGGTTTCAATGTCTATGCACAGGCACTTGGCTCGGGTTCTTTCGGGCGGTTGAGCCATTAGGTTGGAAAGGAATGCACTTGAATGTTTAGGTTAGCGACGACTGAAATTGCTTAGCGCTATGTAGGGCTACCCGCCGTACAAAGTTATTCGGGCCAGCGGAACCGGGGCTAACCATAGCGCAACAAGCGGGGTTTGCCTAGCCTACGCGGCTTAGCCAATCGCGCCGACACCTATCTTTGCCAAGATTGTTTGCCTGAGAAAATGCGCAAAACTCTTTAATACTCACTAAACAAGTTCGAATTAATGCACCTCAATTTATTCTACAGCCTCCCACAAGCCTAAATTGCCGCCACCGATAGCATGGGTCTTGGCTCAGTCAGTCAAGAAACCCCATGCTTCAAAACCAACGAAGCCGCTAAAAAAACCAAGCTTGCCAACACCATGGCGAACGATTGCTTGCCGTTGCGTCTGGCGCTTGTAAGCTGGTTTTGCAAGGTATGGTTTGTAATCACTTCTCCCTGATCATAAAGGGTAAAAACACTGTTTAATGTTCCGGTGGCCGTTTCAAAGAAAGCGGCGGGATCGATCGCCGGCTTATCCGCGGTCAGCAGTTTTTGCTCGATATGACTAATCAGATGGGCGATGTGAACATGAACTGCCGCCGAAGCGAGCTGAAAGCTGTTGTCGGCGACCATGGCGATTTTAGCGTTGCCCATGCCGGCTTCAACCCGTTCGACGGCCTGACGGATGCGCGTGATCAGAAAACCCAGCTTGATCCTGTCGGTGATCCGACAGTGGCCGGCAGCCGCCACACCGGTGCCAATGGCACGCGCCTGACCTATCGCCTCCGCGGTATCCGGCAACAGATGCCATAGAATTTCTATAAAGCTATACGGACAAATACTTTCCCGGTGTAATTGACTGTGCTCTGCGGTATCCCTGATCAAGTTGAGAACGGCGCCTATCAATAAGCAGTGCCGTTCAAAACTGTCTTCCTTGCTCAGATGCAGCACGCAAGGGTGCAGTTGCTTCCAGGCATCGCGAATGTCGGCGCACGACTGCAACGATTCAGGCGAGCGCTTGAACTGACCCGAAAGCTGATCGAACTGCCGATCAATGTCGGATTGCAGTGCCGCGATCTTGTATTTGAAGCTAAGATCGCCGTTCAAATAAGCGCTCACCATGCCTCGATGTTGCTGTATCTGCGTCAATAATTTTTTCAAGCCGCCGGTAATTTCCAAACTATGCAATTGCCCAAGCAAATGATTAAGGCGCGTCTGGCGTTTTTTATAGAGCATATACGCTGTCGCGCAGGCAAACAACGCAACCAAGAATAACAATAGCGAAACGAAATCGGGCATGGAAGTTCCTCTTATATTTGCTTAATGGGCGACGATTTGCGCCAATTTAGCCAAATGCCTGGCTATTTCCGCCGACTCCTGGGCCGCATTGCTGTTTTGTTCGACGCTGTGAGCGATCGTCTCGATGTTGCGGCCGATTTCCCGGCTTACCTGGGTTTGCTGTTCGGCGCTGGTTGCTATCATCGTTACGTTATTTAAGGCTCGATCGGCATACTGTCGTATCTCGGCCAGCGATTGCTCAACCTCGAAGGCTTTGTTAATGCCTTGTTCCGTTTGATCTCGAGTGGCGGCGATGGACTGCACGGCCAGATAAATTTTCTCCCTGACGGCTTCGGTGGTGCCGGTTATTTCCTCGGCCGATTGTCGCACCCGTTGCGCCAACGAACGTACTTCGTCGGCCACCACGGCAAAACCGCGACCGTATTCCCCGGCTCGCGCGGCTTCTATCGCCGCATTCAGGGCCAGAAGATTAGTCTGATCGGAAATGGCTTTAATCACTTCCGAAATACTGGCGACCTGCTGGGAATGCAATTCCAGATTCCGCATCAGCTGAGCCAGATCCTGAATTTCGCCAAACAGCGCGTTCATATCGGCGATAAAGCTTTCGATGGCGCGATGGCCTTGCCGGGAAAGCTGCTGCGTGGTCGACGATATTTTTTCGGCATCCCGGCATTGCCCCGCCACACCCATGATACTGGCCGACATTTGTTCGATGGCCGCCGCCATCATCGTGGTCCTTTCACGCTGGTTATCGAGCTTTTCAGCGACGAATCCGGCGCCTTGGTTGAGTTGGTCGGCCGCATAAGTCACTTCTTGAATGGAGGCGTGCACGTCGCTCATGCGCCGACCCAACGCTCTCGCCGCTTCGTTAAATCCACCATACAACTGCGATAGCTCATCCTGGCCGGCAATCCTTAGCCGCATATCCAAGTTGCCATGCTGTAACTGTCTATGTGCGCCAATCAATGTCTCAATCCCCGCTGCTAAGGAGGAATAAAGCGCTAACAACGCCACTGTCCAAACCAGATTAGCCGAGCCGATCGCCAACCATTGCGCCCCGGATAGCGACAAACCCGCATCGACGAGCATGACCAAAGTCAGCACGCCGGCCAAAACAATCAGCGTAAAAATCAGCGTAAACTTACTTTTTAGCTTGAAGCGACCGAGAAACGAGTTAATCAGCGATACGGACATTGTGATGGGCCTTCAGTTGAGACATGCCAATTGTCAGCAATTTTCTCGCCAGCAGTATTGCTCAATGCCTCCTAAGCAAAATAGCGGCAAAATGCACCAAAAGGACGAACCGCGTGTTGGAGTTCACAAAAATTCGCACCAAGTTGACTCGAAAATCGAGAGCGAGTTGACTAGTGCCAGATACCGAAATCCACAAGACCAAAACACCGCGCACGAACACATAGTAACAGGCAATAAAAAAGCCCCACTAAGATCAGTTGGGCTTCTTCATTTTGGGAAGTGGGAGGCTTAAATTATGCGCTAACTATTTGAAATAAATATCAATCTAAGTCATCGATTTATTACAATGCTATTATCAATAAAATCACTGTACGTTCGGTGTATCATTAGCCCGCACTCCAAGCTTCGCTGAGTACCTCGGCTTGTTTTAAACACAGCTCAACCGCTTCATCGGCTTTATCGGGTGGATACTTCCATTTCCTCAGGGCACGCCTGACCAGATTCCGCAATCTAGCGCGCACGCTATCGCGCTTAGCCCAATCGACCGTCGTACTATTACGTAATTGCCCAGTAATATATTTGGCTAGCTCTCTTAAGTTGTTATCACCCAATTCACGTACTGCCGATTCATTTTGAATCAAGGCCCGATAAAAGGCGATTTCGTCCGGATTCAAACCCAGCTTTTCAGCTTGCGCCAAATCGGCTTGCATATCTTTGGCAATCGCAATCAACTCTTCAATCACCTGCGCCGTTTCTATCGCGCGGTTATGGTATTTGCGCAAAGACTCCAGAATGCGCTCAGAGTATTTTTTCTCGGAGACCAGATCGGTTTTCATGCGCGCTTTCACCTCATCGCGCAGCAAACGTTCCAATAAATCCACCGCCAGATTCTTTTCCTTCAGCTTTGCAACATCATCCATAAACTCCGGCGACAGCAAGCCAATATTGGGTTTATCCAAACCCACCAAGCTGAAAATATCATCCACGCCATCGGCCACAATCGCGTTATCGATGATCTGTTTCAGCGCCGAATTTTTCTCTTCATCCGTGCGGCGCTTGTCCACCGTGGTAAATTTGCTAATTGCCGCTTTGACTGCACTGAGAAAGGCAATTTCCTTTTTCAGTGGCTCGACTTCATCCAGCGTAGAGCACAAGGTATACGCGCTGCTTAGCGCGGTCATCACATCCAAAAAGCGCTTTTTACCGTCCAGCTCGCCATTGCTACCTTGCAAACCCAAAATATGATTCATCGCGCCCGGCAATAACTGCAAAGCTTGGGTGGCAAAAGCACTGTAATCAAAGCCCTGCATCATGCCATGCACAATATCCAGCTTTTCGAGTAGCAGCGTATAGGCCTCATGGGTATCCAGGGTCGGGGCGCCTTTGCCTTTGGAATCGGTGTAGGTTTTCAGCGCCTGCTTTAACTCGCTGGCAATGCCGATATAGTCCACCACCAAGCCACCGGGCTTGTCTTTAAATACCCGATTCACCCGCGCAATTGCCTGCATCAAGTTATGGCCTTTCATCGGCTTGTCGATGTACATGGTATGACAACACGGCGCATCAAAACCCGTCAGCCACATATCGCGCACAATCACCAATTGCAGCGGGTCGCTCGAGTCTTTAAAACGTTTTTCAAACAGCTTTTTTGTGGTTTTGCTGTAAATATGCGGCTGTAGCTTGGCGTGATCGGAAGCCGAACCGGTCATGACAATTTTGATCGCCCCCTTGTTGGGGTCGGCATCGTGCCATTCCGGCTTCAGCGCCACAATGGCGTTATACAGCTCCACACAAATATCCCGGCTCATACACACAATCATGGCTTTGCCCGGCATGCTGGCAATGCGGGTTTCAAAATGGCTCACCAAATCCTTAGCCACTTGCTCCACGCGCGGCGCACTACCCACCAGTTTTTCCAAGGCCGCCCATTGTGATTTGGTATTTTCGCGGCTGGCAATATCCTCTTCGTCTTCGATAACCTCGTCCACTTCCGCATTCAAAGCTTCGATATCCGCCGTGTTGATGTCCAGCTTGGCCAGGCGCGATTCATAATAAATCGGCACCGTCGCGCCATCATCCACCGCGTCCTGAATATCGTAAATCGACACATAATCGCCAAAGACCGCGCGCGTGTCTTTATCTTGCGCGGCAATCGGCGTACCGGTAAAGCCGATAAAACTGGCGCTGGGCAAGGCATCGCGCAAATGCTTGGAATAACCAAAGGTATATTGGCCTTTGGCATTTAACTTGGCTTTATCGCCATACTGGCTGCGGTGCGCCTCATCGCTAATCACCACGATATTATGGCGATGGCTCAATACCGGATGGCTGGCCTCATCGGCCAGCAAGGCAAATTTTTGGATGGTGGTAAAAATAATCCCGCCCGCTTGGCGTGCGGCCAACATCTCGCGCAAATCGTCGCGATCACCGGCCTGCACCGGGGTTTGTTTCAGCGTTTCCACCGCCATGCTGAAGGTATTAAACAGCTGACCGTCCAGATCATTTCTATCGGTCACCACCACGATGGTCGGATTATTCATCTCCGGTTGCGCCAATAACTTACTGGCATAACACACCATCGAAATCGACTTGCCCGAACCCTGGGTATGCCATACCACCCCCGCTTTCCCTGAACCAGGCACCACCCGCTGCGCATAATCGGCGCGGGGCTCGGCTGAACGGTTGCCTACCTGTTGCGCGGCAATGACTGTGGCTTTCACCGCCTCGCGTACCGCATGAAACTGATGATACCCGGCAATCTTTTTAATCAGCTGGCCGTCGTCCTGCTCAAACAAAATAAAGTAATGCAGATAATCTAAAAACAATTCCGGCTGAAAAAAGCCCTTCACCAAGGTTTCCAGACGGTATTCAAACAGCGGCTTGTCGTCTTCATTCGCCAGTGTGCGCCACGGCAAAAACCGCTCTTTGTTGGCGGTCAGCGAACCCACCCGCGCATGTAAACCATCACTCACCACCAGCGCCTCATTAAAGATGAATAAATCGCTGATTTCGTCTTTATACGTTTGCAACTGCTGATAAGCCGCCCAAATATCGGCGTTTAGGTCTACCGGATTCTTCAGCTCCAGCACCGCCAACGGCAAGCCATTCACAAACACCACCACATCCGGGCGGCGATGGCCTTTGCTGCCGGCAAGCGTGTATTGATTGACCACCAAGAACTGGTTATTGGCCACCGTGGCAAAATCCAGCAAGACCACATAATCGGTTTTCTCTTCGCCATCGATTTTAAAATCAACCTTCACGCCTTCCAATAACAGGCGATGAAACACGTGGTTGCTTTTGATTAACACCGGCGAATCCGGCTTGGCGATTTGCTGGGATACACGCTCCAAAACATCTAGCGGAATATGCGGGTTGATTTTTTGTAGCTGGCTGAGTAAGCGGTCAAAGAGCACCACTTGGCGGTAATCGACGCGCTCCGGGCGGTCGCCATCAGGGGCGATGTCATAACCATTCACAGAGTCATAGCCGATGGCTTGAAACCAGGTTAGACAAAGTTGTTCCAGTTGGTCTTCCGAGATCATGAGCTGTCCTTGGAGCGCATCCGTTTCAAGAGGCCAGCAAAGCCTTATTGGCCTGCCAAACCGCGTTTAATTGCTGGGTAATCAGCGTTATCGTTTGCGTGTCAACGTCCAGCGCTCTAGCAAGCTCAGCAAAACCGGCAACCGTCTCGACGACTTCCGCAATCGCTTGCTGCGCCAGCTTCCAGTTGGCAAACCCGGCATGGCGGGCCAGCGCCTGCACGGCGTTAAGCGGTGGATTTTTTCCGTAGCCCGCAAATGCCGTGGCATGTTCGCCGTACGGATGCGGACTAAAGGTCACATCATAAAACGGTGCCAAACGCCAAGCGCCGCTGTCATCCTGCAAAAAGGCCCAGTTTTTACTGTGATCGTCCTGATTACAGGCAAACAAATTAAACAAGGCCCGCCGAAATTGCCGTTGTCCCAGCACAGGCGATTTGCACAACTGGCGGCTGGCCTTAATCAAATCGGCATAATCCAGGCTGGGGCTGCGAAAATCGGCATCCAACAAACCGCAAGCGCTGTGTAAATGATAACGCCCGGCCCGATGCCCTGCTCGCTCCAGCCAATCAAAGCGTTTTACCGCCAACCAGTAACGCTGCCCACTACGGGTAGGCACCTGTAACAACTGCCATTCGGGCGGATCAAGCTGTGCCCGCTGCGCCAACTGCAAATAGGCCGCTTCGCATAAACCCTCCGCATGCCCCAACGGCAGACTTTGTGAAGTGAACTTTACCAGCCACGCCTCATCGCCCGGCTGGGGCCGCGTCCGCCACTGTTGCGGCTGATCCGCTGATCGAAACAGTTGCGCCTTGGGTCTGGCACCACCCGAACTGCCTACCGCCACCAACTCGGCCAGCACCTGCTCGGTTTCCCCCTCAAACAGCGCCTGCGCCTCCAGACCCAAGCTCGCCAAATCAATCGCCTCGCCGGTGTCAGGCAACCAATCCGCTACCGGCTCAAAACTCAGCGCCCCCATGCCGTGTTGCCCCACAAACGCCAGCCGATCCATCGCGGTCACTTGCGCCGCCAAAATACCGTGCTGCCTAAATACCCGATCTTGTAACAGCAGCCCCCAGCCATCCGGCAGGCAATCGGCAAACACCCCATGCAGGCCTTGATGCGGCTCAGCCGGTGCCCGCTGTAATTGCGTATCCGGCGTTAAAGTAAACGGCGACAGGTTTCCGTAGCGTTCAAGGTACTTGGCATCGTATTGAAAAAACACCCCCTGGCGATTTTGCGCCAGAACCCCCACCGCCACCGAATCGCCAGTAGACAAGGTGCGGCGAATATCCAGCTTTTGGATGGGCTTAAAACTCATTTTTCAGCACCTCAGCAATCGAACTGGGCATTGCCGCGCCCTTGCTTGCGGGCTGAGTCAAGGCATACAAACGCTGCAAATCATCCAGGCATTGCCAAAGCAGCAGCAATTGCCGAAAAGCAATCTGCCCGGTGCGTTCAAACTTCTTGATGGTCGCCGCAGGTACGCCGCTCCGCTCGGCCAGCGCCTCTCGCGACCATTTCGCCTGTTCACGCAGGCCGCGCAAATGCGCGGCATACGCCAGCTGTACCTCCGCCTCATCCAACAATAACAATCGACGCATGATTTTTGAGTGTTGTGGATATAATGGTATCCATTATAGGCGATATAAACAGAAAATAGATATCATAGTATCCATAAATAAATTCACTCACCCTCACCCTAACCCTCTCCCAGAGGGAGAGGGAAAAAACCCTTCCCCTTCTTTCGGAGAGTGTGTAAAAGCCTCCCTGCGAAGGCTGTTGTAAAAGCTCCCCTCCCTGCGAAGGATGTTGTAAAAGCCCCTCTCCCTGCGGAGGCTGTTGTAAAAGCTCCCTCTCCCTGCGGGAGAGGGTTGGGGTGAGGGGGAAATAAAAACAAACTAAATTTGAATAATTACAAATTGCTCAGATTAATTTCGCCGGAGAGGAGTTTGGGGAGTAGGGAGTCTCTAATATTTTCTAAAGTGACAACTTCATCATTAACAAATCTGATTTTATTTCTAATATTGCCGATGATTTTTGAATATTCTCCGATTAGAACTTTTGGATAGTCAGGTAATTCAAGCCTATAAACATTATTTCTATTTAAACCGGGGACAGCCGCATCAGTGTTCATATCTTCAAGACCTAAAGTTTTAAGAAGATAATATGAAAACTCCAATGTCATTTGATTTTTACTTTTAACATAGAAAACGGTATCTATCGGGTAAAACGGTCTATCCTCCCAGAACAAACTTCCCACAGTACCTTTTCTACCGACTATTATCCCCGGACCTTCAACTAAACTCTGATTATGCTTTCCTGTCAGGCCTCCAGAACCATAAACAGGAAATTCTCCATCTATTCGAACTGTTTTATTTAATGCCTTTCCATAAACAAGCTCAATAATATCTTCAACTGTTTGAATCCCCCACCCCTCCGGTATTTCCCCCAACTCAGAATCCACCAAGGCATCGGGGAATAAGGCGGCGGTGGTTTTGAGTTGTTGCAGGGTTTGCGGGTCGAGTTGGGCGAGTTGTTCCGGAGTTTTGCCGCTGATGGCGCAGAGGGCCGCTTGTTCGGCGAGTTCTTGGCCCCTCACCCCAGCCCTCTCCCGGAGGGAGAGGGAGCTTAAAGCAGCGATTTTGGCTTTCACCGGCTCAAAATCGACAAACCAGCTTTTAAAAATGGCTTGGGCGATTTGCTCCAGGGTTTGGTTGGTTTGGCGGTTGAGTTCGATTTTATCTTCTAAATTAGCAAGTATTGAACTAATTTTTATCTGTTCGTCTTTACATTCAGTAATACTTACTTCAAAAGGATAAACAGCATTTCTATTTAGAGATTTCTGAGCACTTCCTGAATTAAATTGATCAAAATTTATAGTTTGCAGTAAGTAGAAAATAAAGCGTTCATCATTACCTTTAAAATCTGTTACATAAAGACATGTGTTCAGCGGCCAGTAATCTTCCTTTATAAAACAGACTTCTCCCATAGAGTTTCCACTTCGCCCAATAATAACACCTGGCCCTTTTGCCTTTATAGCATCATGGTAACCCGTTATTCCAGAGGAGCCCATAATAGGAACAACACCTTCACTACGATCTTGAGAAGGTAAATCATGTCCCCGTTGAATGCTTATAATGTCACCAAGTGGCTTAGTTACCCAAGCAGAATCCTTGACCAAACCCCGCTCCACATCCTTGCCCTCCACCAAAACCACATACCCTTCCTGAATATTCCGCTGAATATTTTCCGGCAGCTTATCCCACACCAATAAATCCACCCGAAACGGCAAGTTGCTTTCTTCAAAGGCTTCTTTCAGGGCGGAAACCTGCGGGTCTTGCTGTGGGGTGGCGAAGGCGACCAAGTCCAGGTCTGAATTGGAGCGGGTTGTCCATTTAACGCGCGAGCCAAACGCCCAAATCGGGGTATTGGGGAGGTGTTGCTGGATTAAATCGAGAACAAGCCGGCGTTGTTCGGCGCTTATATCGATGCTGGCGGTTATTCCCATGTGTTACCTGTCAGGGTTTGATAAAGACCAATGGCATCGTCGATAAAGTCGTTCAGCAGCGCCAGGCATTCTGCGGCTTTTTTTTCATCGTAATCATGGGCGGTATTGACTCGGGCGTCCGCATAGCAAAGCCATTGCTCTATCGGCGAAACAAAAAGCTGATTCTCGAACGCCAATCTCAGGATGGGCTTGGGGCTGTTTGGCACTTCAGGGATACCCAATTCTTCCACTAAATAGCGCTTTAACGTTTTCCACAAGGTGTCATAACAGGTTTCAAAACGCTGAATGGTGGATTCGGCGATGCCTTCCTTATCCAACTCAGTAAGTTCGGGGCGATGTTGGGCGTTGCAATAATTCGCATACTGCAATTCCAGGTGTTTTAGCGATTTTTGTAGTTTGCTGTAATCGATCATCACCGTGTCCCAATCAAAGCGTTATCACAGCTCATACCCCAACCCCGCCAAGTTCTTTTTAATCTCAGCTTCCAGCTTATCGCTCTGTTCAAACTGGCTTTTCAGCTGTGCCGTCAAGCGTGCCATTTTATCGGCAAACGCTTCACCATCATCCACCGCATCGGCTGCGCCAACGTAACGGCCTGGGGTCAGCACGTAATCGTGTTTTTGGATTTCGGCCAGGGTGACGGATTTACAAAAGGCGGCTTGGTCTTGATAGGTTTCGCCCTCACCCCGGCCCTCTCCCTGAGGGAGAGGGGGAGCCATTTGCCAGGCGTGGTAGGTTTGGGTGACTTTGTTTAAATCGTCCTGCGTAAAGTCGCGCAATACGCGGTCTTTCATGTAACCGAGGTTGCGGGCATCGATAAACAGGATTTCGCCTTTGCGGTCGCGTAAGGCTTTGCCGGTGGCGGAGGTGCGCGGGCCTTTGTTTTTGGTCAAAAACCAGATGCAGGCGGGGATTTGGGTGTTGGTGAACAATTGGCCGGGCAAGGCGACCATGCATTCCACCAAGTCATTTTCGATCAGCGCTTTGCGGATTTCGCCTTCGTTGTTGGTGTTGGAACTCATGGAGCCGTTAGCCAGCAACAAACCCATGCTGCCATTGGGCGCGAGGTGATAGAGCATGTGTTGCAGCCAGGCAAAGTTGGCGTTGCCGCTGGGCGGTTTGCCGTACACCCAGCGCGGGTCGTCGTCACTGACGCCGGTATCCCATTCGCGCATGTTGAACGGCGGATTGGCCATCACGAAGTCGGCGCGTAAATCGGGGTGTTGATCGTTGGTGTAGGTGTTGGCGGGTTCTTTGCCAAAGTTAAAATCGATGCCGCGAATCACCATATTCATCGCGGCCAGCTGCCAGGTGGTGGGGTTGTATTCCTGGCCGTAAATCGAAACATCGCCAATGCGGCCTTGATGCTCGCGGATAAAGCTTTCCGATTGCACAAAAAAGCCGCCGCTGCCCATCGCCGGATCGTAGACGCGGCCTTTAAACGGTTCCAGCATTTGTACAATCAGGCTGACGATGGATTTGGGTGTGTAAAACTGTCCGCCTTTTTTACCTTCCGCCAAGGCAAATTGGCCGAGGAAGTATTCGTAGACATGGCCGAGGATGTCTTTGCTGCTGAGGCTGGCGTGCTTGAACGGAATGGTGGCGATTAAGTCAATCAGCTCGCCCAATTTGGCGGGGTCGATTTGCAGGCTGGTATAGCGTTTGTTGAGAATGCCTTTGAGTTTGGCGTTGTCTTGTTCGATGGCTTCCAGGGCATGGTCGATCAATTGCCCGACGGAGCTGATGCGGGTGCATAGGCGTTTTTCGGCATCCTCTTCCGGCGCTTGGGTCAGCACGTCACCGGCTTTAGTTAGCCAAACGACGCTGTTAATAACCACTTTGTTCTGGTTTTGCAAAAATTCCCAGCGCGCCACTTTCGGCACCCAAAACACGTTGGTTTCGGCGTAGTAGTCGCGTTGTTCCAGTTCGGCGTTGATTTCGGCTTGGTATTCGGCGCTGTCCTCGCCGCCAAAGTCGGCGGGGTCTAGGTAGTATTCGTGGTCCGGGTTTTTAAATTGGCCGGTAAGCTCTTGACGCCGAATATCAAACGAGTCGCTGACATATTTTAAAAAGATCAAGCCAAGTACGGTGTGTTTGTATTGCGAGGCATCCAGGGTGGAGCGCAGCTTGTCGGCGCTGGTCCAGAGTTTTTTATCGAGGTTGTTTAAAAACTGTTGTTCGTCGTCATTGACCATGGGCATTAGGTTTTTTAAGTTAATTCTGGCGTCTAGTGGGATTTATCGGTTCTTACCAATCACTACAAATAAGGTTGGACGAAACGTTTCACTGAATCCAACACATCAAGAAGGGAGGCTGTTAGATCGAGCGCCCTGTTGATGATTTCCGCTTTGAGTTCAGGATCATCAGGGTAATCGTGTGCAAAGGTGTTTCTGACTTCACGCAGCAACAACCAATCATCTGCCGATGGAATCGCACCAATTTTTTCAAGGCGATTCAACTTGTCTATAAATGCTTTTAACTCGCCGGGTTCTTTTGTCAGTTCTAACACCGCTGGAAACAGCTTGGCGCCCATTACATCCTGCAATTTCCCAAATCGGACAGAAAATTGATCCAAAACGGCAATCTCAGTATCGGTCAAACGACTTAAACCATGTTCGTCAAATGGGGCATGGCATTGCAGTTGACTGACAGCCCACCGCAACCTGTCGGCGTGACGGTCACAGATTTTTAGTATCTCTTGCATGGCTGTAATCATTGCAATTGAATCCCGGTTTGCTTGGCAATTTGATAAATCGGTAACTCAATCGAGCCATTGGCCTTACGCAACACGACGTCGATTTTTTGATCACCGAGTCTTTTGTGTAAATCACGCAGAAACTTCAATTTACTGGTGACTAAGTCCGCCGCCGATTGCGCTTGAGCCTCGATATAAAGGTCGATGTCGCCACCTTTCTCGTCATCCCGGACTCTTGAGCCGAACAACCACACATGAGCATCTTCACCGAAGTTGCTTAAGACGCTTTCGCGTATTGTTTGGGCTTGAGATTGTGATAACCGCATGGTTTATTGCTCCTTCAACAGCATTTGCAAGACTTTCAGCCATCTATTCAGGTAAACGAACGGGTACTGTGATTTTAGTAGACTTTACCAGACATAAAAAACCCCGCGAAGTCTTGAAACTCGCAGGGTTCGGTACATCTTAGGACGTTTAATACACATTCTTGGTGGAGGTGGGGGGAATTGAACCCCCGTCCGCAAGCACTCCGCCACAAGCTCTACATGCTTATCCCGCGCTTTTGATTTAACTGTTGACTACCCGTCGGGCCAAGAGGATCAACAGCGATTTCGATTGGATTTAGCGCTTCGGGCTCCGAACTAAGCCTTGGCGCGAGCTTATGTAATATGATCCCTGAGCGCCCCCCGAAAGAGACTCCAGACGCATAAGTACATCTGGTCAGAGAAGTGGTGCAGGTTTTAAGCTGCTAAGGCCACTGAGTAGTTTTCGTCGTTTGCGAATACTTGTTTTCAGTAGGTTTTACGAGCTGTACTGTGCTCGGCATGCACCTGAGGTTTTGCTACCCACGTCGAAGCCATGTCACCCCCAAGAGATTTCATTTTAGCAAATCGCTAAAATAATTGTCAGCTATATCGGGCTACGGGCAATTAATTCAAGAAGCGTGGCACCGCATCGCCTCAGCTAAGCAAGCCAATAATCGGCAGTACCTGCGGCCTAAGCGCTGAAGCGCCTTCACTACAAGTTTTTATAGATTGTGTAAGCCCACGCTATCCGCTATAAACAGCGGCAACCATAACGCCCAAAGCCCTCGCCATAGCATCAACAGGAGCCACTGCGTGCAATATAAAGATTACTACCAGATTCTCGGCGTCAACCGCGATGCGGCAATAGCGGACATCAAAAAGGCTTACCGCAAGCTGGCCCGCAAATATCATCCGGATGTCTCGAAAGAACCGAATGCCGAGGCGCGCATGAAGGAACTCAACGAAGCCTATGCCGTGCTGTCCGACACGGAAAAGCGTGCGGCTTACGATCAATTGGGACGCGGCTATCAACCGGGCCAGGAATTTCATCCGCCGCCGAATTGGGATGCCGGCTTCGAGTTTTCCAGCACCGATACGGCCGATTTTGGCGATTTTTTCAGCGAATTATTCGGGAAGATGGGAGGCGGCCGGGCACGCGGCGGACCATTCGAAGGCCAAGCCGGCTTTCATGCCCAAGGCGAGGACCATCACGCCAAAGTGTTACTGGATATTGCCGATGCCTTTAACGGCGCCGCCCGGCAAATCAGCTTGCGGGTGCCGCGTATGGATGCTGGCGGCCATGTAGTTTTAGACACTCGCACCTTGAACGTCAAAATCCCCAAAGGCGTTTACGAGGGTCAGATTATTCGTCTGGCCGGCCAGGGCGCACCGGGCATGGGCAATGGCAAGCCCGGCGACTTGTTGCTGGAAGTGCATTTCAATCCGCATCCGCGTTTACGGGTAGACGGCAGCAATCTGCATATGAGTCTGCCGATCACGCCTTGGGAAGCGGCACTGGGGGCGATGGTGCCGGTGAATTTATTCGATACCGGCCTAAAAGTACGCATCCCGGAAGGTACGCAAAGCGGCCAGCAACTTAGGCTGCGCGGCAAGGGTATCCCCAGTGTAACACCGGGCGATTTATTGCTGGATATTCAGGTGGTACTGCCGCCAGCCAACACCAGCAAAGCCAAAGAACTTTACGAAACCATGGCGCGCGAATTGGCTTTCGACCCGCGCGCTCAGCACAGGAGTTAAAGCATGCCATCAGCCGAGAACTTGATAGACGCCGTTCTGGAAGACAGCGGCCTGACTTTGCAGCAGCTGGCGGCCATCTGCGCGGTAGAGCCGGAATGGGTTACCAAACATATTGAAGACGGCTTGCTTAACCCGCTGCCGCAACAGCAAAGCGAATGGCGTTTTTCCAGCGCGCATTTGGTGCGGGTGCGGCGCATCGTCAGTTTGGAGCGCAATTTTGAAGCGGTGCCGGAGCTAGCTGCGCTGGTTGCCGACATGCAGGAAGAGATCGACGAATTGCGCCGCCGTTTGCGTCGGGCCGGCCTGGAATAGCCCATGCAGAGCATAGTCTGGCATCGTCATAGCTGGCTTAACCGCCTGCAAACAGTTCTGCTGATGCTGGCGCTTTTGGCAATCTGTACCTTGGCCGGCAGTCTGTTGTTCGGGGAAGAAGGCATCTGGATCGCGTTGGCGACCGGTGTGTTCGCGTTGATCTTCGAACCGGCGGCGGCCTGGCGCTTGACACTAAGCCTTTACCGGGCGCGGCCTATTTACCCGCAAGAAGCGCCGGCGCTGTGGCAAATCCTGCAAGCACTGGCCGAGCGCGCCGAACTGCCCAGCGTTCCGACGCCGTATTACATTCCCAGTCCGCTAATCAATGCGTTTGCAGTCGGTAACCGCAAACAATCGGCCATCGCCTTGACCGACGGTTTATTCAAACAACTTAATTCGCGGGAACTGGCCGGAGTGTTGGCGCACGAAATGGCGCATATTGCCAATAACGATTTGCGGGTGATGGGCTTGGTCGACGCGATTAGCCGGATTACCGCATTGTTCGCGGCAACCGGTCAGTTGTTTTTGCTGCTATCCCTACCCTTGTTGCTGTTTGGCGAGATCAGCTTTCAAATCAATTGGCCGGGCTTGTTGCTGCTATTGTTCTCGCCGCATTTGGCCTTGCTGATGCAATTGGGCTTATCCCGCATCCGCGAATACGATGCCGACCTGAATGCGGCGGCGCTGACCGGCGATCCTTTAGGCTTGGCATCGGCATTGGCGCATATTGAAAAAGTCAGCGGTGGTTGGTTGTCGATTTTACTGCCGGGCTGGGGCAACCCGGAACCGTCCTGGCTGCGCACGCATCCGCCCACAGCGGAACGCATCCGCCTTCTACAAGCCTTGAGCCCCAGCCGGCCGCAAACGCTTTGGCAAGAACCGTTCGCCGCGCCGGGCTACGCTAACCGGGTGATTATCCGGCCGGCGCGTTGGCGTATCGGCGGTTTGTGGCGATAATCGGTATTCCTTGGGCGAATGAATTCGCCACTACAATCCAGCATCAACGCCGAGATAATTTATGAGCGAATCCCTGCATCTAGTATGCCCGCATTGCCAAGCCGTCAACCGCGTACCCGCCACTCGTCTGTCGCAAGGCCCCAAGTGCGGACAATGCCATCAAGCCTTGTTCAGCGGCCATCCATTGGCGCTGACTACGAAAAGCTTTGAAACCCATCTGGCGCGCAACGACATTCCGTTACTGGTGGATTTTTGGGCGGATTGGTGCGGACCTTGCAAAATGATGGCGCCGGCTTTTGCCCAAGCCGCGCAAGTGTTGGAACCGCGCGTGCGTTTGGGCAAAGTCGACACGGAAGCCGAGCAACAGCTCAGCGCCCGTTACAATATTCGTAGCATTCCGACGCTGATTCTGTTCAAGGGAGGAAAAGAACTGACCAGACAAGCCGGCGCGCTGAGCGCGCCAGACATCGTGCGCTGGGTCAATAGTCAGCTATAGTCGCGGCTCGGTTTGGCCGATGGCTATCGGCAGATCGCCGGCGACATGCCGCTGCCACATGCTTTTATACAAGGCTTCCAAATGCCGGGTGTAGGCCTGGATATCAAACAACGGCGTGCTCAGGCGATTATCGGCCAGTCTTTGCCTAACCTCGCTTAAGCGCGCCGGGTTGGTCGCCAACTCCAAAGCCAGATCGTAATAACCTTCCAAATCGGCAGCAATCAATTCCGGCAAGCCAATCGCATGCAACAAACTCCCGGCCACCCGCGACGCAAAGGTATCGCCGACGCAGGTGACTATCGGCACGCCTACCCACAACGCATCGCTGGCAGTGGTGTGCGCATTGTAGGGTTGGGTATCCAGCACCAAATCAGCTAAGGCTAAACGCCCCAAGTGTTCAATCTGCGGCAAATCGTCGGCAAATATCAATCTATCCGGCGCAATACCGCGTTGATAGGCCTCGTTTCTGAGCCGGCCCTTGGCTTTGGAGTTTTTCAACAGCCACAGCACGCTGCCCGGCACGCTGTACAACAGCCGGCACCAAATATCGAACACGTCCGGCGTGATTTTGTAGGCCTGATTGAAGCAGCAAAATACAAAGCTGTGCTCGTCCAAACCGTGTTGCGCACGCTTGGTAGGCTTACCGATCGGCGCATGCCGACCGTGCGGTTGATAGCTATCGGGCAAATAGGCAAAGGCTTCGCTGTAATCAGCGGCGCTGGCCGCTGGGGTCAAGTAAGGATCGGTGATGATGTAGTCGCAAAAGTCGCCGCCCAAAGTGCCGGGATAACCTAGATAGTTGACCTGAATCGGCGCCGGCCGGTAGCTGAGAATCTCGGTGCGAGTGCCGCGCGTGTAGCCTTTTAAATCAATCAGAATGTCGATATTGTCTTGATGAATGGCTTGCGCCGCTTCCGATAAGGACAGCGCTTGCAGATCGACAAAACTATCGAAAAACTCGCACAGCCGCTGGCGCATGCCCAGGCCGTCGTCCGGCCCGTAGGAATAGGCATAAACCTCAAACTGTTCGCGATCATGGGCTTCGAACAGTTCCGCCAACAAAAAAGCCGTGGCGTGTTCATGAAAATCGCAAGATAAATAACCCAATCGAATTTTTGGCCGCGTGCTGGTGGAGAAGCTAAATGCCAAATCGGCTCGTTCCAGCGCGCTGGCATCAATGCGATCTTTCAACCACAGATCGGCGCACAACCGCTGTTCGGCAGCCGAGACACCCTGTATCGACAACAAATGAAACGGCGACACTTTATTGCTTTCCTGAGCGGCCAAGCTAACGCGCATTTTTTCGCGCCATTCCTCAACCCGCTCCCACTCGCAAAGGCTGCGACTGCGATCATAGAATTTCATCTGCCTAACTCCGTCGCCATCCAGCCCAATGGCCCGCGCCGATGCGCGGGACCTAAGCCTCATGGTACCCCAAATCCGCCGCAGTGCCTGATTTATCGGGGTAAGGACTCAGCGCTACAGCATTTGCAACAGCGGTTTGAGGGGAATGGCGAATTTCTGCCGGGCGACGTCGCCAACTACGCCGGTATAACTGCGCTGCAAATATAAATCCACACCGCATACCCTGGCGATCATCGAGCAGCGGCCGCTAAGCGCAAACTGCTCGCCTTGCAGGCGATAAATCAACGGCACGCAATCGTTACGCAATATCGGCCCGGCAACGATCAAGTCGATGCGTTGATCGAACATCTCGTATTCCAGGCTATCCGGTAACAAACCCAGCTCCGCCAGCAACACCTTGTCGTCATCGCCAATCGTGCCGTAAATACTGCAACGGCAATGCTGCAAATCGGTCAGCAACAGCTCGGCCAGTTTTTGCGTATTTAACCGACCAGACTGTTGTTCAACCAGTTTTTCCAGTCCGTGTATCTGTCTCATAAGCTTTGCCGATAGCGTCGATGGGGGTTTGCCTTTAAAATAGCGGGCTTACACTTCACAGAAAACATGGCCGTGCGCCCCGGATATTTGATGACCGATTATAAATTAACCCATCTGAAACAGCTCGAAGCAGAAAGCATCCATATCATTCGCGAAGTGGCGGCGGAATTTGAAAAGCCGGTGATGCTGTATTCGATAGGCAAGGATTCCGCGGTCATGCTGCATTTGACCCGCAAAGCCTTCTTCCCCGGCAAACCGCCCTTCCCGTTATTGCATGTCGATACCACCTGG
The DNA here is from genome assembly GCF_001644035.1 of Methylomonas methanica. GTDB lineage: Bacteria > Pseudomonadota > Gammaproteobacteria > Methylococcales > Methylomonadaceae > Methylomonas > Methylomonas methanica_A. Next base: position 37,641 of record NZ_LUUG01000044.1, read on the forward strand.
AAATTCCGGGAAATGATCGAGTTTCGTAACAACATGGCGAAAGATCTGGGCTGGGATTTAATCGTACATATCAACGAAGAAGGCGTTGCCCAAGGCATAGGCCCGTTCACGCACGGCAGTAAAAAACATACCGACGTGATGAAAACCGACGGTTTGAAACAAGCCCTGAACAAATACCAGTTCGATGCAGCTTTTGGCGGCGCCCGCCGCGACGAGGAAAAGTCCCGCGCCAAGGAACGAGTGTATTCGTTCCGCGATAAAAATCACCGCTGGGACCCGAAAAACCAACGCCCGGAACTCTGGAACATTTATAACGGCAAAGTCGATAAAGGCGAATCCATCCGCGTGTTCCCGCTATCTAACTGGACCGAGCTGGACATTTGGCAATACATTCACCTGGAGAATATCCCCATCGTGCCTTTGTACTTTGCCAAAGAGCGGCCGGTCGTCGAAAAAGACGGCATGCTGATCATGGTCGACGACGAGCGCATGCCAATCGGACCGAATGACAAAGTCGAAATGAAAATGGTGCGTTTCCGTACCTTAGGCTGTTACCCCTTGACCGGTGCAGTGGAGTCCACAGCTACTACCCTGCCGGAAATCATCCAGGAAATGCTGCTGACCACCACCTCCGAGCGCCAAGGCCGTTTGATCGACCACGATCAAGCCGGTTCCATGGAGCAGAAGAAGCGCGAAGGTTACTTCTAACGATCCGGCAGTACGCGGAAGGCGGCGGTAATTATGGCAATCAGAAATTTATTGCTGGTGTCTATCTTGCTTTATGCAGCAGATAGCTTAAGCGCGGTTTATAAATGTACCGATGCGAACGGCCGCGCTGTCTATTCAGACACCGCATGCGATACCAAAATTGATCGTAAGGCCGCCAATTTGAAACCGCTTGCAGAAGTTAAAGCCGAGCAACCGCCTTTATCCAAAATAACCGACAAGATTAAGAGCCTTTTCCATAGCGACTCAAACTCGGAGCAAGCGGATGGCGCACCAACTGCCGGTGCCGTAGAGCACCGCTCGCAAAAATACGTATGCGACGGTCGCGCCTATTGCTCACAAATGACCTCTTGCGAAGAAGCTACTTTTTTCATCAACAACTGTCCGGACACCAAAATGGATGGCAACAATGACGGCATTCCCTGCGAAAAGCAGTGGTGTCGATAAGTTTTTTACAGGTGGCTCATGCAATTACATGAACAAATACAACAACATCTCGTAAATCTTGAACCCGGCCTACAAGCTGAGGTACTCGATTTCGTCCTGTTCCTGGAAGAAAAACAAAAGAAGCGACAGCCAGATCAGACAGTAAGCGAAGAAGAAGCCCTGCAAATTCATCAACAATTGATGGATCAGTATGCCGACACCTTTGCGAAATTAGCGCAGTAACAATGCCCGACTTGTTTTTTATCTCAAAAACATTGGCATTAACGATACATCGGCAACAAATAGAACGCTTCGGCGGTACGCAAGGCATTAGAGATGACACATTGCTGGAATCGGCGCTCGGCGCAGCCCAACAAACCTGGCATTACAGCGGCAACATTTTTCAAACCGCCGCTCAATATTGCTATTCGCTGGCCAATAACCACCCTTTTCTGGATGGTAACAAGCGAGCCGCTGCGGCCTGTATGCTGGTTTTTCTAGCAACCAACCATAAACAGCCGGCGATGGACAACACCCAGCTTTACGAGTGCGTGATCAATATAGCAACTCGGCAATTGAGTCGTGATGAACTAGCCGACTTATTAAAACAGTATTGCAAGTAAGCGCTTTACAAAAAAGCGCGGCACCTTTTATAACAAATAAGGCACTTAGGAATCCCATGTCACACCAATCCGACTTAATCAGCACCGACATCAACGCCTACCTGGCGCAACACGAACGCAAAGAATTACTGCGCTTTTTAACCTGCGGCAACGTCGATGACGGCAAAAGTACCTTGATCGGCCGCTTGCTACACGATTCAAAAATGATTTACGAAGATCAACTGGCGGCGGTACAAGCCGACAGCGTCAAATCGGGCACTACCGGCGCCGGCAAGATCGATTTGGCCTTGCTGGTTGACGGTTTGCAGGCTGAACGCGAGCAAGGCATTACCATCGACGTGGCGTACCGTTATTTCTCCACCTCCACCCGCAAATTCATCATCGCCGACACACCGGGCCACGAGCAATACACCCGCAACATGGCCACCGGCGCTTCGACTTGCGATTTGGCGGTGATTTTGATTGACGCCCGTTACGGCGTGCAAACCCAAACCAAGCGCCACAGTTTCATCGCCTCCTTATTGGGCCTGAAACACATCATCGTCGCCATCAACAAAATGGATTTGGTGGGCTATAGCGAAGAGACTTACCGGAAAATCCAAGACGACTACCTGGCGTTTATCAAAACCCTGGATCTGCACGACGTACATTTCATCCCGATGTCGGCCTTGGACGGGGATAACGTGGTCAACCCCAGCGAAAACATGCCCTGGTTTACCGGCATGCCGATGATGGAATTGTTGAACAGCATCGAAATTGCCAGCGACCACAATTTCGACGACGCCCGTTTCCCGGTGCAGTACGTCAACCGTCCCAACCTGGATTTTCGTGGCTTCTGCGGTACCGTCGCCTCCGGGGTATTCAAAAAAGGTGATCAAATCACGGCATTGCCATCAGGCAAAACCAGCAAAATTAAATCCATCGTCACCTTCGATGGTGAGCTGGATGAGGCTTTTGCAGCCATGGCCGTCACTTTAACCCTGGAAGACGAAATTGACGTCAGCCGCGGCGACATTATTCTAGGCAAGCAGCAAGCCGCACCCAGCATCGCCGACAAATTCAAAGCCACTATCGTCTGGATGACCGAGCAAGCCATGGTGCCAGGACGCCAATACGTGATTAAACTCGCGACGCGTAGCGTGTCCGGTTCGGTGTCGATGATTCATCACCGCATCGACGTCAACACGCTGGAACACCACGATGCCATGGAGTTGAAACTCAACGAAATCGGCTCCTGCACGGTGGCAGTCAATGCACCGGTAGTGTTCGACCCGTACAAACGCAATAAAACCACCGGCTCGTTCATCGTCATCGACCGCCTGACCAACGTTACGGTTGGTGCCGGCATGATTACCGGCGACGCCAGTGCCGAAGACTGGTCGCCGGTGTCCGCTGCTGAGCGGGCAATTCGCTTCAGTCAAACCGCCAGCATCATCGCCTTGAGCGGCGCCAATGCCCAGCAAGTAGCCTACCAACTGGAACGCAAACTGTTCGACACCGGCCACGCCACCACGGTATTGGAACAAGCAAACAATGCGCTGGCCACCGCGATCAAAAACGCCGGCTTGTTGTGCTTGTGTCTAGATGAAAAACCGGCATCCGCCGATCTGAGCTTCGATTGCGATCAATACAACGTCGATGACATTTACGTGGCGTTGAAGAATCGGGACGTGATTCGTTAGTGAGGTATTCGCCAAGCAACGGTCTTGGCGAAACTTAGGAAGGGCGGCGAACTGCGCCGCCCTTTTACTTATCGTTTAGTTCAACAAATCCAGCGCTTTTGCCGCCGCTTTTTGCTTGGCTTTGCCTTCCACCGCTTTGGCCGCTTCGCCGGTTGATTTAGGCGCCGCGTCAACCTTGCCTTTCAATTCCGTGACCTTCTCCTTGTTGGCATTCAAGGTTTCCGCGCCTTGTTTGACTTCCGCCGGTACTGCTTGCTCCAGTTTTTGTTGAGCAGCGTCTTTAACGGCGTCCTGAGCTTGATCTTTTAGAACGGCTGGCGCGTTTTGCACGCCCTGCTGAACTTGTTGCGCCTGATTTATAACCTGACCAGCCTGTTCGGCACTTTTAACCGCGCCAGGGGCTACCGATGTCGCAGTCTCTTTCGCCGCTTGTTTAGCCACACCTTCCAATACCGCCGATTGTGCCAACGCAGCGCCGGAAACCAATACTAAAGAACTGAATAAAATTGCTTTATGTTGCATGGTGTTACCCTCGTATTTAGTTATTATCGAGATTAGACAATACAACACCGAAGCTTAACGGCGGATTAACCGCTTAGCCGGCAATCCGCTTTAACGTTGCAACCACCAATTCTTCCGCACGCGCCATAGCGTCGGCCTCGGCATAACAACGCAATTCCGGCGCATTACCGGAGGGGCGCAGATGCACGATCTCGCCGTTGGCGAAGGTCAAGCGTAAGCCGTCGGTGGTATCGCTATTGACCGGCGCGCCTAACTTGTCGCCCCACAGTCCGCGATACGCACTGGCATCGGCTTGCAAGCGTTCCAACAAGGCACGGCTATTGACGACCGGAAATTCCTGAATACGGTCGCTGGCAGTGTAACGTTGCGGCAAGCCTTGCAATAGTCCCGATAACGTCACGCCTTGGGTACTCGCCATCGCCAACAAAGCTAAGGCCGGCAGCAGCGAATCGCGAGTCGGCAATGGCGCCAAGGCTTTGCCGTTCACGGACAAACCGTTTCCAGCCAGGAAGCCGCCGTTGGCCTCGAAGCCTGCCACACCGCCGCTTTCCACTTGCTCCATGCCGGCGATGACATACGGCGACCCTATCCGGGTGCGAATCACCTGCTTGAACCAGCCGGAGGCTTCGATGGCGGTATTGCAGCTCACCGGCGTCACCACCGTGTCAGCGCCCAAAAACTTCGCGCACAGCAAGCCGACGATATCGCCGCGCAGCCATTCGCCGGTTTCGTCGCCGATCAGTGGCCGGTCGCCGTCGCCGTCGGTGGAGATCAGTGCATCCAGTTTATATTCGGCGGCCCAGTTGCGGCCGCGCTGCCGATCAGCTTCACCGACGGCTTCGGTGTCGATAGGCACGAAGGTATCGGTGCGCTCCAAACCAATCACTTCGGCACCTAATTCCGCCAGCACGTCTTTCAACACATCGCGCGCGGCGCTGGAATGTTCGTAAACGCCCACCCGCCAGCCGTTTAGCAAATCGTGCGGAAACAAGTTGGTGTAGCGCTCCTGAAATTGCGTCAGCGCCGCCGGATTAATAGCGGGCAGCTCAGCCGCCACCTCTTGCACGTCCACTGTTGCGCCGGTCATTGCCGCTTCATCGGCCTTGCTGATTTCGCCATCGGCTCGATAAAACTTGATGCCGTTGCGGTCGAATGGAATATGACTGCCGGTCACCATGATCGCCGGCAAACCTTGCGTCAGCGCATACAGGGCTAAAGCCGGCGTGGGCAACACCCCGCAAAAATCCACTTCGCAACCGGCCTGGCGTATGCCTGCAATGCAGGCTTGGGCAATTTCCGGGCTGGACGGGCGTAAGTCCATACCCAATGCGATCTTTTGGCCGCGCCGCGCCAGATTTAAACCTTGGATAAACGCCAGCGTATAAGCAGCGCAGACTTCGCCGGTCATTTGCCTAACCAGACCGCGCGCGCCGCTGGTGCCGAACGCCACGCCGCTGTCGGCCATCATTTGTTGGATATTGATTGTTGTCATGAGTCAGGAGCTGTAGAGAGTCGATGAAATGAAAAACACCGGCAAGAACGCCGGTTTAAACAGACATGATAGAGAAAACCTGATTTTCGGCAACCCGAATCATTACCATACGGAAAAATCTCATTGCGACAAACACTGCATCCGCCGAATAAAATCCTGCAAGGTTTGGCCGGCATCGTCGGTAAACACTTCGTCCAGCACCAGCGCGCGCAGGATACGATCCAGCCGGAAATTGCGAAAGTCGCCGCGCAGTTCGCACCAGCCCACCAAGGTCCAGACGTTGCCCCAAAAATATAAGCCCAGCGGCCTGATCCGCCGCTGGCTGAAGGTGCCGTCTGCGCGGCGGTAATCCATGGATAGCAAGCGCTTGCCGTCTAGTGCCTTGCGGCAAATATCCATGGTCACATCCAAATCTTCGCGCGGCGAAAAACGTAGCGCGAATAATTTGCTGCGCTCCAGTTGCTCACGCAATTCGGCCGGCACTACCGCCGTCACTTTATCCAGTACCGACTGCGCTGAATGGCCTAGCTCTTTGCCGGCCCAGGTTTTCACCATCCGCGCACCAATTACCAAGGCCTCCAGTTCGGCAGCACTAAACATGATGGGCGGAATATCCAGACTGTGGCGCAGCATATAGCCGACGCCGGCCTCGCCTTCGATAGGAATGCCGGACAGGCTTAATACCTGGATGTCGCGATAGATGGTACGTTCGGAAACCTCCAGACGCTCGGCGAGCGCCTTGGCGGTAACCAGCCGGCGGTTACGCAGGATTTGCACGATTTGGAATAGACGATCAGCGCGGCGCATCAGCAATTCGGGCAGTCAAGAGTTAAACTGCCCGCCGGTTTTATTGACCTTTAAGCTTGGGAATACAGGCCAACGCGGTTACCTTCGCTATCGAGCAACATCGCGAAATAGCCACATTCGCCGTCGTGAATGGGTGTTTTTGGCATCAACACGCTGCCGCCATTTACCTCGACCTTGGCCAGCGGCTCGTTCAAATCGGCGCCGCCGTTGAAATACACCACTGCGCCGGTCGCGCTAGGTTGATAGTGCTCGCCCAATACCAGCATACCGCTGACCGCGCCTTCCTCGGCATCGAAAATTCCCAGTTGATAACCGCTCATTTCCTCATCCTTAAACGATGCATTCAAAACGCCGCGATAAAAACCCTGCGCGCGCGGCATATCGATGACGGGTAATTCAAACCAGGTTGCTAAGTTGTTGATCATGATGTTGTCCTCGTTGTGATTAAAAGAGCCGTCATCCTAAAACAGCCCTCCTGACAGCGTTATGTCAGCAATGTTTTAGGCGTTAGCGCCGACCACCCAACAGCGAACCCAACACGCCGCGGATGATTTGCTTACCCACTTCCTGGCCGATGCTGCGCGCGGCACTTTTCGCGGCGGCTTCCAGCACGCTTTGTCCGCCGCTGCTGCGGCCTCGTCGGGATTTGGTAGCGGCACCCACGCCGCCCAACAACACTTCGCCCCAATTGAAACCTGATCCGGAATCGCCGCTCTCGCCGGCCGGCTCCGGCGGCGCAACTTTTTCCGCGCGGCCTTTCAGAATTTCGTAGGCCGATTCGCGATCAACCTGTTTTTCATAGTGACCCGCAATCACGGACGTACTGATAGACTCCTGGCGCTCGGCATCACTGACCGCGCCAACGTGCGAGCTTGGCGGCTTGATCATCGCCCGCTGTACCGGCAAGGGCGTACCTTTTGCGTCGAGAAAGGATACCAAGGCTTCGCCCACACCCAGTTCGGTGATAGCCGTTTCGACATCCACCTCCGGATTGGCTCTAAAGGTTTCCGCCGCGGCTTTCACGGCTTTTTGGTCGCGCGGGGTAAAAGCGCGCAAAGCGTGCTGCACCCGGTTGCCAAGCTGTCCCAAAATCACGTCGGGAATATCCAAGGGGTTTTGACTGACAAAATACACACCCACCCCCTTGGAACGGATCAAGCGCACCACTTGTTCGATTTTTTGCAGCAGCGCAGCCGGTGCGTCGTTGAACAATAAATGCGCTTCGTCGAAAAAAAACACCAGCTTAGGTTTATCCAAATCGCCGGCTTCCGGCAGATTTTCGAATAGTTCGGACAACAACCAGAGCAACAAGGTGGCGTAAACGCGCGGCGAGTTATAAAGGGTATCCGCAGCCAGAATATTGATCACGCCCCGGCCGCCGTCGGTTTGCAGAAAATCGTTAAAATCCAAAGCCGGCTCACCGAACAGGTTCTCGCCACCTTCGTGCTCCAGTTGCAACAAGCCGCGCTGGATCGCGCCGACACTGGCCGCCGAAATGCTGCCGTATTCGCTAGACAACTCCGCTGCATTTTCGGAAGCATATTGCAGCAAGGCCCGCAGGTCTTTCAAATCCAATAAAAGCCAGCCATTGTCGTCGGCAATTTTAAATGCTGCTGTAAGAACGCCGCTTTGTACCTCGTTCAAATCCAGCATCCTTGCCAGCAGTAACGGCCCCATTTCCGACACGGTCGAACGCAAGGGATGACCTTTTTTACCCAGCACATCCCAAAACAGGGTCGGCATCGCCGTATAGTCGGCGGCTATCCCCAACTCCGCCAACCTCGCTTCAACTTTGGCATTGCCGCCGCCCGCCCGGCTGATGCCGGACAAATCGCCTTTCACATCGGCCATGAATACCGGCACGCCGATTTGCGAAAACGCTTCGGCCAGGGTTTGCAGTGTGATCGTTTTGCCGGTACCGGTCGCGCCGGCGATCAAGCCGTGGCGGTTAGCCATAGTCGGCAGCAGACACAGTTCGGCAGTTTGGGATTTGGCGATCAGCAAGGGTTCGGTCATGGGCGTTTCCTGAAAAAGCGACAAGGATAAAAAAAGTCGCGCAACGATACCATGACCTGAATTGTTAGGTATAGGTTGGCATTATCGTCCGCCGCTCGTGCTGTTTTGTCTCAAACAATCAAAGACTCGCCTTGGGCTTTCACTACAGCCATCCATGCAATCGGCAGAATACCTTTGTAATACATTTCTTCAAACCTTCACGGATCGGTAACCGTTTTGACTTGGACAATTCGTACGATTGCGCACCGACCGAAACTCTGTTAGGTCGCTAAGACAGAATTTCTAGGAAGAATACCGACGACTTTGTTTTTACTCGAGGTTTTCTCGACAAAAGGCTGGACGTAGGTAGCTGGCAATGGAAGCGGCAACGCGTTGAAAAGTTCCAAACACAATGCGGCCAGCACACTTTAACCGACTTCGATAGACCTTTAGTTGAGACGACTGGTCGCAACTCGAAGTCAACTTGCCTATTTAAAGTTTTAGGGATTTTTATGAAAATTAACTCGTGGCTCCTGGCATTTGCCGGGGTAATTTCAATATTTAGCGGGAGTGCCTCGGCGGCATTAATTTCGCTGGACGGCAACGGCTTCACTGCTATCTATGACGATACCAATTTAGGCTTGTTTGGCGCTCCGACTTTATCGGGTGACGGCAATAGCGTTTTGTTCTCGCCGTTAAACTTTAAAGCCCAAGCAACCGGTACGCAAGGCACAGTGTTCACCAACAGCAATGTGCAGTTTGACATTCGACCCGATGCAAATCTGAGTTTGAGTAGCGTAAGCCTGGTGGAAAACGGCGACTACCGCCTAGTCAATCGTTCCGGCAGCATCACCTTGGCGCCTTCGGTCGATGCATCAGGCCAATTGCGTTTAACCAATCTGTGGAATGGGGTGGACCATATCGCGACCAACTTTTCCGCCGGGCCATTGACAGACTCCTGCGCCACATCGTCCGGCTGCCCGCTAAGCACTTGGTCGGCCTCGGCTACGCTGAATACGCCTGTTGCTTGGGGTAATGCCGATGTTCGCGTCAGAATCCAAAACGACTTAACCGCTGAATCTTTCAATGTAGGTGATTCCGCATTGATCGAGAAAAAACAATCATCACAAAGTCTGGTATTTACGCCGTTTGTTGAAGGCGGATCCACCGCAGTGCCTGTTCCTGGTGCTGTCTGGTTGTTTGGCTCAGCTTTGGCTGGCCTGATTGGTCTGCGCCGTAAAGTGCGCGCGTAAGACGAAGTTGTGCTGCTATACCCCAGCCTGACTTATCCGGAAACGGCGGGTTTGGCTTGCTAAAAAACGTTAACACTAGACACGGATGTCGCCTTAAGATTTCAGCACGAGCAGTCGCTGGCTTTGTAACTGCTTCGCTTAAATTATCCCTGCGAGGGCAAGTTTGACATTCACCGGCCGCATTCAATAACTTTGCAGTGAAACAGCATTAACCTGGGGCACCCAAACGGGAGTTACAACAGCTTGAGAATATCGGTTTCCAGATCGGGATATGCGCCAAACTTAGATTGGACCAGCAAGCCCGCTCTATCAACCAGGATATAGGATGGGGTACCTTGTAACTGGAAAAACTCGAAAGTTTCGGCGTGATAATCCAGGGTTTGTAGATATTGTTTTACCTGCGCTCGCACATGCGGTTGTCGCAAACCGATGTCTTGCTCCAAATCACTCAAGCGTTGGCTGATAAAAGCGTCAATTTCGCTTTCAATACTGCCGAATTCGCGCTTGGTCAATCTATCCATTGCTACCGGAAAATCGATGCGATACGGTAACTTGCCGTCCTGCAACAGACCTCGCCCATTTAACACTCTAAAGGTTTCGCCGATTACTTCGCCGGTTTCGAGCAAACGTTTTAAATTTTGCAGATTATTTTTATCGAAGTCCTCAAACGCGGTGGCCAGTCCCAACACGGTCAAACCGCTCTCGGCATAACGTTGTTTTAACGCCAAGACCTGCGGCAAACAAGACAAGAAACAGCCGGGACAGTTGACTTGAAACACCGCCACCAACACGACTTGTCCAAGCAATTGTTCGAAATTGACAGACTGTCCCTGCACCCATTCGGAAACCGATAAGGGCGGCACTTTTTGACCGATCATTACCGTTCGCATATCGCTCTCCCCCGATAGTTTTAACGAAATCTTCGAACAAGTTGCTGATGTTCACTGCGCAAGCCCGGCGCGAACGGATCAAACTTTTAGCTGGCGTACATGGTCAGCTAGTTGATGTCCTGAAGAATCCACGTCCGCGGGCCCGCCATGACAAACCTCTTAGTTAGCTTAGACTTCGGAACCCAAGCTAGTCGCGAAAGTTGTTGAACTGCAACGGTTGCTCCAAGTCTTCCGTGCGCAACATTTGAATCACTTCCTGCAAGTCGTCGCGTTTTTTGCCGGTCACGCGCACCTTATCGCCGTTGATCGCGGCCTGGACTTTTAGTTTCTTATCCTTGATCAGCTTGACGATTTTTTTCGCCAGATCGGTACCCACACCCTGCTTCAAGGTTATAGGTTGCTGAGCGGTTTTGCCGGTGTCCTGAATCTTGCCACTTTCCAAACTGGAAATATCGATGCCGCGTTTACCCATTTTGGCATACAAAATCGGCAACATTTGTTGCAATTGAAAGGTCGATTCGGCTTTCATCACGATGCTGTCGTCCTGCTGTTCGAAACAGGCATTGGAGCCTTTGAAATCAAATCGGGTAGCGACTTCTTTATTGGCCTGGTCCACTGCGTTGGTCACTTCGTGGCTGTCGAGTTCTGAAACGATGTCGAATGATGGCATAGCATTGATTTACAAGTATAAAATTTGGGCAACTATAACGGCCTTGGCGGCTTTATTCAACTGCTATCTGAGCACGCAACGCCGATTCCTGGCGCGCAAACCCTGCTTGTCGCAAGCCGATTTAGCGGGTATCTTAAACTGAGTTCAACGGAGATACAGATGAAAAACCCGACTACATTCACACTTGCCCTGATCGCCGGCATTACCCTGCTGAGCGGCGGAATAATGACCGGTTGCGGCCAGGACCAAGCAAAATCAAGCGCCCCCAGCAAAGCCGCCGTTAAACAAACCCTGCGCACCACATCGCTGCTCGGCGCTGTCAGCGACAACGCCGGACCGCTCAAAACCGGCACCGTTAGCTTACTCTCCGAAAACGGGAAAACGCTTGCCAGTACCGAACTCAACAACAGCCAGCGCTATGAAATTCAAGTACCCACCAGCACCGATTTACCGGTCATTCTAAGTTACACGCCCGGCCCCAACGCGCCGAAAGACGCACAATTAATCAGTGTGGTGATCCATCCCGACGCCAGCAAATACGACATTAACCCCACGACCACCGCCATCGCCAAACAAGCCAAGACCATGGGCGGCTATACCCATAACAATATGGTGCAAGCAGCGGAAAGTACTGCGCATGTGCCCGATGCTAACAAGACCACATCCGGTTTTCGCGGCGACCCGACAACTCAATACGGTGGCTGGCATTAGCCTGTGCTTGGATAATCGGATGGTTTCCGGCAAAAGCATTTATCCGCCGCTCAGTGCCTGAAAAATGTAGACAACCCCATGCTCCGGGACGCGATCCGAAAGCGTCTTCCTATCGACCACTATGGCATCGTCAACGCTAAGATAAACATGTCGGCGCAGCGCCCCGCGTTCATCCAATATGTAATCGGTAAAACCGGGGGCAAGCTGGTTGACGGCTTGCAAAACTTCCGCCACAGAGCCGGCCGGCACCGTAATGGCTCGGTCCTCCAGCGCCGGAAAGAACCGGTAAAGATGCGACGTCATTTTTACTGTGGGCATGTCGCTTAACCGAAGCGCACCGAGTAGACCGGCGGAAAATGGTTACCCAGACACTGCCAGGTCTCGCCCCGATCTTCCGACAAATAGACGTTGCCGGTGGTACTGCCAAAACACAGGCAATCGCCGGCAATATCAAGCCCATGCCTCAGGATAATATCGTAAGCATGTTCCTGCGGCAGGCCAGCGCGAAACGCTTGCCAAGTCTGCCCGCCGTCCGTCGTCCGGGCCACGCACAAACCGCCACCAATCGCCATCCGTTCCGAATCCGCTCGAGCAGGCACGACCCACGCAGTCCGACCGTCACGCGCATCGACAGCAATCGGAAAACCAAAATGCACGCCCGCATCCGCCAGACTGACTTTGCGCCAATGTCGCGCACCGTCGTCGCTATAAAACACACCGCAATGATTTTGTTGCCAGAGATGATCCGGCTGCCCGATACAGTTGGTCATAAAATGCGGATCATGACCCCAATCCGCCGCCGGATTCGGCAGATAGTCCATCAACAAGCCGTTATTTCGACCTTGCCAAGTCTGGCCGCCGTCGGCGGTTTCCAGTACGCCAGCCGACGATACGGCGACATGGATCCGATTCGGGTCGCGGGGATCGACAACGATGGAATGAATGCCAGGCTCGAATACGCCGTAGTCGATACTGGCCGGGGTGCCGCCCCAGCGATTCTCGCTGGTCGCCTCGCCGGCAAACAAGTCGCCACCCCGGCTCTCGTGATTCCACAACGGCCGGTTTAGCGTCCAACTGTCACCACCGTCGTCACTGACAAACAGTCCGCCGGGGATGGTGCCGGCGTAAATCCTGCCGGCTTGTTCGGCACTGCCGAAGGCCAGATGCCAGATCTTGAACACCGTAGCATCCTGGTATTCGGGTTGTCCAACCGGGGCTTCAGGATCGAAATCCGGCGTTGGTAGATATTTGACGATGTAGCGCGCCCCTTCCGGATACTTCAATGACGACGTATCTTGCCAGGTCTTGCCGCCATCGCGCGACCGCGACAGCTTCGGCCCCCAATGACCGTGATCCAGCGAAGCCCATAAGGTACCGTCGCGCGGATCGCGTGCGGCGTAGCAGACCGGAATGCCGGCATGAGCGATGGGACGCGGACGCCAAGCAACGTTCGTCCGCTCAAATATGACCGTGCCCTTGCGGGTACCCAGAATAAGCATGTCGGACATGGCTATACCTCTCCTAGCAACTATAGAAAAGCAGGCGCGCTGATCGGAAAAAATCGGCGTCTCAATACGGCCCGTCCGGGCCTGATCGAACACGGCACGGTCAAAGCCTGATGCGCTTTCGCAAAACTTTAGCCCGATTATTATGCATTGTCAGGCCAAAGTGATTTATTTTCGAGCAAACGACTTGAGCCGCTATTCTGGGCCGGCAAATCCAAACCGCTAACAACGGCCGGTCTCTTTGCAATAAATGTTTTTAATTCTAGCGAATACTTCAAGCGCAGCCGTGTGTCGTCCATCGCTCTGCAAATTTGTCGCAGTTACGACAATTTCACCTAAGTTTATACGGTTGTTGCCTTTCCACCCGCACCGCAAAAACCCTCAACCCATACGGCACAAGGCCTGTAAGCAGTTAAACAAACTGGATTGAATTTTGCATTAGTTAAGCATTACTTTTCATTTAGCTGGGGCCAACTATGTCAAATACGGTATTTTCCGAAATTCTAAGCGGTTTGTACGATAATCAAGTCATTCCCTATCTGGGGCCGGGCGCGGTGTTCGATGCCAAAAGCAAACTGACGCAAGAGCCGATGCCTGCCGACAGCAACAGCCTGATTTTGGCGATGAATGGCGGCAAACCCATGGCGCCGAAACTGATGTACGAGTTTCCGCGCGCGGCGATGAACCAGGAACTGAAGCGCGGCCGCAACTATGTATCGCAGTTTCTCGACAAGACTTACGGACAAATTCAATACACCCGCGCATCCATGCACGATTGGTTAAAAGAATGGCGGCCCAAATATGTGGTCGACGTTAACCGCGACACCCAACTCCAAGACAGCTATGCCGACGAAGAACACACTCTGATTATCGGCGTCGCGCGGATCGTCGCTACCGCCTTTCGTTTCAAAATTTTTCATTACGACGGCAGCAACTATTTCGAAATTCCGCAGGAACAAGTCGATAGAAACCTGCCGATTTTGTTTAAACCGATGGGCACACCAAAACCCGAATCCAATTACATCGCCTCCGATGCCGACTATGTCGATTACATCACCGAGCTGATGGGCGGCTTCGCAATTCCAGATTTTTTAAAGGACTACCGCAAAGGCAAAAAATACCTGTTGCTGGGTCTGCCGCTCAATCGCGATTCCGAACGGATGGTCATGAGCGACATCACCTACGGTGCCGACGAACACAGAGGCTGGTTTTTAAGAAAAAACCCTACCGACAAGGAAAAACGCTTTAGCGCGAAAATGGGCTTTGAGCTGATTAACGCCGATTGCCAGGACTTCCTGCAATCGGTGCAAGCTTCGGCTGTCGCTGCTTAAAAAATCCCGCATAGCTCGGCCAGCGAACACGCGGCCGAGCTACACGGTCGAATAGGCACCGCACGCACCGTTTCGACCGCTTTCTTTAGCCAAATACAACTGCCGATCAGCCTCGTCCAACAATTCGGACGGCAACTGTTGCACAGCCGGCACTACTACCGCAAAACCGGCGCTAATCGTCACCCAAGGCGAAGCGCTGGAGCCGGTATGCGGAATTTGCTGCGCTTCAACGCGCCGGCATAGTAATTCGGATACGCGATGCGCACCTTCTGCATCGGTTTCCGGCATCAGCATCACAAACTCTTCCCCGCCGTAACGTGCCACCAAATCGCCGGAGCGACTCACCGAGGCCGCCAATATCGTTGCCACCTGCCGCAAGCAAATATCGCCCGCGCCATGGCCATGACAGTCGTTATAAGTTTTAAAGTAATCGACATCCACCATCACTAAAGCCAGCGGCAACTGGTTGCGCTGCGCTCGCTTCCATTCATTTTCCAAGACCTGATCGAAACGCCGCCGATTGGGTATGCCGGTCAGGCCGTCCATCCAGGCCATCGCTTCCAACATATCCGTCATCCGTTTCAGGCGAATATGATTACGGATCCGCGCCTTGACCACCGGCAAATAAAACGGCTTGGTAATGTAGTCCATCGCGCCGAGATTCAGGCCGTATTCTTCGTTGGTCGCCGCATTCATCGCCGTCACAAATATCACCGGAATAGCCGCTGTTTGCGGGTCGCTTTTCAGACGCCGGCACACTTCATATCCGTCCATGCCGGGTATCATCACGTCGAGCAGGATCAGATCGGGCGGGCCTTGCCGCTCGATTGCCTCCAGCGCCGCCTCGCCGCTGACCGCCACCTTGATTCGATACTCGTCGATCAAATTTTCCGCCAATACCTGAATGTTGGTCGGCGTATCGTCTACGATCAAAATCAAGGGCTTGGAGATCTCGGCAGTCATGACTATCCTCTGTTTTGTCGCTGTGACGCTATCCAGGTTTGCAACTCGGCCAACGTCACTCTAGCCTGACCATAGTCGATATTGCCGACCTGTTTTTCTATTTTTTTTATCAGTAACCGGGTTTCCGGGCAAGGCAGCGCAATCTTCAATTGCTCGATTAAGTCATTGGGCACAAAATCGCTACCCTCCAACAAGCCGCGCAACTGGCCGGCCAACTCGTTTGCCGCCGCCCAATCCGCAGCTTCGTTCCGCGGGTCGGCAACGGCGCCCGTCGCGGTGAAATCAGCAATCGTGCGCAGGGTTGCCGCCAGACTGGTCTCGCAAGCGCTGAGGCAAGCGTCGAACGGCATACCGGCCTGCAAGGCATCCTCCAAATTCGCCGCAGCCCGGCTTAGTTCGACAGCGCCCAGCACGCCGGCGGCTCCCTTCAAATTGTGTAGCAAATCCACCGCCTGCTCGGTTTTTTCGGCGCTGTGCAACGCTCTTAGGCGTTGCATTGTATCGGCAAACTTATCTCTAAAACACTCGAACAAAAGCTGTAATTTACGACTGTCCTCGCCGATCATAAGCCGAATATACTCCATATCGAATCCAGGCAATTCCCTGGATAAGCCGGAGACCATAGACTCTGACTTCGGCGGCGCCGGCTCGACAGATGCGCTGCGTCCCAACGGTTTTATCCAGCGCAACAAGGCGGCCATCAAAGTCTGCGGCAACACCGGCTTGCCGATATGATCGTTCATGCCGGCAGCGTAACAATCGTTGCGCTCGCGCTCTTGCACCGCTGCCGTCATGGCAATGATGGGCAAATCGGCAAAGCGCGCATCCTGGCGGATCAGCCGGGTGGCTTCGATACCGCTCATCTCCGGCATTTGTAAGTCCATCAACACCGCGTCGTAGCGGGTTTTCCTGACCGCCTCGACCCCTTCCCGGCCGTTATTAACCACGGTGACGTGCAAGCCGGAGCTTTCCAGATATTCCCTGGCGACCATTTGGTTGACCTCGTTGTCCTCCACCAACAGGATGCGGGCACCGCGTATTGAGGCCGCCATGCCAGCCAGCAGCGGCCGGCTTTTTTCAATGCCCTGCTCGGTATTGCCGCCCTGCAAACGCGTCAAGGCCTCGAGTAAGGTCGAAGGCATCACCGGCTTGACCAAAATATCGTCGGGTATCGCATCGCCCGCCGCACTTAACAATTTCTCGCGGCTGAAGGCCGTCACCATAATCACGACCGGGGCGCTACGAATCTCGGTGCGGCGCACCATCTCGCGAATTTCCCGGGTAACCTGCACACCATCCAGACCGGGCATTTTCCAATCCAGCAACACCAACTCGAAATCCCGATTGGCATCGTTGGCGGCGCGTAGCGCTTCCAAGGCTTCGGCCCCGGATGCGGCTTCCTCGACCTGAAAGCCCCAGGCCAGCAAAATATCGCGCAACATCTGCCGGGAAATGTCCAAATCGTCGACGATCAACACCCGCATGCTTTGCAGATGGCCGGGAATCGATCGCGCTTTCTGCTCGGACGGAAACGGCAGCAACAGCGTAAACTCGAATAAGCTGCCTTCGCCAAGCTGACTCTGCACCGCTAAATTACCGCCCATCATTTCCACCAGCCGCTTGCTGATGGTCAATCCCAGCCCGGTACCGCCAAAGCGGCGGGTAATCGAACCGTCGGCCTGGGTAAAGGCATGAAACAAATGCTCAAGCTGTTCCGCCGACATCCCAATACCGGTATCGCGCACCGAAAAACTCAAGGTGGAGTAGCCGTGGGTTTTTGCCAACTGCGAAACCTTGATATGAATTTCCCCGGCCTCGGTAAATTTCACCGCATTGCCAACCAGATTGTTCAATATTTGCCCCAGGCGCAGCGCGTCGCCGATCAAGCGCGGCGGCAAGGCGGAGTCCAGTTCCAACACCAGTTCCAGGCCTTTTTCCTCGGCGCGGACGATGAACAGATTCAGCACATTCTCCAGCACATCCTCCAAACTAAACGCTTCGGTCTGCAATTCCATGCGGCCGGCTTCGACTTTAGAGTAATCGAGAATATCGTTGGTAATCCCCAACAAAGCCAACGATGAGGTGTGGATTTTCCTTAGATAATCCCGCAGCTTGGGCGACAGCTCGCTGTTCAACGCCAAATCCGACAAGCCGATGATCGCGTTCATCGGCGTGCGTATTTCATGACTCATGTTCGCCAGGAACATGCCCTTGGAGCGCGAGGCGGCTTCTGCTTCCTCTTTGGCTTGCAATAGTTCGTCGGTGCGCTGCGCCACTTCGGCTTCCAGACGGTCGCGATGGCCGGTAAGGGTTTCGTCGCGCAATTGGATCTCGCCCAACATGGTATTAAAGGCCTGCACCAAATCGCCAATCTCGTCCCGGTCGCGCTGCGCCACGCGTAACGCGTAATTTTTATCCTCGGCGATAAGCCGCGCGGCCGTAGCCAACTCCTCTATCGGCTTGGAAATGATGCGCTGCAAGCGTATTGCCAACAGGTAGACCAATATCAGCGCCAGCCCCGCAGCCCCCAAACTCTTGCCCAAGTCGGCCAGTTGATCGTTCCATTGTGCGGTGAAATCGGCTTGCAGCAACACGTAGCCGACAAGCTCGGTATTTTTGATCACCGGCGTGAATAGCTCGGCGCGCCGGCTCCAGAAGTTGGTGCGCAGTTCGCGGAAGGGTCGGCGGTAGTCGCTGGGTATGCCGATATCCGCCGTTCCACGGCTCCATGACGCGAGTACCCCGCCATCGGCGGACACCATCCAGGCCGCATACAGCTCCGGCCGGTCTTTCAACGACTCCAGCAACCTGCTGGCTTCGGCTTTATCGGCAAACACCAGCGCGGCTTGGCCGTTTTCGGCTAACACGTCCGCCAAACTGGACAATTCGTGCAACACGCCTCGATAGCGACTCACCACCGAACTAACCACCATTACCGATAGACTGACGAACAGGCATACCGCGCAACTAAACATGATGATGGACACCAGTTTGCGCCGCAGGGACCAGTGGGCAAAATTGGGCAAAACGCGCATCAAACTATCTCCCGTAAACGATGGCGGCAATATTCAACAGTTGGCCGGGTAAATGCAGCCGTGCGTTACGAATCGGTTCCAGATTAACTTCAAATACCACCTTGTTGTCGCGAAACAGCAAGCTGATACCGCCGCCTTTTTCGGCAAAATCGTCGATGTCGGATAAGGTCAACACCGGCGCATCGCGCAGCGCTTTTAAGGTCACCACGACGTGTGCTTTCTCGGAGCTGCCGAGGAACAACAGATGGCAATTATTCAGATCGGGATCGGTATAGTTATGCTGGACAAACCGCAAGGTGCGTTCGCCGGCCTTGCGTCCGTCCAGAGCCTGCAACTCACCGTCAAGCACGCTATTGCCGACCACACATAGCAAAATGTCCGCGCCGGGCGGCAATACGTCGGCGGGCCATTCCACGAATTTGGCAAAATTGTATAGATAGGCGGCTTTGATCTGCGCTTCCGACAGACTGGCGGCCGGCAATACCTGCCAGTCAGGCACCAGCAGGCAAAAACAGGCGAGAACCCATTTGCACGCAGAATAGCGTCTGGATTGCGGCGCAAAAAAACGCTTGCGCAGATAGCTTTTGACCATGCCCACCATTACGCCAGGTGCGCAGCGCAGACTTTTCACGTTGGTCGTTTCGTAATGTATGCGTGGTCCTTTTTGCATCAGGTGTTGGTCAACAAACGTCCGGGTAGATTTGCGATATTTTTGATTGGAGCGTGCCCGCAATCATGCTTGTTAATGTACAGAGACACAAACCCAGCAACTTTGCCCGGGACAGGCTTGCGTCTCTAGGCGAAGCGTAAATCATTTATTGACCCTGGCTTTAAATATCGCCGCTCCCGCGAAGGCGGGAGTTCAGCGGCTATCCTGGATTCGCTGCGCAGTCTAACGGCTCCCGCCTTCGCAGGCATGACGAACTCACGGAATTTAAGGGCATGGTTAATAACGGAATATCTAAAAACTTTCTATCCCTCTAGGGTGACGTCATAGCGAAACAGTCCATTCTCCCTCCGTACCACAGAGAGAATGGAATTTCTTTGATTTTTAGAACCCTCAATACTCAACCGCCTCTACCGGGGCAACGGCAAAAACCGTTCAGTTCCACATAGGCATTACCGGCAGCGGCGCCAGCCACGCTGCACGCGCCTTCCCAGTATGTAGGCCCAACCCAAAGAGTATGCTGAGCGCGCAATTCCTGATCCTGCACCAAAGGCTGCACGGTAAATTTCTCCCCTCGTACCTCGACTGCCCAGCCGGAGGGATACGTACAGCCGGTGTTGGGACTGGTCCATTCGCCCAGCACGTTTACCGTGAATTCGTGCGCCGCCAGCGTAACAGTCTGCCCTTGAGCGTCGGTAATCGAGCCGGATTTTTCTACCGACGTGTCGCTACCCTTGAAGTCGAACAGCATGATTTGCCGGTTGTCTTCCAGTTCGATCGCAAACCATTGCCAGCCTTGCAGTATGGCTTGGTAAAGTTCGCCGTATTGCCGGTCGAACCAGCTGTTGCCGCTGACTTGAAAAGTCTGCCCGCCGATACTGATAGTACCGGTGGTCGCCATTTTCGGGCGCGAATAATAGTAGGTATAGCCGCCGAAACGGTAAGGATGCGGGTCGCCGCCGTAATGCAGCGCCGGCGCCTGGCTGGCGTTGAGCTGCAAATCCAGCACATAGTCGCCGACTTGCGCGTGCAAACGATCATGGCCGTCGCCACCAGCCGCCGTGACTTTATTATCGGCACCGGAAGTCAGATTGAAGCCGTTGGGTGTGCGATTGGGCAGATGAAACTCAACGAACTCTTCGAACGAAAAACGCTGACCATTCACATCGGTAACCGCCGCCTGCACCAGCTGATCGCGAAAAACCACCCAACTGTCGAACGAGAAAAACACAATTTCAAAGCCAAACCGCCGACCGTCATCGGTGAATAAATGCCCGGTCCAATACCACCATTGCACTTGCTCGCTAGGTAAAAAGGCATCGTCGGCCGGCAATTCGACCGGACCTATCAAGCCACGGCGCGGCAGGAACAAACACGCGGCCACGGTTAACACTAATAACAGCCAAGGCAATAACGGCGGCTTCAGCAGGCCGACAATCAGCACAATCCCGGCAATAATCCAGGGCAATTTTTTCCAAAGCTTACGCATGGTCGATACTCTTTACGGGTTGAAAAATCAAAAGCGCCAGCTGAGTTTGCCGTAGATCGAGCGCGGCACTTCCACAGCACTACTGGGCAAGGACAGCGCGGATGAATCTTTATATTCCGGATGGCTGGGCGAGAACAGATTTTGGGCTATGACGGCGAACTCCACACCGTTATAGGGCTCGTAAGCCAGTCTGGCATCAAAGGTGGTGTAGGCCGGCACCGCCTGGCTGGTGGAATGCAAGCGGCCAACGTGGCGCAGTGTAAAGTCGAGCTTGATTTTTTCCGGCAAATCCATCTGCCAGCGTAAGGAGCCGCGATGGCGTGGGCTCAATCCGGCAATATCCGGATTGAGCGGGTCCTGGGGAATTTCCATTTTCAGATGGCTGTAATTGCCGCTGAAGCGCATCCAATCCAACACATGCCATTCGCTGGCGATCTCGATGCCGCGCGTGGTGAAATCTTGCTGGGCGTTACTCCAGATCAACGACTGGGTGAGCCCTACCAACTCCCCACGGCGGAATAGCACCAAATCGCTGTAATGGTTGCTGAAGGCGGTAATATCGGTGGAGAATTTTTCGGTCCACTGAGTGCGGTAACCGATTTCGGCGGCGAAGATTTTTTCGGCGCGGAGATTGGGGTTGGGCTGAGCGATGACTTGAATCTGATCGAAAGGCGCCGGCAAACCGGTTGGCACGCCGCCCAGCCCCACATTGGCCTGGGCTTCGCCGCGCGCCGGTGTCCGCGACGCCCTAGAAACCGAAGCCCATACCGAATGCACTTGGTCCGGCGTCCACATTAAACGGGCGTTGGGCTGCACTTGAGTATTACCAAAGTGGCTTTCTTCCAACTTGGTACCCAGCGTCAAGCGCAGGGTGTTGTCTATCAGCGTGATGTCGTCTTGCACGAAGACGCTGCCGTTGTGATAACCCAAGCTGTTGGGCGTAAAGGCGATGGCCGATGTATTGACGGTCGTGCTGTGAATAAACCGGTAGCTGGCGCCCCACATCAAGTCGTGGTCGGCATTCGGATGCAAGCGATGCTGAAAATCGATGTCCAGCATATCTTGATTGTCCGACAGCGCCGCCGCACTGAAATTGACCCGGTCATAATAGCCTTGCAGCATAAATTCGGAACCGTCGCTGAAATTACCTTCCCAGCGCGCCAGCAGGTTGGCGCCATCGGCATGCTCGTCGACGTTAAACTCGCGGTTAAACGGCGGCAGTACGGTTTGCGGCACCACGGTGTTGCCTATGGTCTTGCGGTAAACATCGCCTTGCACCGTGTAGCGGCTGTCGTTGGAGATGCGGTCATCGATACGAAAACCACCCTGCACCGAGCGCCAGTCGTCGTGCAGTCTTTCTCCGGCTGAGTTAACAAAGGTGTCGCGTTCAAAGGTTTTGGCATACACCCGGTAACTGCCGTCGTCGCCGATGCGGCCACCATGCCGGTAACCGGCGAAGCCGCGTTCCTGGTTGCCGCCGCCGGCCACGAACAGATTGCCTTGGGTGTCCTTGGCCTTCTTGGTAATAATATTGATCACGCCGTTTACCGCATTGGCACCCCACATCACCGCACCTGGCCCACGGATTACTTCGATACGATCGATGTCTTCCATCAGCGTATCCTGTAAATCCCAAAATACACCTGAAAATAGCGGTGTATAAACGCTGCGACCATCCATCAATACCAATAATTTATTGGCGTAACGGCCATTGAAGCCCCGCGCGGTAACCGCCCAGACGCTGGCGTTAATTTGCGCCACCTCAAGGCCGGGCGCCAGGCGAAGTGCGTCGGGAATACTCGTGGCGCCTGAGCGGCGAATGTCTTCCTGACTAATCACGAACGCCGCCGCGGCGGTATCTGAGACGGTCTGCGACTTTCTGGAAGCCGACGACACTTCCATTTGCATGAGTTCGTTTATGGAAAAATCTTCGATATCCGGCGCGTTGTCGGCCACCGCGCTCCCGAGAAGATTGAGGTTAAGCGCCATACCGAACAGAAACAGGTTTAATCGATTCGTCGCTTGTATTTGATACCGGCCATCAAGCCATATCTTTGCTTTCATTTTTTTATTATTTTGAGATGACAACTATTTTGACGCGGGGCCGTCGGCTATCCATCCAGCGATACCCTCTCCGGCAAGCCGTTTACAAGATAGTCGCTAAATGCCGATAAGGCGTTCGCAACCCGCCAACATCGAAAAATTCATTGCGTTTTTTGAGGGCTATCACATTTCATACGGCAGAAATGCGCTCCAGCGACAAGAAATCGACTCGGCAAGCTAAGGCAACACTGATTAAATCGTCATCTCCGCGAAAGCGGAGATCCGGAGCTTTGAATTTTCCGGGTTCCCGTTTTCACCGGAACGACGGTGATGAATAAATCAGCGCTGCCTTAATTCTACTCTGTCAGATTTCGGGTATCACATTGCCAAAGGTCGTCATTCCGGCATGGATTGCCGGAGCCGGCAGACCGCGAAGCGAATCCAGTGCCATGGATGGTTCGAAGCTCGCCATCCATGGCACTGGATACCCGCTCTTGTGCCCTGTGGGTATCCCGGCGGGTATGACGGACTTCCTTCTAATCTGACAAAGTAGAACTAACTGCCAAACCGTAAAAATGAGCGGTAATGCTTACCGTACTATGGAAGTACCCTTGATTTGTACGTATACGGCCATGCCGGGCTGCACACCTAACAACATCGCCGATTTTTGGGTGATATGCGCCAATAAAACTTCGTCGCCCACCGCCAACTGCACGACAGTTTGGCCCTGCCCCATTTCGCTGAGCGCCAACACCCCTGCCGGTAGAATATTCAAGATGCTGGACGCTTCCGGCGGTTGCAAGGTAATACTGACGTCGCGGGCATAAATTCTGATTCTCACCGAGCTACCGACCGGCATGTCCATATACGGCAAACTCAAGCTGCCGCCGGCGAATTCGGCATGGCTGAGGTGATATTCGGCTTCGTGGCTGATCAACTTGCCCTGCCAGACGCTGGCCGCTTGCCGATCCAAAGCCATGGGCCCATCCAGCCGAGTCAGCGTTTCCGCCAGCGGCCCGCAGGCCAGCGCTTTTCCGGCGGCCATCACCAGCAGGTGGTCTGCCAGTTGATTGACCTCCTGCAAGGAATGCGTGACGTACAGAATCGGTATTTGCAGGTTCTGATGCAAGCCGGTCAGGTAAGGCAGGATGTCCTGCTTGCGTTGCTCGTCCAGCGAAGCCAGCGGCTCGTCCATCAACAACACATCCGGACTGGCGGCCAAGGCCCTGGCTATCGCCACGCGTTGCCGCTCGCCGCCGGATAGCCGGGCCGGCAAGCGGTCCAGCAACGGCGCTATCGCCAGCAATTCGATAGCCTGCTCCAAGGAAAATACCCGGTCCTTGGCACGCAAGCGCCGCACGGCATAATCCAGATTGCCGCGCACCGATAAATGCGGAAACAGATTGGCTTCTTGAAATACATAGGCCAAATTACGCTGATGGGTAGGCAGGAAAAAATCGCTGTCGCTGTCCTGCCAAAGGGTGGCGCCTATTTTCAAAAAGCCCTCTTTTGGCCGCTCCAAACCAGCGATACAACGAAGCAACGTGGTCTTACCGGAACCGGAGTGACCGAACAGTACCGTCACACCGCTGGCAGGTAGGTTTAAATCGACATCTAAATCGAATTGGTCGTAAGCCAGACGCAAGCGGGCCTGAATACTTGGCACTTTGGACATAGTCATTTCAAGGATTGCGTCAGCGTTTGGGTTTGTTGGCTGTTGTAGAGCAGCAGTAACACCAAAAACGAGAAGATCAGTAAACCGCCGGCCAGCCAATGTGCTTGCCCGTATTCCAGCGCTTCGACATGGTTATAGATTTGTACGGAAACCACGCGGGTTTTGTCGGGGATATTGCCGCCAACCATCAATACCACGCCGAATTCACCGACGGTATGGGTAAACCCCAGCACGCCGGCGGTTAAAAATCCCGGCTTCGCCAACGGCAAGGCCACGCTGAAGAACCGATCCAGCGGTCCGGCGCCCAAGGTCGCGGCGGCTTCCAGAGGCGCCTCACCCACCGCCACGAAGGCATTCTGCAAAGGCTGCACCACGAACGGCAGCGAATACAACACCGACGCCACCACCAAACCGCCAAAGCTGAACGGCAAGGTGCCGATACCCAACCACAGGGTAAATTTCCCGACCACCCCGGCCGGCCCCATCAAGACCAATAAATAAAAACCCAATACCGTCGGCGGCAACACCAAAGGCAACGCCACCACGCTATTGATAACACCTTTCCAGCGCGAACGGCTGCGCGCCAGCTTCCAAGCCAGCGGCGTGCCCAACAACAGCAACAGTAAGGTAGCCAGACTGGCGACGCGAAAGGTCAGAAACAAGGTGTCGAGATCGGCGGCGTTTAGCATGCAAAGCCTGGATTAAGTGACAGGGGAATCGCCGTAAAGCGACACATCTGCGATCTATTTTCGCTAATCGGACGACGAGAATGCCAGCGAAATACACGATGGCGCAGAAAAAACCGGAAGATACGAATCGAATCGGCAAGATAGGTGCGAAATTATCCGCACCTACACCGACGGAAAGAGGGTTATTTTCCGATAAGCTGCAAACGATTTTCTACCTTGGCCGCCACCAATGAATCGTAATGCCGTTGCAGCATCGAATCGGTTGGCCGGGGAAACAAGGTTGCTTCAATCTCGCTTTGCAATTGCGTCAAAAAATGCCGTTTGAGGATGGAATCCTCGGGCAGGCCCCTCCCGGAATCACCGGCATCACCTGCCTCGGCTTTACTGGCACCGGCGGATTTACTCGACTTTGCATAAGCCGACAACATGCAACCCAAGGGCGCGAACGCACAGGCTGCCACAATCAACATAATCAAACCCACCCATAGAACTTCGCTCATCTCATCACCTTAATGACATTGCCAAAAAATCGGCGACAGGCTTTGGCACGCGCCTGCCGCCCTCTTGAAAATCCCAATGGTTTTCAATTGACCCACAGCAATATCAATGCCATGGAAAGCAGCGCCCGCAAGCCCCGGATTACCAGGACTTTCAGGGATGTGTCACAGTTTGGGTGTATTATTTCGAGACAGGATTGCGACAACCGCACAACAACCAGGGAAAATTGTTAGTGATTCGACTGCATATTCCACCTCAGGTCAGCCAACTGTTACGATGCAAACCAGGCCATCGATTCCGATACGATTACGCCGGGATTGAATGACGGATTTTGGACGAGATGAATTGTGGTAATCGACCCAGAAGAGTCATTCGACCAAAATTGGCTAATGGCAATATACCAACGATAAGCGGACAGTCGATTACAGTGTACCTTTTAACACCTTCGCTCAACGCTCTATGGGAGTATCGGGAAAGTTAGTCTGTATGGGATAGCAAGATTTACACAGCTTTTCAATCAATTCTATTCGCATGCGTGGGAGTGTATATCGGACAAATGCGACAGTAAAAGTGTCGGATAATTTTACAAATTAGGAAACCCGGCAAGAGACTAGTGACGCACCTGACTCAGGGAAAATAATGGTTCTTCTCTATTGGATCTTCAGTAAAACATTGTCGCTACTGTCGGTATTATTTACATTTCTATGTTTTGTTATTTTTTCAAAAAAAAATTAACCATTTGATTTATATAAAATAATAATATTTTGGAATGAGTTTTGCCGCTATATCAATGGGGTAATCTGTTTCAAATCAATATTTACACTAACAATTCAAAGCTATCAGAAAAATGATTGCAGATTCTCCAAGGCAATTATCAACTGACTATAAGGGTTAATCTATGCAAATAACACAAATTCTAACTTTCGCGTTAGCCTTCAGCTTTGGTCTTGGTTACCGAGACGCTGAAGCTATGTCGATCGACTTCGAATCATTCACAGATGGCTCCCCGCTAACTAACGAAATTAGTGGGCTTCAATTTTCCGGGGGGAACATATTCACTGCTGGTGTGTCTCTGAACGAATTTGATTTTCCGCCTCACTCTGGCCAGAACGTTTTGGCCGCATTGTCGGGTAGCCTGACGATTAGTGCCGATAATCCCTTCGACCTGTTTTCAGCTTATTTTACATATGCCGAGCAGATGACATTCTCAGGATTTGACGTTGCCCATAACCTGCTATTTAGCTTTACTTCACCTACCAGTTCCAATCTTGGGACCAACTCATTGACCGAATTCTCTTCGCATGGAATTTCCTCTTTAGTGTTCTCCACACAGGGTGGTTCCGGCTTTACTATGGATGATCTTGATCTTAATGCTTCCACCGTGCCGGAACCCGGCACCCTTGCTTTGTTGCCACTAGGAGCGCTTGCAATGGCGTTCATGCGACGCCAAAAACGTAGTGCACTTTCCTAAAGTGGCTTGGTTCATGTCTGCCATAAGTGTGATCCTGGTAATATTTACAGCCTCAGATACTTATGCGTCACAACCCGACCTTGGTGCCATTCAGCATCGTTTTGTTGAGATGGGGGTCGGCGTTGAACGACACCATATAAATAGTGAAGAGCAATGGCGGGCTTTTTGGGCCCGGTTCGCCATGAGCGATCCACCGAATATCGATTTCAGAAACAACGATATTCTTGTCGTCCTCGGCGGTACGCAAGGGAGCGGAGGATACTCGATTCATATCAAAGATGTCGACTCCAGGCCACATAGGACTGTTGTCAGACTGTTGGTTTGTCATCCTCCCAAAGATTCGACTGAGGTGACAGAGGTTACGTCGCCGTACGACGTTGTCCTAGCTCCAAAGCTTGCTACCCCCATTGATTGGATAACTATTGAAGGCTGCAACCAGTAAAACGTAATGCAGTTATGTATATAAATTATTATCTTATCGACAATGCAAATATTTTTTATAACCGTTTATTAATTTAATCGAAGGAGACTTCGCTATGAGATTTACTAACATATGTTTGTCCGATATAGTGCGAGTGACGGGTATTGGCCTATTGACCTGTTCGTCTTTTTCAGCATACGCTGATTTTAACAGTCTTAATGCCAGCCCCAATACCCTCTTTGTAAATACGGCCTCAACGGTCAAATTCATAGCCGACGTGCAACCTGACACAAAGCTAATTAAGACCGGCGTGCGACTGTTGCGCGAAACCAATGGTGTATTCAATTCTGTTGGGATTATGCGCGACGATGGTCTGGGTGGCGATGATGTAGCGAACGATAACAAATATACGCTAGTGTTGAGCGTGCAAGGAAATAGCCTGGCCGATCTCAATTTCAAAGCCACGGCTGCCTATAGCGGCATATTGAAGCGTGTTCAGTCTTCCACATTGCCTGTTCAGGTCGTTGCGCCAGTGGATTTGGCAATCAACGCAGGCCAACAGGAGATCACGATAGTACAAGGGGAATCGATATCCACCGCCTTCACCTTGCAGCTATCTCATCAAGGTGGTGGGCAAGCCGCGATTTCTGTTACTCAAACGGTCGAACCTGCGTCAGGTTTGGGAGTGGTATCCGATTTGCCGGCTGGCGGCTTCTCAACCTCCTTGCCCAACGAAACTTTCTTGGTACAAAATTCCATAACCGGAAACATTCCAGGGGACTATACAATCAAGCTGGACGGGGCACTGAGTGCTTCCGGCATCAGCGATCAAGCCAGCGCTTCCATCCTGGTTCATGTTTTGCCCGCTAGCGGTATTGGGAAACTCGACTTATCCATCTATCCAGGCGGACTACAGACCGGTACCAGTACCACCATAACTTTTGGAGCAAACTATTCGACAGGAACTACTCTGCCAAACAATATTGAGTTAGTCGAAGTAACAGAAAATGGCACACCAATTCAACCTATCAGCGAATTTAAAGATGACGGGATTGCACCAGACTTAGGTGCTGGTGATTCGCTTTTCACTACAGAATCTATCGTCAGTGCGGGTTCGGCTGGAAGCAAACGTTTCTTCAAGGCGGTTGCCACATTTGACACAAGCGAGACCATCGAATCGCCTATTGTTGCCTTACCGTCACTGCCTTATAACATCGGTTTTGCAGAAACCGACCCGGCATCAGTGGTTGTGGAACCTGATACAGGCGCATTAGTTCAGTGCGATCAGATAATCGTTCTCTTCCAACATACTGCGCCTCTGTCTACGATTGAGTCAATCGTTACGGGGATCGGAGGCAATATATTGGGAGTCGAGCCTGCAATCAATGCCTACCAAATCGGGATCGCTTGCAACGGTATCGCCGGCATTCAAACTGCTATTAACAACCTCAGTAGCAATCCAGCCGTTGTCAACGCCAGCCCCAACAGTGTGGCTCAAGTCAGCGAATTCAAGCCGAATGATACAAAATATGCCAGCCAGTATTCCCCACCACTAGTGAGAGCTGACGAAGCCTGGTTGGTCGCTCGTGGCAATAGTGTCGTAGTCGCCATTCTCGATACCGGGGTTGATTACAACCACGAGGATCTGGTTGGGCGCGTTAGTAAAGGTAAGGATTACGTTAACAATGACAACGATCCTCAGGATGATCATAGCCACGGCACGCATGTGGCCGGTATTGTTGCTGCCAAGGGGCATAATAGTAAGGGTATTGCCGGCATGGCGTGGGATGCTCAGATTCTGGCCATCAAGGTATGCGGTGGTAAAGCTGGTGTGCCTGGCGTTGGCGTGGTTACGGGTTGTCCAGACTCAGCCGTGACGTCAGGAATACTTGAAGCCAAGGCCAAGGCCAAAATCATCAACATGAGTCTGGGCGGACCGAAGAGCTTTCTAGAGAGTGCGATGAATTTGGTGGGATTGAAGACTGCCCGCCAGCAGGCGGTCGAAAGTGCCACCAACGCGGGGTTGATTGTGGTTGCTGCATCAGGAAACGCCAATACGTCATCGACGTTCCTACCATGTGCTTATCCTGGCGTATTCTGCGTCGGTAATACTACTTCCGCAGATGTCCGGTATGCGGATCCAACATTCGGAAGTAATTACGGCCCCCAAGTCGATATCGCTGCACCAGGAACTTCAATACTTTCTACTGTGCCTAATTTTTCTGATCCTTCTGGCTATGGTTTAAAAACCGGGACCTCGATGGCATCACCATTAGTTGCCGGCGTCGCCGCGCTGGTATGGGGTAATAACCCAAGTTGGACACGAGGCCAGGTCGAGGATCGTCTTCTGAAGACGGCGGTACCGCTTCCCGGTCAACAGGTTGGACCTAGAGTGGACGCATTTGATGCTGTGTTTAACGGCAGCTTTGAAAATGACCTGTCTGGCTGGAAAGTCGTGGGTACTGGTAGCGCTGTGGATAAACTAGGACCGATTAATCCAACTAAAGACAAACGTATGGGTATGGCTTCCACAGGGCCGGATAGCGCTGTTTCTCAATCTGACCTGTACCAGGAATTTACGATACAGTCCGACGTAACCGAGCTAGCTCTTTCCTTTAGCTACGCGATGATCACCGAGGAATATCCAGAGTGGATCAATGATGGTTTTAATGATGACTTACGTATTACCTTGGAAGCTTCTGGTGGAGCAGAGCAAGAGCTTGCACTGGAAACGGTGGATGGCTCCGCTTTCGGTGCGATAGGCGGCATTGATTTTCCGGGTGGGGATAACACCGTTGGTTGGACGGGATGGAGAAACATCGTGTCCAAAAAAATTCCAGTATCACCAGGTGGCGGTACTTACCGTCTGCGTGTCCGTGATCGTGGTGACGGCATTTACGACACCAATGGAATTCTCGATAACATTCGGTTTAAGTAGAGTCAAAGTTGGTTTTCATCGACTGAGAAGATTTGCTTGATTTCAATCTGTGGCCAAGATTCTCAGGGGATGAAAGCACTGTAATAAACACCGGAGTATAAAAGCGACATGTGCTTTCGTACTCCGGGTTCTTTTGTTAACACCATGTTCAAACAAACAAAAATGACTGACCGGTTTTGTCACGTGGATGCATATCACTGACGGTAACTGAGTGACCGCTTTATGTTTTGAATCAGCCGACCAGGAGAATATTGTGGCTGACTGGTCTTGGCCGATCCGAGACTTTCAAAATCTTGCTGATTTTGTATCGGCATGCGAACCAAACAACCGAAAAATCACTCGGCGCCTAGTTTCTTGACGATCTGTGGCTTAAAACAAAGGTGGAGCAGTAACAGATTTTGACTGCGATTAATCAACCAAAAGCCGGCCAGCAATGTCGTTAATGCCACTTCGGGTAGGTAATCGGTGTTATACGGCGCGGGTAGCCAGGCTTCGGCCAAGCCGACGCCAAGCAGCATGAAAATTAACGGCACAAGGTAGAGCAGCAGCGATGTGAGCAGCAGTTGACCGTCATCTATGGCTACCATCACCTGATCACCAGCTTGCAATGTCAAATCGCAATCTACTGGAAACTCGCGTTTGGGGAGGACTTTTGCCAAGGTCGCAGTGCCGCAGGACTGTTGTTGCAAACAGCCGCTACAGGCATTGCTTTGCAGACTTTTGATCCAGGTGCGGCCATCGCTAACGCGGGTAACGACGGCCGCTTCTTCGATCATGGCTCGCCTATCAAGCCCAGGCTGACGAGATCGAGTCCAGCCAAGCGCTGAGACGGCCTTCGCTCAGTTCTTTCTGATTGTCTTCGTCCAATACCAAACCCACGAACTGGTCGCCCAACAAGGCTTTGGATTTTTTAAAGGTATATCCTTCGCTACTGGTCATACCGACGATGGTCGCGCCGGCATCGGCAAAAGCGTCGTATAGGAAGCCCACCGCATCGACGAAATTGCCGGGATAACCTTCCTGGTCTCCCAAACCGTAGATTGCCACGGTTTTGCCGGTAAAATCCGCACCGACCAGCGTCGGCAAGAACTCTTCCCAGCTCTCGTTATCGTGTCCGGCGCTCATGCCGGGCAGCTCGCCTTCGCCGTAAGTGGGCGAACCGACGATCAACACGTCGTAGGCCAGCAAATCGTCCACGGAGGCCTTGTTGATATTGACCGGTTTGTCGGCTGCATCGC
Organism: Methylomonas methanica; assembly: GCF_001644035.1. Taxonomy (GTDB): domain Bacteria; phylum Pseudomonadota; class Gammaproteobacteria; order Methylococcales; family Methylomonadaceae; genus Methylomonas; species Methylomonas methanica_A. Next base: position 69,401 of record NZ_LUUG01000044.1, read on the forward strand.
CCAACTTCGTAGCGATGGTCTTAGCCACTTTACGCGTGTTGCCGGTATCGGTTCCGAAAAAAATGCCTACTTTTGCCATAGTGTTGTCTCCTTGTTAACTAGATCAGATTTGAATTTGGAGTAAGCCCGGATTTGCCGCCGGCTGGAGCGCGGCCCAAGCTTCAGGCGTATGCGTCTTCAGAGTGACAGCATGCAAACGGCCGGAAGCCAGCGGCGCGCTCAAAGTTGCCATAACGCCTTGATGTTGTTTGATCATAGGTTGATCAGCGAACAATTCGCTGACCACGGTGATGTTTAAGTCGCAACCGGCACCTTCGATGCCGATAGTCGCGCCCGGATAGGAGGCCAGAATCAAGGCTTCCACTTCGGAATGAGTAATGGTTTGACTGGCGTCCGCAGTTTCGGCGGGCTGAACCGTCGCTTGCAATAGCGGCAGCAGGGTCCCGTCTTTGTACATGGACTCGACAATGTCGGCACCACCAACCAATTCGCCTTTGATGAACACTTGCGGAAAGGTCGGCCATTTGGAAATGGACGGCAATTTTTCGCGGATGAACGGCGATTGCAATACGTTGACGTAAGCGTAAGGGACCTTGGTTTCATTCAAGATGCCGATAGTCTTCGCGGAAAAACCGCATTCCGGAGCGCTAGGCACGCCTTTCATGTAAATAATCACCGGATTTTCGGCAAGTTGTTGCAAGATTTTTTCTTTAACGCTCATAGTAGTTTTCTCAATTAACTAAAATTCTTCGTAATTATTCAGTCAACACAGCGCAACTCAATCGTAGGCTGGATAAGCGAAGCGCATCCGGCAATCCTAGTGGATGCGCGCTGCTTATCCACCCTACAGATCACACTCGCTGAATAGATACAATTCTTCAATGCGATTGATGGGCTTACATCGTTCACCCCATCCGCAAACTCACTCCCCGCCCGACAACCGCTTTAAGTCTTCGGCCTCGCCGGATTTCTCCCGCGGCACCACTTCGACCTCCGCTTCGCCGCGGATCACCTCGGCGTTAACGATGCAGCGCTCGACATCAGGCCTGGAGGGTAAATCGAACATGGTGCGGCGCAATACGTGTTCCATGATGCCGCGCAAGCCGCGTGCACCGGTGTTGCGGGCAATGGCTTTTTCCGCGATTTCCGCCAAGGCTTCCTTGGTAAACTCCAATTCAACTTCATCGAAGGCGAACAGGTGTTGGTACTGTTTGACCAAGGCGTTTTTCGGTTCGGTCAACACTTGAATCAAGGCGTCCACGTCCAAAGGCTCTAGTGGCGCCAGCACTGGGAAACGGCCGATAAATTCCGGGATCAAGCCAAAGCGTTTCAAATCGTCGGGCTGGGTGGCGTTCAACATCGCTTCCAAGGTCGGCTTGTCGTCGGGATTGCTGACTTCGGCATGGAAACCGATAGCGGTTTTCGGCGGCAACAAGCGTTTTTCCACGTGCTTTTCCAAGCCCGGAAACGCGCCGCCGGCAATAAACAAAATATTGCTGGTATCGATCATCACCGAGTCGTTACCGCTGTGATCCTTACGCCGGCCCTTGGCGGAGACTTTAACTTGCGAGCCTTCCACCAATCGCAACAAGGCTTGCTGTACGCCCTCGCCGGAGACGTCGCGCGTGCCAAAGGCTTGCTCCGGGCTGCGGGCGATCTTATCGACTTCATCGATATAAACCATGCCCCACTCGGCTCTGCTGATCTGGCCGTCGGCCACGTCCAGCAAGCGCACCAAGATATTTTCCACGTCGTCGCCGACATAACCGGCCTGAGTCAAGGTCGTCGCATCAGCTACCGCAAACGGCACGCCGACGATTTTTGCCAGCGTACTCGCCAGCAAAGTTTTACCGGTGCCTGAGGGGCCAATCATCAAGATATTGGATTTACCGATTTCCACACTATCATCGGACTCACCCAAGCCGCCGGCTTTGCGGCTGACGTTTTTCAGACGTTTGTAATGGTTATACACCGCTACCGACAAAATTTCCTTAGCCAAATCCTGACCAATCACGTACTGATCGAGCATGGCTTTCATTTCCGCCGGCTTGGGCAACGGCCCCTGCATATCGGCTAATTCTTTTTTCTTGCCCCAGCTGGATACCACCTGGCTGGCCAACATCACGCAAGCTTCGCAGATGTAGCCTTCAGTGCCGGCGATCATCGGCACGGCGGCTGACGCTTCGATACCGCAAAACGAACAATGCTTGGGTTCTTTTACCATGTTAGGCACTCCTGTTGACTGCGGGCAGACTGGCCAGCCACGTGCGCTGGCAATTTCTGCGGTAACGATCCTGCATGATCTGCTGAATCTTCGGTGTCGCTTTTTTTAAGGACATGGTTTCGGCTAGGACGATTTTCATGCACTGAATTACATGAAAGCCCATCTCGGTTTCCACCACATCGCTGATGGCGTCTTCTTTCAAACCAAACAATACCGCATCCAGTTCCGGAAACAAGGTGCCTTTGGCTACGGTACCCACTTCGCCACCCTGCACCGCCGTCGGACATTCCGAATATTTCAGCGCCAGGTCGGCAAATTTATGCGGCTTGCGTTTCAAGGTGCCAAGAATCTCGTTAATCCGCCGCCAGGCAGCATCGCGGGTATTGTCCGGATAATCCGGATTAATACTGATCAAGATATGTCTGGCCTGACGTGTTTCAGGTTTGTGAAATTTTTCCGGGTGCGAGTGATAGAAAATGCCGATTTCCACCTCATTGACCTTGGGCGCGCGCGCAGCCACTCTATCCATTACCGCATCAACCTTGCACTGCCGATACAAAGCGGCTTTCAGTAGCTCAACATCCAATCCGTTGGCGCTCAATGCGGCTAAAAATGCGTCTTCGTCTTCGAAGCGGCCGCGCACTTCCTTATAGGCTCTACCCAATTCCGTGTCGGAGATCACCACACCGGTGGCTTCGGACGAACTCAATACCCTGCCTTCGATCTCGTATTCGTTTTTGGCTTGCACTTCCACCTGGCGCAATTGCAATTGCTCCAATTCGGCCGGCGCCTTCTGAAATAGGCTCAAGGCGGCCCGCAACAGGGTGTAAGGCTCTATCGACGTCTGGCTCATCATTATGCCTCCGGTTCTTTAAACGTGGCCGGGTCCGCAGGCTCCAACACGCTCTCCGGCACCTGCATGGTTTTACCCGGAAAACGCACGTGGTAGAGCAAGGGATTGCTGTCGCGCAACACTTTCAGGATTTCGCCTTGCGTGCCGGCCGGGTAACTACCCTCTTGGGTGGGTATGTCGATCGTGCACACCACCTGATCACGGAACTCGAAACGGCTGGGATTCCAAGGCGCATCCGCAGAGATTAATTCTTCGGCCCTGCACCCGACCATACGCCCGGCATCCAGAAAATGCACGGTGTAGATCACTTGATCCTGCAAAAAAGTACCGACTTCGATAACGTTGCCGACACTACCCCGGCGCAGTAAGAAATCGCCGACATCCATGCCCGGATAAGTGCCATCGTTGCGAACGTTACGCGTCAGCCTGACCCGCTCGCCGAATTCGAAGCGCTCTTCGTCGTAACGTTCTTCTATCATGTTTTAATATCGCCTAGTGAAACAAACACGGTTTGCGGTTCCATCATCTTAAAGACCTTAAATACTTTTTCGGTCTGTGCGTCGGAGTCCACAAAGTCGCTGTAAGCGCGATGCAACAGCTTTTTGTAGACTTCCCGTTGCGCATCTTCGTCTTCCGGCATGTTCTCGCCGGCCTGACTCAGATAATTGTGGAAACGCTGTAGGATATGTAGCCGGTTGACGTGGACGACGGTCGTATCGTATTCCAGCTCGAAATACCGCAAAAAATCTTCCGCGGCCTCCAGCTCTTCCATATCTTCTTCTAAACTCATCGTCATTACCTCATCATCAGGTGATCAAGATTGGCAGGTTGTTCTCCCAATGCATACACCACTAATAAAACCACCAGCATCACAGCTGTTTGGGCCAAAAATGGATCGGATTTTTGTTTCTTCATCATGGCGATCACCTTTAGGTTAATTGCGCGGAACAACAAACATCACTTAGCGTTTGCATCTGATATGGGGCGATGCCTACCCGAAAACTTCCGGCATGCGGAAAATCCCTTCCGCCGCTTCTTGACGGCGCACGACTAATTCCAACAATCCGCGTGCACCGATCCGGTCTTTGTCATCCAATGACACCAATTTTTCAAAAATCGCCTTGCTCAATTCCAGGTTCTCCAAGCGCATGTTCAGAAATCCGATTGATTTCAAGGTGAACAAATACAGCCTGATCCGGGTCAGCAAGTCTTTCGGTGCCTCGCTGATATGCTCTCTTTCCAGCTGCCGCCAATCTTCCGGAAAATCGATGCCGGGCCGGATCAGCGTCAACGCTCTTTCTGAAATCAGTAAGGCATCCGTCAGCCGATGCTGGTAGTAATAAAATCGATTCAAAGACACCAGCACATTCAAGGATTCCGGTGCCCGCAAATAAGCTTGTAATAACGGCAGTTCCGCTTCGCCAGTGGCGTAAAGTTCGGAGGCGTATTTGATCAAGTCCTCGACTTCCTGGCTGTCCGCCTTCTCGTAGTACAGGTCCTTGGCGTCGAATTGCAACAGATCCATTTCCATCACTTACCGCCCGCCGCTTGCTTCAGTATCACCACCTCTTCGCCGTGACAAACACCTTCCGCCTCGCAACTGCCGCAGGTTTCTTCCGCCACCACAAAGCGCTTTTGATTATTTTCCAGTTCGTCCAGACGGTCCACTAAACAGCTGAGTGCTTTGCCGACCGGGTCCGGCACCAAATGGTGGTCCAGATCGATACCGCGTGGATCTTGAATTTTCAGGCCTTTTTGCTGAATAATTCGGCCGGGAATACCGATGACCGTGCAGCAGGGCGGCACGTCTTTGATCACCACCGAGTTGGCCCCGACCCGGACGTTATCGCCCAAGGTGATCGCGCCCAGGATCTTGGCACCCGCACCGATCAACACATTGTTGCCTAGCGTCGGATGGCGTTTTTCCTTGTTCCAGGTGGTGCCGCCCAGCGTCACGCCGTGATACATGGTTACGTCGTTACCGATTTCGGCGGTTTCACCGATCACCACGCCGGCGCCGTGATCGATAAAAAAGCGCTTACCTATCGTCGCGCCGGGATGAATATCGACGTTGGTCAGCCAGCGGGCGAAAGCCGCCAATAAGCGTGCCGTCAATTTCCAATCCGCATGCCACAAGCGATTAGTAACCCGATGCAGCAACACTGCGTGTACGCCGGGATAAGCCAACAATACTTCCGGTAAACCGCGTGCTGCCGGATCCCGGGCAAACACGCAAGCCACATCGTCGCGCCAGTCTTGCCAGAGTCCAGACGCAACGCTGGGACGCGACGGCGAGAAGAACATCATTTTGCCAAGCTCCAGGTGGTTTTGCCTGGCATGGGCACGCCGGGCACCCGGAAGAACGAACCGGGGTAACGGTCATCAGGCAGTTCGTGCTGCGCCGCAGTTTGCTGTGGTACGTCGACTTTGGCGGTGCTGGGCACGGCTGGTTTTTGACGATTGCTACTCATCTGACACCTCGCTATAGGCTGTGTAAAAATTGATTCAAATCGGTCGATTGCGGTGCGCGTTTGTGCAAACTGACAAACTCGCGAATCAGCGGCAGCAGGCGGCCGGCCTGCCAGCGGTTAATTTGGATACCCAGTTGTTTGTAAGCGTGCATCACGCCCTGACTGCCGGAATGCTTACCCAGCACCAGCTGGTGACTGCGGCCGACCAGCGCGGGATCGACACCTTGATAATTGTTGGGATCTTTCAGCAAACCATCGACATGGATGCCGGCTTCGTGGCTGAACACATCGCGGCCAATCAGACTTTTGCGGCTGCCTATCGTATCGCCGGAAGCGGTCGCAACCTGACGTGACAATACCGGAAAATTGCGCAAATCCACGCCGGTTTCAAAACCGTACAGTTGTTTCAAACCCACCACCACTTCTTCCAAGGCTGCATTACCCGCCCGCTCACCCAAACCGTTTACCGTGGTATTAACATGGGTCGCACCGGCAAATGCCGCAGCCAGAGTGTTGGCGGTTGCCAAACCCAGATCGTCGTGAGCGTGCATTTCGATGTCCATGTCGGTGACGGCCCGCAGTTTGCGAATCGCTTCGAATACGCCGAACGGCTCCATGATGCCGACCGTATCGGCAAAGCGAATCCGGCAGGCGCCGGCTGCTTGCGCGGCTTCGGCCATCAACGCCAGAAAATCGCTGTCGGCGCGGGAAGCGTCCTCGGCACCGACGCACACCTGCATACCGGCATCAACCGCAGTTTTCACGCAGCGCTCGATGGTGGCAAGCACCCAGGCCCGGCTTTGTTTGAGTTTGTGCTGAATATGTTGATCGGACGCGGAAATCGATAAATCCACCGTGCCGACGCCCAAACCCAAGCATGCTTGCAAATCTTCCTCACGCATCCTGGACCACACCAATAAGTTACTGGGCAGTTTTAATGCCGCGATGGCTTTGATCTCATCGCGTTCCTGTGCGCCCATCGCCGGAATACCAATTTCCAACTCCGGCACGCCCAGTGCGGACAACTGCCCAGCAATTGCCAACATTTCCGCCAGCGAGAACACCACGCCGGCCGATTGTTCGCCGTCGCGGAGCGTAGTGTCGTCGATGATGATGGTGCGGGAGTTGCTTTTCATGGTGGAACCTTGAGTCGCAAAGTTAAATACTTGAAAACCGGTGCGTGAATAACGCCTTCGATAGGACTAATGCAAAAGACTTGCCAACTGAAAAACTGCGGAGATTTAAGGGTTGGAACGAGGGGTTGGCGCAATGCCGACAAGACAATCCCAATAGTTGAAGACGAAATTGTCAGAAATGCGACAATCGTTCAACACATGCGCAAATCCGTCTGTCCACATGCGCAAGAAAAGACTCGCAACACGACTAAAGCGTTAGAAGTTGCCGAGAACACTCAGCCTGGGTTACGCTGGTGCCATCTCAATTCCGTGACGATTGTTGAGATAGCGCACAAGGTACCGATCCGAGTGTTTTGACGAAATGCGTACCTTATTTAAAGCGCAGATAAGCACGCCAATCCACTGCTACAAACTTGATTTAAAAGAGCTTCCCGGATCTTGGCTTAAGCAGCGACGGGCTTTATTTAATATTTGTAGATTCATACATTACCCACTGGAGATAGACATGACGAAGAAACCCTATGCTCTCGCGCTATTTTTTGCATTTTTCCTGGCAAGCAGCCAAGCTGGCGCTACGCCTTTTGCAAATTTATTCGTTTTCGGGGATAGCCTCTCCGACAGCGGATCTAGCGCATCCTCGGTATTAAGTGCTTACAATCTGGCCGGGCAATGCGATCCGGACCACCCATGCCCGACCTATTATCAAGGGCGCATTAGCAACGGCCCGACCGCCGTGGAGTATTTAGCCAACTCGGTTCTTTCGGGTGGAGGGAATACCGGCAATTTCTTTAATTTCGCGGTCGCCGGTTCGACCACGGGGATAGGCAACGAGGGCGATGGCGGCAGCCAAACCAGCTTAGGCACGAAATTCGCGCCTGGCATGACGCAACAATTAGGCCTTTTTTCATCGAGCTATACCAACGCCGTCACCCCTGACTCGCTGTTTTTTTTATGGGGTGGAGCCAATGATTTTTTGACCGGCGATTCCGCGACATTGGCAGCACGGAATATCGCCGGCTACGTCGGCGCGTTAATCGGCATTGGCGCGCAACACATCGTGGTGCCGAATTTACCGGATTTGAGCATTACACCCTTTGCGCAATCACTACCTCCAATCGCCGCAGCGGCAGCACAAAACTATTCCCTAGAATTCAACCAAGAGTTGGCGGACAAACTCGGTACCTTGTCCACGCTGTTCCCCGACACGCAAATCGTGCAATTCGATTCTTATAGTTTTTTTAATAATCTGGTTCAGAACCCGACCGCTTACGGATTTACTAATAGCACCGAAGCCTGCGTAAGTTTGCCGGATGTTTGTGCCGATCCGGCTGGCCGAGTGTTTTGGGACGATTTCCATCCCACTACACAAGTGCATGCGCTGTTTGCCGGCGCGGTAGTCAGCCAGGTACCGCTGCCTGGCTCCATTGTGTTCTTGATCAGTGGAGTAATAGGCTTGCTTTTCGGCAAACGCCGTCCGGCGTAAGTCAAAGCGTGGGGAACGCAGCCAATCCTTTCGCTGTTTTCCCCTTTTCCAGTGTTTGCAAACCGGGAAAATATTGGCGTGTTCCGGAAATAGCGTTTAATCGATGCAGTCGAAATATTGCCCCTCGCCAACAGTGTCAGCTTTATTTACATAACCCGGCCTTTAAAGTACCTACGTATAGAATTTCGACAGAAAGCCGCCACTAAGCCATTGAATAAAACCAACATTAAAGAAACAATTAAAAATGGCCCGTTGTTTGCTGAACTGTTTAGTGAACCAAAAACTGTGCCGACTTTTGCCGGATTGCAGTGAATCGATAGACTTAACTTACACAAAGATTGAAGGAGTTTTAAGATGTTATCCAAAAAAATTTATCCACTCATTCTGATTGCCGCCGCATTTGACTCTCAGGCAGCCATAATTAATTTCGATGCCTTACAGCCCTTTAACAATTATGATCCAATTCTTGCCGGATATGGCTCTACAGCTGATGTGACAGTATCTTATTCAAGCTTGAACCTGGACGGCTCGGTGGCATATTCAGATGTTTTGTTGTGGAATGGCGGATACGCAGACCTCAATACCGCAGCGTTTGCCCATACCAGCGGCTTACTTTTAAGCATCAAGTTGACTGCGGTTAATCCTAATCAATCTGTAACCCTCAACAGTTTCGACGTTGCGGCATATCCAACAGGAGCCGTTAACTCCACATTGACTGCTACTGATTTCCGAGTGGTCGATGGCGATGATTTTTCCAATATACTGGTCAATTACGGGCCCTACGAAGTTTCTCGTTTCGCTGCACAAACTTTTTCACCCAACCTAACCGCACGTTCGCTAAATATTATTTTGGGAACCGACTGGAACAACGGCATTAACAATATCAACTTTACCGTTACCGCCGTTCCTTTACCAGGCGCCGTGTGGTTGTTCGGCACCGCATTAGCCGGTCTGGGTCTTACCAGAAAAACCCGGAAAGTTTGATCAAATAGCTCGTCCAAATCCAGAAAAGGCGGTTAAACAACCGCCTTTTTTGTTAACCGTCTAGGGAGGCGTAGCGCAACAACCACAGCTATTTCCATTTAGTTTGCGCACGATAATTATCTTATAAACTATTGATATTATTCTTAAACTTTATTTCATACCCAGCATGCTTTATGAATTCATCCCAAATAAAATGCCTTGCCGTGTTTTCCCTGTTTGCCGTTATCGGATTCGGGCCAATTTCACCGGGCTGTTTGATAGGAATGTACGTGGTTGCGCTGCGGCCGCGCTGGTTTAGGACCTTAATTGAGAGTATATACGCCAACACCGGCGCACCTGCCGAGATATCCCCGCCCTATTCCGCCGAACAAACCAGACAGAGCAGAACCAAGTGCTTTTTAAGCCTATTGGGATTATTCATTGTCGATATTGCGCCGGTACCGGTGACACCGGTAGTCGCGTTTGGAATTATCCTGAGTAGACCAGGGTGGTTTTATAGGATGGTGACCAGGATTTATGGCGGGCTTTAAACAAGACGCTCCCGCATAAGCGGGAGCGTCGATTAACTGCGAAGGTCTTTAAGCGTAGGTGGGCTGGAATGCCTGCTCAGGATCGGCAACCGGGCAATTGTTCACGCTATCCCAATACGGCGACAATTTGCGCAAGGTGGCGACGATGCTAGGCATCACTTTCAATACTTCGTCTACCTCGCTCATATTGTTATAGCGCGAAAACGAGAAGCGGATGGTACCGTGCGCGGCGGTGTACGGAATATCCATGGCTCGCATCACGTGCGAAGGTTCCAAGGAACCCGAGGTACACGCCGATCCGCTGGACGCCGCGATTCCCGCTTTGTTCAGCAACATCAATATCGCTTCGCCTTCGATATATTCAAACGCAATGTCCGTAGTATTGGGCAGGCGGTTGTTCAAATCACCGGTGATAAAGCAATGCGGAACCGTTTCGGTAATACCTTGCTCCAGGCGGTCGCGCATGGCTTTGACCTGGACGTTTTCGTATTCCATGTGCTCCATCGCCATCTCACAGGCTTTACCCAAACCAACGATGGAGGCGGTGTTTTCGGTACCTGCCCGGCGACCGCGCTCTTGATGTCCGCCGCGCAGCAAGGGACGAAAACGCGTACCTCGGCGCAGATACAACACGCCTATGCCTTTCGGTGCATGCAATTTGTGTCCGGAAATCGATAACATATCGATCTTGGTGTCTTGCAACATCATCGGAATTTTACCGACCGCTTGCACAGCGTCGGTATGAAACATCACGCCGGCCGCATTGGCCATCTCGGCCATTTCTACCACCGGAAAGATGGTACCGGTTTCGTTGTTCGCCCACATGACCGATACGATAGCCACTTCATCGGATAACAAGTTTTTGTAAGCTTCCAGATTCAAGCGACCGCACTTGTCCACCGGCATACGGTGTATCGTGTAGCCTTCTTTCTCCAGGTTTTCACACAAGGCCAACACCGCAGGATGCTCCACGGACGTGGTGATGATTTCCTTGCGATTGGGCTGCGCCTTAATGGCAGACAGAATCGCGGTCGAATCGGATTCCGTGCCGCAGGAGGTGAAAATAATTTCCGAATCGTGCTCCGCACCGATCAGCTCTTGCACCTGCGAACGCGCTTTTTTAATCGCCTTCGCAACGCCGTCGGCGAAGCGATGGATAGAGGATGGGTTACCGAACTGTTCCGTAAAATACGGGATCATTACATCGACGACCGCGCTATCCACCTTGGTGGTAGCGTTGTTATCCAGATAAATATCAGGCATGACTTGCCTCCTCTATGGTCACCAATTTAGGCATTTGCGAGGCAGGAACGACTTTAATGAATTCGCCCATCACTTCCATCAAGCGTTGTTGGATACCGGCGATAGTCATGGCTGACATTTGGCAACCGTTGCAAGCGCCGGTCATGTTCACATAAGCGGTTTTGTCGACCACTTCCACCAATTCCACATCGCCGCCGTCAGCCATCAATTGCGGACGGAAGGACATGATCACTTCCTCGATTTTCTTGATGCGTTGCAGATTGGTCAAAGGTCCTTTGGCAACCACCGGCTCGGGTTTAGCTATTGGCGCAGCACTTGGATCGAAGGTTTCGCCGCGTTCTTTCAAGACTTTTTCCAGAATCGCTTCGATGTCTTCATGGCAGGCCGCGCAACCGCCGCCGGCTTTGGTGTAGTTAGTCACGTCTTCGACGGTACGCAATTTGTTAGCCCACACCATCTCTTCGATCATCACTGCATCGATGGCAAAGCATTTGCAAACCAGCGCGCCTTCTTCGTGATCGTCTTTCCATTCTTCGCCGCGATAGTTAGCTATAGCCGCTTGCAAAGCTTCCCGCCCCATCACCGAGCAGTGCATTTTTTCTGGCGGCAGACCGTCCAATTCGGCGGCGATCTCTTGGTTGGTCACTTTCAAGGCTTCATCCAAGGTCAAGCCTTTGATGATTTCGGTTAAAACCGAAGATGAGGCAATCGCGGAACCGCAACCAAAGGTTTGGAAACCGGCGTCTTCGATCACTTCGGTGTCGTCGTTGACTTTCAAAGTCAGACGCAACGCGTCGCCGCAACTGATGGATCCCACTTCGCCAATCGCGTTGGCATCGACTACCGCGCCGGCATTTTTGGGGTTGAAGAAATGATCTTTTACTTTATCTGAATAATCCCACATAGCTAATTCCTCGAATTCTTAAGAACAGGTTTTTGGTGTGCCGCCGCTCTCGCCGGTGGTAAACGATGATCCGCAGGCACAGCTTTTAACCGCGTTGGGATTGGTAAATTTAAAGCCCGAGCCTTCCAAGCTATCGACGAAATCGATAGACATGCCATCCAGGCTTGGCAAACTTAGGGGGTCTACAAACACTTTGACAGCACCACAATCGATGACGGTGTCGTCTTGATTTTCTTTTGCTTCCAACTTCATGCCATAAGACAGTCCGGAACAACCGCCATCGGTAACTTCGATGCGCAGCCCACCGGTTGGCTTGTCGGAACTGCTAATAAAACGACCCACGGCTGTAATGGCGCTTTCGGTTAATGTAATCATCTTTAAGTCTCCTGAACGGGTTTGGCATTGATTTTGTAAACAGATAAAGCAACCAGCATGCCATACGCGAAAATTTCGGCTAAGCCGCTGAAATTGCTCACTCACCGGCAGCTGGCCAACCTTAATCGGCACGCCGTTTCACAACAAACCGGGAGCTTTTGTCGGCTTTACTACAAAACTCTCACAGGAGCACAGCATGAACGTAGAAGATTTAGATTTGGGCGATGTGGTGTACGCCGCGCATACGATTGTTGACGATGGCAGCATGCCTGATAGCGAAGAAGGCGAAGTGCTGGCGTTGGAAGGCGCCCGGGGCGTCATCGTGATGAAAGGACATGTCGAGGAAGATCCTGCGCTCACGGTCTTTTTAGTCCGCTTCGAAGACCAGGATCTAAATCTGGGCCGGCCGATAGGTTGCTGGACCGAAGACTTGATCGTCCCGGAAAACGAGTTAGTTACCCATTAACTCGATTCTGCCCAGCATTAAACAGGTGGTTTAGCCGCCGAGCGTCTCGTCCCGTAGAAGTATTGGCGATTGCCCTCAGCCAAGTGGCGACTGGCTTTGTAACATTCCTACGCTCAGGCGTGGGAATGCCGTGCTCGGCCCACTAATGTCAGGCCGCAGGTCATTCCAATAACCCTAAGGAATGGGCACAATCAAAGGTTTGCGTGCGCCGGGGCATGGCGTGTGCTTGAATGAATATACACTCAGCTTAATTAAGGCCAACTCATGCCAACTCCTTCCGAGTCCGTCATCCAATACCATAACCGCACCAAGCACCAATTGAATGCCTACGCCAAAGGCCCGGAATCACTGGATTGGGACGACCAACCCAATCCGTTTCGGCGCTTTAACGGATGCGAAATAGTTAAACTGCCGCTACCCGGTGCCGAGCTGAGTTGTTTGTTTGCTGACCTAGACAAACCGGAACGGATAGAGCCGCAGCCTTTAAACCTGGCAAATCTCGGTCTGCTATTAGAATTGTCTTTCGGTTTGTCGGCCTGGAAGCAATTCGGTCCGGACCGTTGGGCCTTGCGTTGCAACCCCTCCAGCGGCAACTTGCATCCGACCGAGGCTTATTTGCTTTGCACCGACCCGGAGCTATTGCAGCCCGGCGCATATCACTATGCCAGCCACGATCACCATCTAGAACGCCGCAGCCGGTTTACTGCCGCGACGGCGGCCAAGGAAGTGTATATCGGCCTGTCATCCATCCACTGGCGGGAAGCCTGGAAATACGGCGAACGGGCCTTTCGTTATTGCCAACACGACATCGGTCATGCACTGGCTGCTTTAAGTTACGCCGCCGCCTGTTTGGGTTGGTCGATTGAATTGCTCGGCGAGACTGCCGATGCGGACATCGCCGCCTGGCTGGGACTAGACCGCAGCGACGATTTTGTCACTACCGAACACGAAGCACCGGATTTGTTCTGCCGGCTGCATGCTACCCAATCTGCGGAAGGCGCGTTCTCCACTGCATATTTGCCGGAACTTGCCGAAAATGCCGAATGGTTCGGGAAAGCCGAGCGCTTGAGCGGCCGGCATTTTTATCGCTGGCCGATTATCGACGAAGTGGCCGCTCAGGCCATCAAGCCGGCTACTGTTGCCGAGCGAGTATCGTTGCCGAGCCTGGAATTGCTAGTGCCCAGCCACAACCTCCCGGCCAGCCGCCTGATTCGCCAGCGCCGTAGTGCGCAGCATTTCAACGGCAAATCGCCGGATCTACCTTTGGCCGATTTTCATCGCATGCTGGCCGCCCTGCTCCCCGTTGCCAAACCGCCATTCACCGCCTGGAATTGGCCGGCGCAAGTCAATATTGTTCTATTCGTGCATCGGGTAGCCGGTCTGGAGCCTGGCTTGTATTTGCTGCCGCGCACCGCAGATGCGGCGGCGGAATTAAAACCAGTTTGTTCCGCCGATTACGAATGGCAAACGGTGGAGGCCCCGTTCGAATTTTATCGGCTGACGGCCGGCAACGTTAGGCAAGCCGCAAAAACCCTGTCCTGTCACCAACCCATCGCCAGCGACAGCGCTTTTAGCTTAGGCATGTTGGCGCGCTTTGCAGAGAATGTGGAAGCCGAAGCCTGGCGCTACCGCCGGCTATTTTGGGAAAGCGGCCTGCTGGGACAGATTTTGTACTTGGAAGCGGAAGCCGCCGGCGTGCGCGGTACCGGCATCGGCTGCTTTTTTGACGATGCGGTACATGGCGTATTGGGCTTAAAGGATAACGGCTGGCAAAGCCTGTATCACTTCACCATCGGCGAACCGCTGGACGACAGTCGTCTGCAAACCTTTCCAGCTTACGCGCATCTAACCCGGCCTTGATCGCGGTCTACATACCCTGCTTACCACGAAGATGGACATCCCGTAACAATCAAAAACCTGGATCCCCGCCTACGCGGGGATGAAAGCTTTATCAAAGCCGCCTCAAACCTATCAGCCGCCGACGCCAGTCAAACCTGGGGCTTGACTGGCATATTAGACGCATCGAAATATTTACGAAACAATCTCGCCAACAATGTTTAAAATCATGACTTTATCCCTGCCACCCTATGAAGGCCCGCCATGAGCTTTAAATCCAGTCTGATCCGCTTCGTCATCAAATTAACCCCCAACGCCCTGATCATTTGGGGCGCGAACATCATCATGAAGGGCATCGCGGAGTTGACCCAGTTCAACTTCGACCTCGACGCCCGAAAGGTCTACGTGCAGACCCGACTGTACGGCGAGGAGCACACCATAGAAGTCACGCTGGAAGACTTTGCGGTATTCAACGACGGCGAGTCCTACCGTTTCATCATTCACCACGCCAGCTCCGACCGGCTTTGGTTGAACAACATCCTGGCCAAGTTCACCGGTAAAGCCTGGAAAATTCCGACGCTACCGCTATTTGCCGCGCAACTGGAACTGGTTGCCGAAGTATTTAGCGCCAAGCCGGTGGTATTGGAACAAATCGATTGATCCGGGCCGCGCCAAGCGGTTATTTGCCTATACAAAAGCTGGAAAAAATCTCTCCCAAGAGATCATCGGACGTAAATTCGCCGGTGATGGCGGACAAGCTGGTTTGCGCTTGGCACAATTCTTCGGCGACCAGTTCGTGGGCTTGATGTTGCAACTGCTCGGCGGCGCGATCCACCGCTTGCGCCGCCAATTGCAAGGCCTGGATGTGGCGGGTTCTGGCGACAAACACGTTATCCGAGCTTTCGGTAAAGCCCATGCTTTGTTTCAGGTGTTGGCGCAGTAAGTCCAGACCCAGCCGGTGTTTGATGGATAAATGGATTTCCGGGCCTTGCGGGGTTTCCAAGACTTGGGCTTGACCGCCGACCAAGTCAATTTTATTAAAAACTTTGGTGACCGCTATGTTGGCCGGCAGACTGGCATCCAGACTGGCGCTGTCCGGGTCGGTGCTGTCTATCAGTAATAAAATCCGGTCGGCTTTGGCGATTTCCTGGCGGGCGCGGCGGATGCCTTCCTGCTCGACCGGGTTGTCACTATCGTGCAAGCCGGCGGTGTCGATGACATGCAAGGGCATGCCGTCCAATTGAATCCGCTCGCGCAGCACGTCCCGCGTAGTACCTGCAATGTCAGTGACGATGGCCGCATCGTGTCCGGCAAGGGCGTTTAATAAACTGGATTTACCGGCGTTAGGCTTGCCGACCAGCACCACGGTCATACCATCGTGCAAAAGCCTGCCCTGCTGAGCGGTTTTACAGATTTCGGCAAGTTTGCTTTGCAAGCGCTGGATCCGCCCGGCGACCACCCCATCACCGAGGAAGTCAATTTCTTCGTCGACAAAATCGATCGCTGCTTCGATAAATACCCGCAGTTCGATCAACTCGTCGATCAGTTCGTTGATTTGTTCGGAAAACACGCCTTGCATGGATTGCTGCGCAGAGCGCACGGCTTGTTCGGTGCCGCTGCTAATCAGATCGGCTATCGCTTCGGCTTGGGCAAGGTCGATTTTGTTGTTTAGAAAAGCCCTTTGACTAAATTCGCCAGGATTGGCCAAACGCGCACCCAGCTCCAACACGCGTCGCAATAACATATCCAGCACCACGCTACCGCCGTGGCCTTGCAGTTCCACCACCTGTTCGCCGGTAAACGAAGCGGGCGCGGCAAAATACAACAGCAATCCGCTATCGATGACTCGACCATCGGCATCGAGGAAATCGGTAAATTGTGCGTATCGAGGTTTGGGAAGATTTTTGCCGGTGAGGCTTTGCGCGATTCCGGGCGCGGACGGCCCGGAGATGCGAATGACGCCGACGCCGCCGTTACCGGGCGGCGTGGCAATGGCGGCTATGGTGTCGCCGTCAAGCATGGGTTTTAGTGGGCGTGATTGTCTTCGGCAAGCACGTGTTTAGTGATGTACCACTGTTGAATGATCGACAAGCTGTTGTTGCAAATCCAGTACAGCACCAAACCGGATGGGAAGAACAGGAAGAACACGGTGAAAACGATAGGGAACATTTTCATAACCTGGGCTTGCAGCGGATCAATAGGCGCCGGATTCAGACTTTGTTGAATCTTCATGGTAATGCCGTACAGAATCGGCAACAGATAGAACGGGTCTTGCGCGGACAAATCATGTATCCACAAGGCAAACTCGGCCTGACGCAATTCCACGGTTTCGATCAATACCCAATACAAGGAAATGAACACCGGAATCTGCACCATGATCGGTAAACAGCCGCCGAGCGGATTCACTTTTTCCTTTTTGTACATCGCCATCATTTCGGTGTTGAACTTCTGACGGTCATCAGGATAACGCTCTTGCAGCTCTTTCAAACGCGGCTGGATTTTGCGCATTTTTGCCATGGACTGGAAGCTGGCTTTAGACAGCTTGAAGAACAGCAATTTGATGCACAGCGTGACACCCAAAATCGCCACACCCCAGTTTTCCACGTAACCGTAGATTTGGTTCAACAGCCAATAGATGGGCTTGGCAACCACGGTCAACCAGCTGTAATCGACAGTTAATTCCAATCCAGGCGCTACCGCTTCCATGATCGGTTGGATTTTGGGGCCAACAAATAACTGTGATGTAAGTACGGCTTCGCCATTGGCGGGAACGCTGACATCCGGCGAGTAAGAACCGATGACATAACGGGCATCGTTCAGCGCTTTGGTGTAAAAATGGTTTTCCTGGTCCGCCGGCGGTATCCAGGCAGCAGCAAAGTAATGCTGAATAAACGCACTCCAACCGCCTTGGCTGACGACGTTTAAAGTGTCGTCGGCCATGTCTTCGTATTTAACTTTTTTGTACTTGTCTTTTTCGGTGTAAACCACACCACCGGAATAGGTTCTGATGAAGTTGTTATTGCTTTTATCGCTGTGTTCGACCCGCAGCAGTTGGTCATACTGCTTACCGACCCAAGGGTTGGCGGTTTGATTGGCGACTTTTTGCTCGACTTGCACCAAATAGCTGCCGCGTTTGAAAGTAAAGGTTTTGGTGACTTTCAAACCTTGTTGATCTGTCCAGCTTAACGGGATGCTGATTTGCTCTTGGCCGTCGGCTAACTCGTAAGCCGTTTTCTCGGCTGTGAACACGGCATGATGATCGGGAGCCGCAGCGGAATTCTGACCAGCCACCAGGCCGGTTTGCGCTAAGAACAGGTTCTCAGGGCGACTATCGAACAAACGAATGGGCGATAAATCTTTCGCAGGCGCTTCCATACCAATCAAGGCGTACGCTTTGGTGACTGCGGAATTTTCTTTCTCGTGCGGATATTGCAACAGATCGAGATTACGTAAGGTGCCACCCTCGGTATCGATTTCCAGTGCAAACACGTCGGTTTTGACTTTGATGACTTTGTCTGCGGCTACTTGCGCGGCAGCGGTCTGACTGGCGGTTTGCTGCGCACCTGACTGGGCGGGATCCGGGTTAGCCACAGCACCGGCATCGCCGGCTACAATGGGCTTGTCTGAGATGATGGCCTGCGGCTTGGGACCGTAATCAATCTGCCATGACTCCCACAACATGTAGGAGATCATCAACATCGCCATGACAAGTACAAATCTTATGTTATCCATTGTTATTTACTCAATTTTTCCGGAACGGGATCAATGCCACCTTCGTGGAACGGGTGGCATTTCAATAATCGTCGAAGCGTGAGGTAAGAGCCTTTGAAAGCACCATGAATCTGGATTGCCTCTAAGCCATAACTTGAACAGCTGGGATAAAAACGACATCTGGGTCCCAGCAAAGGACTTATGAAGTATTTGTAAAGCTTGATCAGGGTTATGAGCAGGAATCGCATCGATCTACCAGTTTATGCCAATGCCTTTCCAATGACTTCCTCAATATCGGCGAGGCTGCATTTGCTGCGTCACCTCTTGCCAAAACAACAATATCAATACTGACGATATGTTGACGCTGTAATCTAAAACTTTCCCTGACAGCCCTCTTTATGCGGTTCCTTGCGACTGCTTTTTTTATAGTTTTTTTTGCGATGGCCAAACCCAGCCGCGGATGCGGCAGGATATTGCTCGTCGCCAACACCGTAAAATACTTATCTGTGGACTTTACGGGATTGGTAAATACTTTTTTATACTCAGCGGGCGTCCCTAGCCGATACTGATCGGGAAAGCCGAAATCTTCCGCCGACAATTAAACCGTCAGCGATGCGCGGCCTTTAGCTCTGCGCGCATTAATCACTCTACGACCACCAACGGTAGCCATTCTTGCACGAAAGCCATGAGTTCTGGCGCGTTTGATTTTGCTGGGTTGATAAGTTCTTTTCATGTGCTACTGCCTATGGTGATAAAAACGGATAAAAAAGGCTGCGAATCATACGTGACAGGCTTGCCAGTGTCAATTTGACTTGTAAATTTCCAAAACAGTGCAAAATGGACTACTCTCTGGAACACTATCGGTGCATTCAGCATCATTGAAGGAGATTTGTCATGCATAAATTACCGTTTAAATCGATTTTAGCAACCAGCCTGTTAGTCGCCGGCTGCGCCACCACCACCGGCTGGACTCCCACCGTGGACACTTATAACGATCCCAACGCGTTCCGCTTGAATCAAGACATGCAGGAATGCGAACAGTTGGCTTCGCAGTCGGCCAGCACCGTTAAAGACACTGCCAAAGGCGCGGCCGTCGGCGGCTTGATAGGCGCAGCTGGCGGCGCGGCAATTGGCGCAATAGCTGGCAACCCCGGCACTGGCGCAGCCATCGGCGCGGCTGCCGGCGGTATCGGCGGCGGCGCTCAACAGGGCATTCATTCCAACGACAGCTATAAAAACGCCTACCGCAATTGCCTCAGACAGCGCGGTCACAACGTCGTCAATTAACCCGCATTAAGCCATCGCTATTTTGGAGGCATTGGTTCCGTTTATCGGTGTTGCGATCATCATTGTACTGGTATTCGACTACACCAACGGTTTTCATGATGCCTCCAATATCATTGCCAGCGTCATCGCCTCCCGGGCGATGACGCCGGTGCAGGCGGTTTTGGTGGTTGCAGTCTTCGAATTCCTGGGACCGCTACTTGGCGGCACCGCCGTCGCCAATACAGTTGGTACCTTGCTGGATCTATCGTCCATCCCCAAAGCCGATGCGCTGTTAATCGTCGTGTCCGGACTTTTCGCCGCCGTATTCTGGAACTTGTTTACCTGGTGGCGCGGCTTACCGTCATCTTCCTCGCACGCTCTGGTGGGCGGTTTGATCGGGGCCACGCTGATCGGCATAGGCAGCGAACCTATCGCCTGGGGACTCAAGGACTTAAGCGATGGCCGAATACATGGATTCAGTAAAATCCTGCTGGCTTTATTGCTCTCGCCCGTCTTGGGTTTCTTGGTGGGCTTTGTGCTTCAGCGACTGACGATGTTTTTATTGCGATCCGCATCGCCAGGCATCAATAGGCAACTACGCAACGCCCAATGGCTGACCGCCGCCGCGCTGGCCTTTTCTCACGGCGCCAACGACGCGCAAAAAAGCATGGGGGTATTGACCTTGATTTTGTTGCTTAGCGGGGAAATCGACAGCTTTAAGGTGCCTGGCTGGGTGATGCTGTTTTGCGCCTGCGCAATGACCGCCGGCGTAATAACCGGCGGCTGGCGCATCGTGCGCACTCTTGGTTTTGCCATTTATAAAATCCGCCCAATTCATGCGCTAAACGCGCAACTGAGCGCATGCCTCACCATTTTCGGCAGTTCGCTGCTCGGCGCCCCGGTGTCCACGACGCATGTAGTGGCATCGTCGATCATGGGTATTGGCGCCTCTGATCGCCCAAGAGCGGTGCGCTGGGGAAAAGCCTTGGAAATCTTGCGAACCTGGCTTATCACCATCCCGGGCTCGGCAATGATCGCCTGCATTAGCTTTCTGATATTCGATTACTTTCTTAAATAACCGCTGCAATTTTCATGTCATCTCCCAAGCTTTCACTTGCCTCGCGGCTGTTTCAGAGAATATTCCCCAAAACCGCCGACTTTTATCTTTTACTGCACCAACAGTGCCAGCAGGTCTGCGTCACCGTCGACAACCTGGTCCGCTTCATGGCCAGCGAATCGGTGCAAGCCGGCAAGATGCTCAAAGAAGACGAGCACGAAGCCGACCGGATCCGTATTCACAACCTGCACGAACTAAACAGCTCGTTTGCCACGCCGATAGATCGCGAAGACATTTATCGCGCCATCGCCTCCATGGACAGCATCGTCACCTATTGCAAAAGCACGTATAACGAGATGGAAGCACTGGAATTGAGCCCCGACAGCCATTCGCAGGCGATGGTAATCGAGTTGCAAGTCGGCATTAAAGCGCTGGAGCGCGGCTTCGCGGTATTAGGCAAACATCCCTCCGAAGCCGAACAACACGCCTTCGCCGCCCGCCATTCGGAACGCCGGATCGAAAAGATGTATCGCAAGGCCATCGCCGACTTGTTCCAAGGCGAAGACTACTTAAACATGTTTAAACAACGCGAGCTTTACCGGCATCTTTCCAATGCCGCCGACAAGGTCCATGCCACTGCCAACGTGCTGGAAGACATCATCGTTAAGCTCGGTTGAATAGGGTGTAAGCCGTTTAAAAAACCCCGGCTCAGCCCGTTATTTTCAAAGGGCGGATGCGACCGGCATCGCCCCCAAAAGCCCCGCCATCCATGCTACAATCTGCCCCGATTTAAATCCCGTTACTCAAAGAGGTTCACTTCGTGGCAAACATCACCAGCCGAAAATCCGCAATGACTCTTTTTTCATCGCCAGCCTGCATAATGAGCCACTGCGCCAGGCTAGTCGTATACGAAAAAGGGGTACCGGCGGAAGTCGAATTTTTCGACCCGAATGACCCGCCCGAAGACCTGCTGGAACTCAACCCCAACGGTAATGCCCCGACTTTCGTGGAACGCGACTTGGTGCTGTACGATGCCCGCATCATCATGGAATATCTGGACGAACGCTTCCCTCATCCTGCTTTACATCAAATGGACCCGGTCTCCCGTGCCAACGCCAGGATGTTGATCAAACGCATCGATCAGGAGTGGTATCCGCTGCTGGATGACGTACTAGTGAACGGCGATAAAAAAGCCGCCAAGTCCAAAAAAATGTTACGGGAAAGCCTGATGGCAGCCGCGCCGGTATTTGAAGCCACACCGTATTTCATGAGCGAGGAATATTCCTTGATCGATTGCGCGATGGCGCCGTTCTTATGGCGGCTACCCAGCATCGGCATCGACATCGCCAGCCTAGGCAAGGGCATCACTGCTTACGCCAATCGACTCTTCTCCAGACGGGCTTTTCAAGAAAGCCTGAGCCGCGAAGAAAAAGACATGATGCAAGCCCCAAGCAAATGACCCCACTTAAACCCTATCTGATTCGCTCCATCTACGAATGGATCGTCGACAACGGCCTGACGCCCCATCTGTTAGTGAATGCCGACCACCCTGGCGTGACGCTGCCGGGCGACTTCGTGGAAGACGGCAGAATCGTCCTGAACATGCGCCCCGAAGCCATCCAAGGCTTGGTGCTGGGCAATGAAGAAATCCAGTTCAACGCCCGCTTCTCCGGCAAACCCATGCGCATCATCGCGCCGTGCAAAGCGGTATTGGCCATCTATGCCAAGGAAAACGGCAAGGGTATGATTTTCGATCCGGAAGAAAATGAGGACGAAACCCCGCCGACACCGACAGATCCCAAGCCTCCGCAAAAACCGCAATTAAGAGTGGTTAAATAACAAACCTATGTCGAGAAGAATGCGCCGGCACCGACGCATTCTTCAGCCAGTCTAAGTAAACCTTTGTAAATCGCCCTCCACCTGCCGACAATTGGCGCCGAAACCCAGCAAAACGCCTGTACACCGTAAAGACACCGACTAAACTGTGCGATAGAATGCCGACTCATTTCAATCCGGGGGATAAACGATGTCGCACGATACTGCCAAGGTCTATAGCGAGACCGAAATCGCCGAGCGTTTAACACAGGAACTGCCGCACTGGTATTACGAGAATGGCTGGATCCGCCGCAAAATCAAGACCAGCGGCTGGAAAGCCACCCTAATGGTCGTCAATACGGTCGGCCATTTGGCGGAGAAAGCCTGGCATCATCCGGATCTGACTGTTTCCTACGCATTCGTGATCGTCAAGTTGGTCACGCATTCGGCAAAAGGCATCACCGATAAAGATTTTCTACTAGCTAAAAAAATTGAAGAAGTGTTGATGTGGGATGCAGCGGAAACCTCCGCCGGCGTCCTGGAAGGCACGCCCGACGACCCACGTTTCAAATACATCAAAAAAGATTGAGGACTTTTCTTATGACTGAAATAACCGAGGTACCCAGCCCATTTTGCGGCATCGGTACCGACGACCTGAGCATACAGGTGGACGGCGCAACACTGAAAGTGACCGCAAACGGCTGCTCGGTCAATACGCCGGCTTTTGAACAAGCGTTAGCGGACACTTCACCACGCATCGCCGGTCAAGCGGTGAGTTTGGAGGCAGCGACCAGCAAGGCGGCAGAATTACTACGCAATACCAATCAACCCGTAATTGGCGGTTGCGCAACCGATGTTAATGGCATGCGCGCACTGCTAGCTTTGGCAGATAAAGCCGGAGCAGTCGTTGACAATATTAACTTCAACGCCGCTCGTCGTAATTTATTGGCCATGCAGGATTCGGGATGGATGAACACCACGCTGGCCGAAGTGAAGAATCGCTGCGATTTGTTGTTGATCATCGGCACCGATCCGGAAGTCTTTGCGCCACGCTTTTTCGAACACTTTTTGTGGAACGAACAAGCCATGTTCCTTGATAGCACGGATCAGCGCGAGGTGATTTATTTAGGCAAGGAACCAGCGGGCCAAGCCGCCGTATCGCCATCCGGCAAGAAACCGACAGTTCTGGCCTGTGCCGATGCCGATTTGCCCGATGTCGTAGCGGTATTGTCGGCTCTGGTCAAGAATCAACCCATACGCGTCGAAACAGTGGGTGATATCGCCGTGGCTCAATTACAAACTGTAGCCGATAAACTACGCAACGCCCGTTATGGTGTAGTGCTCTGGAGCGCAGGAAAATTAACTTTCGAGCACGCCGAACTGACCGTGCAAACAATCTGTAATATCGTCAAAGACATAAACATGCTGGGCACTCGTTGCTCCGGTCTGCCATTGGGTGGCAAGGAAGGCGATTACACGGCCAACCAGACCTGCGGATGGACGACGGGGTATCCGGCTCGGGTTAATTTTGCCAAAGGCTATCCGGAATATGATCCATTTCTTTTCGATGGCCAAGCCATGATCGCAAATAGCGAAGCGGATGCCTTGGTATGGGTTCACGCTTATAATTCAACGGCAACGCCCCCCAAAACCCACCTGCCCACCATCGTGATCGGCCGCTCCGGCATGACATTCGAGCGGGAGCCCGACGTATTCATTCCCGTCGGCACCCCCGGCATAGACCACGTCGGCCACGTCTATCGCATGGACAGTGTCGTGGCCTTGCGCCTAAAAAAATTGCGCGACTCCGGCCTGCCCAGCACTGCCGCAGTCCTGACCGCTATCGAACAAGCACTTTAGGATCAAACACATGCTGATAAAACTTACAGGTGGAACCGTTTACGATCCGGCCAGCGGCATCGACGGTCAACAGCAAGACATTTACGTGCAGGATGGCCGCATCGTTGATGCGCCTAAAGATGGCCGTCCGGTCGACCAGGAATACGACTTACGCGGCAAAGTGGTCATGTCCGGCGCGATAGACATGCACACGCATATCGGTGGCGGCAAAGGCAACATCGCCCGCACCCTGTTACCGGAAGATCACCGCATGGACCCGGTGCATCGCACACCCATTACTCGCTCCGGCAACGGTCACGCCATGCCCAGCACTTACGTCGCTGGCTACCGTTATGCGGAAATGGGTTACACAGCCTGCTTCGAACCCGCAGTACTGCCGATCAACGCCCGCCAAGCCCACATGGAAATGGGCGATACGCCGATTGTCGATAAGGGCGGTTACGTAATGCTGGGCAGCGATGACTTTTTGCTACGCATGATGACCGCCAACAAGGATCAAAAGGCCATCAACGATTATGTGGCCTGGACGCTGAATGCGGCCAAAGGCATCGGTATTAAGGTTGTGAACGCCGGCGGTATTAGCGCGTTTAAATTTAACCAACGCAAACTGGATCTGGACGAGCAAAACAGCCATTACGCCGTCACACCCAGACAAATCCTGCAAACCCTGGCGAGAGCCGTGCAGGAACTGGGCATCACTCATCCGCTGCATGTGCATGGCTGCAACCTGGGCGTCCCCGGCAACCTGGAAACCACCTTAAACACTATTCAAGGCATCGACGGTTTGCCGATGCACTTGACGCATATTCAGTTCCACAGTTACGGCACCGAAGGCGATTTCAAATTCTCTTCCGGCGCGGCGCAGATTGCAGAAGCGATCAATAGCAACCCCAACATTACCGCTGACGTCGGACAAATCCTGTTCGGCCAAACCGTCACCGCCTCCGGCGACAACATGCGCCAGCATGCAAATCACAAATACGCCAGCCCCAATAAATGGGTGTGCATGGACATCGAATGTGATGCAGGTTGCGGCGTAGTACCGTTTAAATACAAAGATCAAAACTTCGTCAACGCCTTGCAATGGGCGATAGGATTGGAAATCTTCCTGCTGGTCGAAGACCCCTGGCGGATATTCCTGACCACCGACCACCCCAACGGTGCGCCCTTCACCAGCTATCCGCATTTGATCCGCTTGCTGATGGACCGCAGCTTCCGCAACGACATGCTGGCGACCATCCATCCGGAAGCACAGAAGATGACCACGTTGGCATCTATCGAGCGCGAATACACTTTGAACGAAATCGCCATCATGACCCGCGCCGGCGCCGCCCGCATCATCGGCTTGAAAGACCGTGGCGCGCTGAGTGCAGGCAACTGGGCCGACATCACCGTTTACACCGAAAACGCCGACCGCCAAACCATGTTCACCAAACCGGATTATGTGTTCAAAGACGGCGAACTGGTAGTGAAAGACGGCGAAGTGGTAAAAGTCACTTGGGGCACAACGCACATCGTCAAACCCGACTACGATCTATCCATCGAAAAAGACCTCAAACCTTATTTCGACAAATACCTGACCATGAAACTCGGCAACTTTAAAATCAGCGACGACGAAATTAGCGAAGACGGACGCGGCAGTTTGACGGCACATCCGTTGCGAGGTGCAGCATGATCATCAATGGCGTTACCATCGACAAAACCTTTGCCGAGGCCTTCCCGATGAAGGCGACGCGGGCGATTATTACGGCTCAGAACGAAAAATGGGCGATGATTTCCGCGCAAGCAATGACCGGCTTTGCCACATCCGTGATTGCTTGCGGTTGCGAGGCAGGCATCGAAAGGGTGTTAAGCCCGGCCGAAACGCCGGACGGCCGCCCCGGTGTGGCTATCATGATTTACGCGATGGGCGGCAAAGGCCTAGCCAAGCAATTGGAAACCCGCGCAGGCCAATGCGTATTAACCTCACCGACTTCAGCTTTGTTTGCCGGCATCGAAGGCGGCAAGCCGATTCCGCTAGGCAAAAATCTGCGCTACTTCGGCGACGGCTTTCAAATTGCCAAGAAAATCGGCAGCAAACGTTACTGGCGGGTACCGGTTATGGACGGCGAGTTTCTGACCGAAGCCACCACCGGCATGGTCGATGCGGTCGGCGGCGGCAATTTTCTGGTACTGGCCGAATCGCAACCGCAAGCCTTGGCGGCCTGCGAAGCGGCGATTGAGGAAATGCGGAAAATTCCGAATGTGATTATGCCTTTTCCCGGTGGCGTCGTGCGCTCCGGCTCAAAGGTTGGCTCCAAGTATGCATCATTGGGTGCTTCCACTAACGACGCCTTCTGCCCAACTTTAAAAGGCGTGACCAAAACCGATTTGTCGCCGGAAATCGAATCGGTGATGGAAATCGTCATCGACGGCTTAAGTAAGGAAGACATCGACAAAGCCATGCGCGTCGGTATTCAAGCGGTTTGCGATCTAGGTGCGGCTAAGGGCATCAAGCGTATCAGCGCCGGCAACTACGGCGGCAAATTGGGCCCGTTCCACTTTCATTTGCAGGAGATCATGGCATGAGCGCGTTAACCTTTACCCTGAAACAGCCAACCGACCAGCGTATCGACATGTCGCCGCTGGTTTGTCAAAAGCTGCAAGGTATGGATGTGGATGCCATTGCCGCGATCGAACTACAAAACGGCAAAAGCCGCCGCCGGGTCGACGAGCTTTTCTACATTACCGGCATGAATACCCAGGAAATTATCATCGCCTACAGCAATAACAAGCTGGACTTCATCGGCAAGGAACTGGACGGCGGCAGCATCAGCGTGCAAGGCGACGCCGGCGCTTATCTGGGCATGCAAATGAAATCGGGCACGATCAACGTCAGCGGCGATGCGGGCATATACACTGCATGCGAAATGAAAAACGGCTTGTTGCAAATTGACGGCGATGTCGGCGATTTTCTCGGCGGTGCACTACCCGGTAACAAACAAGGCATGAAAGGCGGCACGGTGTTGGTGAAAGGCAATGTCGGCCAGCGCGCCGGCGACCACATGCGTCGCGGCCAGATTTTGATCGAAGGCAATGCCGGCGATTATTGCGGCTCGCGCATGCTGGCAGGCACTATTGCGGTGATGGGCAATACCGGCCGCTATCTGGGCTATGCGATGCGGCGCGGCACCTTGTTGCTGTGGAATCAGCCGCAATTATCGGCAACCTTTAACGACTGCGGCTCGCATACCTTGGCCTTCCTGCCCATACTGTTCGCATCGTTCAAATCCTTCAACTCCCGGTTTGCCGACAGTAGTGCAGCGTTTAACCGCGTGCAGCGTTACGGCGGCGACATGGCGGAAACCGGACGCGGCGAAGTGCTGGTCCGAATCTAACCCATTGCCGCGTAAACCGGTTACGGTTTGCGCGGCGTCTCTCAAGTGAAACCGATACTCACCACTACCAATCACAACCGTAACGTTGCCGGCCTGAAATATGTGTACCCGGTCATCTCTCGGCGTGCGGGCGGTTTGTCGATTGGGGTAAATTTCAATCCCAACAATGCCTGCAACTGGCGTTGCATTTATTGCCAAGTACCGGAGTTACAGCGCGGCAACGCACCGGAAATGGATTTTGCCTTGCTGGAGCAGGAGCTGCGTTTCTTTCTGGATTACGTGCAACACGGCGATTTTTTCGAGCAATTCAACGTAGAAATCGACCAACGCGTTATCAAGGATATCGCCATTTCCGGCAACGGCGAACCGACCAGCTTGATAGATTTCGATAAAGCAGTGCATCTGATCGGCGAGATCGCCACGGAACCATGCGTATTTCCGGCCAGCAAATTCGTCTTGATCAGCAATGGCAGTTTAATACACCAATCAACAGTACAAGCAGGCTTAGCGGAATTGGCTCGATACAATGGCGAACTATGGTTCAAGCTGGACAGCGCGACGGAACAGGGCCGCAAGCTGATCAACAACACCGGCCAAAGTCAGCAAAAGTTATTGGAACACCTAAAGATTGCCACTGGCCTATGCCCCACCAAATTACAAACCTGCATGCTGCATTATCGGCAAGCGTGGTCTGACAGCGAAAAGCAGGCCTATTTAGCGCTTTTGCAGGAATTACGGGTTAGTAAGATTAAACTGCAAGAAATCATGCTTTACAGCGTGGCCAGACAATCGTTCCAAACCGAAGCAGACGAGTTGGAAAGAATGGATATTGAAGAGATGAATGCATTTGCCGCTGACATCAAAGCGCTGGGCTATGATGTCAGCGTTAGCCATTAGGCAATAACGTCGAGAAGAGAACCGACCGTTTTTTCATGAACCTTGATCATTTTGGCGCCAGCTGAGGTTTCCAGCTCAGCTTCTTTCAGGCTCAACACCGGTTTGAACAAATCGGCGGAACCAACATCTTTTGAGCCGCCGACTTCCTGAGCTTGCACCGGCAAATTCGCGATGGTTTGCGCGGCGGTACTGGCTTTTTGCTGAGCATTGCTGATCAGAGTGGTTGCGCTATTCAGTACATTGCTAATCATGGTACACCTCCTGCAAATCGAGTTTGCATCATAGCGCTCCTGTTATCGGCTTGCCAAGCGCGGAACTTTAACTTCTCAACACCGTTTTGCCTACCCAGTCACACTTAGGTAACTATTTGTCTTTCTTGACTATTTTTACGTACAGATCTTTCAAAAACGGCAGACCTTGGCTCTGAAATTTCGACCAAGCATAAACACCGGCTTGCTTCAGTAACTCAACGAACTTTTTAGCCGCAGCTTCTCCGCCAATCTGCTTAAATTTGGCTTCGACTATCGTACTCCACTGCGGTCTAGGCTGACCGTCGGCACCCAGAAACACCCTTTCAAACAACCACATTTCCGCGACGGACACCGTCCACATAAATGCAAACGACACTGCCATGCCACCACCAGCCACAATCACCAGCCAGGCGAATATCGGATCAAGCTTCGTCAACCACCACGACAATATATCCACCAGCAGAAACACATACGGCATGCCGATCGCGATACATTTGTACTTTATGGTACTGGTTTCCGAAAAACTGAAAATCAGACCGACAAACATGAAGATAAAACTGATGCCGAACAAGTGAATATGCGAAACCCGCGTCAGCGAACTGAACGTAGCGCCTTCGTCTTCCTTAGTGTACTCCTTCAACACCTTGAAATCACTTAAGTTGGGGATGGACGCATCCTTGTTATGGCACATCACGCAACGATTCTCGATGATTTTATCGACGCCGCGATCGACGAAATCATCCTGATCAGCACCATCGCGCACCCATTGGATGATGGTAAAACGTTCCTGCTCCGAAGCGTTTTCTTTCATTGCCCCGTTTAATTGAGTTTCCAGCATCGTTCCGGAGCGGTTGCCGTAATAACTGTAGACAATATCGTCTATCGACAAGCCGAACTTGCCGTCAGCCATACCGTGAGTAAACAGAATTTGGATCAAGGCCATCAGATAGCCGACCGCCACGGTAGTCAAATAGCCGGTAAACAGCACTTTGACAGGGGTATCCATTTGTTTTAAAGAAGAAAATTCGCGTGCCATGGTCAGTTACGCCGAAAAGGGAGGGATGGCTGCATTATAGCTTGGTTATATTACCGTTAACCGAAAATTCCAGATTGTTGCGGGCATAAAAAAGGCCCTTGCAAGCAAGAGCCTTTTTACCCGTAACCGTTAACGCTTATCTGGGCAGGACGTTCGCGGCAGTCAAACCTTTAGGACCGGACTCGATATCGAATTGAACCGACTGGCCTGGAGACAAAGTTTTAAAACCTTCGCCCTTGATAACGGAATGATGTACAAAAACATCTTCCTTGCCTTCGGAAGGCTCGATAAATCCAAACCCTTTGGTATTGTTAAACCACTTTACAGTGCCTGTTGCCATTTCTAAAACTCCTACAAAATAAAACTAATGGTTACGCAGACCGACAATATTGACAACCGGACCTGCTGACTAGCAACGGCCATAATCCCTCAACATCTGTTATCTGAGCGGCGACATTGTACTTTGAAACATTTATCAAGGCTACCAACGATGTCCATCCTAATCCACGAATCAACAGCAATAATTTCATCCGAAAAATAGTGGAATTATCCGTCAGTCTTCGCTTGAAAAGCGCCAAGTAGCGCCCCATCTCTGCGGCAACACAATTTATATTCCAAATGAGGTACGCAGCATGCGAATGGATAAATTAACCAGTAAATTTCAACAAGCGCTCAGCGACGCGCAAAGCATGGCATTGGGCAAGGATCACCAATTCATAGAGCCCGTGCATGTGATGTTGGCGCTGATCGACCAGGAAGGCGGCAGCATCAAGCCATTGCTGATGCAGGTCGGCATTCAGGTCAACGCGTTGCGTAACGAGCTAAGCAAGGAAATCGACCGCCTGGCCAGCGTCTCCGGGTCCGGCGGCGACGTGCAAATCTCCAACGAGCTGTCGCGGATGTTGAACCTGACCGACAAACTGGCGCAGAAGCGTAAGGATGCGTTCATTTCCAGCGAATTATTTTTGCTGGCAGCCCTGGAAGCCAGCAGTTCCCTGCAAAAAATTCTGAAACAGGCCGGCGTCACCGCATCCGCTGTGGAAAAAGCCATAGAAAACATGCGCGGCGGCCAAAACGTCAATGACGCCAATGCCGAAGACCAACGCCAGGCTCTGAAAAAATACACCATCAACCTGACCGAACGCGCCGAGCAAGGCAAACTCGATCCAGTGATTGGCCGCGACGACGAAATCCGCCGCACCATCCAGGTCTTGCAACGCCGAACCAAAAATAATCCAGTGCTGATCGGCGAACCCGGCGTCGGTAAGACCGCCATCGTCGAAGGCCTAGCGCAACGTATCGTCAACGGCGAAGTGCCGGAAGGGATCAAGGGCAAGCAGTTGCTGTCGCTGGATATGGCCGCACTGATCGCCGGCGCCAAGTTTCGCGGCGAATTCGAGGAGCGCTTGAAAGCGGTGCTGAACGACGTTGCCAAACAGGAAGGCCAAATCATCTTGTTCATCGACGAATTGCATACTATGGTTGGTGCCGGCAAGGCAGAAGGCGCGATGGACGCCGGCAACATGCTGAAACCAGCTCTAGCCCGCGGCGAACTGCATTGTGTCGGCGCCACCACGCTGGACGAATACCGGCAATACATCGAGAAGGACGCGGCATTGGAACGGCGTTTTCAAAAAGTGCTGGTCGACGAGCCTAGCGTCGAAGACACCATCGCCATCTTACGCGGTTTGAAAGAACGTTACGAAATTCATCACCGCGTCGAAATCACCGATCCGGCCATTGTCTCCGCTGCGGTGCTGTCGCACCGTTACATTTCCGACCGGCAGTTACCGGACAAAGCCATAGACTTGATTGATGAAGCCGCCAGTCGAATCCGCATGGAAATGGACTCCAAGCCAGAGGCCATGGATAAACTCAGCCGTAGGTTGATACAGCTGAAAATCGAGCGCGAGGCCATGAAAAACGAAACCGACGCGGCTTCGAAAAAGCGTCTGGAAATATTGCAAGTTGAAATCGCCGATCTGGAGAAAGAATACTCAGACCTGGACGAAATCTGGAAGGCCGAAAAAGCCGCACTGCAAGGCACCGCCACTATAAAGGAGAATCTGGAACATGCCCGCCTGGAACTGGAAGCGGCCCGCCGCAGCCAAGACTACGCGCGCATGTCCGAACTGCAATACGGCGAAATTCCCAAGCTGGAAAAAGAGCTGGATTTGGCTTCGCAAGCGGAGATGCAGGAAACCACCTTGCTGCGCAGCAGAGTCACCGAAGAGGAAATCGCTGAAGTGGTCTCGAAATGGACCGGCATCCCAGTATCCAAAATGATGGAGGGCGAGCGCGAGAAATTGCTGCGCATGGAAGATGAGCTTAGCAAAC
Source organism: Methylomonas methanica (assembly GCF_001644035.1). GTDB lineage: Bacteria > Pseudomonadota > Gammaproteobacteria > Methylococcales > Methylomonadaceae > Methylomonas > Methylomonas methanica_A. Next base: position 101,533 of record NZ_LUUG01000044.1, read on the forward strand.
GGGTGATTGGGCAAACCGAAGCACTAAAAGCGGTGAGCAACGCCATCCGCCGCTCCCGCGCCGGCCTGTCCGACCCGAACCGTCCCAACGGCTCATTCCTGTTCCTTGGCCCGACCGGCGTCGGCAAAACCGAATTATGTAAGGCTTTAGCCGAGTTCATGTTCGACACCGAAGAAGCGATGGTGCGCATCGACATGTCCGAATTTATGGAAAAACATTCGGTGGCTCGCTTGATCGGCGCACCTCCCGGCTATGTTGGCTATGAGGAAGGCGGCTATCTGACCGAAGCCGTACGCCGCAAACCGTATTCGGTCATCCTGCTGGATGAGATCGAAAAAGCCCATAACGACGTATTTAACGTATTGCTGCAAGTACTGGATGACGGCCGTTTAACCGATGGACAGGGCCGTACGGTGGACTTCAAAAACACCGTGGTGGTGATGACTTCGAACCTGGGTTCCAGCGTAATTCAGGAATTAGCTGGGGAAGATAATTACTTAGAGATGAAGGATGCGGTGATGGAAATCGTCGGCCAGCATTTCCGCCCGGAATTCATCAACCGGGTCGACGAAGCCGTAGTCTTCCATCCGCTCGGTCAAGGCCAAATCCGTGCGATCTGCAAAATACAGATCGAGTTGCTACACCAACGTTTACAAGAAAAAGACATGGGTATGGAAGTCAGCGAAACAGCGCTGGATTTACTTGGCGAAGCAGGCTTCGACCCGGTTTATGGTGCGCGTCCGCTAAAACGAGCCATACAACGGCAGTTGGAAAATCCGCTGGCTAATGAAATTTTGTCAGGCCGCTTTATTCCGGGGGATGTGATTAAAATCGATGTCGCTAACGATGGCCTGACTTTTAGCAAATAAATGTAGTTCTGAGCGCCGGGTTGGACTCAATCTAGCCCGGCTTCCTGCGACTACTCCTGTGCCCCAGCCTGAACCAAAATATCCTCAATTTCCTTGTGCCCTCGGGTACGGGCAAACTGCAAGGCATTGGCTGAAGACTTAGCGCCCCTTGCCAGCAAAAGCTTGACCATTTCCAACTGCCCTCTACCGGCGGCCAATCCCAGCGCAGCCGAACCTCCGGCATTCACATCCATACCGGCATCCAGAAACAACTTTACAGCAAGCATATCGTCCGCACCGGCAGATGTTGCAAATTGGGACTCGGTATATTCGGTGCCCATTTGCTGCAATTCCTTCCTAGCGGCTACAGCATCTGCGGCAAACGCTACCTCGATCTGAAATAGGCATGACGCCGCCAATGTCAAAGCGACCAACACACCGGAGCGACACTTGTAAAACATCCGAATGCCGATCACATCAACCTCCGCAGGAAATAAGCCATGTCGCCGAAAAGATATTCTGCGAAATCAAATTTTGATCACCCGCCCTTCGGCGGCTGATTGCAACGCGGCAACGATGGTCCGACAGTTATCACGGGCATCGCTGAACGACAACTGCGGATCCTTGCCGTTTAATACGCAATCGCTGAAATGCTCGACTTCCAAACGAAAATGATTCGCGAAAGGCAAGCGCTCTTCTGATTGCCGACCGTCTTCGGTCCACCAGGAAATTACCGGTACATCCCCTGGCAACTGCCATACCACGTGACATTTGATTCCGCCTTGGGTACCAACGATTTCATATTCGCAACGTCTGGCGCGTTCGAAGCTGAAATCGAAATGCGCGAATTTTCCGTCGCCAAAATCCAGAATACCGCTGGTCGTAATATCGGCACCGCTTTCGGCATATTTAGATAAGGCAGTGACGCTGCGTGGTGCTTGTTGAAAGAACATGCGTAACGAATGGATCGCATAGCAGCCGATATCCCACATCGCCCCGCCGCCGCGCGAGACATCCTCAGCCAAGCGATACATCCGGGCCTGACGCATCATAAATGAGTAGCTGGCGCGCACAGAACGGATTTCGCCTATTAAACCGGACCGGATCAATTCCAGTACACGGGCGTGCTGCGGATGAAAGCGGTACATAAAACCTTCCATCACGGTCACCCGGTAGCGGCGCGCGGCTGTTTCAATCGCGTCAATATCCTCTACCGTCAAGGCCATCGGCTTTTCGCACAGCACATGCTTACGGTGCTCAATGGACCGTAAAGCCCATTCCGCATGCTCATGATTGGCCATCGGCAAGTAGATAGCCTGCACATCTTCGTCATTTAGCAATGCATCCAGATTATCGTAACTCTGTGTTTCCGGATGGCAAGGAGCGTATTGAGCGAGGGTTTGCGCTGCGGCTCCGGGCCGACGGCTGGCTATGCCGACCAGCTTTGCGTTGGACGCTTCAACTATAGCCGGCAACAGGCGCTCGTTGATACGGGCAGCACCGAGAATGCCCCAACGAAGTTTGGCTTGGTCTTGGTTATTCATGACAGTACCTTCTGGACTGATAAGCTGAGAGCTATCAGATTAGCAGCTTGTCCGCGCGCCGCAAGCAACTTGCCTCAAAAAGTCATGAGAAAGCCAACAAGCTTTGATTAAGTAAAGACTAGGGAACCAAAGTATCGGGTATCTGCGCAAGAGAAAATCTCCGCACATAAAAAAGGCCCAAGCAACAACTGTTGCATAGGCCTTGTTTGATCTATCGACTTTGGGTCGAGATCAAGCCATCGCGCGCAATCTGTCGTTAAGTCTGCTTTTGCTGCGAGCGGCTTTATTTTTATGGATCAGGCCTTTGTTAACAGCCGAATCGATTACAGGAACAGCGGTTTTAAACGCGGCTTGAGCTTGCTCTTTATCGCCTGCTCTAACAGCGGCGATCACTTTTTTTACGAAAGTGCGTAAGTTGCTTCGCTGTCCGGCATTGCGAATACGGCTTTTCTCAGCCTGACGCGCTCTTTTTCTAGCTTGTGGTGAATTAGCCATAGTCTATCAGTTCTTTTGAGTTAATCTGGAACCGCGTATTATCATTTTGGATGCTATGATTGTCAAATTTTTAGTGTTTCCAAACTCAACCTGAGACCTGCAGTGAGCAAGCAGCTGTTTAAATCTACCGCAATCGTTAGCAGTATGACCATGGTTTCACGGATCATGGGTTTTGTACGGGACATGTTGTTTGCCAACATTTTCGGCGTTAACATGGCCACCGATGCCTTTTTCGTAGCGTTCAGAATTCCGAACTTCCTACGCCGCTTGTTCATGGAAGGCGCGTTCGCCCAAGCTTTTGTGCCGGCGCTGACGGATTATAACGAAAAAGGCAGCCGCGAAGCATTGCAGCTGTTTATAGACCGGACTGCCGGCACTTTGACGGTCCTATTGATGCTAATCTCGCTGGCAGGCGTAATTGCCGCCCCGCTGCTGATCATGGTATTTGCACCGGGCTTTCTATGGGAAGGCGGCCAGTACGAACTGGCTGTACAAATGCTCCGCATCACCTTCCCCTATTTGTTCTTCGTTACGTTAGTTGCGTTCGCCGGCGCGATTTTGAACGCCCGCGGTAAATTTGCGATTCCGGCCCTGACCCCGGTATTTTTGAATATCTGCATGATAGGCGCAGCGATCTGGGTTTCGCCGTTAATGGCACAACCCATTATGGCGTTGGCGTGGGGAGTATTCGGCGCCGGGATGGTGCAATTGCTGTTTCAAATCCCCGCACTATTGCGTCTGGGTTTACTGCCGAGGCCGCGCTGGGGCTATCAAGACCCGGCGGTGCGGCGCATACTAAAACAGATGCTTCCGGCAATCTTTGGAGTCTCGGTGGTGCAAGTTAATTTGCTGTTTGGCACTTTGGTCGCCTCGTTTTTGACCTCCGGCAGCGTTTCCTGGCTGTATTATTCGGATCGGTTGGTGGAGTTTCCGCTCGGTATTTTGGGTGTGGCGCTTGCAACAGTCATTTTACCCAGATTGTCCGAGAATCATGCTGCTGAGGATGCCATGGCCTTTTCCAAGGCGTTGGACTGGGGCCTGAAATTGGTATTATTGATAGGCTTGCCGGCCACTTTGGGCTTAACACTGTTGGCCGAACCCTTGCTATCGACGCTATTTCAATATAACGAATTTGGCAGCGAAGATGTGCATATGGCGGGCAAAAGCCTGATGGCTTACGCACTAGGTTTATTGGCATTCATGCTGATCAAGATCTTGGTTCCAGGCTTCACCTCGCGCCAGGACACGCAAACGCCGATGCGTTTTGGCATGCATTCCATCGTCGCAAATATAGTATTAAGCCTATTGTTGGCATTTCCGTTCGCGCATGCCGGCATCGCCCTGGCAACCACTTTGTCGGCTTACCTAAACGCGCTACTTCTGTTGCTTAGTCTGCTAAAAACTCGAATTTACCGCCCTAGCGAACAGTGGCTGTTATACATTCTGCGGATTGTGGCAGCCAACGCAATTATGTCGGCGTTCTTGTATTATTTTGTCGATGTCACGCTTTGGCTGGATTGGAGCGCCTCGCAACGCGGCCTGCACCTGGGAATGACAATCGGCTTGGCAATCTTGATTTACAGTTCGGCGCTGGTATTGTTGGGCATCCGCCCTCGCCATATCGGCTTGCAAAAATCCGTAACGACTTGAGATTCTCTGCGGCGCCACCATTGTCATGTAGAATGCACCGCAAACAGCGGTTTCCGTAACGATTCAACATAATAATCAGTAAGCTATGAAAACAAAAACAATCGGTTTTATTGGTGGCGGCAACATGGCGACCAGTCTAATCAGCGGCTTGATTGCCAGCGGTCATTCACCGCAGCAGATCTGGGTGTCGGATACCGCGCCCGCCACTTTGCAGGCTCACGCCGATCAACTTCATGTCAATACTACCGCCAGTAATGAGACAGTCATTAACGAAGTCGAAGTGGTGGTGCTGGCAGTTAAACCGCAAATACTGCGTGACGTGGCTTTGCAAATCGCGCCCTGTCTGAAACAAAAAAATGTGCTGGTAGTATCGATTGCCGCCGGCATTTCCCAGCAAAGTCTATCCAAATGGCTGGGCAGCGAGGTCGCTATCGTGCGCTGTATGCCTAATACGCCCGCACTGGTGCAAACCGGCGCAACAGCATTGCACGCCAACGCGAATGTAGACGACGAACAAAAAGATCTAGCCGAAAATATTCTGCGCGCGGTCGGTTTGGCCTTGTGGGTAAACGACGAAAACCAACTCGACGCCGTGACCGCGGTATCGGGCAGCGGGCCGGCTTATTTTTTTCTGCTGATGGAAGCAATGGAAAAAGCCGCCCTGGACTTGGGCCTGGACGAACGCTCCGCTAGACTGCTGATTCAGCAAACAGCTCTGGGCGCCGCCAAAATCGCGCTGGAATCGTCCGAATCACCCGCCCAATTGCGCGCCAGAGTCACCTCACCGGGCGGTACCACTCAACAAGCCATAGAAACGTTTGTCCAAAACGGCTTTGTCGAACTGGTTGCAAAAGCCTTACACGCCGCCAAAGACCGCTCGATTGAAATGTCAAAACAACTGGGAGCCGACTAATGGGCAGCAATTACATGACCGACCCAATAGTGTTCCTGATCGACACGCTGTTTTCGTTGTATATTTTGGCGGTGGCCTTGCGCTTCTTGTTGCAATGGACCCAGGCCGATTTTTACAACCCGGTTTCGCAATTTCTGGTGAAAATCACCCATCCGCCGTTGCGGATTTTGCGTCGCTTCATTCCTTCCATCGGTCGCATAGATAGCTCTTCCCTAGTGCTGGCGTTGTTGCTGCAAATAGTCGCCAACTTTTCGATACTGGCTATCAAAGGCTTATCGGTCAGTTTTGTGGCATTGACGCTATTGTCGTTTACCGACTTATTGAAAATGCTGATCGATATTTTCGTTTACGCCATTTTTGCCGGTGCCATCCTCAGCTGGTTCGCCCCCGGCAGTTATGGCTCCGCTTCGTCGATTTTGTACAGTTTGACCGATCCGCTGCTGAACGTGTGCCGCAAAGTGCTGCCGAACATGGGTGGAATAGACCTATCGCCGCTGGTGGCGCTGGTATTGTTGCAACTGGCAAAAATGATGATTTTACCGCCCTTGCATCAATTGGTTAGTCTGCTGGGCTAGGCGCCAGACTGGTATTGCCATGCAACATGTCGCCTTTAAACGAACATCTTTTGTCGCTCTAGCCTTGCTATTGGCAATGGGCGAGCCGGCATATGCAAAAAAAATGTATCGTTGGGTGGATGAAAACGGTAACGTCTATTTCTCCGACCAAGTGCCGCCCGACCAGGTAAAACACAAACGGGAAACATTGAGCGAGAAAGCCCGCGTGCTCGACGTGCTGGAAAAAGCCAAAACCGCCGAGCAAATTGCCCAGCAAAAGCGGCTGGATGCGCTACGTAAGGAACAGGAAAAGATCATTGCCAGGCAAAACGCCAACGACAAAGTACTGTTAAGCACGTTTCGTGGCATCGAAGATATGAATAAGGCCTTGACCAATAAAATGGCGTCCTTCGATGCCGGACAAAAAGTGATTGAAGGCAATATCGAGCGTATTCAACAGCAATTGCAGCAGCAACAGCAACAAGCCGCCAATCTTGAGCGTGGCGGCAGCAAGATCCCGCCGAAATTACTGGCGGATATTGCCGCCAGCAAACAACAGATAGAAGCGGGCAAACAAGAACTTTTGCGCCACCAACAGGACAGACAAAACAGCGAAAAAGAATTCAAAGCCGACATAGCCCGCTTTCAATTCCTCACCCAAGCCAACAACACCGACGGAAAACCGGTCAACGGCGACAGCTTAGCGGCCAGTAACGCCAGCAACGAGCTAGGCCTGTTTGTCTGTCAGGACGCCGGGCAATGCGAAAAAGCCTGGAAAATCGCCGGTGAGTTTGTCGCGACTCACTCCACCACCGGTCAAGACGTGGAAAGCGAGAAACTGATCATGCGCGCAGCGCCACAGAAAGACGACGATTTAAGCTTGTCGGTATCGCTACTAGAGCGTAACAACACTTTGCAGATATTTCTGGATATCCGCTGCCGCCAATCCAGCATAGGCAACGAATTATGTTCAGGAGCAAAGGCGCAGAGCATTCGCCAAGCCTTTGCCCCCTTTATTCAATCCAGCTTAGCGGCGCAGCAATAAAGTACCGACTCCCTGATCGGTGAACAGCTCCAGCAACACCGCGTGCTCGACCCGACCGTCGATGATATGCACACTAGTCACGCCGCCCTTTAACGCATCAGTACCGCAGCGGGTTTTCGGAATCATCCCCCCGGAAATCGTGCCGTCAGCGATCAGATTATCAATATCGGTTAAGGTCAGGCCAGTCAGCAAATTACCCTGTCTGTCCATAATGCCGGGGATATTGGTCAACAACATCAGCTTTTCGGCTTTTAACACTTCCGCAACCTTGCCGGCCACCAGATCCGCATTGATATTGTAGGAGTGTCCATCCTTACCCACGCCAATCGGCGCGATCACCGGAATAAAGTCGCTGTTACCCAACATTTCTACTACCGCCGGATCGATGCTGCTGACTTCGCCGACATGCCCCAGATCGATAATTTCCGGCGCATCCTCCAAGGTCGCACCGGCCTTGGTCATGTTGATTTTACGAGCATGGATGAAATTACCGTCCTTACCGGTCAAACCCACGGCCTTGCCGCCCTGCATGTTGATCATATTCACGATCTCTTTATTCACCAGGCCGCCCAGCACCATTTCCACCACATCCATGGTTTCGCTATCGGTAACGCGCATACCGTCGATAAACTCGGAGGTTTTACCCAAGCGTTTTAACAAGTCGCCAATTTGCGGACCGCCGCCGTGCACGACGATGGGGTTAATTCCCACCAGCTTCATCAAGACGATGTCGCGGGCGAAACTGTGTTTCAAGGCATCGTCGACCATCGCATTGCCGCCGAATTTAATCACAACGGTTTTGCCCTTGAATTTTTGAATATACGGCAAGGCTTCGATAAGAACGTGGGCAATCTGGTGCGCGTTATTTTCTTTCATGATCGCTAACAATTAAAAAGGTAGTTTGATGTCGGGTTTGATTTGCAGCAGCAGCTGCCTGAATTGAGCTTGAATACGTTGCATCGCTTCCTGGCTATCCGCTTCGAAACGCACGGTTAGAACCGGCGTGGTGTTGGAGGCTCTGACCAGACCCCAGCCGTCGGCAAATTCGACGCGCATACCGTCTATATTGATGATCTTGCCATCTTTAAACTTGGCCTGGCTGAATAGCTGCTCCATAAAGCGGACGCCTTCGCCCTCGGCCATCGGTACATGCAGCTCCGGCGTATTGATACTGTCCGGCAAATCGGCAAAGACATCGCTACTACTGCGCATATCGCCGGACAAAATTTCGATCAACCGCGCAGCGGCGTATAAGGCATCGTCAAAACCGAACCAACGGTCGTTAAAGAAAATATGCCCGCTCATCTCGCCGGCCAGTGCCGCTGCGGTTTCCTTGAGCTTGGCTTTCATCAGCGAATGGCCGCTTTTCCACATCAATGGCCGTCCGCCGCGTTTAACGATTTGATCGTGCAAATGCCGCGAGCACTTCACATCGTAAATAATTTCGGCTCCCGGTTTATTCGCCAGCACATCGCGGGCATACAGCATCATTTGCCGATCCGGCCAAATAATTTTGCCGCCGGAATCGACCACGCCGATTCTGTCGCCGTCGCCATCAAAAGCTACACCAATATCAGCCTCGTAATGCTGCACGGCCTTAATCAGATCGGCTAGATTTTCCGGCTTGCTGGGATCGGGATGATGATTGGGAAAATTGCCGTCAATGTCGCAATACAACTCGATCACTTCGCAACCCATGGTACGCAACAGAATGGGCGCCAACTGTCCGGCTGCGCCGTTGCCGCAATCGACAGCCACTTTCATCGGCCTGACCAAATGCACATCGTCGGAAATCATGCCGATATATTCGTTACTGAATAAGCTATTCAGCTCGATGGAACCTGGAGCACCGTCGCTAAAATCGCCGGCTTCGATACGTTTTTTCAGTTGTTGAATCTTGTCGCCGGATAAGGTTTCGCCGTTCAAAACCAGTTTAAGGCCATTATAGTCTGCTGGATTGTGGCTTCCGGTAATCATCACGCCACTGCGGCCTTCGCTGTGCTGGGTGACAAAATACAGCAGCGGCGTCGGCACCAGGCCGATGTTCAACACATCGCAACCTGCTTCGGTAATGCCTTTTGCCAAGGCATCCGCCAACCCCGGGCTGGAGAGCCGGCCGTCCCGGCCCATGACGATAGTCTTGATATTCAACTGCCTGGCCTCGCTACCCAAAGCCCGACCGATATTTCGCACCGTTTCCGCGGTCAATCCCTTGCCGACGATACCGCGAATATCATAAGTGCGGAAAATATCGGCAAATGACTCCTCCGCCGTCGGCACGGCAGCGGGCATCGCTACGGGTGCCGATTTCTCGGTGGGAGCAGCCGCACTAAGCGGCGCCTGCTGGGCCATGCTGATAGGCGCCGTGCCCAGGCTCACCGGCACACTGGCATATTGTTCGGCTGTTTTGGGCGAGTCTTCGATAAAATCGATGTCGAACGACTCGTCGAAAAAGTCATATTCGCCCAATTCGTCAGGTGCTTTACTCGGGCTTTTTTCTTGTTCCAGGATGCGTTTGAACTGGGCCAAGGTAGAAATGATCGGCCGCATTTCATCGAGCTGCACCGGATAGTGACCAACCTGCTTGCCGGTCATCATGTCCTTGGCGGCCTTTAAAATACTGCTTTGATCGTGATGCAGATAATCGGCCAATTTACGATAACCGACAAAAAACGCCAAAGAACCTAACAAGGCGGGAATCAAGATAATGCAGGAAAATAAAATGATGTCGCCGGCACTGGTGCCGCCACCTATGGAAAGCTCCAACGACCAGCGGCTGTTAGTCAGTGGCATCACTTGCGGCTCGTCGTCCTTGAACTCCGGCATACCGACACTGGCCAATACGGCCTGTTCTTGCTTGATCTCCACATAGCCACTGCCGACGGTAGTCTTGGTGATCAACTGCTGCAACAAATCCGGCTTTAAACTAACCAAAATCACGCCAATTACCTGCTGATTTTGACTAACCGCAGCCGTCATCGCCAAATGCCGATGCTCGCCCTCGCCTTGCACGAAGGGCTTTTGCTTGGTCGTCAGCGTGGCGCGCACCATCTCCAAATCGGCAAAGCCCATGTTAGGCACCTGATTAAGATCCGGCTCGCTGACCGTCGCCGGCAGCAAGCGCACGCGCATCGCTTGCGGAATCGTGTTCTGTAGTCTACCAGCGACATTATCCAACGCCGCTTGATTGTGAATATCGCCGGCAAGTACCGTCACCACATCCGGCGCCTGTGCCAGACCATCGATGACCCGCTGTAGCGTCTCGATCTGGCTGACGATGCTGACTGTCATACCGCTGGCAATCGCAGTGGTACTGGTTTGTTGGGTTTCCCTAACCTGAGCCGCCGAAAACCAATAGGCGCCGCCGCCGGCCAATAACACCATCAGCGCCGCGATGCCGGCAACTATACTAAATATGCGTCCCATCCGTCGCGGCTCCGCTTAGTGCCGGCCGCTATGTCCAAAACCGCCGCTGCCGCGATGGCTTTCGTCGAACTCGGCCACACACTCAAACTCGGCCTGCACAACCGGCACAAACACCATTTGCGCGATACGCTCGCCTATCTCAACGGTAAACTCGCTATTGCCGCGATTCCAGCAGGAGATAAAAATCTGTCCCTGGTAATCCGAATCGATCAAACCCACCAAATTACCCAGCACGATGCCATGCTTATGCCCCAGTCCCGAGCGCGGCAGCAATACCGCCGCCAAATGTGGATCTTCGAGATGAATAGCCAGACCGGTGGGTATCAAGGCCGTTTCGCCTGGCTGCAAGGTCAAGGCTTGATCAAGGCAGGCGCGCAAATCCAGTCCCGCCGAACCGTGCGTGGCGTAGGCGGGCAAAGCAATCTCCTGGCCCAAACGCGGATCAAGAATTTTTAACTGGATTTTTTTCATGCAATTTCTCGGCTATCAGTTTAAGCAGCTGTGCGGCTAAAGTATGTTTATCGGTCATCGGCAGGATTTGTTGACCACCCGGCCAAAATACTTGCAAGGCGTTGCGATCACTCTCGAAACCGCCTTCAGCATGCCCCACCCAATTCGCGGCGATCAGGTCCAGGTTTTTGGTTTGCAGCTTGTGTTTGGCGTAATTTTCCAGATCGTCGGTTTCAGCGGCAAATCCCACTACCAAGGGTTTTGGTTGCAAAGCAGCCACTGCGGCGATGATATCCGGATTTTTTACCAAGGCTATATTGCTGGTGTCGCCGCCTTTTTTTATCTTATGATCCGCTAACTGTTGCGGCCGGTAATCCGCTACCGCCGCAGCGCCAACATAAATATCTGCCGTCGGACAATGTGTCATCACCGCATCATACATTTGCAGGGCGGTTTCCACCGGAATAAGTTTGGCTCCGGCCGGCACTGCTAAGCTCGCCGGACCACTGACCAGTGTCACATTGGCGCCAGCTGACAGCGCTGCGTCTGCCAAGGCATACCCCATTTTGCCGGAGCTTCGGTTAGTGATGTAACGCACCGGATCAAGCGGCTCACGCGTCGGTCCGGCACTAATGACTATATTAACGCCTGACAGAAAGCCGGGCTGTTCAGGCCCCAGCACTTGCCGACCAATATCGGCCGGCTCCACCATCCGCCCCAAGCCTTGCTCGCCACAAGCCTGTTCACCAGCCGCAGGGCCGATAAAATGCACGCCGTGGCTTTGCAATTTGGCAATATTCTCTTGGGTTACAGATTTAGCCCACATCGCCTGATTCATCGCCGGCGCAACGAATACCGGACATTCGGCCGCAAGATACAAGGTGGATAACAAATCATCCGCCAAACCGTGCGCCATTTTCGCCAACATATCAGCGGTCGCCGGCGCAATCAGTAGCAGGTCTGCCCAGCGCGCCAAATGAATATGACTCATGGCCTGTTCCTGCTCGACGTCCAGCAAATCGCTATGCACGGCATGGCCGCTCAAGGCCTGAAACGTCAGCGGCGTGACAAACTGGCGGGCGGCGGCGGTCATCACCACGCGAACTTCATGGCCTTGCTTCCGCAACAAGCGCACCAGTTCCGCCGCTTTATACGCCGCGATACCGCCGCAAACCCCCAACAAAATTCGCTTGTTAATGTTTATGCCCCAAAAGATCAGTTCTTGGAATTATGGCAAACTCGACCTTTGATGTATAGGAACAGCTTATTTTGCAATCAGTCTGTGCAACCAAGGCTTGAACCGTGGGTTTTGCAATTGCCTGACTTATAACCGCCCCCCAAATTGAACCATTGGGCTGTCACAGGGAATACACCACAGAATAGGTTTCGCCGAATGAACGAGGTAAGCAGCGCTACCTGGGATTGCAGCGGCTTATTCAACAAAACCCTGATGACTTATACATCCACACCTAAAAAGGTAGAACCATGAAAAATACGCGCATTCCCCTGATCGCCCTGAGTTTGAGCGGCGCGCTTGTGATACCTGCGGCACAAGCTTCCAATATTTCCGTCAGCGGCAACACCTGGACTGCCAGCGGCGCGGCCGGAATTATTTACGGGGACAGCATTGTAAATAACTCGCCAACTGGAAATGCCCAGTTCGGTTACGTGTCGACCTCTGGCGGCGTCTATGGTGTTTCTCCCCTGATACTAAGGGATGAAGGCCGCGGCACCGAGAACCAAACCAATGGCTCGAAAATTCAATCGAACGCCTTCAATGCCAGCACGAATGACACGCTAACTCTGCACTTCAATTACATTTCAACCGATGGCCGCGGCTACGACGACTATGCCTGGGCGCGCTTGGTCAATGCGGATACTAACAACACTGCCGCCTGGTTGTTTACGGCGCGCAGCACCAATTCCGCTAACGGTAACGTAGTGCCGGGTAATGTGTTGAACCGTCAGGTAGATAACACCTTACCGGATGAACTCGACGCCGTATTGAATGACGGCAACACCGTTGGCTTTAATGTGGCCGGCACAAACTGGATACCACTGGGTAGCTCAAGCGGCATTTGCTGGGATAACGCGAACACCTGTGGTCCGACCGGCTGGATTAAGTCTGCGTACTCGTTCACTGCCTCGGGATCGTATTTCCTTGAATTTGGAGTGATCAACTGGGGTGACGAAGCGTTTGACACTGCCCTTGCTTTTGATTTCGGCGGACTACAACAAGTGAATTTCAGCGGTGTCACATTAGTGCCGCTACCAGCTGCTATCCCTTTGCCTGGCGGCTTCCTGCTGATGTCTATGGGCGTTGGCTTAATGAGCGCAATGTCTCGCAGAGATAAATTTGCCGGCCGATCATAAAATAATCGGCGGCAAGTCATCCTGAATACAAATTAAGTTTACATTTGGGTTGACCCTCTGTTTGAAATCCGCAACAGGCAAATTGGATACTTACTTTGGCGAATAGCACAGTCGCTCAGGGCGAAAACCTGGGTCAGAGAACTAGGGGCTAAATCAGACGCCGCGCCTAAGAAGCCGCCACAATCCCCTCAAAAACAACAGTTTAAATCGCCGTACAATCAACCCTGTGATATATTCGCGCCACGCTCACCTGCCCATATGGGCAATATAGCCTCAGCAAAACAGAGGGTATAGTGCGGACAACCTTGAAGCAGTTCCGGTAAAGCTAACACCCTCAGCGGCCCCGGAACTATTTCAAGGTTTGCCAACATCCCGCGGGATGCAATTAAGCGCAATTGCACGGAAACTCGACCATATGGGCGATCAAGCACTTGCAATGTATACGGTAGCTGGAAGCTTGGAGGATTGACTGTTTAATCCTTTTCCGGCCGGGTTTAGAAGAGCCTAGTCTCAGCAATACAGAACGAGAATTTTATGAACTTGAAACGCCAATCGCTAATTGCCCTGTGCTTGGGCTTTGCCACCCAAATCGGTAATGCCCAGGACTTAGCGCCGGTTAATCTGGAACAAATCCGCAAGACTGCTGCCGATTTCGAACACGGCCGCACTGTCAAACAAGATTACCGGCAAGCATTTGATATGTACTGCAAGGCCGCGCTGCAAGGCGATGCAGAATCGGCTTACAGCATCGGCTTTATGTACTTCAACGGCCGCGGCGTGACTCGTAGCATTCCGCTGGCCAGCCACTGGTTTAAACAAGCCGCAGAACACGGCGACACGCATGCACAGCAAATGCTAAGCCGTTTTGGCGATGTAACGCCCAGTGACGACCCAGCCTGCCAACCGCCGGCGCCGGAACCTGAAGTTACGCTGGTTGCCGATCCCAACCCTAACCGCCAACTAGTAGAAGCCTGGGTAAAGGAGATAGCACCGATTTACAGCATCGACCCGCAACTGATCATGGCGGTGATTCAAGCCGAATCCGCTTTCAACCCCAGCGCACTGTCCGGCAAAAATGCCCAAGGCCTGATGCAACTGATACCGGCAACCGCCGAACGCTTCGGGGTAAAAGACAGCTGGAATCCGATTCAAAACATCAAAGGCGGCACCGCCTATCTGCATTGGCTATTGAGGCATTTCGAAGGCAAAGTCGATTTGGTACTGGCTGCCTATAATGCCGGCGAAGGTGCGGTGGAGCGCTATCAAGGCATACCGCCGTATCAGGAAACCCGCAATTACGTGAAGCAAATTCTGGCTGCGTATCAAAAACCGACACATCCTGTACCGCCGCAAGAACTGCAAAAAAATCTGGTTATCGAACAGAAAACCTAAATTATCGCCAATCCTCCTACGCTACCCCAGCTTAGGAACACGGTATTTCGTAATATTGACGAAATACCGTCTGCACTTAGCCCCAAGACCTCGCATTATCCAGCGCCTCTCCCCTCTTTTCATTCCTCCTAAACGCTTTCAACAACAGTCAGTTACCTAGCAATACTGTCAAGATAAACAGTCCTGGCATAAGAATTGATTCCACTAAGTCAACATACCTCAGTTAACGAGCTTTCCGGCCACTCAATTCATACAGGTTATTGTCATGAAAGTTGATAATTCGATCTTATTCATCGCGGCGTTGACCGTCATCGATTCAGCCGCTGTCCTATTCGAGGTGCTGTGATGACTAACCAAATCAGACAGCAGTCCCAAAAGCCAAGCCTTATCTCATCCGTTGTAGCCCAACGCTGGCTTAGCCAAACACCGGAATGCGAAACCGACAAAGAATGTTGCCAACTGAATCAATCCCGTGCCGAGATTGCCGCATTGGAACGCGCCCTAACAATTAGCCAACAACAGCTCGCCAATGCCCAACGGCAAATCGAAGCACTTACTAACACACGCAAAACCTTGGAACAGCAACTGCTGGAAAGTGACGAGAATTACAGACAAGCCCTGCATTGCGCGCATCACGACGAGTTAACCGGCCTCCCCAATCGCGTTTTGTTGCTGGATAGACTGCAACAAGCCATGGCCCAAGCGGATCGCCAACAACGGCCGGTCGCGCTGTTGTTTATCGATCTGGACGAATTCAAAAACATCAACGACGAACTCGGCCACGCGGCCGGCGACCGATTACTGAAAGAAGTGGCGGGACGTTTGTCGGCTTGTCTTCGCTGTGGCGACACCGCTTGCCGCTACGGCGGCGACGAATTTTTGGTGCTGCTGGGCGAAATTGATGCCGACCGCAGCGTGGCAGCGGTGATAGAAAAAATCCAGTCGCAACTAGCAGAGTCTTGCAGCATCAATGGCAAACCGGTTGCTATCAGCGCCAGCATCGGCGCAGCTATTTACCACCACGACGGCCAAAGCAGTATTGACTTGCTAAACCGAGCCGATAGTGCGATGTACCGCGCGAAAAAACTGAAACTCTCCCAAGCAATCGGCTAGCTTCAGAAAACCGGATCAGCGGCGGCTGCTATGCGACGTTTTATAGCGGCCGACGCTAGCCAGAATTTCTTGCCGCGCATCGTCTAGCCCGCCCCAACCTTCCACGCTAACCCATTTCCCTTCTTCCAGATCTTTGTAGTGTTGGAAAAAATGGGTGATCTTGGCCAGTTTGTCCGGTTGCAAATCCTTGTAATCGGTGACGTGATTGTAGAACGGCGTCAAGCGCGGCACCGGCACTGCCAGCAGTTTAGGATCAGGACCTGCTTCGTCTATCATCTTTAGCACCCCTACGGCCGGCAATTGATCACGCAACCGCTTAGCAAAGGTGCCGGCGTGATGATCATCACATCCACCGGATCGCCGTCCTCGGACAAGGTTTGCGGGATGTAACCGTAATTGCAGGGATATTGCATCGCGGTGCCCATGAACCGGTCCACGGTCAAGGCCCCGGTATGTTTGTCCACTTCATATTTGACCGGATCACTAAAGGCCGGGATTTCCACCACTACATTTATTTCAAAAGGAATATTGCCGCCGGCAGCGACTTGCATGAATGACATCGAATCCTCTTTGAGTAAGCTGGAAACGCTGTCATTATAGCCGCCGTTATTGGGCTATCGGGATTAAATCAGGTGTTAGGCAGTCTGCAAAAAATGACCAGCGCATTGGCCGAACCAGTGCAATATCGTTTGCCGGTCGGCGATCAGGAAATCGCATTGAACCCCTTGTTGGGCAAGAAACTATCACTGCGCTACAGCGGCCAGATCTTTTGCGTGCATTGCGCTAAAAAGACCAACAAAAGCTTCAATCAAGGCTATTGCTACCCGTGCTTTATCAAACTGGCGCAGTGCGATATGTGCATCATGAAGCCGGAAACCTGCCACTACGCCGCCGGCACTTGCCGTGAACCGAGCTGGGGCGAGCAGTTTTGCTTCCAACCGCATATTGTTTATCTGGCCAACTCTTCCGGCATCAAAGTCGGTATCACGCGCCAATCGCAAACACCGACCCGCTGGATCGACCAGGGCGCGGTGCAAGCTTTACCGATTTTCAAAGTTGCCTCACGCCATCTATCGGGCTTGATCGAGGTAAGCTTGGCGCAACATGTCAGCGATAAAACCAGTTGGCAGCAAATGTTGAAAAACAACACCGTGCCCTTGGATTTGGCCGCCGTCCGTAATAGTTTGTTGAAGGAGTGCGCGGATCAGTTGCAAAGCATCGCCGCGCAATTTCCGGACAGCCCGCCGCAATTGCTCAACGATGCCACGTCCCTGACACTGGACTATCCGGTCCTGCAATACCCCAGCAAGGTGAAATCGTTTAATTTCGATAAGGAACCGCTGGTGTCCGGCATTTTGGAAGGCATCAAAGGCCAGTATTTGCTGTTCGATACCGGCGTGATCAATATCCGCAAATTTGCCGGCTACGAAGTGGAAGTGACAGTCTGAACGTCGTCGGCCAAACCTTGCTCAATCACCTGCACCCGCTGAGTAATGCCGCACAACAAGGTATAAGGAATGGTATCGGCAAGGCGGGCAATTTCCTCGACCGGCAGTCCATCGCCCCATAAAGTGACAGGATCGCCGGGTTGCGCACCAGGCTGGCTGTTCAAATCGACGGTAATCATGTCCATGGACACCCGGCCGATCAGCGTCACCCGTTGGCCGTTAACCAGCACCGGCGCGCCGCTCTTAGTGTGACGGTGATAGCCGTCGCCGTAACCGATGGAAACCACCCCCAAGCGGGTCGCGGTTTGGCATTGCCAGGTGCCGCTATAGCCTACCGTTTCTCCGGCCGCCACATCCTTTACCGCGATCAACCGTGAATGCAAACTCATCACCGGCTTTAACCCAAAATCCGCGCCGGTCTTGCCGGCAAACGGCGAACAGCCGTATAGCATGAGCCCTGGCCGCACCCAATCGCTAGCTCTGTCCTGAGCGGAACCGAAACGGACGTTGGGCCAACCGATAATCCCGGCAGAATTAGCGATGCTGCATTCGCCGGGATAGTCTTTTACCGCGTCGTTGAATAAATCGATTTGCCGGCGAGTTTTATCGTCCAGCAAATCGTCGGCGTTGGCGAAATGGGTAATCAGATTGATTGGTTGTTCGACCAGCGCGCAGCCCAGCAATTGCTGATAAGCGGCGTTGAAGTCGGCACCTTTAAAACCCAAGCGGTTCATGCCGGTATCCATCTTCAACCAAACCGCAAGCTTGCTTTCGGCATCGACTTGCTGTTGCAAAATCGAGATTTGCTGCGGCGTGT
The DNA here is from genome assembly GCF_001644035.1 of Methylomonas methanica. Taxonomy (GTDB): domain Bacteria; phylum Pseudomonadota; class Gammaproteobacteria; order Methylococcales; family Methylomonadaceae; genus Methylomonas; species Methylomonas methanica_A. The sequence goes on from NZ_LUUG01000044.1 coordinate 119,601, forward strand.
GAATTACCGCCGCCAGTTGAAACTTCAACAGTTGCAGCAATTCGTCTACGCAAACAAAACCTTGCAACACGGTGATGGGCTGTTTAAATCCGGCCTGACGTAGCCTGACGCCCTCGTCCACCCGCGCTACGGCAAAACCATCCGCCAAGTCCAAAGCGGTCGCTACCCGCGTAATGCCATGTCCATAGCCATTGGCTTTTATCACCGCCATGATTTTGTTGTCCGGCGCGTAACGCTTTACTTGCGCCAGGTTATGACGGGCAGCCTCCAAATCCAAACGCACAAAAGCCGCTGGCGTCATTCGTAATCCTCGGGGCCGTTGTAAACCCCGGCAAAATTCTCGAAGCGGGTGTATTGACCAAGAAAGGTGAGGCGCACCGTCCCCAACGGTCCATTCCGTTGCTTACCGATGATCACCTCGGCTATGCCCTTGTCCGGGCTGTCTTCGTGATAGACCTCGTCTCGGTAAACGAAGATGATCAAGTCGGCGTCCTGTTCGATCGCGCCGGATTCGCGTAAATCGGACATCACCGGTCGTTTGTTGGGCCGTTGCTCCAGATTCCGGTTAAGCTGAGAAAGTGCAATCACGGGTACATTCAGCTCCTTGGCAAGCGCTTTAAGCCCGCGAGAAATATCGGAAATCTGCTGCACCCGGTTATCGCCGCTGGCAGGCGATTGCATCAGTTGTAAATAATCCAACACGATCAAACCCAGCTGGCCATGTTCCCGAGTCAAGCGGCGGGCACGCGAACGGACTTCGGTCGGCGTCAGCGCGGGTGTGTCGTCGATGAACAGCTTGGTCTCGGCCAGCAAATTGATTGCCGAGGTCAGACGCGGCCAATCGTCGTCATCCAGTTTACCGGTGCGGACCTTGTGTTGGTCGATGCGACCCAGCGACGACATCATCCGCATAGCCAAGGATTCTCCGGGCATTTCCATACTGAACACCGCCACCGGCATGCCGCTTTTCAGCGCCACGTTTTCAGCCATGTTCATCGCAATAGTGGTCTTACCCATGGACGGCCGGCCGGCGACGATGATCAAATCGGCAGGCTGCAAACCCGAGGTCTTTTCGTCCAGATCGGTAAAGCCGGTGCTGGCCCCGGTGATATCGCCGTCCAGTTCGTAGAGGGTTTCGATTTTATCCACGGCTTTGGCCAACAAGGATTTGATCGAGCTGAATCCGCCCTGCCCGCGCTGGCGCTGCTCGGCGATTTCAAATACCCGCCGCTCGGCGTTTTCCAATAAATCCGCAGTTTCCCGGCCTTCGGTGGTAAATGCCGAATCGGAAATCTCGGTACCAACATGGATTAATTGCCGCAATACCGAGCGATCACGGACGATATTGGCATAGGCCACGATATTCGCAGCACTGGGCGTGTCCCGGGCCAGCGTACTTAAATAAGCCAGACCGCCGACATCCTGCAATTCACCGGTAGTTTCCAGCACCTCGGATAAGGTCACCACGTCGAACGGATCTTGCTTCTCCGCCAATTGGGCTATGGAACGAAAAATCAGTCTATGGTCACGGCGATAAAAGTCGGTCTCGACCACCTTGTCGGCCACCGAGTCCCAGGTTTGGTTATCCAGCATTAGTCCACCCAGCACCGATTGCTCGGCCTGAATGGAATGCGGCGGTACTTTTAGGGATTCGACAGCTTGGTCGGGGGTGAAATAATAGTCTTCAGACATAGCGGACAGCGGTTGCAAACAATAGCGGCGGATTATACCCGGCTATGCAGCAATCGCGGCAGCGTCGGTTTCTTTACCGAATTGCACGCGTCAAGCCTGACAGGCTTCAAGCCGCTTAATTAAATCTCTAGTCACCTTGCTTAATTACCTTATATTTCGTACCATAAATTTTGGCGTTCATCTTGGCTTTTTTCGGCGAGTTGCCGGCAATGACGTCTCGCTTCATCCTCATTTTTTACAACAATTCTACCTATTCGCTTGCCCTCTCCGGCTGGTCGACAGCATAAACGGGTTGCGGCAAATTGCATTTCTTTACTCCTCGAAGGAGGTTCTCATGAACGGAATTAAACGCAACACAATAGTCGCCGTCGCTGGTCTGCTGGCTTTGGTCGGCTTGTCGATGTCTGACACCAGCCAAGCTGAAACGGGTAATGTGGTGTTATGGAACAAATTGGGTAGTACCGCCGAGGTTACCAATAGCGAAGTAGGACTCGATGGCAGCATTATGGGCAACAGCTACGCTTACGAGCCGGCCAAATTCGGCAATGGCTACGTTCGCAAAGCCCTTTGGAACTGGATTGAATTTCCCGGCCAAATTATGACTAGCTTGGCGCAAAAAGGGACTATATCAATGTGGGTCGTCCCCAAAGTAACGCAACCTCAGCCCTACGATTACGGCGTTTTTGGGTTGGTCGGCCACCCATATTCAGGACAGCAAGATAGTTTTTTTCTTTACTGGGGCGATGGGGTAACCGGTCAGGGCTTCTTCGGCGGCATCGCTTCTACCAATATCATGACATCATTGGAACCTCGGCAATTTGTCGCACAAATTGGCGCAGCCTTCCATGCCGCCATCGCCTGGAACGTGAACGGCATAGATGGTGGCAGCGATACATTAAGAGTTTATCGAGACGGACAATTGATAAGCGCGAGTTCCGCACAATGGAATCCGGCCACTATTCCCGCCTCGGGCTTTGTGTTGGGATCGGAAGCGGAATCTGACGGTAACTCCTATGACAAATACGTCGTTGACAATGTCGTGGCTTACGACTATGCCAAAACCGACTTTTCCGACAGATTCATCGAGAATCCAGTCGAATGCGAAGTGGGTGGACTTCCAGAACTATCGGCGGTTATTAGTAATAAATCTGGTATACAAAACGCCCGCATCTGGACTATTACGCTGACCAACAACAGCCGGTGTCCGGCGGAAAATACTCAAATCGACGACTTGCGTTTAACTCAGTTAACAGGGAGTAACTGCACACCGGCCATCACTATTCCAGCCAGCTTCCCATTGGGCGTGGGCAATATAGCGGCGGGAGCTAAGGTAAGCGGCACAGCAACGATAAACTTCGGCGGCTGCCCCAACACGGCCAGATTTAAAGCAGTCATCCCATTTAGCAGCAACAATGGCGAAGTAACGGGATCGAAAACTTTAACCAATCAATTCCGCTAGCCCTAGCCTGGAGATACCTCATGTTAAAACTAATGATCATGTTAGCAAGCTTGTTTCTTGCATTGCCGGCTTCTCACGCGGCCACTTCCCTACAACTAGACCCCATTAACGGCTCAATCGAAGGGGAAGCGGGCGATACCGTGGGCTGGGGGTTCCTGCTCACCAATACCCAAAACTACTTGGTGGTGACCGGTGCGGAATTTCAGTCATCCTCCTCATCGGGCACGTTTACAGACCTTATCAGCGCGCCTGATAATTTCTTCGTTGTAGGGCCGGGTTTTGGCGCCAGCACGGCCTGGGGACAAACGTTCGACGCCACCAGCCAAATCGGCGTCGGCAGCTTTAAGATTGCCGACGATGCCACGCAGGACACGATCTATGGGCAGATCGTGCTGACTTACGATCTATTCACCCGTAGCCCGTTCAACCCCTTGTTCGACCCGGACACCGACACGTTGTCCAACGGTAATTTTTTAACGGCAAATGCCTCAATCAAAATCAATACCGTGCCGTTACCCGCCGCAGCTTGGCTGTTTGCTGCTGCACTGGCGGGGTTGGGATTGAGCGGACAACGCCGCCGCATCTAACATAAGAGCAACCAGGATAAACACCGCCTCAAAATCGAGGCGGCGTTTTCGGAAAATATTCTAAACAGCAAGGCAAACGGCAGAATTGATTAAAGCTTGTGCTTAAAAACTATCGGCGCAAGTTCGACATATCCCTATTCACCGAAGAATCCTCAAGCAAATCAGCGAGCAATTCGCTCTTTTTACGTAAATATTCAGCGCTGAAAGATTTTCATCCTGCTCAGCAGAGGACACAGGTGTAGGGGCGAATTCATTTGCCCTTTTGTCAACATTGAAGATTAAGGTCGAATAAATTCGACCCTACAGCAGGTTCGCCTGCGTGGAATCGAGACCGCCCTTGAACTATAACGCCACTCCACTCGTTCCGTCCAAACCGTCCATAACAGCCATGACAAATTTGTCATGGCACGAACGGACAATTAAACAGCGTTACACACCCGGATACACTGGTCACCAGCTGATTTGCCGTACACAGCCCGCTCTGCCTCTACGTCCAATCGTCACCGAAACATTTCCATTGACTACTTCTGGGTACTTGCTATGAAAACACTACTTACCGCTTCCATTCTATTATCTTCGGCCTTGGCAACCTCCTCCGCCTTAGCATCCAATGATTTTGAACATGAGCATGAGCACGGTAACTGCGGTAACCAATCGTCTTGCGATTTAGAAAAACTGAGCTTGACCTTATCCGGCGGCAACAACGGCACGCTAATTTCCAAAGCCGATAGCGATACCGCCAACAATAGCTACACCCTTAACTTCGATTATCAGCTGGACACTACCTTCATCAGTAACGCCCTGCTGAAAATATGGTTGCGTGACGACTCAACATCGGCCGACGATTCACACTATAACGGCATATTGAAAGACAGAAACGAATACGCCCGCATCACATCCATTAACGGCTCTAACGTTTCTACCGACTGGACCGAAGTCGACGGCTACAAAAAATATATCAGCTTGGATGTTCGCGACTTCCTGTCCACAACCGGCTTCGCCTCTCTGACGGCTGTACTCGGCGTAAAGGATAGCGGCAGTAAAGATTACTTTTTCAAAGCGGCCGAGCTCTATGTTGAATATTGCCTAGACAACAATGGCGGAAGTGGCCCGATTACCTCGGTACCGGTTCCTGCCGCAGCCTGGCTGATGGGTTCCGGCCTACTCGGATTGATGGGTTTTAACACCAGAAGACAACGTCAAGCATAATCAGCAATTTAGTTCGCTCTTGCTAAAAGCCGGAGGCGTTAATTGACGCCTCCGGCTTTTGTATTTTCAGCTTCAAGCGAATATTTTTACAAGGCACTTTTAAACTGTTTATGCAATTTCGCGGACGAGAACGGTGCTTTTGCGGCCGGTTTAAGCCATCGAGCAATTGCCTTGCGCCAGTTCGTAATAAACGTCCGCATTCTCGATCAATTTTGCGACCACTTCGCTATCCAAGACCCCTTCAGCCACGCGTTGCTGCAGATGCTCGATAATGTCGGCCAATAACATGCCCGCGCGATATGGGCGGGACTGCGCCAAGGCCTGAAAAATATCGGCCACACTGATAATCCGGCATTCTAAGGCCAAAGACTTGCCGATGGTTTTAAATGGGTAGCCCTCGCCACGCAGATTTTCATGGTGCAAGCCAGCCCATTGCGGAATCTTGGAGTCGGTAAATACCCGTTGCAAAATTCGGTAAGTATCGTAACTATGCCGCTGCATACAGGCCCGCTCTTCGGCAGTCAGGCTACCCGGCTTATCAATGATATCCTCAGAAACCCGCAATTTGCCGATGTCGTGCAATAAACCGGCAATTTCTACCTGCTCCAGATCGCAACCAGTCACGCCCATATCCAATGCCAATTGCCTGGAGATTTGCGCAACCCGTTCAGAATGCTGCTCGGTGTAGGGACTTTTCGCATCCACCACTCGTGAGAACAGCCGCGCCATTTCTCGCAGCGAAGGATAAGCCAAGTCTACCGTCGGTAAGTCACGCCCCAATTCGCGTAAATCCTCATCCAGATAATCCGGATCCATTGCCAACCAGAACGCCTGACTTTTCGCCAACTCCGCAAACGCAGCCAACAAGTCAGGCGCAAACAAAGATCCCGAATAACTTTGCAATCGCTCCACTATTTTGGGCGCGGCCACCAAAATTTGCTCGCTGGCCAGATACGGAGCTTGCAACACATCAATGCGATCAGCCAAAAACAGCAGATTGGCACGCAGCCGCACTCGGGGCTCCAGCGGCAATTCAATCAATTGCTCCCAGCGCGTGTGATGGTAGCGGATCTCCTCAGCCAGATAGGCCAGAGGCGGGCAGGCCTGCAGGTATTCCGCGCCGCGTAAGCAATGCGCCTCGGCACCGTCCCACTCCAGCGATTCGGTCAAATGCCTGTGCTCGCGAACCTTGGCCACTCCGCAATCGTGCAGCATGCCGGCATACAGAATGCTCAATCTATCGACAGCTGACCAATCGAGCTTACCGGCTATATGCCAAGCCATCATCGCGACCCGCTTGCCGTGCTTCACTTCGTCGATACCGACTAAATCCAGCGCACAACTCAAGGAGATGATGGAGCGGTGCAAATCGATATGTTGACTATCCATGAGGCTGGACTCCAGATTGAAGGTGTTAGTACGATGCTATCGTACTTTGAAAAGATCGGCAAAGTATCGCAAACATTCCAACTCACTCACCAAGACGACAAGCTGTAACTTCACGCAGCGCTGTGAAAAGCTTCGCATGACAGCCCCATGCCACCCTGCCAAAACTGTCGCAACCTCTGCCCCCTCTGTCAGTTGTTTAACTGAAAATCATTGGTACATCACATTTAAATAATTGATTAGATTAATTTAAATTAAGTTGGCACTACTAGTGCTGTGTTAGAGTGACGCACTATGCAAACCAATTGCTTGCACGCGAAATATTTATCTCTCAGCCACTGCCAAAAAGGAATCGACATGAACTCTGTAATGCCGAAAATGCGCTTATCCGGATTAATCCTGATTTTAGCCCTATTCACTCAAGCCGCTGAGTCGGCAACATTGATCGATAATTTTGCCAACCTTCAATCCACCACTAACACAGTCAACGGCCCAGTTAACGTATCCGGTTCAGGTCTAAGCAATTTGCAACGGACATTGAATTCCAGCCCTACCCCAGGCGGTACCACCAGAATTTTTGTGGAAGAGGGCTTGTTGACCGTCGGTAACAGCAGCAATTCAACCGGCACCGCCAGTGTGTTTTACAATTTCGATGCCATCGACTTCACGGCTTTCGCGAACGCGCTAGTCCTTACCACGGAATCTAGCGACGCCACCTACCAAATTCAAATGATCGCCAACGGTACGTCGATGTTAAGTTTTCAGAATTTAGCCAGCGTAGCAATCGGGTCACCGAGCACAATTAGATTCGATTTCTCACAATTCTCGAATCCCACGGCGTTCAAGAATCTGAACAGTCTGGAGCTGAAATTGCGGGGCACCAATGCTGCTTGGGACGCTGACTTCAGCAAGCTATCCACGGTCCCGGAACCTTCCATAACCGCTTTATTAATCATAGGCGCTTTGGGCATTACGAGCGGCAGACGCCGAAAAGCAGTTGCAGTTTAACACCGGCCACCAAAATCTTCCGATTTCCAAACTTCAATTCTGATCACGGATAATCCACATGAATGCCAAACATTTGCAGAAAAACCTCGCACCTTTGCTGCTAAGCCTGGGCTTAACGCTATCCGGCCAAAGCCAAGCAGGTATATTGACGATTGATAATTTCAGCCATTCTCAAACCGTATTCGACGACGGCGGTAGCGCAGGGTCTTCCAGCGATACGGTATCGGCGCTTACCGGCACCGACCTAAGCAATGCCACGAGAACCTTTATCGCCGAAGCCTCGGGAACCCGTTTAGCCAATACCACGGAAATCGTTTCCGGCGGTAACCAGTTGATCATATCGAATGACGGACGTTCAGCCGGTGGCGCCTCCATTCTGTGGAATTTCGATCCACTTGATTTAACCGCTCACGGCAACGCTATCCTGCTGGAAGTGCTGACAATCGATCTTGGCGTAAATGTGGAAATGGTAGCCAACGGCAGCTCAAGCTCCGGTACCCAAACCTTTACCAGCAACAATAATTACCTGATCAGTTTCAGCAATTTTACTGATCCGGCAGTATTTGCCAACCTGCATAGCTTTCGCTTGAATTTCACAGGCCCGGAAAAGTGGGATGGACAGTTCAGACTATTAACCACCACAACCCCAGTTCCTGTGCCGGCGGCGTTTGGTTTAATGGGTTCGGCATTATTGAGCTTCATCGCCATATCTCGCAGAAAATCGCTTTCCTAATTCTAAAAAAATCTATAACGCTCACCTCCGCCGCTAGTGCGGAGGCGGTCTTTTAAGCATCATTCCTCTTGGAAAACGCCTCAGAGCTTGCGCTTCGCCCTACCAGTATAACCAGGGAGGCAGCGCATCAACATGGACCAAACCTGACCGACAAGGCACAATAGCTCGCTATTTAACCCCTTTCGTCGCTCATGCTCGCACTTCTGGTCCGTTTTTCCATTCGTTATTCCGGCATCGTCGTCGCCTTGGCGCTACTGCTATTCGCTTACGGAATTTACCGCCTGACCAACGCCGGCCTGGATATTTTCCCGGAGTTCTCGCCCAAACAAGTCATCATCCAAACCGAAGCGCCTGGCCTGGCTGCCGAGCAAGTGGAAGTGCTGGTTACCCAGCAAATCGAGAACAGTATCAGCGGCTTGATTGGTCTGCAAACCTTACGTTCTCAGTCTATCCAGGGCTTGTCCATCGTTACCGCGACGTTTAACGAACACAGCGATGTATATCGCAATCGGCAATTGGTCAGCGAACGCCTGAACAGTCTAGGCCAACGTTTGCCGGCCGGCGTGGGTATGCCGGTAGCGGTACCGCTATCGTCTTCGTCGGCCACGGTATTGACCATAGGTATGCATTCGGACGGTAAGACTCTGATGGAACTGCGAAGCTTGGTGGATTGGAGTTTGGTGCCACGCCTGCTGGCGGTGCCGGGCGTGGCCGATGTAAATGTATTCGGCGGCGATATTCAACAGCTGCAAGTGCAGTTGCAACCGGCGGCCTTACAGCGCTTCAATCTATCGATAGACGACATCGTCAATGCGGCAGCCGGTGCGGCGGAAATGAACGGCGCCGGCTTCATCGAAAACGCTAATCAGCGTTTTACGCTGCAAATCAGCGGCCAGCCTGCCAATCCCGAACAATTCAAACACCTGATCGTCAAACGCCAGGACGGCATGAACGTGACCTTGGGCGACGTCGCGCAGATCGGTTACGGCCCCGAGCCACCCATCGGCGCGGCACAGATTATGGGTAAGCCCGGCATAGTGATGATGGTGATCGGCCAGTACGGCGCCAATACATTGTCGGTGTCGAGACAGGTGGAAGGCGTGTTGGAGGAATTTCAGCCAATTTTCAAACAGCAGTCCGTGGATTTCTATTCTCATTTGTTCCGGCCGGCCGATTACATCGAAACCTCCGTGCATAATTTGTCCGGACATTTACTGATCGGCGGCCTGTTCGTGATGGCGGTGCTGTATGTGTTTTTATTTAATCTGCGTAGCGCCTTTATCGCCGCCACCGCTATACCTCTGTCGCTGCTGACTGCCGCGCTGGTGCTGCTGGAATCCGGCGTCAACTTAAATATCATGGTGCTGGGCGGGTTGGCGATTGCCTTGGGCGAAGTGGTGGACGACGCCATCATCGATACTGAGAACATCTTTAGACGCCTGCGCGAAAACCGTTTAAAAATCTTCCCGGATAGCGCCGAAACGGTGATTTACCACGCCTCAATGGAAGTACGCAGCTCAGTGGTTTACGCTAGTTTCATCGTCGCCTTGGTGTTCGTACCATTGCTGACGCTGGACGGTGTCAGCGGCCGACTGTTCGCACCGCTGGGCGTGTCCTATATCCTGGCAATTTTGATGTCGCTGCTGGTGGCACTAACGCTAACCCCGGCGTTGTGCCATTTGCTGTTTCGTAACAAGCTACCGGACGACAGCGATCCGCCCGTATTGCGGCGTCTTAAACCGCTATACGCCCGTCAATTGCTGTGGGCTATCAGGCACTTCAAAACCGTGGCGGCGGTAGGCGCGATTGCTTGCCTGATCGGCGTCGCCGCTTTTCTGCGTTTGGATCATAAGTTTCTGCCGGAACTCCGCGAGGGTCATTTCATCGTCCACACCGCCAGCGTGCCGGGAACATCGTTGCAGGAATCCATCCGCGTCGGCAGTTTGCTCACCGAGCAAATCATGGCTATTAACGGCGTCGAGTCGGTCTCGCAATGGGCCGGCCGCGCCGAGCGCGGCGCCGACACTTATGGCAGCCATTACAGCGAATACGAAGTGCGCTTAAAGCCATTATCCGGCCAAGAACAGCAGCAGGTGCTGGACAGCTTGCGCGATATTTTGGAACGATTCCCCGGTATCAATTTCGAAGCCAATACCTTTTTGACGGAGCGGGTAGATGAAACCATTTCCGGCTATACCGCGCCGGTGGTAGTGAATATCTACGGCAACGATCTGGCCGAACTGGACCGTAAAGCCCAACAACTTGCCGCTCTGATCAATACAATTTCCGACGCGGAAGACGTGCAACTGCGTTCGCCGCCGGCAACGGCCTTACTACAAGTCGAGTTGAATCTGGAGCAGTTAAAATTTCGCGGCATCAGCCCGGCGCAAGTGATGACAGCATTGCAAACCGCTTACGAAGGCCGCATCGTGGGCAAGCATCTGCAAGGCAACCGGATTTTCAATGTCGCGGTGGCGCTGGCGCCGGAATGGCGCAGCCAGCCGGATTATCTGGCGCAGTTGCCGTTGAAAAACAGCGAAGGCCAGCGGGTACTGCTCGGCGAAGTGGCCGAAATTCGCCACGGCGAAGGCCGTTACAACATCCTGCATCAGGGCGCGCAACGTATCCAGACCGTCACCTGCAAGGTAAAAGACCGGGACATGGATGCCTTTATGGCGGAACTGAAACAGCGGGTACAAAACGAGATGAACTGGCGCGACGGCAGTTATCCGGAATTTATCGGCGCAGCGCTGGAACAGGCCAAAGCCAGGGAGACATTGATTATCCACGCCCTGCTGGCCGGTGCCGGTGTGCTGATTTTCGTGTTTATCGCACTGGGTAGCCTGCGGCACATGCTGCTGACTTTGCTGAACCTGCCGTTTGCCTTATTGGGCGGCGTGGCAGCAGTCGTGATCACCGACGCCACACTATCGGTCGGCTCCTTCGTCGGCTTTATCACCTTGTTCGGCATCACCGTACGCAACTGCATCATGCTGATCTCCCATTACCGGCATTTGATTGAACTGGAAGGCCAGGTTTGGTCGACAGTGACGTTGATCCGCGGCGCCCAGGAACGCCTGCCGGCCATTCTGATGACAGCACTGGTCACAGCGTTAGCGATGCTGCCTATCGCCATAGGCAGCGATAATCCGGGCCGGGAAATCATGGGGCCGATGGCGGCGATCATCATCGGCGGCTTGGCTTCTTCGACCGTGTTGAATCTATTGTTGTTGCCGGCGATTTTGCAGCGCTATGGCAAGTTTGAGATAGTGTTTGAGAAACAGATTTAGTGGAAAGAATAGGCTCTTTTATTAACTTTTCGATACCCCCGCAATCACCGCCTGGCCCAGGGCCAAACCACCATCATTCATCGGATAGCGTTGCGGCGACAATACGGCTTTACCGTGCTGGCGCAATTGATTGCTAACCGCTTCCAGCAACAAGCGGTTTTGAAATACGCCACCGCTTAAAACGATACTATTCACCCCGGTTTGACCACTCAACCTATTCAGCATCTCGACGGTTGCGGCAACCAGGCTGTGATGGATGCGGGCGGCGATGCGGGGCTTGTCGGTGCCGTGTTTAAGATCGTCCAGCACCGCTAGCCATAGGCCTTGCCAACTTAACACCGACTTGTCGAGACCGCAGCCTATAGCCCAGGCTTGCGGGTAGGCTTGCTCTTCGGCAAATACCGGCGCGGCCAAAACTTCCAACGCAATGGCAGCCTGACCTTCATAATCGACCCGCTCGGCATGCAAGCCTAATGCAGCCGCTAAGGCATCGAACCAGCGACCGCAGGAGCTGCTGAGCGGCGAGTTGAGATTTTTTGCCAGCATCCTATCCAGCGTCGCCAAAGGTTTGCCGACCAACAATTGCATGATGTCCAAATCCGCATAATCGCGTGCCAAAGTTTGCCAGTCAAAATAATGCCGCAATTGCGCATAAGTATTCCGCCAAGGCTCGCGCATCGCTTGCGTACCACCCAGCATTGCGATGGGTTGAAAATGCCCCAGCCGCGTGCATCTGCGGTAATCGCCGAACAAAAACTCGCCCCCCCACCACTCGCCGTTTTCGCCCATACCCAGGCCATCGAAAATTGCCGCTAATACCGGCGGCGCATCCAAGCCCACACTGTGTTCCGCCAGGCAAGCCGCCAAATGGGCGTGATGATGCTGAACACTGACAAGTTCGATCGCCTCGGTCGCCGCCAAAGTCTTTCCATATTGGGTCGACAGATAGCCGGGATGCTCATCGACAACGATCTGATTCGGACGAAAATCGTTTAGTTTTCTGTACAAATCGATGGCTTGCCGGTAATCCTGCTGCACGACGGCATTTTCCAAATCGCCGATATGCTGGCTGACGATGGCTTGGCCGTTTTTCAGTAAGCAAAAACTATTTTTTAATTCCGCACCCATCGCCAGAATGTTGTCGGACTCAGCAAATCCAGGCGGCAATCGCAAAGCCTCCGGACTGAAGCCTCGCCCCCTCCGCAACATACGCATCTGGCCGTCCATCAAGCGCACTACCGAATCATCCAGGCGATTGACAATGTCGCGGTCATGCAATAGCCAAAAATCGGCGATGCCTGCCAGCCTATCCCGCGCTAGCGCGTTAGCAGTACACTGCGGTTCGTCGGAAATATTACCTGAGGTCAACACGATGGGGGCCTCGAGTGCTTGCATCAGAAGGGTATGTAAGGGCGTATAAGGCAGCATGAAACCGAGCTTGTCGTCATCCGGCGCGATACCGGGCGGAAGTTGATCGCCTTGCGCTGACAACAGCACAATCGGCGCAGCGCGATGCTGCAAGGCTGACAGTTCCTGAGGACCGATGGAGGCATAACGACTAACCACAGCCTCTTCCCTTGCCATCATCGCAAACGGTTTGGCATAGCGGCGCTTTCGCTGCCTGAGTCTATCGACAGCCTCAGCATTGCTCGCGTCGCAAGCAAGATGAAAGCCTCCCAGTCCTTTGATGGCGACAATATAACCTTGGCGGATCAATTCGGCGGTACGGCCAATCGGTTCATCTTTTGCCAAAGTCTGCCCTTGATGATCCTCCAGCCACAAATTCGGCCCACACACTGGGCAGCAATTTGCCTGCGCGTGAAAGCGCCGGTCGGATGGATCGTTGTATTCCTGTTGACACTGCGGACACATGGGAAACGCCGCCATGCTGGTGTTTTGGCGGTCGTAAGGCACGCTGCGTACAATCGATAAACGCGGGCCACAATGGGTGCAATTGGTGAAGGGATAGCGATAGCGGCGATTGTGCGGATCGGCTATTTCGGCCAGACAATCCGGACAAGTCGCCGCATCGGCGGCGATGGGGGTATCGATGCCATTATGATGACTAGCCACAATCGTAAATTCATCAGGCGCGATGCCCAATAATTCATCGATTTCCAAACGATCCAGGCGCGCTAAAGGTGGCAGCTGCAGGGCAATTTGTTGGACAAAGTTGCTCAGATCTTGCGCGTCACCGAAGGCATGAATCATCACCCCTTCGCCGTCGTTCCAAACCGAGCCAGTCAAACCGTGCTGCCGGGCCAAATGCCAGATCGCCGGACGAAAACCAACGCCCTGCACTATGCCGCGAACGCGGATCGCCTTGCCGGGCATCAGCAGATGCGCGGTAACTGCTCGCCGACCGGCCAATCGACGATGCGCCGCCCGCCAAAAGCCGTGGTCATTTGTACGAAGCCATGCTGGTCTGCTATGACTTCGCCGATGATAGCCGCATCCTGGCCCAGCGGATGCTGTCGCATCGCAGCCAACAAGTCGTCGGCGGCAGCGGCGTCGCAAATGCACACCAATTTACCTTCGTTGGCGACATATAAGGGATCGAGGCCGAGGATTTCGCAGGCAGCTTTGACTTCGGGTTTGACCGGGATTTTGGCTTCGTCGATCACCATCCCCACGCCAGACTGTTTAGCCAACTCGTTTAAAGCCGTCGCCAGCCCGCCGCGTGTCGGGTCGCGCAAGCAGCGTAAGGCCGCTGGTGCGGTTGCCACCAGATCGGCGACCAAACCATGCAAGGCCACTGAATCGGAAACGATAGTGGTCTGAAATTGCAGATTCTCGCGACTGGCCATGATCGCCACACCGTGATCGCCAATCGAGCCGCTAACTAAAATCGCGCAACCGGGCTCAGCTCGGTCGCCGGAGATAGTCACCCCCTCCGGCACCAGTCCCACACCGGTCGTGGTAATAAACACACCGTCGCCCTTGCCGCGTTCCACCACCTTAGTGTCGCCGGTGACAATCGGCGTACCGGCCGCCCTCGCGGCAGCGGCCATGCTGATGACGATTTTTTCCAGATCAGCCAGTGGCAAACCCTCTTCCAGGATAAAGCCTGCCGCCAGATACAAGGGTTTGGCGCCGGCCATTGCCACATCGTTCAGCGTGCCGTGCACAGCCAAGGAACCGATGTCTCCCCCCGGAAAAAACAAAGGCGAAATGACATGTCCGTCGGTGCTGATCGCCAGTCGCCCAGCCGGTACCTTGAATAAGGCCTGATCGTTATGCTGACGCAGCAGCTCGTTATCAAAATGCTTGATGAACAGCTCGTCGATCAACTGCGCCATGGAGCGACCGCCGCCACCGTGACTGAGATCGACATGACCGGATTTTAGATTTAAAGGAATTGCATAGCGCTCTGGCACGGTTTAGGTCTCGTTATGTAAACAATTTCATGTGGAAGATCTCCCTTATACGGATATACAATCTAAGTCGTTTATCCTTAAAACTTTTAGGAGGTAGTCGTGCAAATCGCCAAATGGGGTAATAGTTTAGCCGTCCGCTTGCCTGCTGCGGTGGTCGAAGCCTTGCAACTTAAGGAAGGCGACGACATCGAGATTCAGGTAACCGGTGAGCGTGCTTTCGAAATCGACAAAAAAGTCAGCAATCAAGAGCTTCTGAGCAGATTGCGTAAATTCCGCGGCCGCATGCCGGCGGATTTTAAATTTGATCGTTTGGAAGCGAATGAAAACCGCTAAAACATTCATCGATACCAATGTTTTACTGTATGTTTTTTCTGCGGACACCGACAAAGCTGATCGAGCCGAAGACATTCTGCAAACCGGCGCTTTCATCAGCGTGCAGGTACTAAATGAGTTTACGTCGGTCGCCAAACGCAAATTCAAAATGTCATACCCAGAGATCCGCGAAGCTTTGCAGGTCGTTAAAACCGTTTGCCAAATCATCCCGCTCACCTTAGAAATACACGAACAAGGCCTGGACATCGCCGAACGTTTCAGTTTTTCGATGTACGACAGCTTAATCGTTGCCGCTGCCCTGCTCGCTGGATGCACCCCATTGTATTCAGAAGATTTACAACACGGCCAGCTGATCCAAGACCAGCTTTTGATTGTCAATCCGTTTGCCGATCCAGTCGATTAAACCCTGCCGTCAATCAATTCCCTCGTAGAGTTTGCTTCGCATTTCAGGCTGTGATAGAAAACTCCCGCCGGTGATAAAAAATCATCTGCACCATCGGTAGACGCAGGATACTGCTGTAGAAAAGTATCGTGCGTCTAACGCTGAGTAAAAATAATTACAATCACGAGGAAACTTACAATGAAAACTAAAATTTTTGCACTGCTGGCGATTGCTTCTGTTGCTTTAATACCTTCTCTTTCCGCAGCTGGCGAAGCCGATACCTGTAAAGGTTGCCATAACGGTTCTGTGGCTCCGGCTGTTGACGCTTTGAAAGCCAAATTCAAAACCGCTGACGAATTGGTCGCCGGCGCAAAAGCCTCTAAAAACGAGATGATGAAACCGATGCAAGGCAATGACGCCAAACTAAAAGCCGCTGCCGCAGAAATCTATAAATAAGCCCAGTTTACTCACCCCGCTTTAAGTCGAGGTGATCCAGGTGGAC
Organism: Methylomonas methanica; assembly: GCF_001644035.1. Taxonomy (GTDB): domain Bacteria; phylum Pseudomonadota; class Gammaproteobacteria; order Methylococcales; family Methylomonadaceae; genus Methylomonas; species Methylomonas methanica_A. Next base: position 135,559 of record NZ_LUUG01000044.1, read on the forward strand.
ACTTTATCGGTGTCCACCTTTTTACCGCTACGCTTGCCGCAGCCGACCGTAACTCCAATACGCCGCACACGCACCTTCAGACGACACCATGCACGAGCCCATCGGGTTTTCCGGCGTGCAGACCGTACCCAGCAATTTGCAATCTTGCGGTTTTTTCGCGCCGCGCAGGATGGATGGGCATTCGCAGCCTTTCACATCGCTGGCTTTGATAGCCGGCATCTGGAAGCGCTGTTCGGCATCGAACTGGGCATAAGCCGATTGCAGTTTTAACGCACTGTTCGGAATCAAACCCAAACCGCGCCATTCAAATTGCGGACGCAGCTCAAACACCTCCGCCATCAAGGCTTGGGCTTTAATGTTGCCGTCGCGCGTCACCGCCCGGCTGTATTCGTTTTCCACTTCATGCCGGCCATCGTTCAATTGCCGAATCAGCATCAAGGACGACTGCATCACATCCAGCGGCTCGAAACCGGCGATGACGATGGGTTTGGCGTAATGTTCAGAGAAGGTCTCGTAGGGTTTACTGCCGATCACGCTGCTCACATGGGAGGGCCCGAGAAAAGCGTCGATAGACACCGGCTCCGGCGCATCCAGAATGGCCTGCATCGCTGCCGGCGTTAACACATGATTACAAAACACCGAGAAATTAGTCAGCCCTTCGGCCTGTACCTGTTTAATGGCAACCGCAGTCGGCGGGGTGGTGGTTTCAAAGCCAATCGCAAAAAACACCACTTGCCGGTCCGGATTATCCCGGGCGATTTTCAAGGCGTCTTGGGTGGAATAAACCATGCGAATATCGCCGCCGGCCGCCTTGGCTTTGAGCAGACTTTGCCTGCCGCCACCCGGCACCCGCATCAGATCGGCGTAAGTGCAGAGGATTACGTCGTGCTGTTCGACCAATTGAATCGCGTTGTCGATGCGTCCCGTCGGCAGCACACACACCGGGCAGCCGGGGCCGTGAATGAACTCGACATTGCTCGGCATTAAATCCTGCACGCCATAACGAAAAATTGCATGGGTATGGCCGCCGCAAAACTCCATTAGCCGGTAATGCCGATCTGGATTAACGGTTTGGGCAATGACCTGCGCCAATTGCTTTGCTACATCATGCTGACGGAATTCGTCGATGTACTTCATGATGCGGTTAGCCCCGCTTCGGCAAACAATGCCAAGGTTTTCAGGGCTTCGTCCTCGTCGATCTTGTTCAGCGCGTACCCCACATGCACCAGCACGTAATCACCGACTTTCACATCATCCACCAAAGCCAGCGACACTTCGACCTTCACGCCGTCCACGCTGGCGGTTGCCATCTGCGTGGCAAAATCGATATCGGTAATTTGGGCAGGCAGGGCTAGGCACATAGCGGTATTAAAAGTGGCGGTAGGGTTGATTAAGCATACGCTATCCGCTGCAAAGCCATCTCGGCACGCAGCCAGGTCAGCCAGTTGTCCATGCCTTCGCCGGTTTTGGCCGATAGCGACAAGACCTTGATGCGCGGGTTAACTTGTTTCGCGTACTGGATACATTGCGCGCTATCGAAGTCCAGGTAAGGCAGCAAATCGGTTTTGTTTAAGATCATCAAATCGGCGGCATGAAACATATCCGGGTATTTGATCGGCTTGTCTTCGCCCTCGGTGACCGACAGGATCACCACTTTATGCGCTTCACCCAAGTCAAAAGCCGATGGGCACACCAAGTTACCGACGTTTTCGATAAACAGCAGGCTATGCTCGGGTAGATTCAAACTTTCCAGGCCATGACCGACCCGGTGCGCATCCAGATGACAGCCCTTGCCGGTATTGATTTGCAAGGCAGGTACGCCGGTAGCGCGAATGCGGTCGGCATCGCGAGCGGTTTGTTGGTCGCCTTCGATCACCGCGATGCTTAACTCGTCTTTCAATCGCAGAATGGTTTCGGTCAGCAGCGTGGTTTTGCCGGAACCGGGACTGGACACCAGGTTTAAAGCCAACATGCCGCGCTCACTAAAATAACGGCGGTTTTCGTCGGCATAGCGGTTATTTTTCGCCAGAATGTCCTGTTCGATCTGCACCATCCGCGCCTGAGTCAAACCCGGCGCGTGCGAGTGTTCCGCACTATGTTCGTGATGATGGTGATGTCCATGGTCATGGCTGTGCTCATGAGCATGCTCGTGATCGTGTGGTTCGTCGTGCGAGTGGATATGGCCCTCGCCGCAGCCGCATACGCCGCACATTACTCTACCTCCAATTCTTTAATTCGCATTTGATCGCCATCGACGATCTGTAATTGATGACTGCCGCAGTGCGGGCACTCGTCGTATAACTGTTGCACCAACACCTCACAGCCGCAGGGCATGCACCAAGCCAGGCCCGGCACTTCGATAATCTCCAGCTTGGCCTGATCAGCCAGCGAGCCTTGCATCACCACTTCAAAACTAAAATGCATCGCATCCGCCTCCACGCCGGACAAGGCGCCAATCTCCAGCCACACGGTTTTGACTTTGGCGAATTGCTGGGCCTTGGCCTGTTGTTCGATGATCTGTAACACGCTCTCGCAGAGCGACATTTCGTGCATGATGATTGCTCTGATAAATTCAATTTTCCGGGACTAACGCCAGCCGGTATTGCACACAGGGATCGACAGCGTTGATCAGCCATTCCGCCCGCTGCCGCAAGCCATCCGCATCGGCGGCCTGCAAAGACTTTAAACCTTGGGCCAGCACGCCATCGGGGTGAAAATTCCATTCGGTCGGTGCCACTATGCGGTAATCGTACACCCTGCCCTGGCGCAAGGCCAGGCGATGGATCAATAAGCCCCGCGCGGCTTGCACTTGCGCCAGACCGATGCCATCGGCGGCATAGGCCGACATCGTTCCAAGCGATGGTTTTAATCCGTGCGGGATAGCAGCCACTTCCAATAACACGGCAACAAATCGCGGTAGCAAACCATTGCCGTAGCGGCTATGCAAATCCGCGAGCAAAGGCCCGCTTTGCTGACGACTCAATGGCGTCGATTCGCAACACTGCCCCTGCCACTGCGGCATCCGGCAAAACGCCGATAGATCCGTGTTTTGCATCTGCCTGTTCAGTTCAGCCGGGCCCAAGCTCGGCAAACCCGCCACATGGCTATTCCCCAGAGCCTGCCACTTTCGTTGGTACAGCGTGTTCAACAGTTGTGCCGCCAACGCCATGTTGCCATCCAGCCAGTCTTGCAATTGCCCTTCGTCAGTCAGAGCCAGAAAGCGATTTTGCCCGCCAGCAAAAATGGCTCGATCAATCAAGCCCGTCAACTCATCCAGTAAGCCTTGCAGACGCACGGCGTCAATCTGCAAACGACTATCCAGCTTAAACGCCTCGGTGTCACCGAACAGGCAGGATTTGAACTGTCTATCCAGCTTCAATAACCCGGCAACGGTATCTTTATCTGCCGCCCCGCCCAGCAAGCCCGGCCAATCCAGCAATATTCGCCAGGCATGTTCACGCACGGTTTCCAGTTGCACCAAACATTCCCTGGCCGCGTCGGCTTCCGGCTCGGCAGGAATCCCCATCGCAGCGCGGCAAGCCTGTAAAGCCGCGTAAGCCTGGGCATTACCGCATAAGGAAAACAACAGCGGCACCATGCTCAACACCTGCTCCGGCATTTTGCCGATCAACACCCGCGCCGCTTCGGGCCGGGTCGAGCCTATTTTCACCGCACCGACCTGGCCGGCTTGATGCGTCAGCTCGATATGAATCTCGCCAGCCGGCGTCACTTAAGGTCTTGCCAGATTGCCGCGCAGCAAATCACGGCGACTGATCGCTCGCGGCGCGGGAGCGGCTAGCAAAGCGTGCAAAGCACTTTCCGCCGCAGCCACGGCCGCCGCCTGATCGGCAAATTGAAACATCGGCGAAAATAGCGAACATTGCGCGTAGCGCCCCAATTGCCCTTCGTCAGCGACAACAAATTCGAAACTGCCGTACGGAAAAGCCTGGTCAAACTTGGTTCCTGGCGCTTGCGTTGGCCACTGACTATCCAGGCCAGGCAGCAGTAATACGTTCATAAACCAAGGCGTAATCAATACGCCCACCCAATCGGCGTTGTATCGGTTAAATCCCAGGGCTCGTACCGCCAATGCCGAATTCAGCACCGGCATGTCGCGCATCCTTGTGGTCAGGATATTGTTAAACACGGCTTCCAGCGTTTGCCGAATCTGCTCACCATCCTGCCAGTACATACTTAGTCGTCCAGCACCAAAAAGCCCTGCTTCGACGCGCCGCATTGGGGGCAACTCCAATGGTCGGGCAAATCGACAAAGGCAGTGCCGGGCGGCACTTGCCAAACGGTATCGCCCTCAGCCGGATCGTAGACATGCCAGCAAATCTTGCATTCCAGCTTGGCCTCGGCAGGCAAGCGCGAAGCATCGCCGCCGTATGCCCCGGCAAAAAAGCCTTCGCTCACAAATACACCTGCAAAATTTCCTGCAAACGCTGGTGGCTGTCGGCAATGTCTTCCGCCGACGCGCACGCCACATTCGGTACCTCGCTGACTTCCAGCGTATTCAGAATCAACGTGTCCTGAGAATTAAAATATCGCACCCACCAGACATTACGGGTCGCCGTGGCGTCGATCCGGCAGTTACCGTAACCGCGCGACAAAATCGTCACCGCGCCCCTGCCCAAGCGCTGTTCCAGAAACGCCAAATCTTGCTCGGTTTGCGGCAGCAAACTCAGGTTGATGATATGCGCTTCGGCGCCGGGTTGATACTCGGCGATCTTGGCATTCAATTCCGCCAGCAGTGGTGGCGCGTTCATTACCCCGTCCGGCAATGCGCTCATGTCGGCGTCGATTTGAACGGCGGCATCGGCGAATGCGGTTTGCAAGATGACTTGCGGGATGATGCCGACTTCCAAAGTATCGGTGACGATCTGTTTTTGCCCGTCCAGACGCTGCGAGCGCCAGACGCCAGCCAACACCGATTCCTGAATCCGCACTGTTTGCGCACCGCCACACAGCATGCTGACTTCGCCTTCGCCGAGCAGTTCGTCCACGAACTGGCGATTGGTTTGGTCCAGAGTTATCAAATCTATGGTTTGGCTGTTTGCCGGGTACGTTGCCAAATCCTGTTCCAGTTGCTGCAACACGGTTTTGGCCTGTGCCAGATCAGCCGCGTTCAAGTCCACCGAAATCGTCGGCATCCGATAGGTGGCCATTTCTTCCGGCATCGCCAGATAGTCGAGTTCGACGCCGTCTTCCTCGGCGGGTTGGCTGCCTTGGCCGAAAATAGGGAGAGATATGCTGGTCATGTTTTGGTTGTTTGCTGAATTAAGAGGTGTTTGTTTTATTTGGTGTCGCTATCGCGAGGCTGGTTTTGCATGTCGGGTCTCGGCCCGACAGCCGAAATACTTTCTTTTGCGTGGCCAAAAGAAAGTATTCAAAGAAAAGGCCACCCGGAATTACGCGTTAATCCTGCGCTTCTCACTTTTGGCGAGGGTTTTCGGAAGGGCCATCCCTGGCCCTCCGAAAACGAGCGGCATCCCTGCCGCTCCCCTATTGGGCTAATCTCGCCAAAAGCTGCGATGCTCGGGGCGGAATAACGGGAGAAAACCGTCCCAAAATTTAAAATGAATCTCGAAAACTGAAGGGGGCCAGCTTTTTCGTGCCCACGAGGGAAAACGAGCCTAGGTCAATGGTGGGCAAAATTGACCACCATACTCGGTTCATTTACTTGTGATCCACGCTCCAGCGCAAATGCCGATAACGCCTAATATCAAGATCATGGCGGAAACAATATAAGCTCTGGAAATAGCCTGACGCCGATTTATAAAATCTTGAGAGCTTTCTTTCATTAGATCTTGCAATCGCTGCATCCTTTGCTGCCCTGTTTGTAGGGTAGATATTTCTTCGGCTAATTTTCTTGAAATGATATTTCCCAAAGTTGGCGCACCGGCATACTCCGCATAAGCATCTGCAATACCCTCAACTACATGAGCATTCTCTTTTGAAAGCGGCAAAGCTAGGGACAGTCCACCTGGTTCCATTTTATGAAATACTCGTAACCAACGAGGAAGCCGAGTCTGATAAAACTCATTATTCCTCGTTCCAATCTTCAAAAAGAACACCTCATTTCCTTTTATTGTTACAGTCTGGAGAAAAATTTCATTCACTTCACTCCAAGGGATGAAGCCAAACCGAAAATGCGCTAGGCCACGTATATCCAAGCTAATAACCGGTCGGCCAATCAGTCGTTTTCCAGACACAATCAATGCGATACTAAATACTATGCCGCCAGACAAAAAACTTGATCCAACGAGCCAATTTGTTACCGGTAAATCGATGAGTAAATAAGCGCCAAAATAGATCGCCCCGAAGCTCAAGATCAACATAAATGCTAAGAATACAAATTGAGTCGGTTTCGCATAGAATTCGACGGGTTGCTTGTAATTTAACTCTGCCTTGATTCTTGCATCTACACGTCGCTGCAATTCGAGTTCTTCGTCTTGAATGCGTTTCTTATCCCAACGAAATAACAACACCAAAGCAGCAACGACCAATATGGCAAGAACACCATAGATGACACTAGCGTTAGTATTAGCTTCGTCCGTTGATTTCGCCAATAAAGCCAGAATAATCATGCCGGCCAATGTTGCTAGGATTACCAGAAATTGAATAACTGATTTCATTGGTTCTTTTGAGTGCTTAGGATGGGGAGAGCAAAGCGATACCCAGCAATATAGGCCAAAACTGGGTTTACACTACCATTTCAACCCGCCTACGAAAAAACCTTTGCTACACGCAATAACCGTTGGAGTGGACTGTCCCCGTTATTCCGCCCCGAGCATCGGAGCTTTTGGCGAGATTAGCCCGCAGGGGAGCGGGCAGGGATGCCGCTCGTTTTCGGAGGGGCTGGGAAGCCCCTTCCGAAAACCCTCGCCAAAAGCGAGAAGCGCAGGAAATTGGCGGAATACCGGGTGGCCTTTTCTTTGGATACTTTCTTTTGGCCAAGCAAAAGAAAGTATCTCGGCTGTCAGGCCGAGACCCGACTTTAAATCAGCCGTCGCGATAGCGACACCAAATTGTTAAAGAGCTGATGAGAATTTAATCCTCGACCATGAAGCACGCTAGCCATAAACAGACTTTGGGCTTCGAAATGTTGGGTTACGCTCTTATCGAGCTAACCCAACCTACACGTTTTGAAAGCTAAGCATGCCCAACACCACAAACTTTCGCAAGATCAAACCCCGGCGGCTGCCCCGGCTCGGCGGCTAAAATCCTGGCAAATTCCTGCCCGTATTCCGCCCAGTCCTTGATCCCGGTAATCACGCCAAGATACTCACCGCCGCGCAAAAACACCAGGGACGGCCAACTGGTGAAGCGAAATCTGGCTTGCAACTCCCGTTCGATGGATTTATCAATGAGCGCACCCTGTAAGCGCCCTGCAAAAGCTTTCAACAACTCCGGCAAAATCACTGCGACGTCGTGGCTTTCCGGAAACATCAGCGGATCGTTGGCAAAGAACAGTACAACTGTGTCATGGCCGTGTACGAACAAATCGTAAGCGTCGGCATCCAGCAGCGGCAGGCCGTGACGGGTTTGCAGTTGTTCCAGTAAAGCTGTACTCATGTTCTTAAAAACTCCGGCAATTCGGGTTCGCGGTCGACCAGATCTGCAAATAAATGATCGAAGTTGGTTTCGCCTTGCATGGCTAAGCGCATGGCTTCCAAGGCATCGGCAATTTGCGCGGCGCGTTCTGCGGAGATGACTTCCCGCGCCGCATCCAAAAACACCAGCAACCAGGTGCCGGCGGCTTGTTCGCCGACCAACATCATGTCGATCAGGGTGGCTTGGCCGCGATACTCGCACAGAGCGGCATTGCCACGCGGCTCGATGACTTGCATCGGGATGCCGATGCACATCAGTATTTGCCCCGATAATCGACATCGACTTGCAAACTGGGCAGGTCGGAAGCGGGGGGCGGTTTCACTTCGAATGCAGCGGATAATACGATGCGTTCGTCACCCAAGCGGCAGGCTTGGTCGGGCGAGGGGCGTTCTTGTTCGTAGCGTTGGATATTCATGATTGGATCGGCTAACTCGCCAGTCAGATCCACACACTCCGCACTCACGCCAAAGTCTTGTAGATACGCTAAAGCCATATCGATAGCCGGTTGAATCTGTGCCTTGATGGCGGGCCGCAGACTGCCGCCGTAATCTTCCAGTTCTTCCGGCTGTACGCCAATTAGCAAAAGATGCTGCGGGTATTGACCCAGCATCTGCGCCAACGCCAATACTTCCTGAAAGCCGGTTTGATGCAGACTCATTTTCTTGGCACCCAGAAAATTGGGTACCTCGTCGTTTTCCACGCGCTTGATAGTGGCCGGCGGTAGACCGTAATCGACCGCATCGAACACCACCAATACATCCGCCGCCTGCACATGCTCGATCAGATACACGCCTTGCGTCCCGCCGTCCACCACCTGCACGTTATCCGGGAAACGGTAGTGCTTTTGCAGATGCTCGACCACACGCACGCCAAAGCCTTCGTCGGCCCACAAAAGGTTGCCGATGCCGAGTAGTAGGATGTTGGATGGAGTATTTGTCATGACCCGCTTAGACAAACGTAGCTTGGGCACAGTCAAGTGCCCACCGTTCGGTTCCGCGTGGGCACCAAAACCGTGCCCACCCTACAAACTTAATGCGCATCGTCCACCGGCTTGTCGTCCTTAAAAGTGCGCCAACCATTCACTATGGTGGACAGCATGCTTTGCCCGGACAATTTGTCTTCGCGCACCGCGACATAGATATGAATCAGCACGAAGCAGACGATGAACCACATCACCAGGTGATGCCAGGTATGCACGGTTTGGCTATCGCCGAACAGCGGTAGCAGCCAACTGCTGAACAACGTGTATTGCCAACTACCCTGCCCCTCGCCTTCGCCATACAAGGCAAAACCGGTGAGGATCATGAAAAGAGAGCCCCACACCAACACGAAATGCATTGCCAAAATGGCCAGAGGGTTGTGGCCGATATAGTGGCGCGGTGACTTGGTCAAAAACGCGTACCACAACACTTCTTGCAGGACACCGTCCCAGAAATGCGCTTGCCAGAGCGGTGGCAGAAAAATTTGCCGAGCATGCTCATTACCGGCAAACGCCCAGTACAAGCGCCCCAGTAAGCCAATCACCAATACATAGCCCGCGGCAAAATGCGCAAAGCGGATATAGCCCATCAGATAATGCTCGCTCGCTTCGCCAACAGGTGAAGGCAGCGGCGATGCGATCAAATAACCGCTGATCGCCAACACCGTAATCGCCAGTGCATTGAGGGCATGCCAGAGCCTGACCGGCAGTTCGTAAACATAAACCGGTGCCAGCGGCGCGCTCATAAAGGTCTCCGCCGCCGGCTAGCCCAGCAGACCGCTACCACAGCCAGTACCAGCAGCAACAGGCTTCCACCCATGGCGTAAGGCATAGATAGGCCTTGCAGCAAAAACATATGTTCGAGGGCGTGCGTTAGGCTGTCGATACCGGGATGACTGTGCGCATGGGCATTGCCGGCCAGCACCAGCAGAAACAGAATCGAAAACAAATTTTTCATGGCTATTCCTTATCTGACTTGGACGCGGGTTAATTCGGTACCGTCGGGGCTGATCACATGCGTCGAGCAGGCCAGACACGGATCGAAACTATGCAGCGTGCGCAAAATTTCCACTGGTTCGTCCGGCACCTCGACTTTGGTGTTCATCAACGAAGCCTCGAAGGCGCCGATATTGCCTTGCTCGTCACGCGGCGAACCGTTCCAGGTGGTTGGCACCACACATTGGTAGTTGGCGATTTTGGTGTCTTCGATCTTCAGCCAATGACCCAAAGCTCCGCGCGGCGCTTCGGTAAAGCCAACGCCTTTGACGCTGCTCGGCCAAGTTTCCGGATCCCAGCGCTCGACGTTGGCGGTGCTGAGATCGCCGGCTTTGAGATTGGTCATCAGCTTGTCCATGAAATACCGCATCTTGCCGGCGGCCCATTGCGCTTCCAGGCCGCGCGCGGCGGTTCTGCCCAAAGTCGAGAACAAGGCGATGACCGGTACATCCAGGGTTTTCAGCACAAAATTGATCTGCTCGGTAATCTCTTTGTTGCCTTGCGCATAACCAATCACATAGCGCGCCAGAGGCCCAACTTCCATCGCATGGCCGCGCCAGCGCGGGGCTTTGATCCAGGAATATTTGGCGCTTTCGTCCAGTTCCTGAATGTTGGTGCGGTCGCCCTTGGTTTTAGCGCCGATTTTGTAGTTCGGTTCGGTGATGCCGTCCCAAGGATGCAATCCCAACGCCTCGTCAGGATATTTGTACCAGGAGTGCGGCACGTATTCCTTGATTTGCTCGGGGTCGGTCAGATCGACTTCGTGGACTTTAGTCAGGTCGCCATTAATGATCGCACCACGCGGCATCAACAGATTGGCCGCCGAATAGTCGTTGGCCTTGTCCGGGATGTCGCCGTAAGACAGCATGCTGGCGCCGGACAAACCGCCACCATACAGCCAGCCTTTGTAGAACTGGGCGATGGCCAGCAGATCAGGAATGTAAACCTGGTCGATAAAGGTAATGGTGCGGTCGATGATCGAAGAAATCAGGTTCAAACGCTCCATGTTCACCGCGCCAACCGCACCGACGCCATCCAGATTGATCGCGCACGGCACGCCGCCGACCAGCCAGTTCGGATGCGGGTCTTTGCCGCCGAAGATGGTACGGATTTTCATGATGTCTTTTTGAAAATCCAGTGCTTCCAGGTAATGGGTCACGGCCAGCAAATCGGCTTCCGGCGGCAATAGATAAGCCGGGTTGGTCCAATAGCCGTTCTTGAATGGGCCAAGCTGGCCGGATTCGACAAATTTTTTCAGCCGGTTTTGCGTATCGCGGAAATAGCCCGGTGAGGATTTGGGGTTGCTTGGCGAAATCTGTTGTTGCAAGGCTGAGGTCGCCACCGGATCGGCCTTCAAGGCATTGACCGGATTGACCCAATCCAAGGCATGCAAGTGATAGAAATGCACCAAGTGATCGTGCGCTTGCAAACTAAGCTGCATGATATTGCGGATCGAGTTGGCGTTTTCCGGGATCTTGATTTTCAAGGCATTTTCGACCGCACGCACCGAGGTTAGTGCGTGGGTGCCGGTGCAAACGCCACAGATACGTTGCACAAAGGCCCAGGCATCGCGTGGATCGCGGCCTTTTAAAATCACTTCCAGCCCGCGCCACATGGTGCCGCTGGAGATGGCGTTACGGATGATGTTGTCGTCGTCGATATTGACTTCGCAGCGCATGTGGCCTTCGATGCGGGTAACCGGATCAACCACAACACGGCGGCCGGCGTCGTTCAAATTAAAACCGTTGGGTGTGTTTCGGACTGTCATTATTGCTGCGCTCCTGGTTGTTTATCCCCGGCTTGTTTGGCGCGACTCAAGGCCGTCAAACCAGCATGCGCGGCAACGCCGGCACCTACTATCGCGGCGGCGGTGCCACCCACGACATCAGCATTGGCTTCGATACCAAATTGGTTAATACCGGTGAGGCGATCGTAAAAACTGCCTTTATCCCAGAAACCGTCTTCGGAACAGCCGATACAGCCATGACCGGATTGAATCGGAAACGAGGTGCCTTCGTTCCATTTGACCGTGGAGCAGGCGTTATAGGTGGTTGGCCCTTTGCAACCCATTTTGTAAAGACAATGGCCCTGGCGCGCGGCTTCATCGTCCCATTGTTCGACGAACTGGCCGGCATCAAAATGTGGCCGTCTATAGCATTTGTCGTGAATGCGCTGGCTGTAGAACATTTGTGGCCGACCCTGTTTATCCAGAGTGGGCAGCTTGTCGAAAGTCAATAAATACGCCACTACCGCTGTCATCACTTCGGCAATCGGCGGACAGCCAGGGACTTTGATGATGGGCTTGTCTGCCAAGCCCGGCACTTTGTGTACGGGTGTGGCGCGAGTTGGATTGGGTTTGGCGGCTTGTACGCAACCCCAGGAGGCGCAAGAGCCCCAAGAGATGATGGCTTTACAGCTTTCTGCGGCGTATTTGAGTTGCTCGACGAAGGGCTTGCCGCCGATGATGCAATACATACCGTCTTCGGCCAGCGGCGGATTGCCTTCCACGGCCAGGATGTAATTGCCTTTGTATTTTTCGACAATCTCGGTGACGATGGCTTCGGCGTTATGACCGGCGGCAGCCATGATGGTGTCGTCGTAATCCAGCGATAGCATGGATAAAATCACGTCTTTAGCCAAGGGATGGCCGGAGCGGATGAAGGACTCCGAGCAGCAAGTGCACTCCAATCCATGCAACCATAGCACTGGGATGCGGGGTTTGGTTTCCATCGCATGGGCGATTTTCGGTGCGAAAGCCGGGCTCAAGCCGAGCGAGGCAGCAGTCAAACTGCAAAACTTCAGAAAACTGCGGCGGGTGATGCCTTGCCTGCGCATCACATCATAAAAGGTTTCGATCATGGATACTCCAGTCGTCGTTATAGCTAATCAAAGTGACTGGCTTGACGACACCGCGCGATGTTAGGCGCTGATTGTTGTGATCCAGTAGCTTTAATAGCAGGTTTTCAAAGCCGCCCCCGCAGCTAAGCTGACCAGTAAATCTCCGGACAGTTGAAAACCTTTGATTGTTATTATTTGAGTTGCAGCACCAATCACGTTTAGCTACCGGCGTTGTCCCGCCTTGCCAGAGCAACATCCATGCCGGCCATAGGGCAATGCTAAAACCTTTGCAATCGTGGGACTATTAGTGTTTAACGCGGCTTCGTCTCTGTCTGCAAACCAACAATCTCAACAAAACCTTACAAAGATTGCCGGAAATACGACATAAACCTATAACGGGTAATGGCTGCCGGAAAACCTGCCCATACTTGGTTGACAGGTCTGCGGAGGGACGGCTACATTGACCAACCCGATCCGTCTCAGCCAATGGAGCGGATTTAACTCAGAATAATTCTTACAGAGATCGGCGAGAATCCGCTAAGCCGACCCACTACCGCATCGCCAGGAGAGCCCTTATGAACCGCATTATCACGATCATATTCTTGATTGCATTTAACAGCACCGCTTGGGCGGATTGGGATCCGGAAATGGAGGCACAAGAACAAGCACAGCGCGAGGCCGCGCAACGCGCCGAACAAGCCAGAAACCGCGAGGCGCAAAAAATGGTCGACGAGGCCAATGCCAAAGCCAATCGGGAGATGCTGGACAGCAAGCGCAAAAACCTGGGTGCGGCAGCCAAAGGCAAATCGGATGCTGAAGTGAATCGTTTGTACGACGCCAAGATCAAACAAACTACGGAAGAGGCTAATCGCTTGGTTCAGGAAGCTCGCAGTGCGCTTAGTCAAGGCCAAGGCGCAGCGGCGGTAAAACAAGTAACCGGTAAAAGCCTGCGAGAATTGGAAAATATGTCCGACGAGGAAGCCGAAGCACTATCGCGGGAATTGGAAAAGAAATACGGGCAATGATCAATACTGCCCAATACCCTTGCTATACGGAAAAATCAAAAAGGCAAACTTGAATCAAGCTGGATATTAAGTCCAATCCAGTTCATGCTCTAGGCCAACGAAGCGCTGGCGCTTGCTTACTCGCTGTCTATTTCTTGTTCCAGCAAAGTCCGCAGGCCGGCCGGCATTTCCAGGGTTTCCGGATCCCAGCCTTCCAGCTCCAGCACATCTTTCAGGCATTCTTCCATGATCAAATGGGCTTTCTGGGTGGCATCGGCGATGCGCTGGTGTACCCTGGTTTGCACCTCGCTGCCGCTGCGCTCTGAACAATTGGCTTGGTAATCGAACAACTTACGCAAACTATCGATTTGTCCGCCAACCTGCGACGGGCAGGAACACATATACAAAATACCCTGAACGTTGATACGTTTGAGTTGCTGAATGCTAAATTGGGTTTCCAGTTTCATGATGCGAGCTCTCGATTTTCTCGTTTATTATAATTATCGGGTTGGCGCCAACCCTGGCTCTATTCTTTTCGGCCAAATATTTCACTAAGCTTCGGCCGGCGGCATAGGCTATCAAGGCCACGGCCAGTTATCAACCTTCGGCAAGTTCGTTGCACTCGAAGAGGCGAATTTCGGCAATCAATTCAACCTCAAGCCGGCGCGAACCCGCCGCTGATCAATTGCCGGGTACGGGCATAGGTTTCCTGAATTATTAAGGCATCGGTACTGGCACGGTGGCGCATCAAGGCCAAATCCTGAATCACTTGCCGCTTGGTTTGGCTCCAGATATCCATTTGCGCTTCTTTCAATATCATTTCCAGCGCGCTGAGATAAAAACCCGGCTGTACGCCGCACCGAAAAAACAAGCGCAATAACCACGGTTTATCGACCACCCAGCCGTCGCTATACACAGTTTTGCCCGCTAAAAAATCATTCAATTCGCTGACTACCAGGGCGATGGGCTTTCCATAACTGATTAAGGTCTCTCGACTAAGGCCATGCACCCGTTCGGCCTGCGCGTCCCAAAACGTCCAGTCACTGGCAGGTTTGATCAGCGCGCAATATTTTTGCCCGTTACCCAATACCACACCCACTTCAATGGGATAACTATCGAAGCCAAAACCGGAGGCTTCGAAATCTATTACATTTGGTCTGATTATTTGCAACTGAGCATCCCTTTGCAAATCGTAAAAGCTATAAGCCTAGCTTAAACCGTCGAATATGACCGACTTAAGCGAGCAACTTTAAGCTTATTAATCCAGCGCAAGACAAGTAGCAAAGCCAGTATCCCGGCAAACAGCAAAGGCCGGCTTAAATCTTTTTTTACCAGCCAGGCAAAATGCACCACGCCGGCAGTGGCGATCAGGTAGACCAAACGGTGCAAGCGTTTCCAATTTTTGCCGCCGAGTCGGCGTTGCATCGCGTTGGTGGAGGTTACGGCCAGCGGGATCAGCAGCACAAACGCCGCAAAACCCACGGTAATGTAAGGGCGCTTCAGAATGTCCTTGGCTATAGCCGACCAATCGAAAAACTGGTCTAAAACCAGATAAGTCAGGAAGTGCAGACAAGCGTAGAAGAAGGCGAACAATCCCAGCATACGTCTAAGCCGAACCAACCAGCTTGCGCCGCTCAGTTGCCGCAACGGCGTGACACCGAGACTGATCAGCAAAAACGTCAGCGTCCAATAACCGGTGTTATGGGTGATTTTTTCGATGGGGTTAGCGCCCAAATTGTCTTGCCAGGCCGCCGTCAGCAATAGCGCCAAAGGTAGCAAGGCCAGCAAAAATACCAGCGCTTTTAGATGGCGCAGGTGAGTATCTTCAAGCGTTTTCCAATTCATTTTTCAAAAGTTCTTAGTCAAATCCATCCCGGCATACAAGCCGGCGACTTGCTCAGCGTAGCCGTTGAACGGCAAGGTCGGACGTTTTAGAAACTCGCCCAAGCGGCGCTCCTTGGCCTGGCTCCAACGCGGGTGATCGACTTCCGGATTGACGTTGGCATAAAAACCGTATTCGCTGGGACCGGCGTGCATCCAGCTGCTCGTCGGCTGCTGCTTGAGCAAGCGAATCTTGACGATGGATTTGGCGCTTTTGAAGCCGTATTTCCACGGCACGACGATGCGTACGGGCGCGCCGTTTTGATTGGGTAAGACTTCGCCGTATAAGCCAAAGCTCAGCAGAGCCAAGGGATGCATGGCTTCGTCGATGCGCAGACCTTCCCGATACGGCCATTCCAGCACGGCGCGACGCTGACCGGGTAGTTGTTCAGGGTCGTGCAGACTGACGAACTCCACATAACGGGCCTCACTGGTCGGCTCAACTTGTTTCAGCAGCTCCGCCAAGGGATAACCTAGCCAGGGAATCACCATCGACCACGCTTCCACGCACCGCAGACGGTAGATGCGCTCCTGCATCGGCGCCAGCTTCAGTAAATCTTCTATGGCAAATTGTTTGGGTTTACGGACTTCACCTTCCACGCTGACCGTCCACGGCCGAGTTTTCAGGCGGCCGGCCATTTTGGCCGGACCTTCCTTGCTGGTATCGAATTCGTAGAAATTATTGTATTGGCTGACGTCTTCCAGAGGTGTCAGTTTATCGGTCAAGCCGTAAGCTTCGGATAGACTGCTTGCCAGTTTTTCCCCACCAACAGCAGTTCCCGCCAGCAACGCGGCAGAGCCGCCCAATGCCAACTGCATAAAATGCCGGCGCTGGTAAAACAGCTCGCGTGGCGTGATTTCGGAAGCGGGAATGGCGGGGATGCAGGGGAGCTTCATGGGGATGCCTCTTGAAAAGTTTAGATCTACTCGACCATAAACCCGGCCGGCAGTTCCGCTAGCGCCCAAGTCAAGCCAGGGGCTTTGCCAATTTGGCCGTCCGTGTCTGCTTAAAAGGGACCTCTAAACTCTATTTGCGCGACTTTTTCTTGCTATCCGACTTTTTGGCTGCCATCTTTTTTGTGGCAGTCTTTTTTGCGGACTTACTGGGCTTGGCTGCTTTTTTATGCGTGGACTTCTGCGGCTTTTCCTCCACAGTCACTTTCGCGGCGTCAGTTTGCGCGGATTGTTCTGCCAGATCCGCGCTATCCGGGGGCAAATCGGGCATCGGCAATGCGGCGGTTTCGTTTCCGTCGTCAACGGCTGACCGGTCGCAGTCGGGCAAGTCTTGATCGTCAGGCGAGCAAATGACTCGATAGATAATTTTCCGGTCGTCGTTTTTGCCGGTTTTGGGTTCGAGCGACTTGGTAACCGGCGCGGTTTCATCGGAGATTGTCCCCAATAATTCGGCCGTTGCGCTTGGGCTATATACCCAGATGCTGAAAAGCACACTCAAATAGCACGCTTTGTAACTTGAGGGTTTTAAGCCACCCTTGCGCGAATTAGCCATTTTTCTGCAATTGCTTTAAGTGACGTTTGGCTTCGTTCCACAGGCCGTCCAGTTCCGCCAGTTCGCAATCGCGCAACTCGCGGCCGGAGGCTTCCACCTGTTTTTCGATGTAATTAAACCGGCGGGTGAATTTTTTAGTGGCTTCGCGCAGGGCTATTTCCGGATTGACTTTTAAATGCCGGGCCAGATTGACCGCCACCAGCAACAGATCGCCGACCTCCTCGTGAATATGGGCCTGATCGCCGGATTGCCAGGCTTCGTGCACTTCGTGCAATTCCTCCCGCACTTTTTCGAACACCGGCTCGGTATCCGGCCAATCGAAGCCGTGGCTGGCGGCGCGATTTTGAATTTTTTCGCATTGCACCAGGGCCGGCAGGCTTTGCGCGACGCCGGCCAACACGCTTTCTGTTTGCTGTGCCGGCTGTTTCAGGCGGCGTTCTTGCGCTTTGGCTGCGTCCCAGGCTTGTTGGCGTTGCTCATCGGTATCGAATTTGACATCGGCAAACACATGCGGATGCCGACTCACCAGTTTCTCGCTGATTGCCGCCGCCACCTGCTCAAAGTCGAACAAGCCGCGTTCTTCGGCAATCCGCGAGTGAAACACCACTTGCAGCAACAGGTCGCCCAATTCGCCGCGCAAATCCTCGAAGTCGTTTCGTTCGATGGCGTCGGCCACCTCGTAAGCTTCTTCGATGGTATAGGGGATCAGGCTATGAAAATCCTGCTTGACGTCCCAGGCGCAACCCTTTTCCGGGTCGCGCAAGCGGGCCATCAAAGCCAGCAGTTCCCGGGTTTTAGTCAAACTCAAAATGTCGAACCAAACGTATCCTGATAGCGTTTTTTGAATTCCGCCATCGTGAAGGTATGGTTCTGGGTGCCGTTGTGTTCGATTTTGATCGCGCCCAGCAGTGAAGCAATCCGACCGGTAACATCCCAATCGTAATCGTTGATCAAACCGTACAGCAGACCAGCACGATAAGCGTCGCCGCAGCCGGTGGGGTCCAGCAGTTGTTTGGGCTTGGCTGGCGGAATATCGATGCATTCGCCGCGGGTATAGACTTTGGAACCGTTGCCGCCCAAGGTGATGATCAGGGCATCGACTTTTTCGGCGATTTGCTCCAGCGTCAAGCCGGTTCGTTGTTGCATCAATTCCGACTCGTAATCGTTGAAAGTAGCGTAATTGGCCAGTTCCAGAAACGCCAACAACTCGTCGCCATCGAACATTGGCATGCCTTGGCCTGGATCGAAAATAAACGGAATGCCCTGATCGACAAACTGTTGAGCATGCTCCTGCATGCCTTGTTTACCGTCAGGCGAGACGATGCCGATGGTAATACCAGAGTCGGCCGGAACAGTGTTTAAATGCGAAAAGCTCATCGCACCAGGGTGGAACGCGGTGATTTGGTTGTCGTCTACGTCTGTGGTGATATAGGCCTGACCGGTGTAATGATCGTCCAGCACCTTGATATAACGACTGGAGATGCCGCATTGGCTCAACCATTGCGCGTAGGGTTCGAAATCGTGGCCGACGGTAGCCATGATAGCTGGCTCTTCCTGCAATAATTTCATGTTGTAAGCGATGTTACCGGCACAGCCGCCGTATTCGCGGCGCAGGGCAGGCACCAGGAAAGACACATTCAGCATATGTACTTTCTCTGGGAGGATGTGATGTTTAAATTTGTCGTGAAACACCATGATGGTGTCGTAGGCCATGGAGCCACAGATCAATGCACTCATTATTATCCTTGTTTAACGATTTCAGCGGCCCTAAGGTAACGGATGTTTGAAACAGGCACAAGACGGAAGCGACAAAATCAACCGCTATTCTTCGTCTTTACCTCTTATAACAAAATCAACGCCCAAGTCACGCCGGCCCAAATCAAGGACAACATGACCGCCGCCGAGCCTATGTCCTTGGCCCGCCCGGATAGTTCGTGATGTTCGAAACCGACTCTATCCACTACCGCTTCCACTGCGGAATTCAACAACTCCACCAGCAACACCAATACCACGCTGCCGATTAACAGGACTTTTTCGATGTCGGATTGGCCCAGCCAGATTGCCAGCGGCGTCGTCACCACGAACAACGCTACTTCCTGACGAAACGCCTCTTCATGTTGCCAAGTGGCTTTGAAGCCAGCAACCGAAAAGAAACAGGCATTGATCAGCCGCTTAAATCCCTTTGCATTTTGATTTGCCATTGGCTAGTCCTACTCCTCGATCAGGGTCCGATAAGCATCGGCATCCATTAATTGTTCCAGTTCCGCTGGGTTATCGGCTTTGATAGAAAACAGCCAGGTTTGATACGCACCGTCATTCACCAACTCCGGCTCGTCCGTCACCGCTTCGTTGACCTCGACCACACTGCCGCTAACCGGGCTGAACAGATCGGATGCGGTTTTCACCGATTCCACCACTGCCAGTTGTTCTCCCGCTTTCACGACCCGGCCCACATCGGGCAAGCCGATAAACACTATGTCGCCCAATTCGGATTGCGCGAAGTCGGTGATACCGACGCGCACCAGGTTGTCGTCCTCCAGCTTGGCCCATTCATGGGTTTCGGCATATTTCAAATTTTCAGGTGTTTCACTCATTTGCATTTCCCTCAAGCCGTAACAGTAATCCAAAAGGATAACCGGCTATTTTTTTAACACAACAAAAAATTACAGCCCCCGCCAGCCCAAACTTTATAATCTTGGGCCATGCGGAGAGTACCTAACTTAAGTCCGGCCATTAAGGCGTCAAACTTCATTCAATAAAATTCATGCGAACAGCACTTTTCCTCGCCGGCTGGCTGGGCGTTCTTAATCTGATTCCGGCCGCCGCGTTGGCGGACGATGACGACGCCCCCCCCTCAAGCACCGCCCAAACCAAACAGACCAGCCCGAATGCCGACCCCGATGCATTACATTTGGACCGGACGGCTCAAAAGTCGGCCGGCATTCAAACCCAAACACTCGTAGCGGTTAGGCAAACGCCCGAAATTGCCGCTTACGGTACGGTGCTCAATCCGGAACCGCTACTGAGCATCCGCCAGCAATTCCTGGCCGCCAGCGCCCAGCAAGACAGCGCACAAGCCCGCTACAGCGAGGCGGCGCAAAACTTGAATCGCACCCGCGACCTGCATCAACAAGACATCGTTTCCACCCGCCGCCTGCAGGAACAGCAAGCGATCTGGCAGGCGGACAAAGCCAATCTGGCCGCCAATAGCTACCAGCAACAACTGATCGCCGCCAATAGCCGCCTAATCTGGGGCGACACCTTGAGCAGCTGGTTTACCAAAGCTCAGGATAAAAACGCCGCGCAATTGCTGGAACATCGCGCCCAGTTACTGCAAATTACCCTGCCCGCCAACAGCCGGCTCGATCCGGGCATCAATGTTATTCATGTTCATGAACGTGGCCAGCGTCAGGCCGCTTTACCCGCCGAGTTAATTTCCGCAGCGCCACAAGTCGATCCGGTGTCGCAAGGCCCGCGTTATTTCTTCAAATGTTCAGACTGCCGCCTGCCGTTCGGCACCCATATCACCGTCTGGATTCCGCAGGGCGGCCAAGCCAATACTGGCATCACTATCCCGCAACCGGCCTTGGTCTGGCATCTGGGCCAAGCTTTTGTGTTTGTCAAAACCGATACGGAGCATTTCAGCCGCCGGGCGCTCAAGCAATACAGCAACACTAGCCAAGGCTATTTCGTGGCCGACGGATTGCAGCCCGGCGAGGAAATCGTGACTACCGGCGCACAAACGCTGTTATCGCAACAATTGAAAGGGCTGATACCCGACGAAGATAAGGATTAAGCCTGCTTAGTATTTTATCGGCAACACCTGGACCGACTCCCAAACCCGCTCGGTGAATTCCGCGTCCATCTCCGGCATGCCATCCTTGAGCCATTGCACGATAACTTTGGCGATATTGGGATAAGTCACATGCACCGCATGCGGATTGTGCAGCCAGTCCTCGATCACCGCGTCATCCAGATCAAACATCGTGTGACCGTAGCCCAGTTGCTTTAAAGCCTCGGCGTTTGAAATCTGCTCCATTTGCGCGTGCAGAGGCTTGACGAGAATCTTCTTGCCCAACTGCAAGGACTCGCTGGCCAATTCGAACCCGGCATTACTGATGATGCCGGCACAATCGTACAAATCACGCTGAAAGCCTGTTCTGGACAGTTGCTTGCAAACGATGTGCGGATATTTCGACACCGCCGGCTCCGGCGCATAGACATGAAATTCATAGTTTTCGAACGGACACAACAGCTTAACCACCGCTTGCGGGTCTTCGAAGGGCAAATACACCACAATCTTATTGGCTTGGCTATTTTGCGGAAACGCCGGGGTTTCGATAATCGGTGGCAAGATCGGCTGACCGAAATGATGCCAGTGCAAACCAATGCCGATGTCGGCCGGCGCGAAATACTTCATTACCTGCTCGGCAATCGGATCGCCACCGGCGCGGGGAATTTTGTGTCTAAACGCATATTGGTGGCCGATACCCAGCACTTTTTTCTTTTGCCGTTTCGCGGCCCAAGCGGTAACGGGCTCGAAATCGCTGATCACTAAGTCGTAAGCGCTTAAATCCAGACTGTTGATGTCTTTGACAAAGCGGATCGGACTGGCTTCCATAGCGGTTTTCACATAGCTGACCTGACCGTTGTGGGTGTTAAAGGTCAAACCGGTTTTGACTTGATAACCGTTAAACACCTCCATATCGAAGTATTTATCCGCCGGCCGGCCGGTAAATTGGAAGGTGACATCAAAACCCGCCGCGTATAGTTCTTTCGCCATCACTCTGGCACGGGTAATGTGACCATTGCCCGTGCCTTGCACACCGTAAAAAATTTTCATCATAAAATGTAATCGAGACTAAAAATTGCCGTACTAACACCCAAGACAACGCCCATCAGCGTATCGGTGGGAAAATGCACGCCCAAAACCACTCTGGAAAAACCCACCAATGCGGCCCAAACATAAAGCGCCGGCATCAGCGACGGCGCGAAATACCCCAGCAAGGTCGCTACCATAAATGCGGCTGAGGTATGTCCGGATGGAAAACTGAATTGATCCGATGGCGTAATCACGCTTTTGAAATCCTGCAACGCTTGCTGCGGGCGGTTGCGCTTAAAGCCTTTTTTCAGCAGCGTATAAACCGGTCTTTCGATCAAAAACGCTAAGATCATGGTCCGCAACAACGCATCGTTGATCCCTTGATCCCAATAGAGCCAGGCCGCGAGAATGACGTACAGAAAACCGTCGGCGGTTCGGGAAATCATGCGGCAAAAGCGCACTAGATAGGCATGAATGGCGACGCCGTTTAGCCAGGTAAACATGGTCACGTCGTACTTATGAATTGAGTAAATCAGCTTCATGGTCTGCTCCTCGTTGTTTGCCGCACGCGTCGACCGCGACCTTCATGCAGCAGTTGGAAATCGTCGATTTTCCGTTTCACGTTTATCCCTGATGACGAGGCCAGCTTAGAGATGCTTTGTGACAACAATATGAAGCTTTGTTTAAGCTTATGTGACAGGCCCATTTCGGCGATTGTTTGTTACAATTGCCGGCTGCGACGCGCTCGGCTGTTTAGCGCGTCGAGACCGGCGATCTATAACAACACGGCAAAACCTTTTCGGTTTTAATCAGGGCACTATGCAACGTTTTTGCACTTTAGGGTTTGTACTCGGCCTGATCTTAATGGTCTTCGGCGTCACCTACGCGCTACCGATAGCCACTTCGCTGTATTTTGAGGATGGCATGGTCGATCACTTCTTGAACGGCATGTCATTGAATATTGGTATCGGCAGCCTGCTATCCGGCTTAACCATGCGCTTTCGCGGCGATGTAAAAACGCGGGACGGCTATCTGTTGGTCGCCTCGTTCTGGATCTTGATGTCTTCAGCGGCCACACTGCCGTTGATGTGGGGTATACCCGGCCTGACGTTCACGGACGCTTTTTTCGAATGCGTCTCCGGATTTACCACCACCGGCGCCACTGTATTGGTCGGTCTGGACAATTTGGCGCCGTCACTCAACCTCTGGCGACACGAGCTGAACTGGATAGGCGGACTGGGAATCATCGTCCTGGCCGTGGCGATTCTGCCTTTGCTGGGCGTCGGGGGGATGCAGCTGTACAAAGCTGAAATCGCCGGCCCGGTTAAGGACAGCAAGATCACCCCGCGCATCGCCGAAACCGCTCGCTTGCTCTGGCTGGTCTACGCCGGTGCCACGTTAGCCTGTATCCTGGCATTAAATTTGGCCGGCATGGGTTGGTTCGATGCCATTTGCCACTCCTTTGCCACGCTGGGCTTGGGTGGATTTTCGACGCACGACGCCAGCATCAGCTTTTATGATTCGCCAGCCATTGAATTGGTACTGACTATTTTCATGTTGATCGCGGCGATGAATTTCGCCACGCACTACACGGTACTGCATCATCGCAGCCTGAAACCCTATCTATCGGACCCGGAAGCAATACCGATGTTGGGTGTCGTAGCCGGCAGCATTTTGCTTTGCAGCGGCTATCTATGGCATTTCGATACCTACCCGGATTTCTTTACCAGCTTGCGCCATGTGACTTTCAACCTGGTATCGATAGCCACCGACTGCGGCTTCATGAGCGCGGATTTCGACAAATGGCCGCCGTTTGTACCGTGGTGGATGCTATATCTGAGCTGCATTACCGTCTGCACCGGCTCTACTGGCGGCGGCATCAAAATGTTCCGTACTTTATTGTTATGGAAACAAGCCGGCCGGGAAATGTTCAGCCTACTGCATCCGCGTGCGGTCAACCCAATTCGGATCGGCAACACCCCCATCGCCAACAAAATCATTTTCGCGGTCCTGGCGTTTATTTTCCTGTACTTCATTTCCATCGTGGTGCTGACCTTTTCCTTGATTTTTTCCGGCCTGGACCCGATCTCTGCGCTTAGCGCGGTTATCGCCTGCATCAATAATGCCGGCCCCGGATTGAATCAAGTCGGACCTGCCGGCAATTACCAAAGTCTCAGCGATTTTCAAACCTGGATTTGTTCTGTCGCCATGCTATTGGGACGCTTGGAAGTATTCACGCTGATCGTGCTTTTTACACCTACTTTCTGGAGAAAATAGTACAATTCTCCGCCTTATCGTCCGCAAGCTTTCTATTTGACACCTTGGATTCAGCGCGACCGGAACGCAACACTTACCATTTATCAGGAACATTGGCATGACTTCCGCTACACATATTGATTTTCTTAGCAAAAGAAAACTGGCCTTTTACTTTTCCGGCACCCTGCTATTAATTTCCATTGTTTCGTTTTTCGTCAAGGGTCTGGATCTGGGCATAGACTTTACCGGCGGCAGCCTTTACGAATTGCATTACAACCAAGCGGCGGATCTGGACAAGATGCGCAGCACGCTGGAACAACAGGGCTTTGCCGATGCCAATCTGCAACATTTCGGCAGCGCGGCCGACGTGTTAATCCGGCTGAAGCCGGTAGAAAACATCAGCCAAAAAGAGCTTAGCGAAAAAGTGCTAAGCGTCGCCAATAGCAGCCAAAGCCAACCGGGCGAGCTGCGCCGAGTTGAATTCGTCGGCCCGCAAGTGGGTGATGACTTGGTCAACGATGGCGGTCTGGCACTGTTCTTCGCCTTTGTCGGCATCATGGTCTACGTCAGCATTCGCTTTGAGTGGAAATTATCGTTGAGCGCCATCGCCGCTTTATTCCACGACAGCATCATTACGATGGGCTTTTTCTCGGTGTTTGGCTGGGAATTTGACATGACCGTGTTATCGGCGATTTTGGCGTTGATCGGTTATTCCATCAACGACACCATCGTGGTCTACGACCGGATTCGCGAAACCGTCCGCACTAGCCGCATCAAGGAATCGATCAACGAAATCGTCAACACCGCACTGAACGACACCCTGAGCCGAACCATTCTGACCTCGTTGACCGTATTTTTAACACTTTTGGCCCTGGCATTCCTCGGCGGCAAAACCATCCACGGCTTTGCCATTGCGATGCTGATCGGCGTCGTTAAAGGCACCTACTCGTCAATTTACATCGCCAGCTCACTCGCTCTGAGCCTGGGCTTGAGCCGCGACGACCTGATGCCGCCCGCCAAGGACAGCGTCGTCGACGACATGCCTTAAACCGAATTTTCATTTATCACTTCAAGCGAACGCTCACGGAATAACTTGATGACACAAAAGCTTAATACTCGCGACCTTACCCAACTCACCCTCGGCATCCCCGGCTTTGAATATAAAGACTTATACGATGCCAAACGTCTGTCTGATTTGTTGACAGTATTCGATCAGTCGGTACAGCAACACGATGCAGCCTTGTTTGCGGAAATTACCGCTTACCGCGCCTGTGGCGGCGAAGGCATGAAGCCGGAGGACATTTCCGAGTTATTGGTAAAGATGGCACCGCTGGTCGGGACATTCGTCGCGCGTTTGTTCAATGTCAGCGATGTCCGCGACCAACAAATCGGCACTATTCGTGGCGAATTCGACGCGATATTTGTTTATCGCACCGAAATCGTCGGTAATTTAAGCAAGCTGTTCAAAGGCCAAACTATCGAAGGCTGGGATATTGCCGCACTGCGCAGCCAATTGGCTGGTCTGCTAACGGCCACCGACAGACAAGATTTATTCCAGGCCGACCCGGAATTGGCCGTGAGCCAGCTGGGTGCCGATTTATGGCGCTTATCACAACAGGCAGAGATTACCGATGCCGATGTTGCCCACCTGCAAGATCAACTCAGCGGCTGCGACAGTCCCGCTGCGCTGGTAGCCGGCTTGCTGGACATCGTCTGCCGCTGGAGTTTTGCCGCCAAGCAAGATCCTGAATTGCAAGCCTATGTCGCCAAATGGGTGAGCTTCAAGGTTCCGGAAAAAACCAATCTGGACAATCTGGTCGAACACGACACCGTGTCACCAAACGGCTTTGATGTTTGGGCGTGCAACGATCACCATCAGCGCCGCCGCGATGGCTTTGCCTTGACCGACAAACGCTTCAAACAACGCCAGGTGTTGTACGAAGTCGATCATTGCATTTACTGCCACGACCGCGATAACGACTCCTGCTCCAAAGGCATCAAGAACAAAAAAGACGGCACGTTCAAAACCAATCATTTGAGCGCGTTGATGACGGGTTGCCCGCTGGAAGAAAAAATCTCCGAGATGCATGTGGTCAAACGCCAAGGCGACAATATCGGCGCACTGGCGATGATCATCATCGACAACCCGATGTGCCCAGGCACCGGCCACCGGATATGCAACGACTGCATGCGCGGTTGTATTTACCAAAAAACCGAGTCGGTGAATATTCCGCAAAT
The DNA here is from genome assembly GCF_001644035.1 of Methylomonas methanica. GTDB lineage: Bacteria > Pseudomonadota > Gammaproteobacteria > Methylococcales > Methylomonadaceae > Methylomonas > Methylomonas methanica_A. The sequence goes on from NZ_LUUG01000044.1 coordinate 161,697, forward strand.
CGAAACCAATGTGCTGACCGATGTGCTGTTCATGCCTTGGGGTTTTGAAATTTACAGCCTGTTAACGCGCTGGAACCCACTCAACATCAAGCGCTCCACCGCGTTGCCTTACAATGGCAAAAATGTGCTGGTGGCGGGCATGGGTCCAGCCGGTTACACCTTGTCGCACTACCTGTTGAACGAAGGCTTTGGCGTCGTCGGTATCGATGCCTTGAAAATCGAGCCGCTACCCCTGCATCTGACCGGCGACCGCGACAACCTGCCGATGCCGATTATGGACTTCCAAAGCCTGTACGAAGACCTGGATAAGCGCGTGCTGCTGGGCTTCGGCGGCGTGGCCGAATACGGCATTACCGTGCGTTGGGATAAGAACTTTTTGAAAGTCATCTACCTGACCCTGCTGCGTCGCAGTGCATTCAAATGCTACGGCGGCGTGCGTTTCGGCGGCACCATCACTATCGATGAAGCCTGGGAGATGGGTTTCGATCATATCGCCATCGCCAGCGGCGCCGGCAAACCCACCGTGATCGATCTGAAAAATAACCTGATCCGCGGCATCCGCAAGGCGTCCGACTTTTTGATGGGTCTGCAATTGACCGGTGCGGCGAAAGAATCCTCGCTGGCTAATTTGCAAGTGCGCTTGCCCGCCGGCGTCATCGGTGGCGGCTTGACCGCTATCGATACCACCACCGAGTTGCTGGCCTACTACCCCGTGCAAGTCAGCAAGATTTTGCATCGCTACGACAAATTAGTCGCCAAGTACGGTGAAGCAGCAGTGCGCAGCCGGTACGACGGCGAAGAACTGGAAATTCTGGAAGAGTTCTTGGCGCATGGCCGCGTGATCGAGCAGGAGCGCGAACGCGCCGCTGCCGCCGGTGAAATGCCCAATTTTCTGCCTTTCCTGAAACAATGGGGCGGCGTGACGCTGTTCTATCGTAAAGGCATCAAGGATTCACCGGCTTATCGGCAGAATCACGAAGAGATCCACGAAGCGCTGTCGGAAGGTATTTACCTGGCCGAAGGCATGAGCCCTCTGGAAGCCATAGAAGATCAATACGGCCATTTGCAAGCCGTACGCTTTGAGAAACTGGCCGAAGAAGACGGCAAATGGCGCAAAACCGATGAAGTGGAAGTGAAACTGCGCGGCTTGTTCATCGCCGCCGGCACCGCACCGAATACCATCTATCAATCCGAACACCCCGGCACCTTTGTGATGGATCGCAAATTCTACAAACGCCACGAGCCGGAATGGTTGCAAGGCCAAGCAGAGTTGGTTGCAAGCACTGACGAAACGCAAGTCAAAGTCGGCAAACCGGCGCCGTTTACCTCTTACCACAGCAACGGTCGTTACATTACGTTTTACGGCGACAACCACCCGGTTTACGCCGGCAACGTGGTGAAGGCGATGGCCAGCGCGAAAGACGGTTATCCGTACATTGTTAAGTTATTCGCCAACGAACTGGCTGGCTTGGACGCTGCGCAACAGCCGCAACGCGATACACAGTTACGCGATTTGCAAAACAAACTGGACGCGACTTTCCTGGCGCATGTCGTTGAAGTGAATCGTCTGACGCCAACCATCATCGAAGTGGTCATCAAAGCACCGGCTGCCGCGAAACATTTCGAACCAGGCCAGTTTTACCGCGTGCAAAACTACGAGTCACTGGCTCCCGTAGTGGAAGGTACTACATTGGCCGCCGAGGGCTTGGCACTGACCGGCGCCTGGGTAGACAAGGAGAAAGGCCTGGTGTCCTTGATTGCCTTGGAAATGGGCAGTTCCAGCCGCTTGTGCGCGACCTGGAAAGTGGGCGATCCGCTGGTGTTAATGGGTGTCACGGGTGCGCCAACCGAAATTCCAACCGGCAAAACCGTTTTGCTGCTGGGCGGCGGTTTGGGTAACGCGGTACTGTTCTCAATCGGTAAAGCCATGCGCAATGCCGGTAACAAGGTGCTGTATTTCGCCGGTTACCGTAACAGCGAAGACCTGTTCAAGGTGCCGGAAATCGAGGAAGCGTCCGACGTGATCGTTTGGGCCGTCGATGACAGACCCGGTAACGACGCTATTCCTGTCACCCGGCCACAGGATAAAACCTTCGTCGGTAATATCGTCGAAGCCATGGTGTCCTATGCTACCGGAAAATTGGGCGAAACCAGCTTGCTTCTGCAAGACGTCGATCACCTGATCGTGATCGGTTCCGACCGGATGATGGCAGCCGTAAAAGCAGCACGTTTTGCCGCCTTGAAACCGTACTTGAAGGAAGGCCACGAAGCGGTCGGCTCAATCAACTCGCCGATGCAATGCATGATGAAAGGCGTCTGCGCCCAATGCTTATGCAAACACGTGGATCCGGAAAGCGGCGAAGAGAGCTTTATGTACTCCTGTTACAACCAGGATCAGGCGCTGGACTATGTGGATTTCCCAAATCTGGCTGCCCGTCTGCGGCAAAACACGGTACAGGAAAAACTGTCCTCACTCTGGCTGACGTATTTACTCGAAGCCCAATGATAAAAAGATAGGCAGACTTTAAGCCTATCCCCGGTAGACTAGCAAAAAGCATCTAAAACAGGGGCATTCCTGGCCGGACGCCCCGCACTTTAGCAATGCTAAACTACAATCGCTGTAAAGTTACAAGCTTTGTAATATCGTGATAGCCAAGCCCGTAGTTAAGCGGGCACGGCAAAAGCAGTCACGGTCGAGGAACTCACTCCCTACCGTGACTGTCCAGCACCCAGTTATTGAAAGGAGTTCACCCGTGTTTTCGCGCATCCTTCTACTCATTTTACTCGCCTGCTCACCACTGATAGCTTGGGCAGACGCAGAACAAGCAACACAAGCCCTTAATCTGACTAAGCATTGGGTCGGCTATCTGGCTATCGGCATTTTTGCGGTAGCCTATCTGCTGGCGATGACCGAAGAGGTCACCGAATTAAACAAATCCAAACCCATGGTGTTAGCGGCGAGCTTGATCTGGGCTTTTATCGCCGGCATTTACGTGAATAATGGCATGAGCGAACAGGCCGGACACGCGTTCCGTGCCTGCCTGGAAGGCTATGCGGAATTGTTTTTGTTCATCATGGTGTCGATGGCCTATCTCAATGCGATGGAAGATCGCGGCGTCTTTGATAATTTGCGGGTTTGGTTGCTCAGCAAAGGATTCAGCTACCGTAAGCTGTTCTGGATTACCGGCATCATGTCGTTCTTTATGTCCTCGGTTTGCAACAACTTGACCACGGCCTTGCTAATGGGGGCAGTAATCGCGGCAATGGGCAAGGAAAACCGCAAGTTCGTTACACTCGCTTGCATCAACGTAGTAGTCGCGACCAATGCCGGCGGTTCGTTCAGTCCGTTCGGCGACATCACCACGCTGCTGGTATGGCAAAGCGGGGTAGTACCCTTTAAAGACTTCTACTCGCTATTCATTCCTGCCGTGGTCAATTTCGCACTGCCGGCGATAATCATGCATTTCTGGATACCCAAACAACAACCGGCGGCTGTGGGTAAAGCCCCAAAAATGAAACGCGGCGCGTTGACTATGATCGTGCTGTTTTTACTGACGATTATTACCGCGGTCTGCTTCGAAAACATGTTGAAACTGCCGCCGGCGGCGGGCATGCTGGCTGGTCTGACCTATCTAAAATTCCTGGGCTTTTATCTGCAAAAAACCGCCGATAAAGACAACGGCAAAATTAGCGATTTCGCCCACGTGTATAAATTATTTAACGTTGCGGTTCCCGACGCGAGACCAAGCCAAAAATTCGACGTATTCAAAAGTGTTGCGACGCTGGAATGGGACACCCTGCTGTTTTTTTACGGCGTAATGATCAGCGTCGGCGGCTTGAGTTTCATCGGTTATTTGACCATGGCCTCGGATGTATTGTACGTGGGCATGGACCCGACCATCGCCAACATTGTAGTCGGCATCCTGTCGGCGTTCATCGATAACGGTACCATCATGTTTGCGGTACTGACCATGCATCCCGACATCTCGCAAGGCCAATGGTTGTTAGTGACATTAACCGCCGGCGTCGGCGGCAGCTTACTGGCAATCGGCTCCGCGGCAGGCGTAGGCTTGATGGGCCAAATGAAAGGCCTTTACTCCTTTAGCGCACACTTGAAATGGATGCCGGTCATTTTGATCGGTTTTTTCGGTAGTATTGCTACCCATTTTCTGATTAACGGCAGCTATTTTTGACGCGACAAGCTTTATTGGGCAGTCTTTTTTCATGGCCTGCCCAATAGGTCAATTGCAAAATCCAGTATTTTTTTTGTTTTTTGCGACGACCAATTTCGCATTTGCAAGCGCCCAAAAGCGGATTTAAGCCAAGCGAGCATCCACAAAAGCCTCATAAAAAACCACTTTATTTCAATATCTTAGCCTGCCAATAGCCACCCGCAACCTGCGTTAGCCTGACATAAGCATCCAACAATGACCGTTGACACACTATTGTCACAAGCATTTAGCACGCAAAATCTAGCTAGTTTTTGTGGATACCCGCCGATTGCGATGTATAATGGAGTTGATTTAGCTCGGTATCGTTGTCGCTTTTCAAGTCTGCAATCGGATCAACAAACATTGTTTTCCACTACCTGCTTTATTCACCAACCCTAGTTACAAACCAGCGAATAGCACTTTATTAGCAAGAGAGATTTATGTCAGTTCAAGTAGAAGGCAAAGTAAAATGGTTCAATGATGAAAAAGGCTTCGGCTTCATTGAGCAAGAAGGCGGCAAAGATGTATTCGTACATTTCAGCGCCATCAACGGCAACGGCCGCAAAACCTTGAAAGAAGGCCAAAAAGTCACTATGGAAGTGACCAACGGCCAAAAAGGTCCACAAGCGGAAAACGTAACACCGCTGTAAATTGAACTGAAAAAGCCGCCTAACCAGCGGCTTTTTCGTTAGATCAGTTTACCCCACAAGTCATACTCGTCGGCTTCCTCGATTTCCACATCGACGAAATCGCCGACTTGTAAATGGCTTGCGCCGTCGATAAACACCTGGCCGTCAATTTCAGGTGCATCGCTTTTGCTGCGCGCGACCGCCCCCTCCTCGACCACTTCGTCTACCAGAACCGTTTCGATTCGGCCAACCCGGCGTTGTAAGCGTTCGGCGCTGATAGCTGCTTGGTGCTCCATAAACCGCGCCAGACGTTCCTGCTTGACTTCTTCCGGAACAGCGTCCGGCAAATCGTTCGCTACCGCTCCCTTCACCGGCGAATAAGCAAAACAGCCCACCCTATCCATTTGCGCTTCCGTTAAAAATTGCAGCAACTCTGCAAAGTCTTGCTCGGTTTCTCCAGGAAATCCTACGATAAACGTACTGCGAATAGTCAAATCGGGACAAATCTTCCGCCAGGCGCGGATGCGCTCCAGATTATTCTCCGCCGCAGCCGGCCTTTTCATCAGCTTTAAAATTCGACTATTGGCGTGCTGAAACGGAATATCCAGATACGGCAGGATCTTGCCTTCCGCCATCAACGGCACGACGTCATCGACATGCGGATAAGGATAGACATAATGCATCCGCGCCCAGATACCCAACTCACCCAATGCTTCGGCCAAATCGTAAAACCGGGTCTGTACTTCCCGGCCGCGCCAGCGCCGGCTTTCGTATTTCAAATCCAAACCGTAAGCGCTGGTATCTTGCGAGACGATCAGCAATTCCTTAACACCCGCATCGGCTAGCCGCTCGGCTTCCAACATCACATCATCAATGGGCCTGCTGACCAAATCCCCACGCATCGACGGGATGATGCAAAACGTACATCTGTGATTACAACCCTCGGAGATTTTCAGATAAGCATAATGCTTGGGTGTTAGTTTGATACCTTGCGGCGGCACTAAATCTGTAAATGGGTTATGCGCCGGCGGCAAGTATTCGTGCACCGCAGACACCACTTCGTCAGTCGCGTGGGCGCCGGTGATTTTTAAAACCTGCGGATGACGCGCCAAAATTTCATCCTGGCGCGCCCCGAGACAACCGGTGACGATCACCTTACCGTTTTCCGCCAACGCTTCACCGATGCTGTCCAGCGACTCTTCAACCGCCGCATCGATAAAGCCGCAGGTATTGACGATCACCAAATCCGAATCCTTGTAGTTCGGCGAAACCTGATAGCCTTCGCTGCGCAGCCTGGTCAGAATCTGCTCGCTATCGACCAGGGCTTTCGGGCAACCTAAACTGATAAATCCAACACGGGGGTTACTCATGAAACTCTCTTGAAAACATTTTTATAAACAGGTGGGTGGCTTGGGCAAGCCGGCGATTTTACAGGCGTATTTCAACGGCCCTTGTGGAAACAGCTTTTGCAGATAACGGCTATTGCCCTTGTCTTCCCCGAACTTCTTGCGGATAGCCGCCACAAACATTCGGGCATTGGGCAAGTGCTGGAATTGTTGATAGTAATCGCGAATGTACAGCAGGATTTCCCAATGTGCGTCGCTAATTTCGATGGATTCAAGCCGGGCCAATTCATCGGCCACGCGGCGATTCCATTGCCCGGCATCGCGCAGAAAACCATCGTCACTGGTTGGCAACGCAACGCCGTCGACCATCAACACCACGAATGAATCACCGGATTCCGCACGGTCAGCTCGACCAAGCCCGCGTAATCGACCGATTCCACACCGGCCAATACGTGCCGCTGATCAATACCGTGAACAAGCAACATCTCTTGCAATGCATAAATCCGACACGACTGACTCAACAATTGCCGCAACAAGGCATTACCACTATGCCCGGCCAGCGAGGCACACACCGCGCCATCCATCAAGACGACATCATCACCGTTACCAATGCGCTCGATAACCGCCGCTTGCAACGGCAATTGCGATAACAAATGCAGCATTATTCCACATGCGTCAGCTTCAAACCGACGATGCCGACAATGATTAACAGAATCGACGCCAAGCGGAACCAGTCCGCCGATTCCTTAAACAGAAAAATCCCGATTATCGCGACGCCGACCGCACCCATCCCGGTCCACACCGCATACGCCGTACCCAAAGGCAGGGTTCTGATCGCCAGCATTAACAGGTAAAAACTGCCAGCGCCCGATACGCCGGTCACTACGCTCGGCCATAGCTTGGAAAACCCGTCGTTGTATTTAAGACTTATCGCAAACACGATTTCCGAGCAACCCGCGGCGAACAATAGCAACCAACCCATCAAAACTCCTTTCCTATGCACTATAATCTGCGGTATTTTACAGCAGTGCTCTCACCTATCCGCAAAATTTAGCAATTTAATGGAAAAAGAATCCGACTATCTCGTTAGAAGCGCCAAAATGATTTTTAGTCACTTAAGCGATCTGATAAAAAAGAAGTGCATCATCTCCGCGCACTTTGGCGAACATAACCAATCGTTTTTGACCACCATTATCGATCTCGATCAAAAAGCCAATCTAATCACGCTGGATGTTGCACCCACGGAATTGCTGAATAAGCAGCTGCTAGGCTCAGCGAAAGTGCTGTTCCGTACCGAATACGAAGGCATTAAAGTTTCGTTCCGCGGCAAAGCGATCAAAAAATCGCAAAGCGACGGCCATCCGGTGTTTGCGATGCCTATTCCGGACGCGATATTCTGGATGCAACGCCGCCAGTATTATCGCGTCAAAGTGCCTCTGTCTCATAAAAACAGCACCTGCGAACTCAATTTGACCCTAGAAAATGAAGCCGGTGAAGTGGATACGCAAACCAAAGTGTTCAGCCTGGCCGACATCAGTATTTCCGGATTTTCGTTTTTGAATCCCGACACTAAAATTGCCGACTTTTTAGTGCCCGATACTGTCATAGACGAATGCGCCTTGTATTTACACGATGGCAGCAGGGCACACGTAGGTTTTGTCATTAAAAGCGTGACTAATGTGCGAGCCAACGCCACAACCTATCAACATCGCATCGGCTGCAAATTCACCCACATCCCGCAAGTGTTCGAAAACAACCTCCAGCGTTACATGCAGGAAATCGAGTTACAGCAGAAAAATTTAAGCATTTAAATCCCAAACAGCTGAACATAGGTTTTAGGCCGCGAATTTGCGGCAAATACTCACCAACAGTATTTCCAACGCCGGCTAATGACAAAGCGCGGATGCTTAGTCCAAGCATGACCTTACTGGTTATAATTAAGCGCTTCAAAAATCTGATTTCAACACAATGTCCTTACCGCTAATACCCGCCGCTGCATTGCCGCAGCAACCCACCACGGTATTCTGGAGCGGCCTGAGCGGCTGCGGCGACTCGCTGACGCTGGCCCAAGCGATCACCCAGGAAAAACGCCTGCTGGTCATTGTGACGCCGGACACCCAAACCGCGCTACGTCTGGAACATGAGCTGGCATTTTTCTTAGACAACAGCCTGCCGATTCTGCATTTTCCGGATTGGGAAACCTTGCCGTACGACGTATTCTCGCCGCTGCCGGAGATTATTTCCGAACGCTTACGCACCCTGGCACTGCTGCCCGACACCAAACGCGGCGCGTTGATCCTGTCAGTGGCTACGCTGATGCACCGACTGGCGCCACGCGAGCATATTCTGGCGCATAGCTTTGCCATCGAAGTCGGCGGCACCCTGAGCCTGGAAGTCACCCGCGCCAAGCTGGAAGCGGTGGGCTATCAATGCGTGTCGCAAGTCTATCAACACGGCGAATTTGCGGTGCGCGGCTCGATTTTGGATTTGTTTCCCATGGGTTCCAAGCAGCCCTACCGCATCGAACTATTCGACGACGATGTGGAATCAATTCGCAGTTTCGACCCCGACACGCAAATGTCGCAAGACAAAATGCAAAAAGTCGAACTGTTTCCGGCCCGCGAGTTTCCATTTACCGACGAAGCCATCAAACGCTTCCGCCAGGCCTTCCGCGAGCAATTCCCGGACGCTTCACCCAAGAACAATCTATACCTCGACGTTTCCAAACAAATCGCCCCGGCTGGCATCGAATATTATTTGCCCTTATTCGTGGAACGCACCGAATCGCTGTTTGCCTATCTGCCGAAATCCGCCTTGTTTGTGTTGCCAGCCCACTTTGCGGAAAACGCCCAGCGTTTTTATAGCGAAGCCGACGAACGTTACCAGCAACGCAAATACGATACCGACCGGCCCTTGTTGCCGCCGACGCGTTTGTTTCTGTCGGCCGAGGAAATCCAGCAACACACCGATAGCTTTAGTCGCGTAGTGCTGGACAACCAAGCAGAAACCGCCAACGCGTTCGACTGCAAACTGCTGCCGGATGTCGCTATCGACAGCCGTTTGAAAGAACCGGCACAACGTCTGCGCCAATTCATCGAAGGCTTCGACGGCAAGATCCTGTTCGTCGCCGAAACTGCCGGCCACCGTGAAGGCCTGATCGACAAATTAAAAAGCGTCAAACTCGCCGCTAAACAAGTCCAAAGCTGGCCGGAATTCTTACAAACCGATCATACGCCGTGCATTGTCGTCGCGCCGATGGATCACGGGCTTTGGCTTGAAAGTACAAAACTCGCCATCATCACCGAAAGCCAACTCAGCGGTGAAAAAGTTCAACAACGCCGGCGCCGACAAAAATCGGCGGCCCGAGCGCTGGAAAACATTTTCAACAATCTCGACGAGCTAAGTATCGGTTCGCCGGTGGTGCATCAGGAACACGGCGTCGGCCGCTACCTGGGTTTGCAGATTCTCAATGTCGGCGGCATCGACGCCGAGTTTTTGATGCTGGAATACGCCAACCACGACAAGATTTATGTGCCTGTGTCCTCACTGCACATGATCGGTCGTTACAGCGGCGTCAGCGCCGAAAACGCCCCGCTGCATCGTTTAGGCACTGACCAATGGAGCAAAGCCAAGAAAAAAGCCATGGAGCGCGCCCGCGACGTGGCCGCCGAATTGCTGGACATCCACGCCAAACGCGCCGCCCGCGAAGGCTTTGCTTTTAATATCGACAACAGCGACTACAACGCCTTTGCCGCCGCCTTCCCGTTCGAGGAAACCCCGGATCAGCTCAGCGCCATCGAAGCCATCCTGCAAGACATGGCCGCCACCCAACCGATGGACCGCGTGGTCTGCGGCGACGTCGGGTTCGGCAAAACCGAAGTGGCGATGCGCGCGGCCTTTGTGGCGGTGCAAAGCGGCAAACAAGTCGCGGTGCTAGTACCCACCACCCTGCTCGCACAACAGCATTATCAAAACTTCCGTGACCGCTTCGCCGACTGGCCGGTACGTATCGAAGTCACCTCGCGCTTCGTCACGCCCAAACAACAAAAAGCCATTGCAGACGACTTGGCCGACGGCAAAGTCGATATTGTCATTGGTACGCACAAGCTGTTATCCAAGGAAGTGCGCTACAAGGCCTTGGGCTTGGTGGTCATCGACGAAGAACACCGCTTTGGCGTCACGCAAAAAGAGCATTTCAAAAAACTGCGCCACGAGCTGGACTTGTTGACCTTAACTGCGACGCCAATCCCGCGCACCTTGAACATGGCTATGGCCGGCCTACGCGATATTTCCATCATCGCCACCCCGCCGCCCAACCGCCACGCCATCAAAACTTTTGTCACCGAGTGGATAGACTCGCAAGTGCAGGAAGCCTGCCAACGGGAAATCAAACGTGGCGGCCAGGTATTTTTCCTGCACAACGACGTGAAAAGCATGGAAAAAATGATGCGCGAGCTGAGCGAACTGGTGCCGGAAGCGCGGATTCAGATCGCCCACGGCCAGATGGCAGAACGCGAGCTGGAGCAAATCATGCTGGATTTTTACCACCAGCGTTTCAATCTGCTGATTGCCAGCACCATCATCGAAAGCGGCATCGATATCCCCAGCGCCAACACCATCGTCATCAACCGCGCCGACAAGCTGGGCCTGGCCCAGTTGCACCAGTTGCGCGGCCGGGTCGGCCGTTCGCATCACCGCGCGTATGCCTACTGCATCGTGCCGCCTAAATCCTTGATGACCAAGGACGCCATCAAACGCCTGGAAGCTTTCGAGACCTCCGGCGAACTGGGCGCCGGCTTCATGCTGTCCTCACACGACATGGAAATCCGCGGCGCCGGCGAGTTGTTGGGCGACGAACAAAGTGGGCAGATTCAGGAAATCGGTTTCACCATGTACACCGAATTGCTGGAACGCGCGGTCAAAGCCTTAAAATCCGGCAAGCAACCGGAACTGGACGCGCCGCTGGATACCGGCCCGGAAGTGGATTTGCAAATCGCCGCGCTGATCCCTGAAGACTACTTGCCGGACATCCACGCTCGTTTGGTGCTGTACAAACGCATTGCCAGCGCCGAAACAGAAAACGATTTGCGCAAGTTAAAAATCGAAATGATCGACCGCTTCGGTTTATTGCCGGATCAAGTCAAAGCCTTGTTCGCAATCACCGAACTAAAACAACAAGCCGCGCATCTGGGCATTCGCAAAATCGAAGCCCACGCCACCGGCGGCCGCATCGTCTTTACCGCCACGCCGCAAATCGATACCGGCGAGTTGATCCTGATGATTCAAAGCCAGTCGCAGGTGTATAAATTCGATGGCGCGGACAAGTTACGCTTTACCCAAGCCTTTAAGGATATGGAGGATAAGGTGATGTTTTTGGAGAAGTTGTTGGCTAGGTTGGGGGCTAAAGGTAGCTCCGATTAGCGAAAGCGTAATCGGAGAGAATGTGACCAACCTCATGCGTACGATTACGCTACCGCTTATCTATGCGGGCTAAATAGATACCATGCTAAAGTTAAGCATACCGAGATCTGGGTGCAATGGCTTTGAAATTGCGAAACATAGTGAACTTTTAGCGGGCATAAATCCGCTAAGGACGGAAAGATGATTGAATTCACTCCAAATCTGCTGAATGCCGAACGTAAAACTGCAAGGACAGGTGGAATAATCAGTATTGCTAAATATTCTAGCAACGTCGAAAGCGAAGGCCATATCGTTGAAATCGTGGGCTGGTTGAAACCCGCTCTTGCCAAACGGAAAAACTTTCAAGGTCGTACGGATTACTTCCAACGAGGTGAACTGGGCTTAAGCGAAGATTGGGAATTAGCGCACCTTTGGGCACCTAGATTCGGTGACGAAGCCGGCGCTGGGATTATGTGGGCTCCGATTGAAATGAATCAAACCTACCAAAATCATTTACTCGAATCCTGGTTAGATTGTTTGCGACAAGCGGCACCAGGTAAGGTGAAATTAAAGGCGATCGCTATCAGTTGGAAGGGCGCTTATTTAAATATGTATTACGGCTGGAATGACCAAGCGCTTCGCGGAGCTGATTTTCTGAAACAAGTCAGCTATCAAATCATCGATTGTCCGGTCGGAATGACTTGCCCAAAATCGCGCGTATCATTACTTGGACGTAAAATTACTTTGGAACTTGAGCCGCCACGGCCAGGTACTGTGCCGAAAGTTAGGCGTCCTAGCGTCACTTAACATGAACAGTTTTGTAGGTCACGTTGACGCGATAGCGGTTACGTGACAAATCGAAGCAAAATTGTCAGGGAACGCTAGCGCGCACCCTGACCTACTTGGCTAAGGGAGCCGGATAGTTAGCAATTACGACCGACTAGAGATCCTACGTTTACTTGTAGTCCAACCAAATCCTGCCAACACCGAACCAAACAGCCAAGCCGCCGCTGGCACCGGCACTGCCGCCACCGGCGTCAGTAAAAATGCGCGCGAGTAACCTTCCCGGTTAATGCCGGAACCTACGATTTGGCCGCTGTTGTTTATTCCATTGGCAAACCGCAATACCCAGCCCGAATCCAACGCAATCAACGTATTCAAATCGGTCATTACGCCGTTACTATAAAAAAAGGCGTGTGGATCCCCATTCGAAGTACCCGAATAACCGACTATCTCGCCGTTATCATTGATTGCCGAGGCGTCGCTGCTATTCCCTCCAAGCGTACCCAAACCCGTCATCACACCGCTATCCCACAAAAACGCGCGGTATGGGAAGTCATCGCCAACTAACGAAGAACTGCCAACAATTTGGCCCACATTGTTGATGTCTGCCCCGTTGCTTTGGGTACCCCCCAGAGTTCCAAGATCGACCGTTTGGCCATTGGCGTAGGAAAATGCATGGTATTCGCCATTGGCAAACTCCATGTTTCCGGTAATTTGATGATTGTCATTGATATCGAAAAAGCTGGAGTTAGCTGCTATCCCCAGATTGACGAACGAGCCATTGGCATACAGGAAACCGCCCGACTGAAGATCGGTTCCCACCACGTGACCATGATTGTTGATCCCGTTGGCCGAAACCCAATGGTCAGCAACACCGATATCAACCGATTGGCCGTTTGAGTAAAGAAATCCGTGGTTTGTACCGTTTGAACCAAACACAGATCCAGTGATTTGCCCACTGTCATTAATCGAGCTGGGATCAACAAATAGCCCCCCAAACTGGCCTAAATCAGTCATTTGGCCATTGCCGAAGATGAAAGCATTTCTGGTTCCGGAAACTGTGTCGGCAGTCCCCACAATTTGGCCGAGATCATTAATATCCTTCGCCGAACTGCTCAAACCACCGAGCGTCCCAAGATCGGTAATGCTATATCGAACCGCAGATTGGGCATTAAGCGCCGGCAAACTCAACAGCAGCGCCAAAATTAATTTTGATTGATTGATTGATTGA